>NZ_CP099760.1:3841500-4555000 GCF_040760005.1 Pseudomonas sp. stari2
CAGGCGTTTCAACTGCGAACGGCGCCAGCACATGCTCCGGGTGACTGCGCCACGCCGCGATAAAAATCAGGCTCACCGCAAGCGCGGCGACAACGAACTTCAAACGAAAGGACAAGGCACGCATAGGCAGCTCATGGCGGTTACGAGATGGCAGACCATCGAAAGAACATCCCTGTCATCGGCCCGGATCGTCCGGCAAACGGCGCCGGCGCCCGGTAAGCATCGACAACGGCAGGTTGTCGCGTACCTGAACACTTTCAAACAGCGCGGCCGCGATGTGCACGATGACCAGCGCCAGCAAGGCATCGGCGGCAGTTTCGTGGACTTGCAACGGCCAGTCGGCCCCCCACAGGGCATCGATTTCTTCCATGGCCCAGCCGCTGAGGCCGACGGTCAGCATCGCCAGCAGCATCGCGATCATCACCAGTGCGCCAATCGGCGAATGCCCGAGACGATGCTCGGGCCGCCCGGCGATCAGCGACCGGGCATGGGCCGCCAACCGTGACGGCGTCGGCCAGAAGTCCGACCAGCGCGCACTGCGCGGCCCGACGAATCCCCACACCAGACGCACCAGCAGCCAGCCCATGGCGTAATAACCGAGCCAGACATGCCAGTCGTCACCGGCTTCATTGAAGAAGTAGTTGGCGGCAAAGACCCCGGCGATGGACAGGTGAAACATCCGTACCACCGGGTCCCAGAGGCGCAGGGACTCGCGTGGCATCAGCCCTTGATCTCGGTTTTCACCGCTTTGCCGCTGACCGGATCGTGATAGATCTCGACCTTGCGTTTGTCCTTGTCGAAGCCATAGATCTCGTAGCAGTTGCCGTCGGTGACCTTGAACTTGCTGATTTCGTAGCCCTGGGATTTCAGTTGTTCCTGAAAGGCTTTCTGGTCCTGCCACTGCGAACGTTCGGCCGTGGTGCATTGCGGGCCGGCGACGGCCAGGGGGCTGGCGACAATCAGGGACAACAGCATAAGTTTGCGCATGGAAGCACTCTCGCTGGATGGAAAGGCCTCACTGTGCAAAACCAAGCTTAACGAAAGCTTAGTTGGCAACGAGTCGTAACATCTTCGCCGCCACAAGGGCTGCCACGGCAGCAAAGCGAGCGGCATGATGCCGCCGAACACGCGCCCGATTTCCTACAGAGAAAATGCCATGCGCCTACTTCTGGTCGAAGATGACCGCGCCCTCGGCCAGGGCATCCGCGTCGCCCTGAGCAACGAGGGCTACACCCTCGACTGGCTGCAGGACGGCGTCAGTGCGCTGCATGCATTGCGCAGCGAAAGCTTCGATCTGTTGCTGCTCGACCTCGGCCTGCCAAGGCTCGACGGGCTGGCGCTGCTGCAACAATTGCGTGCCACGCAGCACGATTTGCCGGTGTTGATCCTCACCGCCCGAGACGGCACCGCCGAACGCATCGCCGGGCTGGATGCAGGCGCTGACGATTATCTGGTCAAGCCGTTCGATGTCGACGAACTCAAAGCGCGCATCCGTGCTCTGCTACGACGCAGTCAGGGCCGGGCGCAACCGGTGCTGGAACATGCTGGCGTCTGCCTCGACCCAATCAGCCAGCAAGTCACCTGGCGCGGCAGCACGGTGGTGGTCACGCCGATGGAATATCAGTTGTTGCATCAACTGATGGCCCGCCCCGGCAAAGTCGTCACCCGCGAACGCCTGTCGCGCACCTTGTACGGCTGGCAGGAACGGGTCGAAAGCAACACCCTGGAGGTGCTGATTCACAACCTGCGCAAGAAGCTTTCCGCCGAACTGATCCGCACCGTGCGCGGTGTGGGTTACGTCGTGGAACTCAAGCCATGAACTCGATACGCGCGCGGATTCTGCTGCCGGTGCTGTTTCTAGTGTTGCTCGGCGATGTGCTGATCAGTTGGGCGGTTTTGCGTTACAGCCACCATGAAATCGAAGAAATCTACGACGCCCAACTGGCGCAAAGTGCTCGCCTGCTGCAAGGCGTGCTGGCGCAGCGTGCGCCCGGCGACAACGATTGGGAGCGTCTGCATCAGGCCTTCGACGAAGCGATGAGCCGGGTCGGTGATGGCGAGGCGGCTCATCCCTATGAGACACGGTTGACCTTTCAGGTCTGGCGCAACGACGGTCAGTTGCTGATGCGTTCGGCCGAAGCGCCGATTCTGGATGCACCGCCCGCCACCCTCGGCGCCCATGACCTGATGGAAAACGGTCGCGACTGGTGCGCCTTCCTGCTCCAGGATCCGCGACAAGGCCTGTTGATCTGGGTCGGTGAGCGCGACGATATTCGCCAGGACCTGATCACCCGCATCGTCGGCCATACCCTGTGGCCGAGCCTGATCGGCGTGCCGTTGCTGACCATTTTGATCTGGCTGACCATCGGCTGGGGTTTGCAACCGCTGCGGGCCATGGCCCGCTCGATCCGTGGTCGCGACACCGACACCCTGAAACCGCTGCACCTGAGCCCCCTGCCCCAGGATCTGGAGCCGATGCAGACCGCGCTCAACCGCTTGCTGCAACAGATCGACAACCTGCTGGCCCGGGAGCGACGCTTTATCGCCGATGCCGCCCACGAGCTGCGCACGCCGTTGGCAATCCTGCGGATTCACGCGCAGAACGCGCAGTTGGCCAACACCCCGCAACAACGCGAAGAAGCACTGGAGTTTCTGGTCAGCGCCGTGGACCGCGCCACGCGCATCGCCAGCCAGTTGCTGACCATGGCGCGCATCGAACCGCGTCTGGCGTCCCCGGAAAACTCTCACGTCGAATTGACCGCGCTGGTGCGCGAGGAACTGGCCGAGCTGACGCCACTGGCCCTGGAAAAAGACGTCGAGCTGATCCTCGACAGCGATCATCACTGCCCGGTCGACACCGATCCGGTAGCGTTGGCCATCGCTCTGCAAAATCTGGTAACCAATGCGCTGAACTTCGCGCCACCCGGCAGCGAGGTGCGGGTTCAGGTGCAGCCACAGGCCTGCGGTTCGGTGTCGATCAGCGTCGAAGATGCCGGCCCTGGCATCGATGAGCAGCAATATGCGCGGCTGTTCGAACGCTTCTACAGCGAGGGCCACGCCAATGGCGCCGGTCTCGGGCTGGCCATCGTGCAGATGATCGTGAGCAAGATCGGCAGCACCTTGCAGCTGTACAACCGACCCGAAGGCGGGCTGTGCGCCGAGCTGCGAATCCCTGCGGGATCAACCGAACCTGCGCCGGGCATTTAACGAAATTTTCATGTTTGCCTGCCTATGATCCGGGCCTTCGTTGGGGAGTAACCTGCTTCCGAGCTCCTCGGAAGCGTTCGTATCAACATATTCGGCAACATGCCGTGGTGCGAACACCTTCGGGTTGGTGAGACCGACGACACATCCATGCCGAAAGTCGGGCGTGTGGTTGTGTCGTTGACTCATGGCCCGACTGGAAGTATTGCCCGTGAATCCTGTTTCCCTGATCTTCCTCGCACTCGCCATGTCCACGGATGCCTTCGCGGCCGCCATCGGCAAGGGCTCCAGCCTGCACAAACCACGCCTGACCGAAGCCCTGCGCACCGGCCTGATCTTCGGCGTCATTGAGGCGATCACCCCGATCATCGGCTGGCTCATCGGCCAGGCCGCCACTCGCTGGGTGGAAAGCTGGGACCACTGGATCGCCTTCACCCTGCTGGTCGCGCTGGGCCTGCACATGATCTACAACGGCCTCAAGCATGAGGAAGCCGAAGAAGAAAAACCGGGGCAGCACTCGTTCTTCATTCTCGCTGTCACGGCCTTCGCCACCAGCATCGACGCGCTGGCCGTCGGCGTCGGCCTGGCGTTTGTCGATGTGAATATCTGGGTAGCCGCAGCCGCGATTGGCCTGGCGACCATGACCATGGTCACCATTGGCGTGATGCTGGGTCGGGTGCTCGGCACCGTGGTCGGCAAGCGTGCGGAAATCGTCGGTGGCGTGGTGTTGATGATCGTCGGCGCGACAATTCTCTACGAACACCTTTCGGCCTGATCCCGAATGCCGGTGTCAGGGCGTTTGCCAACGTCCCGGCACCGGCGTAATCCGTTTGTGTCATGTCGCTGTCATTCTCGGTTGCTAACGTCGTTGCGCCTCTTTGCTCCGACTGCCAAGGTGACCTTCCCGGTGTACTCAAGCCCGACGCGCCAGACCATCATCCTCAGATCCGCCGATATGTCCTGCGACGACTTCGGCGCGTTGTTCTCCCGTATGTTCGGCAATCGTTACGGCGACACACCGCCACCGCCCAAGGACATCATCATCGGCGGCGTCTACGGGCGGCACGACGGGGTCAGTTTCCGGCGCATGCATTACCGGGGCGATTTCATGGTGGCGTTCCCCGAGCCCTACGACGAAATCACCTTCGTGATTCCCACCGCCGGCCGGATCATCTTCAACGACTCCGCCGAATCCCTGGGCCTGCCGCACATCGGGCTGGCCATCGACAAGGCGGATCTGCGCTCGATGCGCTTCGTCGACAATCATGCCCAGCACGGCATGTCGATCAGCCGCGCCGCGCTCACCGAACGCCTGTCGTCGCTGCTAGGACGGCCGATCGTGCACAAGCTGCATTTCGAGCCGAGGGTGGATCTGAACAGCCCGGCGTTTCAGGGCATTCGCGCATTGATCGACCTGGCCACCGGCACCGAATTCGACCTGTTGTTGAACGCCGGTTCGCTGATGCCATCGCGCCTGCGGGAGATGCTGGTGGACGCCGTGCTGGAAGCCTGGCCGCACAATTTCAGCGAAGCCTTGCGCCGCCCCGAAGCATCGATTGCGCCACGGCATGTGAAGCAAGCCATCGAGTACATTCAGGCGCATCCCGAACAATTGGTCAGCGGGACGGATCTGGCGGGGCTGGTCAACGTCAGCCTGCGGGCGTTGCAGGAAGGTTTCCGGCGTTTTGTCGGCACCTCGATTGTCGCCTACCAGCGACAGGTCAGGCTGGAGCGTGCCTGCGAAGCGCTGAAGCGAGGTCCATCGTCTTCGGTGACCGACGTGGCCCTGCAATACGGATTCAGCAACGTCGGCCGGTTCTGCCAGTATTTTCAGGATGCCTACGGCGTGAGCCCCGCAGAAATGCGAAAAGGACTGCGCTGAGGCAGTCCTTTTCTTCACCTTTGGTTGATCAGAACTGATAGCTGGCCTTGAGCCCGCCGCTGAAGCCGTGGCTGTCGCCCCCGCCGCTGGCTCCGACTTCGGCGCCCAGGCTAAGCGCGCCGAGGTTGGCCATCAGGTTGACGCCGCCGCTGAACTGATCGCGGTTGTCGAACGCCGCGCGCTGTTCGATATCCAGCCCCAGCAGATGGCCTTCGCTGTCGACCTGATGATCGCCCAGCACACGCTCGTAGCCGACCCGCACACCCGGCACCAGTTGCCACGCGCCCACCGGCATCGGGGCGAACGAGACGTCGAGATTGGCCACGGCGCTGCGGCGGGTTTGCTGGAGACTGTCAACGTCGAGGGCCAGTTCGCTGCCCGTCTCCCGGAAGCCCGACAGGTCCAGACGGCTGACGCGCACACCGAGGCTCGGCTCCAGAACCACATCGTTCATCGGCAGGCGATAACCCAGCGCCAGCGTCGCGCCGCTGAGATTACCGTGGGTGTCGCCCTTCGCCGAACCGAGGCCGCCGCCGAGGTCGCGCTTGCTGTCGTAGTCAACGTAACCGGCGCTGAGGTTGGCATCGGCAAACAAACCACGCTCCAGACTGGTGAAGCCATAACGGGCACCAAGATTGAGGAAGGTGAAATCAGTGTCAGCCTCGCCACCCGCCCCGCCGACAGTGCCTTTGCTGTAACCGATACCGCCGCGCGCGCTGAGTTGTTCGGAGAAGCGCTGGGTGACGCCAACCATCAGGCCCTGACTGTGTTCGTTGCTGCTTTGCGCATGGGCCGAGCCGTCGGTGCCCAGATAACCGGCGAGCACGGTGCTCCACAACCGGTACTGGCCGACTTTCAGGTCGGTGCCACTGGCGAATGGCGAGGCGGCTTGTTCAATCATCGCGTTCTGACGCAGCAAGTAACTGGCGGCGTCCGCATGGACCTGGCCGCCCACCGTGGACTCGACGCCACCGAGGGTGCCGGCGTCGATAGCCGATTGCAGGTAGTAGTTATAGGCGCTGTAGGTGCCGGACAGTTTGCTGTTCTGCATCTCCTGCAACAGTTGCGCACCGGCGGCGGCGTTGCCGATCAGCCCGGCCTGACCCGGCAGGCTGTTGTACTCGACCATTTTGCCGCGCAACACGTAAATGGTTTCCTGGGACAGACCCAGGCCCTGTTTGAGGTAGTTGTCCATGCTGCCGTATTGCGCGGTCACCTGGTCCAGGCCCGCTTGCAGATAACTCGCTTCCACACCCAGCAGCGGCGCGTAAACCGCGGCCATGCTCGGCGGCATCATCGCCAACGTCTTGGCCACACGGGCGGCGGTGTAGTCGTTGGTCGCCAGGTAGTTGCTCATGATCGTTGCGTTGTCGACCCCGGCGATGCTTTGCAGCACGGCGGCCGTCCAGCCGGTGCGGTCTTTGCCGGCGGTGCAATGGAACAGCGCGGCACCGTCGACGCCCGCCAGTTCATTGAACAGCACGCCCAACTGACCGCGCATGCCGGCGTCGCTGACAAAGGCGCGGTTGGTCTCCTGCATCATCGCAATCGCATCGGCCGCGCTCTTGAACGAGACCGTGGTGATGTTCGCGCCCGACGTGGTGGCGCCGATGATGTCGATGTTCTGGTAGGTCGCACCGCTGATCATCGTGTCCGGCGTACCGGCGATTTCGCTGGGCGTACGCAGGTCATAAACGGCCTTGATCCCTAGACCGTTGAGGGTCGCCAGATCCGACGCTGTCGGCGTCAGCGCATTCGAGCGATAAAACACACCGGCGCGCATCGTGCCGTCATGGGTCGTCGAGTAGGCCGTGGTGATACCGGCGACATCGCGGAAGTTGTCGATGCCCTGCAGGCGCGGGGTATCAAGGGTGGCCGCGTGGGCGACGGCAATGGACAAACTCAACACGGACAGCGAACACAGAAGACGTGGAAACACGATGCAGCCTCATTGGAAACCGGTTGGGCTGCCCACTATCTATAACGAAATGTGACTGAATATGGCAAAACCTCGAAAAGCGTAAATGGCGGCGCGATCTGTCCGGTGGGCGCGCGTTCTGTCCGTCAGGCAGGCTAAATCCCTGCCGAACTTTGACGTTTTTTTTGCAAGAGGCAGGGTAAAGTGCCCTCTCCGGCCATCCTGGAAGCAGTCAATGAACCTCCAAAGCCCTCAAGACGCCGACGATGAAATCCTCAATCAGGCGGCGCACTGGTGCCTGCGCCTGCAAGACGAAACCTGCACACCTGACGAACGCCAGGCCTTCCAGCAATGGATTCAGAGCAGTCCGCGCCATGCCTTCGAGTACGCGAAGATGCTTGAGGTCTGGGAGTTGAGCGATCAATTGCCCGACGAGCAAGACAAGTCGAAAAAACGCAAAGCCACGACGCTGCCGTGCAGCTTCGAAGAGTTTCAACGCAACCTGGCGCAGCGCAATTAGCATCGTGCGAGGATCGACGCCAACAGCAGAAGGCGTCACTTGAGGCAACGCCTTGTCCTTGATTGAGGGTTAGAATCCCTCGGGTTCGGCTAACCAGCTTAAGGATGATCCCGGCATGTCCTCCCTCGACACCTCCCTGCAAGACACCGCCGCCCCCGACGGCGTCTGCTTCGGCTGCGGCGGCAGCAACCCGCACGGCTTGCACATCAAGAGTTTCTGGCATGAAGACGGCGTGCACGTCATGGCCGAGCACGTGCCCGAGGCCAAATACTGCGGCTGGCCGGAGCTGGTTTACGGCGGTTTGATCGCGATGCTGGTGGACTGCCATTCCAACTGGACGGCGATGGCTTATCACTACCGGGCCGAAGGGCGTGAAGCCGAAAGCCTGTCACGCATCAACTGCGTCACCGGCAACCTCGGCATCAAGTTCATCAAGCCGACGCCGATGGGAGTACCGCTGACGTTGAAGGCGAAAGTCGAAGGTGAAGTCGGGCGCAAGAGCCGGGTGATCTGCGAGGTGTATGCCGGGGATGTGCTGACGGCGATGGGTGATTCGGTGTTTGTGCGGGTGGATGCGGGGCAGTTGGCAGCGGCTGCTCATGGGCGGAATGAAGACCAATGAGTACCAAAGCAATAAACATGGCGCTGATTGTCGCCATCAGCCTGATGGTGGTGGGCGGCCTGAATTGGCTGATGAACGAATCCTGGCTGATCGCCACGCAAGCAAGCGGCGAAGATGCGTTCTCGTATCTGATAATCGAGATTTTGCAGGCGGTGGCCATCCACTCGGTGGTAGTGGCATTCATCCCGCTGCTGTTGGCGTTCTTTAGAAAAACACTCGCCAGTTATGTCGTGCTGTTACTGATGCTGTCGCTCTACATGCTGCTTATCACCGGTATCAACGCGGTCGGCCCGGCCATCGCCGGACTCATGATCGCAGCAGTGGTTTATGCGGTGTTCACAAATTCAGTCAACCTGATCCGGTACTTTCGCGCGAAGTGACCCGATTCACCGTTTTACCTGGAGCCTCCGCCATGCCCGATCGCAAAATCATCATCCCCGAATCCATGAAAACCATCGTCGAACGCGCCGGTTACGCCCCGGCGGTTCTGGTCGGCGACACGCTTTATTGCGCCGGCCAGGTGGGCCGGACGGCTGATTTGAAGGTCATCGAAGACCCCGAGCAGCAATTCATCCGTGCCTGGGAAAACCTCGACGAAGTGCTAAAAGCCGGTGATTGCACCTTCAACGATGTGGTGGAGATGACCACCTATCACGTCGACATGAGCCAACACATGCCGGTGTTCCGTGACGTGAAAAACCGCGTATTCCCCAAAGGCTTCTGCGCCTGGACCTGCATCGGCGTCAGCGAACTGGCCCATCCGGGGCTGCTGGTGGAAATCAAATGTGTGGCGGTGCGCAGGCGCGCTATACCTGAGTAACGCCATTCCCCCTCATTGAGGTGTTGAACGATGGACTTGACCCTCTACTACCACCCGTTGTCGTCCTACTGCCACAAGGCGTTGATCGCCCTCTACGAACACGGCATCGCCTTCGAGAAACGTTTGATCGACCTGTCCAGCGAAGCCGAACGGGCCGAGCTTCAGGCGTTGTGGCCGCTGGTCAAATTCCCGGTGCTGCGCGATCACGCCCGCCAGCGCACGGTGCCGGAATCAAGCGTGATCATCGAGTATCTGGATCATCAACCGGGCCAGTCGAAGCGACTGATTCCCGAAGACTGGGAGGCCGCACTGGACGTGCGTCTGTGGGACCGGTTCTTCGACCATTACGTGATGACGCCGATGCAGCAGATCGTCGCCGACCGCATCCAGTCCGCCAATGGCGACCTGAGCAGTCAGCGAGCGCTGCTGGCCACGGCGTACGGCATGCTTGAACAGCAACTGGCGGACCGCGAATGGATCGCCAGCGCGGATTTCAGTCTGGCCGATTGCTCCGCCGCGCCGGCCCTGTTCTACGCCAGCACGCTGGTGCCGTTTGCCACTGAGCAACCGCGCCTGAGCGCCTATTTCGAACGGCTGGTGCAGCGCCCGTCGTTCAGTCGGGTCATCGAAGAAGCCAAACCGTGGTTCGACTTCTATCCCTTTGCCGAGGCCCTGCCCCAACGGTTTCGCTGAGGAACGACCTCACGCCGGCTGGTGACTGGTCACGCAGTGAATCCCGCCACCGCCGGCCGCGATGGCGTCGATGTTGATCTGCACCACGTCGCGGTTCGGATAGAGTTTTTTCAGCAGGTCGAAGGCTTTCTTGTCGGCGTCCTTGTCGCCAAACTCCGGGGCGATCACCGCGCCGTTGATCACGAAATAGTTGATGTAGCCGGCCGCAAAATCGTCATTGTCCTTGTTGAACTTGGTATTGCGCGGCTTCAACGGTGGCGAAACGGTGTGGATTTGCAACGGGCGACCTTCGGCGTCGGTGGCGTTTTTCAGGATTTCCAGATGCGCCAGCGTGACCTTGTTGTCGTAGGATTTCGGGTCGGTGTCGAGGTTGGCGATCACCACGCCGGGCGTGACGAAGCGCGCGTAGAAATCGACGTGGGCATCGGTGATGTCCTTGCCCTTGATGCCCGGCAGCCAGATGATCTTGCGCAAACCGAGGCGCGCTTTCAGTTCCGCCTCGACATCAGCCTTGCTCCAGCCGGGGTTGCGGTTTTCATTGACCCAGCAGCTTTCGGTCATGATCGCGGTGCCGTGGCCGTCGACTTCAATGCCCCCGCCCTCGCCCACCAGTTCGCTGCGGACGTAGGTCGCTTGCGCGTCTTGCGCCACGCGTTTGGCGATCTTCGCGTCCTTCGAGTGCTGCTGCTTGTTGCCCCAGCCGCTGAAGTTGAAATCCACCGCGCCCAGGCCGTTCTTGTCGTCGATGACAAAATTGGCGCTGATGTCACGCATCCAGATGTCGTCGAGGTTGGCGATCTGGTAGGTGATGTTGGACGTGCCGCAAATCTCTTCCGCAAGGCTGCGTTCGCTGCTGCGGCAGTAGATGGTCAGCGGTTCGTAGCGAGCGATGGCACGGGCGATCCGGCCCAGCGCTTCCTGGACATCTTCGGTGAAGTCTTCCCAGATCGCGTCCTGCGCGCCGAAGGCCATGTAGGCGCGTTCGTGCTTGTCGCCCTCGTCGGGCATGAACCAGCGACCTTCGCTGGCCGCCAGCACGCGCGCCGGGGACAGGCCGAGGCTCATGACGGCAGCGCCTACGCCGGCGGCGACTGAAACCTGTTTGATGAACTCGCGACGAGTCGGCATGTGTACGTTCCTGATGTGGAAGGGGCCACCGAAGCGGCCCGGAAAAATCACTTTGCAGTGGCGGTCTTGAACTTGGTCCAGGTGCGCATGCGGGCGCGCATGTCAGCCTGGGGAATATCCTTGCCCGGTATCAGACGAGCATAGGTCGCATCGTCGAGGTAGATGTCCGGGTTGTTGCGCATCGCCTCATCCACGCTTGGCCGGGCCTTGGCATTGGAGGTCGGGTAGCCGGTGAAATTGCTGATCGCGGCCATGTTCTCCGGGCGCATCACGAAATTGATGAACGCGTAGGCATATTCCGGGTGTTTGGCATCCACCGGAATGGCCATGGTGTCCATCCACACCGTGGTGCCCTCGCGGGGCACGCGGTACTGGAAGCGGGTCTGCTTGCCGGCGCTGTCCGAGGTGCGCTGGGCCTGGGTCATGTCGCCGCTGTAGCCGAGGGACAGGCACAGGTTGCCGTTGACCAGATCGGTCACCGGTTGCGACTGGAACTTGCGGACGTACGGCCGCAGCTTCATCAGCAAGTCACTGGCCGCCGCCAGATCCGCAGGCTTGGCGCTGCGCGGATCACGACCGAGATAATTGAGCACCACGGCCAGCACTTCGTCCGGCGAGTCGATCATCGAAATCCCGCAATCGGCGAACTTCGCCGCCAGCTCCGGCTTGAACAGCATGTCGAGGCTGTTGACCGGCGCATCGGCCATGCGCTGCTTGATCTGCTCGGCGTTGTAGGTCAGGCCGATAGTGCCCCAGGTATACGGCACGGTGGCCTTGTTCGAATGCTCGTAATGGCTGCGCAGTTTTTGCAGGCCCGGCTCGATGTCGTTCATCGCCGTGATCTTCGAAGCATCCAGTGGCAACAGGCTGCCGGCGCGCATCAGGCGTTCAGCCACGGTGTCACCGGGGAAGATCAGGTCGTAGCCGCTGCCGCCGGAGAGCATCTTGGCCTCCAGGGTTTCGCTGCCGTCCATCACGTCGTAGACCACCTTGATCCCGGTTTCGGCGGTGAACTTTGTGAGCGTGTCTTCAGCGAAATAGTCCGCCCAGTTGTACAGGCGCAAGGTCTTGTCTTCAGCGTGTACGGCGGGCATCAAACCGGCCAGCGCCAGGCCCAGAGCGCCCAGCAACCACTTGTGTGAGGTATGCATATCAGACTCCTTGATGATTCCAGCGGGCGTGAAGGTGACGGCCGTCCTGACTCAACAACGCGCCGTACATTTCCGGGCGACGGTCGCGGTAGATGCCCCAGCTCAGGCGCTCTTCACGCATGGCTGCCAGATCCAGGCTTTGCACCAATACGCCGGTGCTGGCGCGATCCGCTTCGGCGAGCATTTTTCCCTTGTGGTTGCAGATGAACGACGAGCCGTAGAAATTCATTTGCAGCGTCGCATTGGTGCCGGCCACTTCGCGGCCAACGCGGTTGGAGGCGATCACCGGCAGCAGGTTGGCGGCAGCGTGGCCGCGCATGGTCATCTGCCAGTGATCCCGCGAATCCAGATCCGCGCAGCCCGGTTCCGATCCGATGGCGGTCGGGAACAGCAGCATTTCAGCGCCCCTCAACGCCAGGCAGCGGGCGGTTTCCGGGAACCACTGATCCCAGCAGATGCCCACGCCGAGGCGACCGAACGCGGTGTCCCAGACCTTGAAGCCGGTGTCGCCGGGACTGAAATATTCCTTCTCCTGATAGCCGATGGCGTTGGGGATGTGGGTCTTGCGGTACACGCCCAACAGCCGCCCGTCGGCATCGGCCACGCTCAGGGAATTGAAGTAGGCATTGCCGGCCTTCTCGTACCAGCTCAGCGGCAGCACCACGCCCAGTTCTCGGGCCAGTGCAGCGAAGCGCGACAACACCTGACTGTCACGGTATTCCTCGGCCAACTCCATGTGATGGTGACTCTGCTCGATGCAGAAATACGGCGTGGCGAACAATTCCTGCAACAGGATCACTTGCGCACCCTGCGCTGCTGCTTCACGCACCAATTGCTCGGCGCGGTCGAGGTTGCTTTTCAGGTCCCAGGTGCACGGCATCTGGGTGGTGGCGACTTTGAGCATCGTCATCGATCACCCCTCCACCGGACAGGCAGGCTGCTGTTGGGTGATGCAGTGCACACCGCCGCCGCCATGGGCCAGATGATTGATCCGTACCGGCACCACTTCACGGCCCGGGAACGCCTTGGCCAGGGTTTCTGCCGCGACATGGTCGGCCTCGATGCCGTACGCCGGCATGATGATCGCGCCGTTGGCGATGTAGAAATTGGTGTACGAGGCGCAGAACACTTCGGCTTCGGTGTCCACCGCATCGGTGGCTTCATACAGCTCGATCAGCTCGAACTTGCGGCCCTGAGCATCGGTGGCCAGTTCCAGAGCACGGCGGTTTTCCCGCACGACTTCGGCGTACACCGAGCTGCGATCGTGAGTGGCATCCACCAGTAAAACGCCGGGACGGGCGAAGGCGCAGACGCCATCGACGTGGCCGTCGGTCATGTCGCCGGTAACGTAATCCGGATCACCCGGCAGCCAGATGGTTTTCTTCACGCCGAGCAGGCGGCTGAAGATCTCCTCCATCTCGGACTTGCTCACGCCGGGGTTGCGATTGGGGTTGAGCAGCACCGATTCGGTGGTGATCAACGTGCCCTCGCCGTCCACGTGGATCGCGCCGCCCTCGTTGCTCAGTGCCGTGCCGAAGCACTCGCCCCCCAGATGATTGAGTACGCGACGGGCCAGACTCTCGTCCAGTTCGTGGGCAGACTTGCCACCCCACGCGTTGAAGCGCCAGCTCACCCCGGCCAGGCCGTGCTCCGGGTGAACCACGAAGCTTGGACCGGAGTCGCGGCACCAGCTGTCGTTGACTGCCAACGGAATCAGCTCGATGTTCGGCCCGCAAAAGGCTTTGGCGCTGGCGATGGCCGACGGATCGACGACCATTTTCACCGGCTCGAACCGGGCGATGGCGTTGGCGACGCGGGCGAAATCTTCTTGCACCAACGGCAGGGTCGCGCGCCAGCCCGACTCCCACAGGGCCTTGTTGTGAGGCCAGACCATCCAGGTCGCCGCGTGCGTCACCCACTCTGCCGGCATCATCCAACCGCTGTTGTTGTTTTTGTTCTGCTGCATGGTAAAAAGCCCTTTGAGTTAAGCCATTGTGTTCAATGAAAACAGCCTTGGCGGCGTTGACGTGCATGCTAATGGCGGCCTGACGGGCAAACAAACGATGGATTTAGCGGAAAACTGATTAGAGAAACTTATCGATCATGCTGAAACACTGGCCACCCCTCAGCTCGTTGCGCGGCTTCGAAGCCGCCGCAAGGCTGGGCAGTTTTCACAAAGCCGCCGAGGAACTGAGCCTCACGCAGTCGGCCATCAGCCAGCAGATCCGCAGCCTTGAGGCGTACCTGGAGCAGCCGCTGTTTTTCCGCAGCGGGCGCAGCGTCAGTCTGACCGACGCAGGTCACGATCTGCTCAGCACCACCCAGGCGATGCTGCAGCAACTGTCGGTGGGGATTCGGCGGCTGGGGCAATACCAGAAACCCAATCAACTGGTGCTTAACACCACGCCGGCGTTTGCCCGGCATTGGTTATTGCCACGGCTGGGGGATTTCCGCCGTCAGCATCCGAATGTGGATCTGTGGATTTTCAGCACCGATGAAGTGCCGGACATGGCGACCCAGACCATCGATCTGGCGGTGCGCGACGACATCAGTTCCCAGGCCGAATGCAGCTTCAAAGTGCTGCACGCTGATCGACTTTATCCGGCGTGCCATCCGAGCCTGCTGAGCATGCCGAACGCACAGCGGACGACGCTGCACGGCGAGCGGGAAATGGACTGGAGCCATTGGGCGGTGGAGTCCGGGATCGACGTCGGCCAGCAGGATCAGGGCCTGAACTTCTCCGATCCAGGCCTGTTGCTGGACGCTGCCTGCGGTGGGCTCGGCATTGCGCTGGTCAGCCAGTTGCTCAGTCGCAAGGCCCGGGCCGACGGGCTGTTGCAGCCCTTGGTGGACGACACTATTCGCGGCCCGAACTGGGCGCTGCTGACTCACCGCGACAGCGAAGGCGATCCGATGGCCCGCAGTTTCACCGAGTGGTTGCTGGCGAACCTGAGCGATCAATAACCGGAGCGTGGCGGGCCATCACCTCGGCGATCCAGTCGATGAACACCCGCAGCTTGCGGCTGATGTGGCGGTTCGGCGGGTAGGCAACGTAGAGCGGCATCGGATCGAGGCGCCAGTCTTCGAACAGCGGCACCAGATCACCGCTGGCCTCGTGGGCCCTGGACATGTACTTGGGCAACCACAACACGCCCAGCCCCGCGAGGCCCGCCGACAGGTAGGCATTGCCGTCATCGACGGCCAGCACGTGGCGGCCCTTGATCTGCAGATCTTCGTGTTCGTTGTGCAGGGCATACGGCACCGGTTTGCCGGTGCGTGCCCAGAGGAAACCGACCACCCGGTGATGGCTGTCTTCCAGCTCCCGGGGATGCGCCGGGGTGCCGGCGCGGGCCAGGTAACTCGGCGCGGCGTACACGCCAAGTTGAAGATCCGCCACCTTCCGGGCCATCAGCGACTGATCCCGTAGCTCCCCGCCACGCAACACGCAGTCAACGTTTTCATCAATGATGTCGACGATCCGGTCGCTGACGCCCATGTCGATCTGGATTTCCGGGTAACGCGCACAAAACTCGGGCAGCGCCGGCACCAGAATCAGATTGGCCAGAGGGCTCGGCACATCGACCCGCAAGCGACCCTTGGGCTGCGCCGCCGCGCCAGGAAGACTGGTTTCGGCATCGTCCATGTCCGCCAGCAGCTTGATCACCCGCTCGTAGTAAGCCGCGCCGTCCGCCGTGGCGTTGACCTTGCGCGTGGTGCGATTGAGCAACTTGACCCGCAGGCGTGCCTCCAGTTGCTGAATGAGCTGGGTCACGGTGGTCTTGCTCATGTGCAGGGTCTCGGCAGCCTTGGTGAAACTGCCCGCCTCCACCACCCGTGCGAAGGCCTGCATCGCGTCAAAGCGGTCCATATTCAACCTCTAATGGCGGCTCGATTGTTTGGAATTTGCAAACAGTGATCGCCAAGGTTGCGCGTTTATCGCGTCGACGCAAGTCCCTAGAGTTACTCCATCACAGGTTTCAAACCATTGAAGGAGACACCCCATGCCCCATGCCCAGCCAAAACGCGACGTGGTTTTCCCGCCCGGACGCCATGCCCTCTACGAGCGCAATCGCTATTCGCCGGCGGTTCGCTCCAACGGTTTTCTGTTCGTCTCAGGGCAAGTCGGCAGTCTTGAGGACGGCTCGCCCGAGCAGGATCTGAAGCAGCAGGTGCGACTGGCTTTCACCAACCTGAATTCGATTCTCGGCGCAGCCGGTGGCAGCTTCGATGACGTGGTGGACGTGACCGTGTTCATTGTCGACCCGCAATCGACCTTCGAAACCATCTGGGAAGTGGTGCCCGAGTTCTGGGGCGAGGCGCCGTATCCGACCATTACGGCGGTCGGCGTGACGTGGCTTTACGGGTTTCAATTCGAGATCAAGGTGATTGCCAAAGTGCCGGAGGCGTAAGTCGGTGCGCAGGGAGCGCTCACACTTTTGCAACACACTCGGGAGCGTAATCCGCCAGACTTTTCCCCGAACTCCCGAGAACGAGTAAGCATGAACATTACGATCCGCAACGAACGCCCTGAAGACATCAGTGCCATCGCCCGAATCACCGAGGCCGCGTTCCAGCACGAAGAACACTCCAGCCACACCGAACAATTCATCGTCAACGCGTTGCGCCGCGCCGGTCAGCTCAGCGTTTCACTGGTGGCGGTGGAGAACGACACGGTGGTCGGCCATGTCGCCATTTCACCGGTCACGATTTCCTCCGGAACACAGGACTGGTACGGCCTCGGCCCGATCTCCGTGTGCCCGACCCGCCAGCAGCAAGGCATCGGCTCGGCACTGATGAAAGCCTCGCTGGCGGAGTTGCAGCGTATCGGTGGTGTTGGTTGCGTGGTGCTTGGCGATCCGGGCTACTACGGCCGCTTCGGCTTCAAGGCCCATGCAGGCCTGGAACTGCCAGGGATTCCGGAGGAGTACTTTCAGGCGTTGTCGTTTGGCGGCGAGTTGCCGGTGGGTACCGTCAAGTATCACGAGGCTTTCGACGCTACTGCATAAAAACCAAAAGGGGACATAACCAAAAGGGGACAGATTTATTAAATCAAATAAATCTGTCCCCTTTGTCCCCTTTTAAGATCGCGGCCTCCACCTTCCGGACAAGCCTGCCCGTCGCAATAATCTGTAAACTCTCCCCTCTTTCACCGCCCTCTCATCCTGGCGGCCATCACCTCTTTATATTGCGGAGTCAGCCTTGCGTCTGTTTCACACCTCCGACTGGCACCTTGGGCAGAACCTGCACGGCCAGGAGCGCGATTTCGAGCACGCCTGTTTTCTCGAGTGGCTGCTGCGCCAATTGAAGCTGGCGCAGCCGGACGTGCTGCTGATCGCTGGCGACATTTTTGACACGGTGAACCCGCCGGTCAAAGCTCAGGAACGCCTCTACGACTTCATCGTCAGCGCCCACGAGCAGCAGCCGTTGCTGACCATCGTGATGATCGCCGGCAACCACGACTCCGGCTCGCGGATCGAACTGCCCGCACCGTTGATGCGGCGTTTGCGCACCCATGCGTTGGGCCGGGTGTTGTGGCTGGATGACGGCCAGCTCGATTCGGAACGTCTGTTGTTGCCGCTGCCGGATGCGTCCGGCGAGATCGCCGCGTGGTGCCTGGCGCTGCCGTTTCTGCGGCCTGCCGAGGTGACTGGCGCGCATCTGGGTGACAACTATCTGCGCGGCATTGGCCAGGTGCATGAATGGCTGATCGAAGCGGCCAACGCCAAGCGCCAGCCGGGTCAGGCACTGGTCGCCATCAGCCATGCACACATGGCCGGTGGGTCGGTATCGGAAGACTCCGAACGCAGCCTGATCATCGGCAACGCCGAAGCCCTGCCTGCCAGTCTGTTCGGGCCGAGCATCAGCTACGTCGCCCTCGGCCATTTGCACAAGCCGCAGAAGGTCAATGGCGAAGAACGGATTCGCTACAGCGGCTCGCCGATCCCGTTGTCGTTTTCCGAAATCAGTTATCAGCATCAGGTGCTCGACGTCGTTCTGGACGGCGAAACCCTGGTCAGCGTCGAGCCAATGCTGATCCCCCGCTCCGTCAATCTGCAACGCCTCGGTCCTGCGCCGCTGGCGGAAATCCTGCTGCAACTGGCCGACCTGCCGAACATCGACCTGCTGGCCGAAACCCAGCGCCAGCCGTGGCTGGAAGTGCGCGTGACCCTCGACGAGCCGCAACCGGATCTGCGCCATCAGGTCGAAAGCTCCCTGCAAGGCAAGGCCGTGCGACTGGTGCGAATCTCCGCCGAATACGCTGGCAATCGTGGCGCTGACGGCGTCGAGGACGGCGGCCCTCTGATCGAGCTGGACCAACTCACGCCGCAGGAATTGTTCCGCCGCGCCTGGCTCGACAATTATGGCAACGAGGTCGACGAGCAGACCCTCAAGGACTTCGCCACGCTGCTGCAGGACGTACAAATGGAGGGCGAGCAGCCATGAAGATTCTCGCCATTCGTTTGAAGAACCTTGCCTCGCTAGCCGGCCCGTTCGAGATCGATTTCACCGCCGAACCGCTGGCCAGTGCCGGTCTGTTCGCCATCACCGGCCCCACCGGTGCCGGCAAAAGTACCTTGCTCGATGCCTTGTGCCTGGCGCTGTTCGGCGCTGTGCCGCGTCTGAACAACACCGGGCGTGACGCCAAGGTCCCGGACGCCGACGGTGAAATCGCCACCGGCGACCCGCGTACCCTGCTGCGTCGTGGTACAGGCGAAGGGTTTGCCGAAGTGGATTTTGTCGGTGTCGATGGCCGCCGCTATCGCGCTCGCTGGGAAGCCAACCGCGCCCGGGAAAAGGCTGGCGGCAAGTTGCAGACCAGCCGCCAGAGCCTGCGCGACATCGATCAGGATCAACTGCTCGCCAGCCAGAAAGGCGAGTACAAGGTTCAGCTCGAAGCCGCGCTGGGCCTGAACTTCGAACAGTTCACCCGCGCCGTGCTGCTGGCCCAGAGTGAGTTCAGTGCGTTCCTCAAGGCCGATGACAACGACCGCAGCGAACTGCTGGAAAAACTCACCGACACGGCGCTCTACACCCGCCTCGGCCGCCGCGCGTTCGACAAGACCAAAGAGGCTCGCGAAGCCCACAAGCAGCTGCAGGATCAGGCTACCGGCGTGACCCCGCTGCCGCCCGAGGCCCGTGCCGAACTCGACGAACGCTTCAACGCTGCCCAGCAGCAATTGAAGTTGCAGCAGGCGCAGCTCAAACAGATCGAGCAACAGCACGACTGGCTCAAGGAACTGCTGCGACTGCAAGACTCGCAACAAGCCGCCGCCGAACAGCTGCGCAGCGCCGAGCACGAGCGAGAGTCGCTGGCCGGTGAGCGTCTGAAGCTCACCCGCCTGGAACAGCTCGCCCCGCAACGGCACCAGTTCGCCCGTAAAACCGAACTGGATGCACAGCTGACGCCACTCGCTGCGCAGATCCACGCGCACACCCAACAGCAAGGCGAACTGGCTGAGCGCCAGACGCGACTGGAACAGGATCTCGCCGCAGCGCAGATCGCCCTGACCCAGGCGCAAGCGCAGCAAAGCGAAAGCGCACCGCTGTTGCGTCAGGCCTTCGAAGAGCAAAGCACCCTCGCCCGCCTCGCCAAGGATGTCGCGTCCGGCACCGAAGCGAAGCAATCCGCCGAACAAGCCTGCACCCAGGGCCAGAGCACAATCCAGACCTTGCTCGATCAGCAGAAACAGGTCGCCGAACGCTTGCAGCGCATTGCCGCCGATCTTGAGCAGAGCGCTCAATTGGCACCGTTGAGCGAAGCCTGGAATGCCTACCGCGACCGCTTGCAGCAACTGATGCTGATCGGCAACCGGTTGAACAAGGGCGAGAGCGAACTGGCGAATCTCCAACAGAACGCCGCCCGAGCAACCGAAGAACTCGCCACACAAAAGCAGCAGCTGGAAGTGCTGTTCAAGGAGGCTGGCGCGGAGCCGGACGCCGTCGCCGAGCAGATCGGCATCCTCGGCACCCTGCTACAGGACAACCGCAAACAACTGCGCGCGGTAGAAGACCTGGCGCGCCTGTGGGCCAGTCAGCAGGACCTGGACAAGCGCAGTGCCGAGTTGCAACAGCGTCAGCTCGATGCGCAACAGGAGCGCGAGCGCCTGACCCAGGACGGGGTGAAAACCAAATCTGAACTGATCGTCGCCGAACAGACCTTCAACGTCACCCGTGAACTGCTCGAACGTCAGCGTCTGGCCCGCAGTGCCAGCGTCGAAGAGCTGCGTGCGCAGTTGCAGGACGACCAGCCGTGCCCGGTCTGCGGCAGCAACGAACATCCATATCACCAGCCGGAAGCTCTTCTGCAAAGCCTCGGCCGTCACGATGAAAGCGAGCAGGCCAGCGCGCAGCAAGCGGTCGATCAACTGAAGGAAAAACTCACCGAACTGCGTACCAGCGTCGGTGGCGTGATTGCCCAACAGAAAGAGTTGCTGCAACAGCAGGAACAACTGGCGGCACAACAGCAAGCACTGACGCCGAGCATCGAGTCTCATCCGCTGGCCGCGCAATTATTGAATCAGGACAGCGACAAGCGCGCGGCCTGGCTGACGCGCCAGAACGATCAACTGAACCAGAGCATCACCCAGGACGAACAGCGCCAGACCGCCCTGCTTACCTTGCAAAAGGACGCGGCGCGTCTGACCCAGCAATTGCGTCACGCTGAAACCGCACACCAGCAAGCAACGCAGCACCTGAGCAATCAGCAGCGCGAGTTGAGCGCTGACCGTCAACGTCTGGACGAAGAGCTCGCAGCCTTCGCCACACTGCTGCCCTCCGAGACGCACGAAGCCCTGCGCGCCGAACCGGCCGCGACCTTCATGCAGCTTGACCGGCAGATCGCCGAGCGTCTGGCGCAAGTTGATCAGCAAAAAGACGAACTGGCCGAACAGCAACAACGCCAGCAGACGCTTGAGAAGGAACAGGATCGCCAGCAAAGCCGCGTGCAGCAACTGCAAAACGCTGAACAGCAGCTCAACGCACTGACCGCTCAGCAACAGGCCAGCCAGGAGAAACTGGCGCAATTGCTGGGCGCTCACAACTGCGCCGAACACTGGCAGCAGCAGCTGGAGCAGGCTGTGGAACAGGCGCGCAACGCCGAATCCACCAAGACTCAGGCGCTGCAAGCCGTACGCACGCAGCTTGTGCAAATCGCCGCCGAACTCAAAGCGCAGCAGGAGCGTTTGCAGGCGCTGGAAACCGAAGATCGCGATCTGGCCGGCAAAATTGCCGACTGGCGCGCTCGTCACCCGGAACTGGATGACGGCGGTCTCGAAGATCTGTTGCGGGTCGACGACGCGCAGGTCGGCGAGCTGCGCGAGCGTTTGCAGCGCAACGAAAAGGCCCTGGAACACGCCAAAGTGCTGTTGCAGGAGCGCGATCGCCAGTTGCTTGAACATCAGGCACAACACAACGGCGACCTCGAAGCCGAGCAACTTGTCACTGCCCTCGCCGACCTGCAGAACCAGTGCGGCGTCAGTGAACAGCTCTGTGCCGAACTGCGTGCCGAGCAAGTCGAAGATCAGCGACGGCAGAACGCCAACGCCGCACTGGCGCAGCAGATCGCCGACGCCTATGCCGAGTATCAGCGCTGGGCGCGCCTCAATGCCTTGATCGGTTCGGCCACCGGCGACACCTTCCGCAAGATCGCCCAGGCCTACAACCTCGACCTGCTGGTGCATCACGCCAACGCGCAACTGCGCCAACTGGTCAAACGCTATCGCCTCAAGCGGGGCGGCAGCATGCTCGGCCTGCTGGTGATGGACACCGAGATGGGCGATGAACTGCGCTCGGTGCATTCGCTGTCCGGCGGCGAGACCTTCCTGGTGTCGCTGGCCCTTGCATTGGGTCTGGCATCGATGGCATCGAGCACGCTGAAGATTGAATCGCTGTTCATCGACGAAGGCTTTGGCAGCCTCGATCCGGAGTCCCTGCAACTGGCCATGGACGCCCTCGACGGTTTGCAGGCTCAGGGTCGCAAAGTCGCGGTAATTTCCCACGTGCAGGAAATGCACGAGCGGATTCCGGTACAGATTCAGGTACAGCGCCAGGGCAATGGTTTGAGCACACTGGAGGTGAAATGAACACGCTGTATTCGTTCCGCCGCTGCCCGTACGCGATGCGCGCGCGGATGGCCCTGCGCTATTCGGGCGTGCCGGTAGAGATCGTTGAAGTCAGCCTCAAGGCCAAACCGGCCGAGATGCTGGCGATCTCGCCCAAGGGCACGGTGCCGGTGCTGGATGCGGATGGCCAGGTGATCGATGAGAGCCTGGAGATCATGCGTTGGGCGCTGGCGAAGAACGATCGGGATGACTGGCTACTCGGTGGCGACTCCAGGATTGTCGAGTTGATCGAAGCCAACGATCAAGTGTTCAAGGTGCACCTGAATCGCTACAAGTACGCCGAACGTTATCCGGAACAGCCGATGGAGGTCTATCGCGCGGAAGGTGCGCTGTTCCTGCAGAAGCTCAATGAGTTACTCGAGAACCGCGACTACTTGCTGACCGATCATCCTTGCCTGGCCGATATCGCGCTGCTGCCCTTCGTACGCCAGTTTGCCCATGTCGATCGCGACTGGTTTGCGACGACGCCTTATGAGCGATTGCAGGCTTGGCTACAGCGCTTTCTTGAGTCGGACCTGTTTACCGCCATCATGAAAAAGTAAGCGCCTTACGCCAGCACCTGGCACATGCCGATGGCCGAGCAATCCACTTGGAACGGTCCGAAAAAACTCGCTTCGGTTTTCACCGGTGGATTGCCGGCCAGCAGCCCTAGCGCATTGGCCCGTTCGATGTTGTGGGCGATGGTGTGATTGGCCTCTATGGCCCGGGCCAGCCCGCCGACCGAGCCCTGGCCGAATCCCAACAGGGACGCGCCATTGGTCATGATCGCCAGACCGGCGATGACCCAGAATCTGTAGCCTTTCATGCTCCGACGGCTCCCGCGAGTTCAACTGAATCTACCGCTGCGTTTTGCGAGCGGAGTTCGAACTGGACGGCGGGATGCGCGACCTGGATCGGCGCTTCGAATGTGTGTTGCGACTGCGACGAGAGGCTGACGAACAGCACCATGACCAGGTACAGACCGATGGCCAGGTAGGCGCCGCGTTTGGCGGAAGTGATGATTGAACTGGCCATGATGTGTGCTCCGTGGACAATGTTTCGACGCCCACAGAATCAATCAAAAAAGCCGGGGTAACCACTCAGCGTTTACCATAGTAACCATCAGCTTCGTTGATTATTTAGCCGGTCTATCTCGGCGTTTGAAAATGTCTATCGCCTGACAATACACGCGCAAAAAACTGCCCAAGGCTGCGATCTTTTGATTTTGCTTTTGATAAACAAGATCAAAGGATCGCAGCCTTGGGCAGTTCCAGGGCGTGACGGAAATTTCAGTGTTGGGCTTTGTGATCCAGCGCGGCGTAGAAGTTGGCGCTCTGTTGCAGGTATTTCTGGGTGTAGCTCTGGGTGTGGGATTTTTTGTCGCTGATTTCAACGTTGGCGCTGGCTGGCAGAGCCACGGTGGCGGAGATGGCGGAAGCGGCGATGATCGAGAAGAGATTGAAGTTCATGGCGGTAACCCTCGTGTTCGGTTGGCTTGCTTGCCCGGTTGGGCCGTGAAGCAAACTTAACGCTCGAGGGTTGCTCGCTTGAAATGCTTTGTACCATTACCTGTTATCAGCAGGATTAATACAAAGCGTCAGGCCCCGTAGACCGGGGCCTGCGGCTTATTGACGCACGATAAACTTGAGGTCGCTCGGGGCATCCATCGGCAGTTTCTGCACGGTTTTGCCCAGCAGACCGGTCTTGCCGTCGCGCTCGACCACGACAATCTGGTTGCTCTTCTGGTTGGCGATCAGCAGAAATTTACCGCTCGGATCGAGGCTGAATTCACGCGGGTGATCGCCTTCCACCGAACGTCGCTGCAGTTCCTTGAGCTGGCCGTTGGCCGGGTCGATGGCAAATACCAGCAGTTGATTGGCGGTGCCACGGTTGCTGACGTAGAGGAATTTCCCATCGGCGGACGCATGCAGCGCCGCAGCGGCTTTGTCCGACGTCGGCTGGCCGCCCGCCAGATCAACCATTTGCGTCTGGGTCAGCACGCCGTCCTTGTAGTCGAACACCGCGACTTGCGCGCTCATTTCCATGGTCAGCCAGGCATGCTTGCCGTCAGCGCTGAACAACAGATGACGCGGCCCGCTGCCCGGTGGCAGTTGCACCGAGGCGGTTTTTGCCGGGGTCAGCGGCAGGTCCGGGTTGGCCTTCGGATCAAATTGATAGATGAAGACCTTGTCCGCGCCCAGGTCATTGGAGAACACATAACGGCCGTCCGGCGAGGAAATCGTCGAGTGCACGTGGTTCGAGGCCTGACGCTCGGGATTGACCCGGCTCGCCGGGTGCGCGCTCATCTGCACCACCGGCTTGAGCTTGCCGTCGCTGCCCACCGGCAACACCGCGAGGGTGCCGCCCGGATCTTCAACCACCGAGTAGTTGCTGACGAACAGATGACTGGCGTCGCCGCTGAGGCTCGAATGGGTCGGCTCGTTGCCCAGGCTCTGGACCTGATTGATCAGGGTCAGGGCGTGAGTCTTGGGATCGATCGAATAACTGCTGACGCGACCGACCGGGTCTTTCTGGCCCGGACCGTTTTCGTTGACCACGAACAACCGATGCTGGTCCTTGGACAGGGTCAGCCACGACGGGTTTTCGCTCTTGATCACTTGCAGCGGCTTGGCGGCGATCTGGCCGGTGGCGCTGTCGAAGCTCATCCGGTAGATGCCCTGGCTGGTGCCGGCGGTGTAGGAGCCGACCAGCAACTGGAAGCTTTCGGCCGAGGCACTGGACAGGCCCATCGCACCGACGCTGCCGGCCATCAGCAACGGCCAGAATTTACGCATGTTCATTCGGTTTCATCCTCGTCGTCGGCGCTGCTGAGCACATCGCCGAGGCAGACCAGACGGTGTTCGCCGACAGTTTTGGTGTCGCTGGCAAAACCGATGATCAACCAGCTCTGCAGGTCCTGGTCAAACGTCGCCGCTTCAACCTGGGCCGGTGTGAACTCCCAATGCTTGGCCGTTCGGCCATCGATGCACTCGATATGCAGGTTATCGTCTTCATCGAGGGCGAATTCGAAGGCGTGCAGGCCGTCGATTTCGACCATACCGCAGTGTTCGAGGGCGTTGAGAAGGGTGTCTGGTACGGCAGTCATGTCGATCATGTCTTTCAGGGGGAAAGTGGCAATGATAGCTCAATGTGGCCGCCGGGCCTCAGGGGACCTTGTCCACACAAGGCCCGGCGATTCGACTTAGAGCGCTTCGCGTGAAGGCTTGCCGTCGACCAGTCGCTGAATCCGCAGCGGGTTGGCGTTTTTCAGCGGTTCCGGCAGCAGGTTGTCGGGGTAGTTCTGAAAGCACACCGGGCGCAGGAAACGATCGATGGCCAGGGTGCCGACCGAGGTGCCGCGCGCATCGGACGTCGCCGGATACGGTCCGCCGTGGACCATCGAATCACACACCTCGACGCCGGTCGGGTAACCGTTAAGCAGAATTCGGCCGACCTTCTGTTCCAGCAACGGCGTCAGCTCCGGGAATTGCGCAAAGTCAGCCGGTTCGCCAATGATCGTCGCCGTCAGTTGCCCATGCAGACCGTGCAGCGCCGCACTCAGTTGCACCTGATCCGCCACTTCGACGATCACCGTAGTCGGGCCGAACACTTCCTCTTGAAGTACTTCATCGACATCGATCAACAGGCTGGCATTGGCCTTGAACAACTGCGGATGTGCTTGATTACCCAACTGAGGGTTGCCGGCCAGATGCTCGATACCGGCATGCGCCAAGAGTTTTTCCAGACCCTTGCCGTAGCTGCCGAGGGTCCCGGCATTGAGCATGGTTTGCGCCGGTTGATCAGCGATCAGCGCGGCGAGTTGCTCGACGAACGTCGTGAACTGCGGCGAGCGAATGCCGATCACTAATCCCGGGTTGGTACAGAACTGACCGCAGCCCTGCACCACCGATGCAGTGAGATCTCGAGCGACGGATTCCGAACGAACGGCCAAGGCCTGAGGCAGGATGATCACAGGGTTGATGCTCGACATCTCGGCGAACACCGGGATCGGTTGGGGCCGTGCCGCTGCCATGTCGCACAGTGCCCGTCCACCCTTCAGCGAACCGGTGAAGCCGACGGCTTGAATGGCGGGATGCTTGACCAGCCATTCACCCACGCCGCCGCCATAAATCATGTTGAACACGCCGGCCGGCATCGCGGTTTTTTCTGCCGCCCGAATCACCGCGTCGGCCACGAGTTCGGCCGTGGCCATGTGACCGCTGTGGGCCTTGAACACCACCGGGCAACCGGCGGCCAGCGCCGACGCGGTGTCGCCGCCAGCGGTGGAGAATGCCAGCGGAAAGTTGCTCGCGCCGAACACCGCCACCGGGCCCAAGCCGATGCGGTATTGGCGCAGATCGGGACGCGGCAGCGGCTGGCGATCCGGCAGCGGCAGATCAATCCGCGCACCGTAGAAATCACCACGCCGCAGGACTTTGGCGAACAACCGCATCTGGCCGCTGGTGCGGCCACGCTCACCCTGAATCCGCCCGGCAGGCAGCGCGGTCTCACGGCAGACCACCGCGACAAAATCATCGCCCAGCGCGTCCAGTTCATCGGCGATTGCATCGAGGAACTGCGCGCGTCGTTCGGCGCTCAAGCTGCGATAGGCCGGGTAGGCAGAAGCGGCCGCTTTGGCGGCAGCGTCCACTTCCTCTTCCGTGGCCTGGATGAAATCGTGAGGCAAGGGTTCACCCGTCGTGGCGTCGATGCTGTGCAACTTGACGCTGCCCGCCGCGCTGCGACGCCCGCCGATGTAGTTGTGACCGAGAATCTGAGTCATGGGATCTCCTTAAAGGGTGCCGATGCTGTCCGGTTGGAAAACCGCTTCAACCGGGGCGATGCCGTTGACCAGCGGCGCGCCGAATTCGGCCTGGCTGATCTCGAACACGTCGCCGGGCTGTGTGCGAACGCCGTCAGCGAACGACAGGGTCGCGGTGCCGAAAAAGTGAATGTGCACGTCGCCCGGACGCAGGAACTGGCTGTACTTGAAGTGGTGGTATTCGAGGTTCGCCAGGCTATGGCACATGTTGGCCTCGCCGCTGAGGAACTCGTTCTGCCACAGCACTTCGCCGTCGCGCAGGATGCGGCTGGTACCGGCCAGGTGTTGCGGCAATTCACCCACGCGCAGTTCCGGGCCGTAGCTGCAACTGCGCAGTTTCGAGTGAGCCAGGTACAGGTAGTTCTTGCGCTCCATGACGTGATCGGAGAATTCGTTGCCCACCGCGAAACCGAGGCGATACGGCTTGCCGTCGTGGCCGATAACATAGAGGCCGGCCATCTCCGGCTCTTCGCCGGCGTCTTCGGCAAACGGCGGCAGCGGGAACGGCTGCCCCGGGCGCACGACGATGCCGCCATCACCCTTATAGAACCATTCCGGTTGCACCCCGGCCTGCCCCGCCGCCGGTTTGCCGCCCTCCACGCCCCATTTGAAGATGCGCATGGTGTCGGTCATCGCCGCTTCGTCGCCGGCCTGCTGGTGCATCTTGTCCCGGGCCGAGGCGCTGCCAAGATGTGTAAGGCCGGTGCCGCTGACCAGCAGGTGCGCGGGGTCCGGGTGATCCAGCGGCGGCAGGATGCGCAGGTCTTTGAGCAACTGCGCGTATTCGTGGCTGATGCCTAGGCCGAGGGCCTGCACTTGCTGCGCGAGGGTGCTGCCGGCTTCAATCGCGGCCAGGGCGAGATCACGAACCGTGCGCGCATCCTGCACTTCGCGAACCAGACCGCCCTCGACCACCCCGACGCGGCGCTCGCCGTTACTCAATTCGAATTGAACCAGATGCATGATGTTCTCCTGTTGAATCAAACGCTGAATCGGTATCAGGTGCGCGTTGCGCCGCGTGCACTCGCTGCAAATTGGTCGACTGGCAATACGTGTTTACGCTCCAGCAAGCGATAGACGACGCCCGTCAAAATCAGCCCGAACACCATCACCCCGGACAGGAAGTACAGGCCCGACGCGAGGTTGCCGGTGTATTCCTTCAACGCGCCGATCACGAACGGGCCGATGTAGCCGCCGAGGTTGCCAACCGAGTTGATCAAGGCAATGCCCGCCGCCGCACTGGCACCGGCAAAGAACCGCCCCGGCAAAGTCCAGAACACCGCCGTGCAGGAAAACAGCGCGAACGCCACCAGACACAACGCGGCCAGTTGCGCCACCGGCAAGGACAGCCAGGCACTGAGGAACAGGCCGAGGGCGCCCAGCACATAAAGCACCGCCAGATGCCCGTAGCGATCATTCATGCGGTCGGAACTGCGCGGCACGATCAGCAGGCCGACGATGCCGAAGATGTACGGCACCGACGAGACGAAACCGGTCACCAGATCGCTGCCGCCGAACTGTTTGATCAGAGTCGGCAGCCACAGGCCAAGTCCATAGATGCTCAGTGTCACCGGCAGATAGAACAGCGCCAGCAGCAACACACGTTTGTCCTTGAGCGCATGCAGCGGATTGCCGTGGCGGGTCTGGCCGTACTCCTGCAGATCCTTTTTCAGCTCGCCGGTCAGCCAGTCCTTCTCCCCCTGATCCATCCATTTCACTTGCTGCGGGCCATCCGGCAGCCAGCGCAATACCGGCCAGGTCAGCAGGATCGCCGGGGTGCCGATGACGATGAACAGCCATTGCCAGCCATGCAGACCGAGGATGCCGTCCATGCCCAGCAGGCCGCCGGACACGGGGCCGGTGATCATCATCGCGATCGGTTGGGAAAGGATGAACAGCCCGAGGATCTTGCCGCGATGGCGCACCGGGAACCATTGGGTGATGTAGTACAGAACGCCGGGAAAGAACCCCGCCTCCGCCGCGCCAAGCAGAAAGCGCATGACGTAGAAACTGTGCGGACCCTGGACAAAAGCCATGCCGATGGTAATCGCGCCCCAGGTGATCATGATCCGCGCGAACCAGCGCCGCGCACCGAAGCGTTCGAGCATCAGGTTGCTGGGGATCTCCAGCAGAAAGTAGCCAATGAAAAACAGCCCGGCCCCGAGGCCGTAGGCGGCATCGCCGATGCCGATATCAGCGCCCATGTGCAGCTTGGCGAAGCCGACGGCGGAGCGATCCACATAGGCAATCAGGTACAGCAGGATCAGGAATGGAATCAGTTTCAGCGTGATGCGCCGGACAAGCCGCAGTTCCTGGCTCATGGGATCGGTCTCCGATTGTTGTTTTTATGGAACCTCGGGGGACGCCTCTCGCGGAAAACCGCCAGGGCCATCCCTCCGTCGAAAACGACTATATAGTAATACTAATTACCCAACAACACTTCCAAACAGTCGATTTTGCGCTTATGTTTAGCCGAGGCTCGCAAACAATAGTCTTACAATAAGAGAATCGATCATGTCTGATAAGCACCCCACCCTGCGCTCCGCCCAATGGTTTGGCACGGCCGACAAGAACGGCTTCATGTACCGCAGCTGGATGAAGAATCAGGGCATCGCCGACCATCAGTTCCATGGCAAACCGATCATCGGCATCTGCAACACCTGGTCGGAACTGACGCCGTGCAACGCGCACTTCCGCCAGATTGCCGAGCACGTCAAACGCGGTGTGATCGAGGCCGGCGGCTTCCCGGTGGAATTCCCGGTGTTCTCCAACGGCGAATCAAACCTGCGCCCGACTGCCATGCTCACCCGCAACCTGGCGAGCATGGACGTCGAGGAAGCGATTCGCGGCAACCCGATTGACGGCGTGGTGCTGCTGACCGGTTGCGACAAGACCACCCCGGCGCTGCTGATGGGCGCGGCCAGTTGCGACGTGCCGGCGATCGTCGTCACTGGCGGGCCGATGCTCAACGGCAAGCACAAGGGTAAGGACATTGGCTCCGGCACGGTGGTCTGGCAGCTCAGCGAACAGGTCAAGGCCGGCACCATCACGATTGACGATTTCCTTGCGGCCGAGGGCGGCATGTCCCGCTCGGCCGGCACCTGCAACACCATGGGCACCGCGTCGACCATGGCCTGCATGGCCGAAGCACTGGGCACGTCCCTGCCGCACAACGCGGCGATTCCGGCGGTGGATGCGCGGCGTTATGTGCTGGCGCACATGTCCGGCATGCGTGCGGTCGAGATGGTGCGAGAAGACTTGAAGCTGTCGAAAATCCTGACCAAGGAGGCTTTCGAAAACGCGATCCGGGTCAACGCAGCGATTGGCGGTTCGACCAACGCGGTGATCCACCTCAAAGCCATCGCCGGGCGCATTGGTGTCGAGCTGGATCTGGACGACTGGACCCGCATCGGCCGTGGCATGCCAACCATCGTCGACCTGCAACCGTCCGGACGTTTCCTGATGGAAGAGTTCTACTACGCGGGCGGCTTGCCGGCCGTGCTCCGGCGCCTCGGCGAGGCCAATCTGATTCCGAATCCGGACGCGTTGACGGTCAATGGCAAATCCATCGGCGAGAACACCAAGGACGCACCGATCTACGGCGAAGACGAAGTAATCCGCACCCTCGACAATCCGATCCGCGCCGACGGCGGGATCTGCGTGTTACGCGGCAACCTGGCTCCCCTGGGCGCGGTGCTCAAGCCGTCCGCCGCCACGCCGGAACTGATGCAGCACCGTGGCCGCGCGGTCGTATTCGAGAATTTCGATATGTACAAGGCGCGGATCAACGACCCGGAGCTGGATGTCGATGCGAACTCGATTCTGGTGATGAAAAACTGCGGGCCGAAGGGTTATCCGGGCATGGCCGAAGTCGGCAACATGGGTTTGCCGGCCAAGTTGCTGGCCCAGGGTGTGACGGATATGGTGCGCATTTCTGATGCACGCATGAGCGGCACCGCGTATGGCACCGTCGTGTTGCACGTCGCCCCGGAAGCGGCGGCCGGCGGGCCGTTGGCGGTGGTTAAGGAAGGCGACTGGATCGAGCTGGACTGCGCCAGTGGGCGTTTACACCTGGATATTCCGGACGCTGAACTGGCGGCGCGCATGGCGGATCTGCAACCACCGCAGCAGCTGTTGGTGGGTGGTTATCGTCAGTTGTACATCGACCATGTGCTGCAGGCGGATCAGGGTTGCGACTTTGATTTCCTGGTCGGCTGTCGAGGTGCTGAAGTCCCCCGCCACTCCCATTAACACCGCTGTCCTCTGTGGGAGCTGGCAAGCCAGCTCCCACATTTGCTTTGTGTATCTGCCTCAAGATTGTGTGGTGCCTGCTATGATGCGCGGCATCTCCATCGCTCAGGATCGTGCCGCTCCCCATGGATTACCGCAAACCTTCCGACCGCAAAAGCATGCACTCGCGCATTGTCCAGGAACTGGGCATGCAGATCGTCTCCGGCCGTTTTCTGCCCGACGACAAACTGCCCGCCGAAGCCTTGCTCTGCGAGGAATACGCGGTCAGTCGGCCGGTGTTGCGCGAAGCCACGCGGGTGTTGGTGGCCAAGGGGCTGGTGTACTCGAAACCGCGGGTCGGCACCGTGGTCAAACCGCGCCGCGAATGGCACATGCTCGACCCGGACGTACTGCACTGGCTGATGCAAAGCAGCCCGCAGAATGAGTTCTTCAACGTGCTGACCAGCGTGCGCAGCATCATCGAACCGGCCGCCGCCGCCCTCGCCGCCCAACACGCCACGGATGCCGACATCGCCGCCATCGGCGAAGCCTACCAACGCATGGAAGCTGCACCGACCCCGGAAGCCTTGCTGCAACCGGATCTGGATTTCCACAGCCGCATCGCCGACGCAACCCACAACGACTTGCTGGCGAACCTGTGCAACATGCTGTCGGTGGCAATTGCCGAGGCGTTGAAGCATTCCAACCAGCGGCCGAATCTGCATGAACTGGCGTTGCCTCGGCACAAGGCGATTCTGACCGCCATCGAGAACCGTGATGCGTTGGGGGCTCGGCATGCGACGTTGGTGCAGCTGGATGATGCGCGGAGTGCGCTGAGTGTTGTGCTCGGCACCGAACTTTCCTGAAGACATAAAAAAGCCGCAACCCTTGGGTTGCGGCTTTTTCGTTTCAGGCTCGCCGATCAGTGAGCAAACAACGAATTGCCCTTCTGCCCCGCCAGTTTCTCCGGCTTGATCAGGAACTTGGCCAGTGCCGGCAGCAGCCACAGCGCACCGAACATGTTCCACAGCAGCATGAAGGTCAGCATCAGGCCCATGTCGGCCTGGAACTTGATCGCCGAGAAGATCCAGGTGCACACGCCGATGGCCAGGCACAGGCCGGTGAACAGTACCGCTTTACCGGTCGACTTCAGGGTCTGGTAATAGGCTTCCTGCAACGGCAGGCCGGCACGCAGGAAACTTTCCAGACGGCTGTAGATGTAGATGCCGTAGTCCACGCCGATCCCCACACCCAGCGCCACCACCGGCAGCGTCGCTACCTTCACGCCGATGCCCATGAACGCCATCAGCGCGTTGCCCAGCACCGAGGTCAGCACCAGCGGCAGCACGATGCACAGGGTCGCCGCCCAGGAACGGAAGGTGATCATGCACATCACCGCCACGCAGATGTACACCAGAATCAGGATGGTCAGTTCAGCCTGCTTGATGACTTCGTTGGTGGCTGCTTCGATCCCGGCGTTACCCGCCGCGAGTATGAATTCCAGACCGTCCTTGTTGTTGTCCCTGGCGAATTCCTGCACGGCTTTCACCGCACGGTCGAGGGTTTCAGCCTTGTGGTCGTTGAGGAACACCAGCACCGGCGCCAGCGAGCAACTGTTGTTGTACAGGCCATCGGCACGGGCGATGGAGTTGTTCAGCACGTCCGGGTTACGCGACAGGGTTTCCCATTTCAGGTTGCCCTCGTTCATGCCCTTGATCATCTGCTTGGACACGGTCACCAGCGAGATCGCCGACTGCACGCCCTCGGTGTTCTGCATCTTCCACATCAGCTCATCGATCGGCGCCATGGCTTCGTAGCGCGAACAGCCTTCGGACTTGGTCTTGACCATCACCACCAGTACGTCGGAGCTGGTGGAGTAGTTGTTGATGATGAAGTTGTTGTCCTTGTTGTAGCGCGAGTCCGGACGCAGTTCCGGCGCACCCTGGTCGAGGTCGCCGATCTTCAGGTTCTGGCTGTACCAGAGGCCGCCACCGAAGGCGATCAGCGCCAGCGCGATGGACACCGGTGCGACTTTCGGGCTGGCGAAATTCGACAGCAGGCGCCAAAACGGATGTTCGCGGTTCGCATCCTTCTTGCTCTTGGCGATGGCGCGCTTGCTGATGCCAACGTAGGAAATCGCCACCGGTAGCAGGATCAGGTTGGTGAACACGATCACCGCAACGCCGATGGACGCGCCGATAGCCAGTTCGCGGATCACGCCGATGTCGATGATCAGCAACGTGATGAAGCCCACCGCATCCGCGAGAATCGCGATCATCCCCGGCAGGAACAACTGCCGGAAGGTGCGCCGCGCGGCGGTCAGGGCGTTGTCCGCCTCGCTCGATTGCAGGGCAATACCGTTGATCTTCTGCACGCCGTGGGAAATCCCGATGGCAAAGATCAGGAACGGCACCAGCATCGAATACGGATCGAGGCCGAATCCGAAGAAGTGCATCAACCCCAGTTGCCAGACCACCGCCACCAGCGTGGTGCTCAACACCGCCACGGTACTGCGCAGGCAGTTGGTGAACCACAGCAGCAGGATCAGGGTGATGACGAAAGCGATGCCGAAGAACATCACCACCATCACCAGGCCATCGATCAGGTCCCCGACCTTCTTGGCGAAACCGACGATGTGGATCTTGACGTTGGGGTTCTGCGCCTCGAACTTGTTGCGGATCTTGTCCTCCAGTTCATGGGAGAACTGGCGGTAGTCCAGCGCCAGCAACTTGCCCTGGTCCTGCGGGTCGGGGTAGGACTCCAACAGCGGGATGTCGACGATGCTCGACTTGAAGTCGTTGGCCACCAGACGCCCGACCTGACCAGACTTGAGCACGTTGTTGCGCAGCATGTCGAGGCTGTCCTGGGAGCCGTCGTAGCTCTGCGGGATCACTTCACCGCCGGCGAAACCTTCCTCGGTCACTTCGGTCCAGCGCACGCTCGGGCTCCACAGCGATTTCAGGCCGGAGCGGTCGACGCCGGAGATGTAGAACACCTCGTCGTTGATCTGGCGCAGGGTCTCCATGTACTCCTTGGAGAAGATGTCACCGTCCTTGGCCTCCACCGAAATGCGCACGGTGTTGCCCAGGTTCGTCAGATCGTTGCGGTGCTCCATCATCTTCTCGATGAACGGATGCTTGAGCGGGATCATTTTTTCGAAACTGGTGGACGGCCGGATCAGCGTGGCCTGCCAGAACAGGAAAATGCTGACCAGCAGGCAGATCACGATCACTGCCGGGCGGTTGTTGAAGATCAGGCGTTCGAGGAACGTCGCCTTGTCCTGATGATGAGTGCTCAAGGAAGTCATAGCCCCGCCTTCTTATTATTGATTCGGCTCATTTGCCCAGCTCGGTGCCGTTTGGCGTGGTGGTGTGGACGCCACCCTGCCCGCTCAGGATCAGGTTGCCGTTGCCGGCGGCGGTGACCGACGACAGCGAGATGCGATCCGGGCGGTTGAACACGCTGAAGGTTTCACCGTTGTCGCTGCTGCTGATCACCGTGCCGCCGTTGCCGACGATGATGATGGAGCCGTCGTCGAGCCGCGTGGCACCGGACAGGCCGAACTCCAGCGCACCGCGCGCAGCCTTCAGTTCAACCTGCTGCCAGGTGCTGCCGAAATCGGTGGAGCGGTAGAGGTTGCCGCGCAGTCCGTAGGCCAGCAGCGTGGAAGGCTGGGCGGTGCCGATCACACCAAACAGCGAGCCTTGATACGGGCCGTCGATTTTTTCCCAGGTCTGGCCCCAGTCGGCGGAACGAAACATCGCGCCCTGCTCGCCCACAATGAACAGCCCGGCGTCCTTGACGGCGGCGATGGCGTTGAGGTGGAACTGGTCCTGGTTGTCGAGGCGGTCGCTGACGTCTTGCCAGTGCTTGCCGCCATCGGTGGTCTCGAACAATGCGCCGTAGGCACCCACGGCCAGGCCGTTGTTGAGGTCCTTGAACCAGAGGTCGAGCAGCGGCGATTCGCGCTTGAGGTCTTCGAACTGTTTGGTCCAGGTCTGACCACCGTCTTCACTGGCGAGGATCTGCGCGTCATGGCCGACAGCCCAGCCGTGCTTGTCATCGACGAAATACACGGCCGTCAGCAACTGGCGGCTCGGCACCTTGGCCTGGGTCCAGGACTTGCCCTGGTCGTCGGAATAGAGAATGTGCCCGCGATCCCCGACCGCCACCAGCCGGGATCCGGCGTGAACGACATCGAGCATCAGGCTTTTCGGGGCCTTGGCCGATTCGATGGCGTAGACCACGTCGGCGGGCGCTTCGGCAGCCAGGACAGGCGCCGACAAGGTGGCAAAGCCCAGCAGAGAGAGTGCTGTGGCCAGCAACGCGGTGTTGCGAAACGCCGGCGGGCGGCAACGACTCATAGACCTTCCCCTATTTATTATTGTTAGGCCATTCGGCCTTCAAGGGCGCCGCAAGCGTGCTCCGGCGGCGGTTGGTCAGAAGCATAGTCCTGAAACCCGCAATCCAGAGCCACTTCGGAAGCTGGCTCATCCTATCGGGCATTCGAAACGTCTGACAATCGGCGCAACGTTATCTTTTGTTAACCGAAAGGGATTACGTCGGCGGCTGAATGCGCGGGCATTCGTCCGACTGATGGAAGGGAATCTTGCGTGGGGGACTTGCACGATCGGTATTATGGTATACCATCAGACGCACAGACACTCTTTATCCCCTACGGAGCAGCTCATGAGTTTCGAAATTCGCAAGATCGTCAGCTATGTCGAAGAGACGTTCATTGAAGGCGGCAAAGCGGCCGACACGCCTGTAACCATGGCCGGCCTGGCCGTCGTGATGAAAAACCCGTGGGTCGGAAATGGCTTTGTCGAAGACCTCAAGCCGCAGATCCGAGCCAACTGCTCCGACCTCGGCGCGATGATGGTCGAGCGTCTGGTGGGCATCATCGGCGGCGCCGAGAAGATCGAGGCTTACGGCAAGGCTGCGGTGGTCGGTGCCGATGGCGAGATCGAACACGCCTCGGCGGTGATCCACACCCTGCGTTTCGGCAACCACTACCGCGAAGCGGTGAAGGCCAAGAGTTACCTGAGTTTCACCAACAAGCGTGGCGGTCCGGGCACTTCGATTCAGATCCCGATGATGCACAAGGACGACGAAGGCCTGCGCTCGCACTACATCACTCTGGAAATGCAGATCGAAGACGCCCCGCGTGCCGACGAAATCGTCGTGGTGCTCGGTTGTGCCGACGGAGGCCGCCTGCACCCGCGCATCGGTAACCGTTACATCGATCTTGAAGAACTGGCTGCCGAAAAAGCCCAGTAATCACAATAAAAAGGCATTGCAGGAGCGCTCCATGATTCGGCCTACCGCTGAACTCACCCCGGCCGGCACCAGTTATCTGGCGACCGGCCAAGGCCAACCCGTGGTGTTGATCCACGGTGTGGGCCTGAACAAAGAAATGTGGGGCGGCCAGATCGTTGGCCTGGCCACGCAATACCGGGTGATCGCCTACGACATGCTCGGCCATGGCGCCAGCCCGCGACCGGCCAGCGGCACCGCCCTGCTCGGTTATGCCGATCAGTTGCTGGAGCTGCTCGACCACCTGCAATTGCCCTTGGCATCAGTGATCGGTTTTTCCATGGGCGGTCTGGTGGCGCGGGCCTTTGCCCTGCATTACCCGGAGCGCCTGAAAAGCCTGGTGGTGCTCAACAGCGTGTTCAACCGCAGCGAAGAGCAGCGCGCCGGGGTCATCGCCCGCACCGCGCAGGCTGCCGAACATGGGCCGGACGCGAATGCCGAAGCGGCGCTGTCGCGCTGGTTCAGCCGTGAGTATCAGGCGGCCAACCCGGCGCAGATCGCCGCGATTCGCCAGACCCTGGCCGGCAATGACCCGCAGGGTTACCTGACCACCTACGAATTGTTCGCCACCCAGGACATGTACCGCGCCGACGATCTGGGCAGCATTCAGGCGCCGACGCTAATCGCCACCGGCGAGCTGGACCCCGGATCGACGCCGGAAATGGCCGAGCAACTGGCCGCGCGCATTCCCGGCGCGAAGGTTGCCGTGCTGCCCGAGCAACGGCATATGATGCCGGTAGAGTCGCCTCGGCTGGTGAACCAGACACTGCTGGAATTTCTCGAAACCGCACACGCCCGACAAAACCATATAAAGGGGATCGTTGCATGACACTCGCACGCTTCCAGATGTGCATCGGCGGAGAATGGGTCGACGCCCTCTCCGGCAAGACTTTCGAAAGCCTCAACCCTGCGCTGGCCGAGCCTTGGGCCGAACTGCCCGACGCCGATGAAGCCGATGTCGAACGCGCCGTGCAAGCCGCACAGACCGCCTTCGAAAGCCCGGCATGGCGTGGCCTGACCGCCACCGCTCGCGGCAAGCTGCTGCGTCGTCTCGGTGACCTGATCGCAGAAAACAAGGAACAACTGGCGCAGCTGGAAAGCCGCGACAACGGCAAACTGATCCGCGAAACTCGGGGTCAGGTCGGTTATCTGCCGGAGTTTTTCCACTACACTGCCGGCCTTGCCGACAAGCTCGAAGGCGGCACCCTGCCGCTGGACAAGCCCGACCTGTTTGCCTACACCGTGCACGAAGCCATGGGTGTGGTCGCCGCGATCATTCCGTGGAACAGCCCGCTCTATCTGACCGCGATCAAACTGGCGCCGGCGCTGGCAGCGGGCAACACCATCGTGATCAAGCCGTCGGAACACGCCTCGGCGACCATTCTGGAATTGGCGCGCCTGGCCCTCGAAGCCGGAATTCCACCGGGCGTGGTCAACGTCGTCACCGGTTACGGCCCGAGCACCGGCGCCGCCCTCACCCGTCATCCACTGATCCGCAAGATCGCCTTCACCGGCGGCGCGGCCACGGCCCGACATGTGGTGCGCAGCAGCGCCGAGAATTTCGCCAAGCTGTCGCTGGAACTGGGCGGCAAGTCGCCGAACATCATCTTCGCCGACGCTGATCTCGACAGCGCAATCAATGGTGCAATTGCCGGGATTTACGCGGCGTCCGGCCAGAGCTGCGTATCCGGTTCGCGACTGCTGGTGCAGGACGAAATCTACGACGAGTTCGTCAGCCGACTGGTGGAACGCGCCCGGCGCATCCGCATCGGTAACCCGCAGGATGACAGCAGCGAGATGGGCCCGATGGCTACCGCGCAGCAACTGGCGGTGGTTGAAGGTCTGGTGGCTGATGCCATCGCTGAGGGTGCGCGCCTGCGACTGGGTGGCAAGCGCCCGAGTGGCGTCGGTGACGGCTGGTTCTATGAACCGACGCTGTTCGAGTGCGACCGCAATTCGATGAAGATCATGCAGGAAGAAGTCTTTGGTCCGGTGGCCTCGGTGATTCGTTTCAAAGATGAAGCCGAAGCACTGGCGATTGCCAACGACTCGCAGTTCGGCCTCGCCGCCGGCATCTGGACCCGTGATCTGGGCCGCGCCCATCGCCTGGCCCGGGACGTGCGTTCGGGAATCATCTGGGTCAACACCTACCGCGCGGTGTCGGCGATGGCACCGATCGGAGGCTTCAAGAACAGTGGCTATGGACGCGAAAGCGGCATCGACTCGGTGCTGGCCTACACCGAACTGAAAACGGTGTGGATCAACCTCTCCCAGGCACCGATGCCTGATCCGTTTGTGATGCGCTAGGAGTCCAGCGACATGATCGAACCCGGCATTTACAAAGACGTCATGAGCTCGTTTCCGTCCGGGGTCACGGTGGTCACCACCCTCGACCCGGACGGCGGCATCGTCGGGATCACCGCCAGCGCCTTCAGTGCGCTGTCGATTGATCCGGCGCTGGTACTGTTCTGCCCCAACTACGCCTCCGACACCTACCCGGTGCTGCGCGACAGCAAGCGTTTCGCGATCCATTTGCTGTCCGCCGACCAGACCGCCGAGGCCTACGCTTTCGCTGGCAAAGGCAAGGACAAGGCCAACGGCATCGACTGGCATTTGAGCGAGCTCGGTAACCCGATCCTCGCCAAGGCCACGGCGATCATCGAGTGCGAGCTGTGGCGCGAATACGACGGCGGCGACCACGCGATCATCGTTGGCGCGGTGAAGAACCTGATCCTGCCGGAGCAACCGGTGACGCCGATGATTTATCACAAGGGCAAGCTCGGCGCGTTGCCGACACTGGGTTGAGCGGAGGACACATGAGCAACGAGAAATATGAGCAAGGCCTGAAGATCCGCACCCAGGTGCTCGGCAAAGACTATGTGCAGCGCTCGATCAAGAACGCCGACGACTTCAACCGCCCGCTGCAGGAAATGGTCACCGAATACTGCTGGGGCCATGTCTGGGGGCGCGAGGGCCTGTCGCTCAAGGAGCGCAGCATGATCAACCTGGCGATGATCTCCGCGCTGAACCGCCCGCACGAACTGAAACTGCATGTGCGTGGCGCCTTGCGTAACGGCCTGAGTCGTGAGCAAATACGCGAAATTCTGCTTCAGGTCGGTATTTATTGCGGCGTCCCGGCAGCCGTGGACAGTTTCCGGCTCGCCCGTGAAGCCTTCGCCGAAGCCGACGCCGAGGCCTCCAGTTAACCCCTCGGCTGTTTTGATGCCCGTCTGGCATGGACAGCCACCTTAAAGAGCGGACCCCATGAAACGCCTGCCACTCGACGACAGCTTCAAGGTCAATCGCAACCCCGTCACCCTGCGCGAAATCGTGCTGGATAAACTGCGAAGCGCCATCATGAACTTCCAGCTGCTACCGGGCGATCGCCTGGTGGAGCGCGATCTGTGCGATCGCCTGGGCGTGAGCCGTACGTCGGTCCGGGAAGCCTTGCGTCACCTGGAATCCGAAGGCCTGGTGGAGTTCGCCGACGCCAAGGGTCCGCGCGTGGCGATCATCACCCTCGCCGATGCCGTCGACATCTATGAACTGCGCTGCGTACTCGAAGGCCTGATCGTCCAGTTGTTCACCCTGCGCGCCAAGGCCAAGGACATCAAGGCCCTGGAAAAAGCCCTCGACGAGAACCGCAAGGCGCTCAAGGACGGCGAGTTGCAACAGGTGATCGACTCGGTGCAGGGTTTCTACGACGTGCTGCTGGAAGGCTCGGGCAACCATGTGGCGGCCACCCAGTTGCGTCAGTTGCAGGCGCGCATCAGCTACCTGCGAGCAACGTCGGTATCCCAGGAAAACCGTCGCGGCGCCAGTAATCACGAGATGGAAAAAATGGTCGAGGCGATCAAGAGCGGCGATCCGCTGGCGGCGCATCAGGCGTGCGTCGATCACGTTCGTGCGGCGGCGGCAGTGGCCCTCGATTACCTGAAGCGCAAACAGGAAGAAACCGGCGCCACACCGGCGATCACCCTGCCCATCGCGCTGAAAGAACCGCGCATAGGTCACTGACATGTTCAGCCCGAGCTTTTGCCCGAAATGCGGTGGCGCTGACCTTGGTCAGCAGGTGCCGCCGGGCGATACGCACGAGCGCCTGATGTGCCGCGGCTGCGGCTACATCCACTATGTGAACCCGAAAATCATCGCCGGCTGCATCATTGAGCAGGACGGCAAATACCTCTTGTGCCAACGGGCGATTCCTCCGCGCCCGGGCACCTGGACCCTGCCCGCCGGTTTCATGGAAAGCGGCGAAACCACCGAACAGGCCGCCCTGCGCGAAGTCTGGGAAGAAAGCGGCGTGCGCGCGGAAATCGTCTCGCCGTACTCGATCTTCAGCGTGCCGAAGATCAGCGAGGTCTACATCATCTTCCGCGCCCTCGCACTGGAAATCACCGGCCAATACGGCCCGGAAACCCAGGACTGCAAATTCTTCGCCCCCGAAGACATCCCGTGGGACCAGATCTACTACCCGGCGATCCGGCAGATCCTCGAACGCTACATCGAGGAACGCCAGGCCGGGGTGTATGGCATGTATATGGGTAATGACGACAGTGGCAAGATTCATTTCATGCGTTGATCAGCCGTCACTTGCAAGAGATACAGAGCCCGCCCGACTCTTCGGTCGATGTCTATTCAGTCCGGCATCGAACGAATGATGTCAGCCAGATCATCTTTGGTGATTTCATTGGCTTTGAGAGCAGCGAAGATGTCTTTCCTGGAGAGCGGGAAACGCTTGAAAATGTCTTTCAAGGTATCGGCATCAATATTGGCCAGCCAAAGAGGATCGATAAAAGAACCGCCATATTCAGGCTTCATTGGGGTTTCTTCGTGGGCAATGGCACCTTTGTGATTCAGATACACCACATAACGATCGTGCCCTTCAGGAAAGCTTTTATCGTGATAAAGCGTTGTTCCCATCGGCAGGACATAGTAATTGTCATCGCCACCTTGCCCTTCGATCAGCAGTGGTTCTTGGGTTTTAACCATCTCCAGATCGCGTCCCTTCGCACTGTTCCCCAAAATCAGAAAAGCCAGAAAGACCGCATTTACCAATAGAGCAGCCACTAGCCAGAGACCCACTCGCGTACCTGTAAACATTCCTTTTGTCATGCGCATCAATATTCCCTTAGAGCAACCCGTGCAAAACCGCAGGCATTAAATCCCATCCGGCAGGCGATCTCCTGATCCAGAAAAAAACAAAAGATCGCGGCCATGTTCGATTCTGTGGTTCCTGCGGGTTTACAGGCAAGACGTTACGGCGCCATCCCTTCGACAATAACGATCTCCGCCCTCGCCCACTCCTCCCGGTAGCACTTCGCTTCCTGATACGCCGCCGAGCGATAGCACGCCACCGCCTGCTCGTAACTGTCGAACTCGATCACCACACTGCGCTGCGGCGTCGTCCGGCCTTCCATCGCTTCGCTGCGCCCGCCTCTCGCCAGAAACTTCGCACCAAACTCGGCGAACGCTTTCGGCGCGCGCTGGGTGTATTGGCTGTAGTGATCGGGATCGGTGATGTCCACGTGAGCAATCCAGTACGCCTTCATAGTGACCTCTTGGTTGAATTTGTATTATGGTATACCACGAATTTCATCCACATCGAGAGTCCAGCATGGCCTTCAACAGCATCGAAGAAATCATCGAAGATTATCGCCTCGGCAAAATGGTGTTGCTGGTCGATGACGAAGACCGGGAAAACGAAGGCGACCTGCTACTGGCCGCCGACCGTTGCACGCCCGAAGCGATCAGTTTCATGGCTCGTGAGGCTCGGGGGCTGATCTGCCTGACGTTGACCGACGATCACTGCCAGCGCCTGGGGCTGGAGCAGATGGTACCGAGCAATGGCAGCGTGTTCAGCACCGCGTTCACAGTTTCCATTGAAGCGGCGGTCGGCGTGACTACCGGGATTTCCGCCGCTGACCGCGCTTGTACGGTGGCCGCTGCGGTGGCGCCAAATGCTCGCGCAGAAGACTTGGTGCAACCCGGCCATATCTTCCCGCTGCGCGCCAAGGAAGGTGGCGTGCTGACCCGTGCCGGCCACACCGAGGCCGGTTGCGATCTGGCGCGTCTGGCGGGTTTCACCCCGGCCTCGGTGATCGTCGAGGTGATGAACGACGACGGCACCATGGCCCGTCGTCCGGATCTGGAAGTCTTTGCGCGCAAGCACGGGATCAAGATCGGCACCATCGCCGACCTGATCCACTATCGCCTGAGCACCGAACACACCATCGAACGCATCGGCGAACGGGAATTGCCGACGGTGCATGGCACCTTCCGTTTGATCACCTTCGAAGACCGCATCGAGGGCGGCGTACACATGGCGATGGTCATGGGTGAATTGCGCCGTGAGGAACCGACGCTGGTGCGTGTGCATGTGATCGACCCGCTGCGGGATCTGGTCGGCGCCGAGTACAGCGGGCCGACGAACTGGACGCTGTGGGCAGCGCTGCAACGGGTCGCCGCCGAAGGCCATGGCGTGGTCGTGGTGCTGGCCAATCATGAGTCGTCGCAGGCGTTGCTGGAGCGGGTGCCGCAACTGACACAGCCGCCACGGCAGTTCAGTCGTTCGCAATCGCGGATCTATTCGGAGGTTGGCACCGGGGCGCAGATTCTGCAGAACCTGGGCGTCGGCAAGCTGCGCCACCTGGGCCCGCCGCTGAAATACGCCGGTTTGACTGGCTACGATCTGGAAGTGGTCGAGAGCATTCCGTTCACCGAATAACCCTGTTTGCCAGATAGCCGGTAAGGCAAAGTGCTTGCACAAAGTTTGGAATACCATAATATGATATTCCATAGACCGGACGACCTGAAAAACCGTCCAGCTACTGCTCCCGACAGGCGGGCAACAACGCAAGCCCGCTCAAAAACACAACAATGAGGGCGTAAAAATGGTGTTGAACAAAGCTGCAACCGCGATCTTTCTTGCGGGACTGCTGAGCGTGACCGGTCAGGCCGCGATGGCCGCCGAGAGTGTGAACTTTGTCAGCTGGGGCGGTAGCACCCAGGATGCGCAGAAACAGGCTTGGGCTGATCCGTTCAGCAAGGCCAGCGGCATCACCGTCGTGCAGGACGGCCCGACCGACTACGGCAAACTCAAGGCCATGGTCGAAAGCGGCAACGTTCAATGGGACGTGGTCGACGTCGAAGCCGATTTCGCCCTGCGCGCCGCGTCCGAGGGCCTGCTCGAACCCCTCGATTTCAAACAGATCCAGCGCGACAAGATCGACCCACGCTTCGTCAGCGACTATGGCGTCGGCTCGTTCTTCTTCTCCTTCGTCCTCGGCTATAACGAGGGCAAACTCGGCGCCAACAAGCCGCAGGACTGGAGCGCACTGTTCGACACCAAGACCTACCCCGGCAAACGCGCCCTGTACAAATGGCCGAGCCCCGGCGTGCTTGAACTGGCCCTGCTCGCCGACGGCGTACCGGCCGACAAGCTCTACCCGCTGGACCTGGATCGCGCCTTCAAGAAACTCGACACCATCAAGAAAGACATCGTCTGGTGGGGCGGCGGCGCGCAATCGCAGCAACTGCTGGCCTCCGGTGAAGCGAGCATGGGCCAGTTCTGGAACGGCCGGATTCACGCCCTGCAAGAAGACGGCGCACCGGTGGGCGTGAGCTGGAAACAGAACCTCGTAATGGCTGACATTCTGGTCGTGCCAAAGGGCTCGAAAAACAAGGACGCGGCGATGAAGTTCCTGGCCAGCGCCAGCAGTGCCAAGGGTCAAGCGGACTTCTCCAACCTGACCGCCTATGCCCCGGTCAACGTCGACAGTGTGCAGCGTCTGGACTCGACGCTGGCCCCGAACCTGCCGACTGCCTACGCTAAGGATCAGATCACTCTTGATTTCGCGTACTGGGCCAAGAATGGCCAGTCCATCGCGACACGGTGGAACGAATGGCTGGTCAAATGAAAATGGCGGCCACCGCGTCCCGTCCCTCCACTGCCACCGGGAGCGCCGCCAGCGCTGCCGGGTCGGCCGCCGGAAAAAAGGCCAGTACGATGGCGCCAGCCCCGTCCCTCAAGCAACGCTGGCGCGGCGCCGGCAACCTCGCGCCGGCGCTGCTGTTCCTCGGCCTGTTCTTTCTCGCGCCGTTGATTGGCCTGCTGTTGCGCGGCGTGCTGGAACCGGTGCCGGGCCTTGGTAACTACGAACAACTGTTCGCCAACTCGGCTTACGCACGGGTGCTGTTCAACACCTTCTCGGTGGCAGGACTGGTGACGGTGTTCAGCCTGTTGCTGGGCTTTCCGCTGGCATGGGCGATCACTCTGGTGCCGCGCGGCTGGGGCCGCTGGATCCTCAACATCGTGCTGCTGTCGATGTGGACCAGTCTCCTCGCCCGCACCTATTCGTGGCTGGTGCTGTTACAGGCTTCGGGCGTCATCAATAAAGCCTTGATGGCCATGGGCATCATCGATCAGCCGCTGGAAATGGTGCACAACCTGACCGGCGTGGTGATCGGCATGAGCTACATCATGATCCCGTTCATCGTGCTGCCGTTGCAGGCGACCATGCAGGCCATCGACCCGATGATCCTGCAGGCCGGCTCGATCTGTGGCGCGAGCCCGTGGACCAACTTCTTCCGGGTGTTCCTGCCGCTGTGCCGGCCGGGTCTGGCGTCCGGCGGGTTGATGGTGTTCGTGATGTCGCTCGGTTACTACGTCACCCCGGCGCTGCTGGGCGGGGCGCAGAACATGATGCTGCCGGAGTTCATCATTCAGCAGGTGCAGTCGTTCCTCAACTGGGGCCTGGCCAGCGCCGGCGCCGCGTTGCTGATCGTCATCACGCTGGTGCTGTTCTACGTCTACCTGAAGCTGCAGCCGGAATCCCCGGTTGGCGCCAGTAACGCGAGGTAAGCCGAGATGCTCCTGACCCCCAATGCCATGAGCCGCCGGATGCGCTTCGGCCTGTACGCCACCACCGGGCTGATCGCGCTGTTTCTGCTGCTGCCGATCGTTTTTATTGTCCTGCTGTCGTTCGGCTCGTCCCAGTGGCTGGTATTCCCGCCGCCGGGCTGGACGCTGAAATGGTACGGCCAGTTCTTCTCCAACGCCGACTGGATGAACGCAGCGGCAGCCAGCCTCAAGGTTGCGGTACTGACCACGATCTGCGCCGTGGCCCTAGGTTTGCCGACTGCTTTTGCCCTGGTGCGCGGACGCTTCCCCGGCCGGGAAATGCTCTACGGCCTGTTCACCCTGCCGATGATCGTGCCGCTGGTGATCATCGCCGTGGCGGTGTACGCGCTGTTCCTCAAGCTCGGCTACACCGGGACGATGTTCGCCTTCGTCGTCAGCCATGTGATCGTTGCGCTGCCGTTCACCATCATCTCGATCATCAACTCGCTGAAGCTGTTCGATCAGTCGATTGAAGATGCGGCGGTGATCTGCGGGGCGTCACGCCTGCAAGCGGTGTTCAAGGTGACCTTTCCGGCGATTCGTCCGGGGATGGTGGCCGGCGCCCTCTTCGCTTTCCTGGTTTCGTGGGACGAAGTAGTGCTGAGCGTGATGATGGCCAGCCCGACCCTGCAAACCCTTCCCGTGAAAATGTGGACCACCCTGCGCCAGGACCTGACGCCCGTGATCGCCGTCGCCTCGACGCTGCTGATCGGCCTGTCGGTATTGGTCATGGTGATCGCCGCCGCGCTGCGCCGGCGCAACGAAATCAGCGCCTGAGCGCCAGGAGTACGACATGAGTGCCGTGATCAAAGACGCATCCCAGCAGAACGACAAACCCCTGGTCAGCCTGCGCAACCTGAACAAGCACTACGGCGATTTCGCCGCCGTGGACAACATCTCGCTGGACATCAAGGACGGCGAGTTCCTGACCTTTCTCGGCTCCAGCGGCTCGGGCAAAAGCACCACACTGTCGATGCTCGCCGGGTTCGAAACCCCGAGCAGCGGCGAGATCCTGGTCAACGGCCAGTCGCTGGTCAACGTGCCGCCGCACAAGCGCGACATCGGCATGGTGTTCCAGCGTTACTCGCTGTTCCCGCATCTGTCGGTGCGCGACAACATCGCGTTCCCGCTGGCGATCCGCAAACTCGCGGCGGCCGAGCGTGACAAACGTGTCGACGCGATGCTGAAACTGGTGCAACTGGAGCAGTTCGCCCATCGCCGCCCTTCGCAACTGTCCGGCGGCCAGCAGCAACGGGTCGCCATCGCCCGGGCGCTGGTTTACGAGCCACGCATCCTGTTGATGGACGAACCCCTCGGCGCGCTGGACAAGAAACTTCGTGAAGATTTGCAGGATGAATTGCGCCAACTGCACCGCCGCCTCGGCATCACCATCGTCTACGTGACCCACGATCAGGAAGAAGCCATGCGCCTGTCCCAGCGCATCGCGATTTTCAGTCACGGCAAGATTGTCGGGCTCGGCAGCGGTTATGACCTGTACCAGAATCCGCCGAATGCATTTGTGGCGTCGTTCCTCGGCAACTCGAACTTCCTCAAGCTCAAGGCACAGGGCAACGGCGCGGCGAGTTTTGAAGGGCAGTCGCTGTCGATTCGCCTGACTGCCGGATTGCAGACCGGGCAGGATGTTTTGCTGATGGTGCGCCCGGAAAAGGCGTTGGCGTTGAGTGTGCAGCAGGCGAATGACGAGCCGTTGGCGGCGGGTTGGAACGAAGTTTCGGCGAAGGTGGTCGAGGTGCTGTTTCTGGGTGAGAGCCAGACCTGCAGTGTGGTGACTTCCGGCGGGACTTCGATGACGGTGAAGGCGCTGTCGGCGGCGGGGATGCCGTTGAAGGCTGGCGATCCGGTGCAGGTGCGCTGGGCGACGTCTGATGCCTGCGTCTACACCGAGTGGGCCGAAAGCGATCTGAACAAAGCCGCGGGTGCTCACTGACCTGCGGACGTTTCGCGTGTTACTTGCGGCCACCGCAACGTCGGGTTGCGGTGGCCTTTTTTTCAAGCGATGGCCGTAAAACCTTCGATCTGATCAGGCCAGGTCGTCAACACCTCAAACCCGTCCTCCGTCACCGCCACCATGTGTTCCCACTGCGCCGACAGCGAGCCATCCTTGGTCAGCACGGTCCAGCCATCCGGCATGTTCTTCACATGGCGCTTGCCGGCATTGAGCATCGGCTCAATGGTGAAGATCATCCCCGCTTTCAGCTTCAGGCCCTGATTCGGGTAGCCGTAATGCAGCACTTGCGGCTCATCGTGATAGACCTTGCCGATCCCGTGCCCGCAGTATTCGCGCACCACGCTGAAACCTTCCCTTTCCGCCAGACTTTGAATCGCATGACCGATGTCACCCAGGGTGGCGCCCGGACGCACCACGCGAATACCGGCGCACATGGCCTCATAGGTGGTCTTGATCAGATGCTGCGCCTCGGCTGAAGCCTCGCCGACCACGTACATGCGGCTGGTGTCACCGAACCAGCCGTCCTTGATCACGGCGATGTCGAGGTTGAGGATGTCGCCATCCTTCAAAGGCGTGCCCGATGGAATGCCGTGACAGACCACGTCGTTGACCGACGCGCAGACGGTTTTCGGGAAGCCGTGATAACCGACGTTGGCCGGAATGGCTTTCTGCACATTGACGATGTAGTCGTTGCACAAGCGGTCGAGTTGATCAGTGGTAACGCCAGCCTTGACGTGCGGCACCAGCATCGCCAGTACCTCGGCTGCCAGTTGGCCGGCCACGCGGGATTGGGCGATTTCAGCCCGGGTATTGATCTTGATCGGGTTTCTCATGCCTTGGCTGCCTCTTGAACCGGGATGTTCTGCGCGGCATCGGCCAAGGCACAGATTTGTTGCAGATCCAGACCACCCGCCAGCTCGGCGCGAATCAGCAACCGGCAAATGGCGTGGTGATCAAGGTCGGGATAGAGCTCGGCGAGCATGCCGATGCGCATCCAGTGCTCGGCCTGCGCGTTGATCGAGCGGCTCAGTGCGTTGCTGGAGATGCGCAGATTCTCGTGCATGTCCTCTGAAATCTTTACGATGCCCATGACAAAATCCGATATGGAATATATATGGAACGTATATTAATCGGGCATTCCTTAGAATTGCAAATTTCGCTGACGAGTCAAATCGCAGGCAAAAAAAAGCTGCCAGAGTTGGCAGCCAAAATCATGAAAAGCACGCGATGTATTGAGGGCAAGTATGGACACCCGATAATGACAGTGTCATGACAGCGCTAGATTCATTGAACCGCCCTCCGCGCGTCATCAGGTTGTCATTGAAGCCATTGCAGAATCCTCGCAAACCGCCCGGGCCTGGGGCGGTGGATTTTGCAAGGATTCCCATGAAAGAAGACGCCTCGGTATTTGCTGCCATCGATCTCGGTTCGAATGCGTTTCGAATGATGATCGGCCAGTCGGTCCGCAGCAGAAAGGGCTTCATGATTCAGGAAGTGAAAACCTTGCGTGAACCGGTGCGGCTGGCCGAGGGATTCGATGGCCGGGCGCTCGACGAAATGGCGCTGGATCGCGGCTGGCAGGCCTTGGCGCGGTTCGGCAAAAAGCTGCGCGGATTCGAGCAGGGCCCTGAGCGCCCGCTACTTTCGCAATGGCGAGATTTCCCCCGGAGCCCTTCAAGAGGCTGAGCGTGTGGCCATCCTGCAATTCGAGAAAGTCGCCCGCCGCTATCGCGCCCAGGGCTGGCAGCAGACCATCGGCTCCTCGGGCACGGCACGGATGTTGGCCAAAGTGCTCAAGGCCAATCGCCTGAACGACTACGGTCATGGCGGCATCACCTACGGCGGCCTGTTGCGGCTGTCGCTTCGCCTGCTGGAAGTCAGCAATGTGCGGCAACTGAAACTCGCCGGTCTGCAGCCCCATCGTCAGAGCATCCTGCCCGGCGGTCTGGTGGTCATGCTCGCCGCCTTCAAGGTGTTCGGCATCGCGCAAATGCAGCCGTCGGAAACCGGTTTGAGGCTGGGTGTTCTGCACGGCCTTATGAGCAACCACTGATCGGTTTTCGCAGCCGGATATTCATCGTCAGATCAAGCTGTTCATGCCGCTGAAGACGCCCTTTGAATACTCGATGACGCCTCTGTGTAAACCTCGGTAAATCGCTCCCTTCCCCTCTCTGATTTCGTTCTATGGTTAGATCGAAATGGCTGAATTGCACGCTGACTAATGGTTGCGACAGTTGATGTCTGCGCCTATGTTGCACGCGAGCTTTTCCCCCGCGAATGGAACGCGATCAACACCACAAAGAGGTGAAGAAATGTCAAAGGAATCACGCCCTGCCGTACTTGGGCTGATCGGCAATACTCCGCTGGTACAAGTCACCCGCTTCGATACCGGTCTGTGCACTCTGTTTCTCAAGCTCGAATCCCAGAACCCCGGCGGCTCGATCAAGGATCGTATCGGCCTGGCGATGATCGACGCCGCCGAGCGCGACGGTCGCCTGCAACCCGGTGGCACCATCGTTGAAGCCACTGCCGGCAACACCGGCCTGGGCCTGGCATTGGTAGGCCGCGCCAAGGGCTACCGCGTCGTGCTGGTGGTGCCGGACAAGATGTCCACGGAAAAAGTCCTGCACCTCAAGGCCATGGGCGCCGAAGTGCACATCACCCGCTCCGATGTCGGCAAGGGCCACCCCGAGTATTACCAGGACGTCGCCGCCCGTCTGGCGAAAGACATCCCCGGCGCATTCTTCGCCGACCAGTTCAACAACCCCGCCAACCCGCTGGCCCACGAATGCAGCACCGCGCCGGAAATCTGGGCGCAAACCGAGCATGATCTGGATGCCATCGTGGTCGGCGTCGGTTCCGCCGGTACGCTGACCGGCCTGACCCGTTTCTTCAAACGCGTACAACCAGACCTCGAGATGGTCCTGGCCGACCCGGTCGGTTCGGTCATGGCTGAATACAGCCGCAGCAAGCACCTCGGCACTGCCGGTTCGTGGGCGGTGGAAGGCATCGGCGAAGACTTCATTCCGTCGATCACCGACCTGTCGAGCGTGCGCAGCGCCTACTCGATCAGCGACGAAGAAAGCTTCGATCACGCCCGCCAGTTGCTGCGTTCCGAGGGCATTCTCGGTGGTTCGTCCACCGGCACCCTGCTCGCTGCCGCGCTGCGTTACTGCCGTGAGCAGACTGTGCCGAAACGTGTGGTCAGCTTCGTCTGCGACACCGGTACTCGCTACCTGTCGAAGGTCTACAACGACCAGTGGATGACCGATCAGGGCCTGTTGCAGCGCAAACGCTACGGCGATTTGCGCGACCTCATTGCCCGTCGCTTCGAAGACGGCAAAGTGGTCAGCGTCGGCCCGGACGACACCCTGATGACCGCGTTCCAACGCATGCGCCTGGCGGATGTTTCGCAACTGCCGGTGCTGGTGGAAGGCAAACAACTGGTCGGCGTGATCGACGAATCGGACATCCTGGTGCGCGTACACGAAGATGCCACGCTCTTCAGCAAACCCGTCGCCAGCGCGATGACGGACAAACTGCAAACCCTCGCCCCCGCCGCGACCCTGGCTGAACTGGAAGCCGTGCTCAGCAGCGGCCTGGTGGCGATCATTGCCGACGCCTCGGGCTTCCACGGCCTGATCACCCGCGTCGACATGCTCAACCAACTACGGAGATCCCTTGCATGAGTCAGCACGACAAGAACGCCCGCCCGCAGGGTTTCGCCACTCGCGTGATCCACGCCGGACAAACGCCGGACCCGACCACCGGCGCGCTGATGCCGCCGATCTACGCCAACTCCACCTATCTGCAAGACAGCCCCGGCGTGCACAAGGGGTTCGACTACGGCCGCTCGCACAACCCGACGCGTTTTGCCCTGGAGCGTTGCGTGGCGGATCTGGAGGGTGGCACTCAGGCGTTTGCCTTCGCGTCCGGGCTGGCGACCATTTCCACCGTGCTCGAACTGATCGACGCCGGGTCGCACATCGTCTCCGGCAATGACTTGTATGGCGGAACGTTCCGCCTGTTCGACAAGGTGCGCCAGCGCAGCGCCGGGCATCGTTTCAGTTACGTCGACCTGGCCGACCTGTCGGCGTTCGAAGCATCGTTGCAAGACGACACACGCATGGTCATGGTCGAAACCCCGACCAACCCGTTGCTGAGTCTGTCCGACCTCGCCGCCATCGCGCGCATCTGCAAGGCGCGCGGGATCATCTGCGTGGCCGACAACACCTTCGCCAGCCCGTGGATCCAGCGTCCGCTGGAACTGGGTTTCGACATCGTGCTGCACTCGACCACCAAATACCTGAACGGTCACTCCGACGTGATCGGCGGCATCGCGGTGGTTGGCGACAATCCTGCGCTGGCCGAGCGCCTGGGCTTCCTGCAGAACGCTGTCGGCGCCATCTCGGGCCCGTTCGACGCTTTCCTCACCCTGCGCGGCGTGAAGACACTGGCGCTGCGCATGGAACGTCATTGCAGTAACGCACTGGATCTGGCTCGCTGGCTGGAACAACAGCCTCAGGTGAAGCGCGTCTACTACCCTGGCCTGGAATCCCATCCGCAGCACGAACTGGCCAGGCGTCAGATGCGTGGTTTCGGCGGGATGATTTCCCTGGATCTGAACAGTGATCTGGCAGGCGCTCGCCGCTTCCTGGAGAACGTGCAGATTTTCGCCCTGGCCGAAAGCCTCGGCGGTGTGGAAAGCTTGATCGAGCACCCGGCGATCATGACTCACGCGACCATCCCGGCCGAAACCCGTGCCAAGCTTGGCATCGGTGACAGCCTGGTGCGTCTGTCGGTGGGCGTCGAGGATATCGAAGACCTGCGGGCGGATCTGGCGCAGGCCCTGGCCAGTATCTAATCCGCAAAAACGTCAAAGCCCGCACGAGGCGGGCTTTGGTGTTTGAGTAGGCGGCCAGTGCTGGTCTCTGGCTTACGAGGTTTATCAGGACTCCCACAGTACAGGCAATGTGCTCTGCTGCTTCACACGGCATAAGGGCTGGAACCCAGCGCGGGGTTCTTTCTAACCGTGTACCCTTCGGAACGCGCCCAACGCCTCCTCGCTATCCGCTTGCGCATCAGTCTGCGTCTTCGCCTACATTCTTGAGCCTAGCAAACACGCTGTGTTGCGCTACGCGTTTTTTAGATTGATTGTTTTCTAGCGTTTGCCTGCAAGAAAGCTAACCGACTATCGCCTTCAAGGCCCTTCCTCCTGCCACCCGCCGAGGGCGAACTATACTTTTGAATTCGCTGTCCGGATTTCATGTAAACCGTCGACACCCGTGCGCCTTGTGGTGCGCCCGTGCCAATCGCCAATCTGGTTAACCCCGGGCCAACGAGCCGCGCCGTCACCGATGTTCGACGGGCAATGCTCGGATGCTTTGTGGCTGATGGGTCGTGGAGAAAATCATGAAACACAAGCTTTGGTCAGGCCTGGTCCTGGCGGTCGCGGCAATGATGGTGGTGATGCCCGAAGTCTGGGCGGCGCAGGCGCAGGCTGTGGCATCTGACGGGGCGGATCATGTGGGTGCAGGTTCGGTAGCCTCGGATGGCTCGGATCACGTTGGCGCCAAAGCCGTCGCATCTGACGGTGCCGATCATGTGGGCGCTGGGGCCGTCGCCTCTGATGGGGCCGATCACGTGGGCGCTGGGGCCGTCGCTTCCGATGGGGCCGATCACGTGGGCGCTGGGGCCGTCGCCTCTGATGGGGCCGATCACGTGGGTGCCGGCACAGTCGCTTCCGATGGGGCCGATCACGTGGGCGCTGGGGCCGTCGCCTCTGATGGGGCCGATCACGTGGATGCCGGCGCAGTCGCTTCCGATGGGGCCGATCACGTGGGTGCCGGCGCAGTCGCTTCCGATGGGGCCGATCACGTGGGCGCTGGGGCCGTCGCCTCTGATGGGGCCGATCACGTGGGCGCTGGGGCCGTCGCTTCCGATGGTGCCGACCACGTGGGCGCCGGCGCAGTCGCCTCCGATGGCGCAGACAAGGTGGACGCCAGACGGCTCGCCTACTCTCGCCGTGGCGTGGGCTCCGATCAGGTAGCGTCCGCCCTCATGACCGGCAGCTATTCAGACCAGTTCAACAGTCCTCAGTAGTGCTTTTTGGCGCGACCGGCGGCCCGCCGGTTGCGCCGCACTAGCACATTTGTGCTAATCGACCACCCCGTTCCCTGGCGTTATATTCCCTCGCAACCCCCGACATTCCCCAACATTGCCGCTGCGCAGTGCGCGGGATCGTTGTGCCTGGAAAAACAACAACATCAAGGAAGCAACACCATGAAACTGCATCTCTGCCTCACCAGAATCACCGTCCTGGGTGCCCTGCTCCTCGGCGCCACCGGTTGCCAGACCGCCAAGCCCACCGAAGACAGCATGCGCGAACGGGCCCAGACCGTCATCGGCAAGCCTGTTTCCAAAATCGGCAACATCCGCAACGACAGCACCCTGACCTACTACACCGCCTACACCGCCGCCGGCGAATACAACTGCGAACTGCCCAGTGGCGCAATCATCGCGGTCGCCAGCATGGGCATCATGACGCCTCCGCTGTCCTGCCTGCCCAAAGGCGCGTCGCCGATTCCGGTCCAGTAAACCGTTACACCGCCTTCTCATCCGGTAAAGGATTCCGTTAGATCATGAAAACACTCATCGCCACTCTCAGCCTCGCCGCCGTCGTGCTCACCGGCTGCGCCACACCGAAACAATGGGAAGCCACCGGCGGCAGCAAGACCGATGGCGTCGTCCAGGTTTCCTATGAACTGGGCCAGTTCGAAAGCGGGCAAACCTCCGCTGCACAGGGGCTGGCCACGGCCGAAGGACGCTGCAAAGTCTGGGGCTACAAGAGCGCCGAAGTCTCCGGCTCGGAGAAAAATATCTGCCGCACCATGGGCCAGTACAACTGCCTGCAAACCACCATCACGCAGGACTATCTGTGTAAGCGCTGACCGCTTCGGTCTGCCGGTCGCGCAGCGCACGCAAGGTCGCGCGCAGCTCGGCCGGGCGTACCGGTTTGGAAAGAATAGCTATCTGGCGGTCATGCAGGGCCGCCTGGATTTTCTCGATGTCGTGCCCGGTGATGATCATGGCCGGCACCGCAAAACCCCGCTGACGGCGAACTTCGTCGATGCACTCGATACCGGTGCTGTGCGAGCCGAGATCATAGTCGGCAACGATGATGTCGCAATCGGTGACCAGCCCCTGCCCCGTCAGTTCGGCCTGCACGACACAGCCCCAGCGCTCCAGCAACGCCGAGGTCGCCAGCAGAACGTTATGGTCATCCTCCACCAGACACACCTTCAACCCCGTCAGCAATCCGACTTGACGAACCTCGTCGCGACTGACCGGCAACTGCGGTGCCGCCCGTGACAACCCCTGCAGCGTCACAGCCGTGCCATGCCCCAGCCGCGAGCGAATCAACACATCGACACCGATCATCTGCCCCAGCCGCTTGACGATCGACAGGCCCAGCCCCACGCCTTCAACGTCCTTGTCACGCAATTGACGGGCCCGATAAAACTCCTCGAAAACCCTGGGCAGATGCTCCTCGGCGATGCCGCTGCCACGGTCATACACCACGATGGCCAACCCCGCGCCCTTTCTACGCACGCCCACCAGCACCGGCCGCTGCGCGCCATATTTGAAGCAGTTGGAAAGCACGTTCTGCACCATGGTCGCCAACAGGGCCGGGTCGGTGCGCACCCAATGCTCGAAGCGGTGCAGGCGCAGATCGACCCCGGCCCAACGCGCGGCTTCGGCATTCTGACGAATCAGTTCCGTCAGCCACTGCCCCAGCTCCAGCGTTTGCATCCTGGGTTGAACCCGGCCGTTATCGAGGGTGTACAGATCGAGGATCGAGCGGAAAAGCTGCGACACGTTGAGCAGCGACCGGTCGATATTGTCCACCAGCCGCCGCTCTTCCTCGCCCAGCCGCGACTCGCGAAGACACGCGGTAAACAGGCCGATGGAGTGGATCGGCTGGCGCAGGTCGTGACTGGCCTGGGCCAGGAATCGCGATTTCTCCAGATTCGCCGCGACGGCCTCTTCAGAGGCCTTGCGCGTGCGCTCCAGCAGCAAGTGCGCGTACACCGGAATCACCGTGCTGGTGATCATCAGCATCAGCACCATGAACGGTTGCGCCTGCCAGTACGGCGTCAACCGATAGACCGCCAACAGTGCCAGCAAGGCCAGCACCGTGGCAATCGCCAGATAGCGCGAGCCGTAGCGCATGCCGTTACCGAGGTTGACCCAAACCATGACGGCATAGATGGGCAGCGCCGCCTCGCCACCGACCACCAGACCAAAGCAGGTGCCGGTGTAATCGTGGACCATGCCGAAAATCCGCCGCGCCGGATAATGCCCCGGCCAACGCACGATGGCCTGGCGCAGCCCGACGGAGGCCAGCAAAAACAGGGCAATGTAAGTGACGACCGGCAGATAGGTATCGAAGTGCTGGTCCGGCAGGAAACCGAGCACGGTCATGTAAACCAAGGCGATACTGGCGATGATGATGCGCAGGTTAGCCTGGTCGAGCTCGGTGTTCTTCTCGAACTTCATGGGGAACGTCCTTGTGCGGTAATCGTCAGATTCAGCACGAATCGACAGGCAATGCCTTCGCCCGGTGCTAAGGTGCACGCCGTGAGCAATGCCTACCCAGGGAGGGTTGTGCCATGACATGCCGAATCATCATAGCCGACGATCATCCGCTGTTTCGCGAAGCGATGCTGCGCACGGTTCAGCGCCTGCTGCCTGAAGCACTGATCGACGAAGCCGGCGACCTCGACAGCGTGCTCGCCCTGCTGCCTTCCGGTGATGAGCCGGACACCTTGATCCTCGATCTGCGCTTCCCCGGCCTGACTTGCGTCAGCCAGCTCGGTGAGCTGCGCCGACGTTTGCCGCGTACCACGCTGATCGTGGTGTCGATGGTGGATGACGAGGCGCTGATCGGCGAAGTCATGTCAGCGGGCATCGACGGTTTCATCGGCAAGAACATCGCCCCCGATGAAATCGGCGAGGCCATCCTGGCGATCCGCGAAGGCGAAGTGCTGGTGAAGTTCGCCCCGTCGGGCCTGCTGCCACTGGAAACCGGCGCCGCCCTCACCCCGCGCCAGCAGGATGTCCTGCGGCTGATCGCCCAGGGCAAGACCAACAAGGAAATCGCCCGTGAGCTGGATATTTCCCCGTTCACGGTGCGGATTCATGTGTCGTCGTTGTTGCGGGTGCTCAACGTGCCATCGCGAGCTGCGGCGGCAGTCAAGTATTCCGGTGCGGGTTAGTGTCCGCAGCCGTGATTACGGATCAACCTGTGCCATCAGTTCCTGCACCGACTCCTGGCGTTTCGCATAACGCTGCGCCAGCACCGCACAGACCATCAACTGGATCTGGTGAAACAACATCAGCGGCAGGATCAGCACACCGATCGTGCTACCGGCGAACAACACCTGGGCCATCGGCACACCGGTGGCCAGGCTCTTTTTCGAGCCGCAGAACAGGATGGTGATGCGATCTTCCAGGTTGAAGCCAAACAGCTTGCCCAGTAGCGTCGACGCCAGCAGCACTAGCCCCAGCAGGATGCAGCAGGCCACCACCAGCCCCAGCAGGTCGATGACCGGGATCTGATGCCAGATGCCTTCGTTCACCGCCTCGCTGAACGCGCCATAGACCACCAGCAGAATCGAACCCTGATCGACGAACTTCAGCCAGTTCTTGTTGCGACCGACCCAGGCGCCGATCCAGCGACGGGCGATCTGACCGGCGATGAACGGCAGCAGCAGTTGCACGCTGATTTTCAGGATCGCGTCGACGGTCGAACCGCCGTCACCATGCACGTTCAGCAACAACGTCACCAGCAACGGTGTGAGAAAGATCCCGAACAGGCTGGACGCCGCCGCACTGCAAATTGCAGCCGGAATATTGCCCCGGGCCAGCGACGTGAAAGCAATCGCCGACTGCACCGTGGCCGGCAATGCGCAGAGGTAAAGCATGCCCATGTACAGGTTGTCACCGATCATCGGCGACAACAGCGGTTTGAGCGCCAGCCCCAGCAGCGGGAACAGGACAAAGGTCAGGCTGAACACCAACAGATGCAGGCGCCAGTGACCGGCGCCAGCAATGATCGATTCGCGGGAAAGCTTGGCGCCGTGCAGGAAAAACAGCAGCGCAATTGCAATGTTGGTCAGCCAGCCGAAGCCGACCGCGACCTGGCCGCTGGCGGGCAGGAAGCTGGCAAGCAGCACCACGGCGACGAGGGTCAGGGTGAAGTTGTCGGGCAGGAATCTTGGGCGCGTCATGGTTTGTTCATCCGGGGGTTGCCAGTACGTGGAAGCGACTCTAACGTGACTGGAAATTACCGACTAACGCCGAAGAGCCGCAAGATGCCGCCAAAAGGACACGACAAGAGCGTCAGACGCAGCATCCCCGGGCTGCCGAGCCTGCCGCGCCCGTTGTACGGACGCACCGAATCGCTGCCCAATCGCGCCCTGACCCGCCGCCACAGTCATCCGTGGGTGCAATTGTCCTACGCGATCCAGGGCGTGCTCGAAGTGCAGACCGCCGTCGGTCGTTTCGTTGCGCCGCCGGAGCGGGCCGTGTGGATTCCTGCGGGCGTGCCGCATCGGGTATTCAGTTCGCCGCACACGGAAATGCGCAGCCTGTACATCGATTGCAGCGTGGCGGGTTGGGCGCTGGAGCGCTGTCATGTGCTCGGCGTCAGCGATCTTTTGCGTGAGTTGATCCGGGCCTTCAGTCAGATTCCTGTCGAGTATGACCAGAGCGGCCCTCACGGACGCTTGGCACAGGTGATCCTCGATCAATTGGCCGAGGCCCCGCAAATCGACCTGATGCTGCCACTGCCTCAGGACATCCGCCTGCGGCAGATTTATCAAAGTCTCGAGCAACATCCGGAACAGCAGACCACACTCAGTCACTGGAGCGAAAAGTTCGGCGTGACCGAGAAAACCCTCAGCCGGCTGTTCCTGCGCGATACCGGCCTGACTTTTCGCGCATGGCGCCAGCGCTTGCGTCTGCTGGGAGCGCTGACGCCGCTGGAGCGTGGCGAACGGGTCACCGAAGTGGCTCTGGCCTGCGGTTATGATTCGACATCGGCGTTCATCGCAGCCTTTCGCCAGCAGTTCGGCGAGACGCCCGGAGAATTTTTTCGCTGATTTTTGTCGATATTTATCGAATTAGGACATGCCAATCGACAAACTTCAGGGTAGAGTTTCGCCCATCAAGAATGATTGACACGTTTCGACGATAACAATGATCAACCACCCTTTAGCGAACCTGTCGGCGGTAACAGCATGATCGAAGTCACTGAAGTCTCCATTGCTCAACTGCGCTCGGCGCTCGAATCCGGCCAGACCACCGCGGTTGAACTGGTCCAGGCCTATCTGGCGCGCATCGATGCCTTTGACGGCCCGGACACCGCCACTGCCCTGAACGCGGTGGTCGTGCGCAACCCCGAAGCCCTGAAAGAAGCCCAGGCCTCCGATGCCCGCCGCGCCAAGGGGCAAACCCTTGGTCCGCTGGACGGCATCCCCTACACCGCCAAGGACAGCTATCTGGTCAAAGGCCTGACCGCTGCGTCCGGCAGCCCTGCGTTCGCCGATCTGGTGGCCCAGCGTGATGCGTTCACCATCGAGCGCCTGCGTGCGGGCGGCGCGATCTGCCTGGGCAAGACCAACATGCCGCCGATGGCCAATGGCGGGATGCAGCGCGGGGTCTACGGCCGCGCTGAAAGCCCGTACAACGCCGCTTATCTGACTGCGCCGTTTGCTTCCGGCTCGTCGAACGGTGCCGGCACCGCCACTGCTGCAAGCTTCTCGGCATTCGGTCTGGCGGAAGAGACCTGGTCGAGCGGTCGTGGCCCGGCATCCAACAATGGCCTGTGCGCCTACACGCCATCCCGCGGGGTGATTTCGGTGCGCGGCAACTGGCCGCTGACGCCGACCATGGACGTGGTGGTGCCCTACGCCCGCACCATGGCCGATCTGCTGGAAGTGCTCGACGTGGTGGTCGCCGAAGACACCGACACCCGTGGCGACCTGTGGCGCCTGCAACCCTGGGTGCCGATCCCGAGCGTCGCCTCGGTACGCCCTGCTTCCTATCTCGATCTGGCGGTGAAAAGTGACGCCCTGGCTGGCAAACGCCTGGGCGTGCCGCGCATGTACATCAACGCCGACCCTGAGGCCGGCACCAGCGAAGCACCGGGCATCGGCGGCCCGACCGGGCAACGCATCAACACCCGCGCTTCGGTGATCGACCTGTGGAAACAGGCCCGTCAGGCCCTCGAAGCGGCCGGCGCCGAAGTCATCGAAGTGGATTTCCCGCTGGTGTCAAACTGCGAAGGCGATCGTCCGGGCGCACCGACCGTGTTCAATCGCGGCATCGTCTCTAAAGAGTTCATGCACGATGAGCTGTGGGATTTGTCTGCCTGGGCGTTCGATGATTTCCTGCGCGCCAATGGCGATCCGAAACTCAATCGTCTGGCCGACGTCGACGGGCCGAAAATATTCCCTCACGATCCGGGCACCCTGCCCAACCGTGAAGGCGACCTCGCCGCCGGGATGGACGAATACGTGCGCATGGCCGAACGCGGCATCACGCCGTGGGATCAGATCCCGACTTTGCCGGACGGTCTGCGCGGCCTGGAGAAGACCCGCAAGCTCGACCTCGAAGACTGGATGGATCGCCTGGGCCTCGACGCTGTGCTGTTCCCGACCAACGCTGACGTGGGTCCGGCTGACGCCGACGTCAACCCGGCCTCGGCGGACATCGCCTGGAGCAACGGCATCTGGGTTGCCAATGGCAACCTCGCGATCCGCCACCTCGGCGTGCCGACCGTCACCGTGCCGATGGGCGTGATGGCCGATATTGGCATGCCAGTGGGGCTGACGTTTGCTGGTCGTGCCTATGACGACTCGACGTTGCTGCGCTTGGCGGCGGCGTTTGAAGCGACAGGGTCGAAACGCCTGGTGCCGCCACGTACGCCGGCACTGGTGGCAGGCAAGTAAATGCAAAACGGCGGGATCAATTGATCCCGCCATTTTTTTATCGCTCTGCCAGTTCTTCCAGCAAATCCGCCGAAGGCACGAAGAACAGACTGCCGGTCACCGCCGTGCTGAAGTCCAGCAACCGATCATAGTTTCCGGGTGGCTTTCCGACGAACATGTTTTCCAGCATCTGCTCCAGCGGTTCGGGCGAACGTGCATAACCGATGAAGTAAGTGCCAAATTCACCTGCGCCGGGCCGACCGAACGGCATATTGTCGCGCAGGATCTTCACTTCCTCGCCGTCCTTGGTGATGGTGGTCAACGCGCTGTGGGAGTTGCTCGGCTTGACCGAATCGTCGAGCTCGATATCGGACAGTTTGGTCCGCCCGATCACCCGTTCCTGCGCTTCGACCGGCAATTCGTTCCACGCCTTCATGTTGTGCAGATACTTCTGCACCAGCACGTAACTGCCACCGCTGAACGCGGGATCTTCATCGCCGACGAGCGTGAAATGCTCGGCTTTGCGTCCGACCGGGTTCTCCGTGCCGTCGACAAAACCGATGATGCTGCGCATGTCGAAATAGCGGAAACCCTGCACTTCGTCGGTCACGGTCACGACGCCGTCCAGCGACGACATCAATTGCGTGGCCAACTCGAAACACAGGTCCATCTGATCGGCACGAATGTGCAGCAGCAAATCACCGGGCGTGGAAACCGCGCGCCGTCCTTCTACACCGAATTCACGAAAGTCATGCAGCGACGCCGGTCGCGGACTGCCGAACAGGCGATCCCAGGCGCTGGAAGAAAACCCGCAAACGCAGGACAGGTTGCCCGAGGGCACGCGCTTGCCGACCGAGCGTGTCAGGCCTGCGATATCGGCGCACCAGCCGCGGACTGTTTCAGCCGCCTCGGCTTCGGCATTGAGGGTCGCCACGATGAATATCGCAGCGCTGGTGATCGGGCTGCAGACGGCTTGAGGATCTGGCGTGTCGATGATCGTCGCTCCTGGCGTGATGGACTGACTCGATAGCGAGGTTAGCAAAGAAGTGTTGAATGAAGTATTACCCGCATCTGCCCATCTCACCTGACAGTTCGTTATTCACGAACAATACCCACGAAATAAACGATTTTTCTTCCTCGGAATTCTCCTACTAGCATGGCCCCGTCTACCCCGAAAAACATAAAGACAGGGAGAACGACATGCATCCCCTCAACATCGGCGAACCCTGGATGTGGGCCGCCTTCATCGTTTTTGTCCTCGCCATGCTGGCCGTTGACCTGTTTGTCTTCGGCGGGCGCAAGGCACATCGGGTCTCGGTGCGCGAAGCCTCATCCTGGGTGATTGCGTGGTGCATGCTGGCAATGGCCTTTGCCGGGCTGCTCTGGTGGTACCTGAACGGCGAATTCGGGCCCGAAATCGCCCAGCGCAAGACCCTGGAATTCCTCACCGGTTATTTGATCGAGCAGTCGCTGTCGATCGACAACATGTTCGTCTTCGTGATGATTTTCGGCTATTTCGCCGTGCCGCCGGAGTTGCAGCGTCGGGTGCTGTTGTACGGCGTGCTCGGCGCGATCGTGATGCGCGCGGCGATGATCTTCGCCGGGGTGTGGCTGGTCTCGCAGTTCACGTGGCTGCTGTATGTGTTCGGCGTGTTCCTGATCATCACCGGGATCAAGATGCTGGTGTTCGCCGAACAGCAACCGGACCTCGATAACAATCCGCTTCTGCGCTGGGTGCGCGGGCATCTACGGATCACCAACGGCTTTCACGGTGAACGCTTTTTCGTGCTGCAGAACGGTGTGCGCTGGGCCACGCCGATGTTTCTGGTGCTGGTGCTGATCGAGGCCAGCGACTTGATGTTCGCGGTCGACAGCATCCCGGCAATTTTCGCCGTGACGACCGATCCGTTCATCATTTTCACCTCGAACATCTTCGCGATCATGGGCCTGCGGGCGCTGTACTTTTTGCTGGCGGACATGGCCGACCGCTTTCACCTGCTCAAGTACGGACTGGCGCTGGTGCTGGTGTTCATCGGCGGGAAGATGACGGCGATGCCGTGGTTTCACATGCCGGTGGAGTGGTCGCTGGCGATTGTCGGCGGGCTGATTCTGGCGTCGGTGTTGCTCAGTCTGGTGCTGACGAAGGGTCAATCGCCCGAGGAAAGTCAGGCGAAATAAAAGCCGTGGGAGCAAATGGCTCCCACGGCTTTGAACCTATTTATCGGACTTGATGCTGGTCCACACCCGCGTCCGCACCCGCTCCAGTTTCTGCGGCAATGGCTGCACCACATACAGCGTCTTCAGCGCCTCGCTGGTCGGTGTCAGGTTCGGGTTGTCGGTGATTTCCTTGTTGATCAACGGCAGCGAATCCTTGTTGGCATTCGGGTAGCCGAGGAAGTCACTGATTGAGGCGATGACCTTCGGATCGAGCAGGTTGTTGAGGAACTCGTGAGCCTCTTCAACGTTCTTCGCGCTCTTCGGAATGGCGAAGGTGTCGAACCAGATCGGCGCGCCCTCCTTCGGCAGACGCCAGTCGACCACCACGCCGTTCTTCGCCTCTTTGGCGCGGTTACCAAACTGGTAGAAGCTGCCGGAATAACCGATGGCCACGCAGATGTCGCCGTTGGCGATGTCGGTCATGTACTTGGCCGAGTTGAAATAGGTGACGTAAGGGCGAACCTTGAGCATCAGGTCCTTGGCTTTCTCATAGTCGGCCGGGTTCTGGCTGTTCGGGTCGAGGCCCAGGTAATGCAGCGCCAGCGGGAGGATTTCCGACGGCGAATCGAGCATCGCCACGCCGCAGGATTTGAGCTTTTCCATGTTCTCGGGCTTGAACACCAGATCCCAACTGTCCACTGGTGCATTCTCGCCGAGTGCAGCCTTGACCTTGGCCGGGTTGAAACCGATCAGCACCGTGCCGACCATGTACGGCACGCCGTACTGATTGCCAGGGTCGTTGGAATCGAGCAACTTGAGCAGCGCCGGGTCCTGATGGCTCCAGTTCGGCAGTTTGGACTTGTCGAGTTTCTGGAACACGCCGGCCTTGATCTGGGTATCGAGGAACTGGTTCGACGGCACCACCAGGTCGTAGCCGGAGTTGCCGGTCAGCAGTTTGGCTTCGAGGGATTCGTTGGTGTCGAAGGTGTCCCAGGTCACTTTGATGTTGCTTTTGGCGGCGAAATCCTTGGGCACCGACGGCAGGATGTAGTCCGCCCAGTTGTACACCCGCAGTTCGCGCTGTTCGGCCTGCACGGCGCCGGCCAGCAGCGTCAGCCCGCAGACAGTGGCGCCCAGAATGCGTTTCATCGTGACCATGTTGTGTTTCCCCGAATGCAGCGTGAGTCGATGGTTTTTATGTTCTGTACACGGCAGCGGCTGTCAGGTCAGCCAAGGGCAAGGAAAGTGCAGCGTCTTGTTGTGGCTTCGATTCTTGCCGACAGCGTAGCCGCAGCACAGTAGCCGGTTGGCCAAAAGGAGATCGATATGGCCAATTTGCGTGACCATCAGAATACTGAAACGACAATGCCCGGTGAATGGCCGGGCATTGTGTGAAGCAGCTGTGCAGGCGATCAGTCAGTGAAACCCAACCGCGCCGCCCTGCTCTGCTGCGTCTGCCCGCGCGTCGCCAGGCAGTAATACAACGGGCAGGTCACGATCAGGCCGACCAGCCAAGACAGGTCCGCGCCGTCCACCAGGTTGGCGTAGGGGCCAACGTACAACGAGGTATTGGCAAACGGCAGCTGCACGATGATGCCGATGAAATAGGCAATGATCGCGTGCAGATTGAAGCGCCCGTAGATCCCGCCATCGGCGCGGAAGATCGAGGCGATGTCGTAGCTGCCGCGCTTGATCAGGTAGAAGTCGATCAGGTTGATCGACGCCCACGGCACCAGTACCAACAGCAGCGCCAGAATCAGGCCGATGAACTCGGAAATGAAATCCGCCGACGCCCCCAGCGCCACCACGCAGCAGCCCGCCAGCACCACGCTGGACAGTATCACCCGCACCTTGATGCTCGGCGTCCATTGGCTGGCGAAGGTCTGGATCGAGGTGATGATCGACAGCACCGCGCCATACAGATTCAGCGCGTTGTGGCTGATGATGTTGAGCAAAAACAGCACCATCAGAATCGGCCCCAGCCAACCGGTGGACTGCTTGACCGCCGCCATCGCCTCGGTGCCCTCGGGTGTCGCCAGCACCGCCACCGCACCGAACGTGAACGACAGAATCGTGCCCAGCGTGGCGCCCAGGTAAGTCGCGATAAATGGCTTGCTGATACCGATGTCCGCCGGCAGGTACCGGGAATAGTCCGAGACGTACGGCGAGAAACTGATCTGCCAGATAATCCCCAGCGACACCGTTGCCAGCCACCCGGACAGATTAAAGCTGCCACGGGTGAAGAAGTCCGCCGGCAAGTCGTGGGCAAAGATGTAGATGAAGCCGGCCAGCAACGCACTGCCCATCACCCAGGTGCCGATGCGGTTGAGCGTATGGATGAAGTTGTAGCCGATCACGCCGATGGCCGTAGCACTGAGGGCGCCGATCAGAATGCTCAGCGGCGCAGGCACCGACGGCGCAATGCCGACGATGGATTTGCCGGCGAGCACGATGTTGGAAATGAAGAAACCGATGTAGATGATTGCGGCGAAAAACACGATCAGCAGCGCACCGTAACGCCCGAACTGACCACGACTCTGCACCATCTGCGGAATGCCCATGCGCGGGCCTTGCGCCGACGCCAGGGCAATCACCACCCCGCCGATCATGTGCCCCAGCGCAATCGCCAGCAGCCCCCAGAACAGGTCGAGATGAAACACCTGAACCACCATGGCGCCGGTGACGATGGGCAGTGGCGCAATGTTGGTGCTGAACCAAAGGGTGAAAAGGTCGCGGGCCTTCCCGTGGCGTTCCGCGAGTGGGACGTAGTCGACCGTGTGATTCTCGATCAACGGATCTTGCCGGGACATCTGGGACATATATGAACTCGATTGGGTCTGTTCTTATCGTTGTATGAAGCCAAACCGGGGACGTTCTTCGTCGCCCCTCAGATGAACACCATATTATGGTATTCCAACTTTTTCACAAGACTGATCCGCTGTTTACGGCGATAACTGATCCGGCATCCTCCCCGATAGCCAGGCTTTACGGATAGATGAAAGGCCCGTAAATGTTGAGTTTCCGACGAATGCACCACGTTTATCGTTTCACCAAAAAAGCACTTGCAATCGATGTATTACGGTATACCATCAGACCCACAAACGAATAAAAACACGCTTCAACGCACTCGAGGATTGACCAATGATCGATGCTGCCGTCTACAAACAAGTCATGGGCTCGTTCCCGTCCGGCGTCACCGTCATCACCACGCTTGATGACGACGGCCAGATCGTCGGCCTGACCGCCAGCGCGTTCAGTTCGCTGTCGATGGACCCGGCCCTGGTGCTGTTCTGCCCCAACTACAGTTCCGACTCCTATCCCGTCCTGATCAAGAACAAACGCTTTGCCATTCACGTACTGTCCGGCGGCCAGCAGAGCGAAGCCTACGCCTTCGCCCGCAAAGGCAAGGACAAGGCGCAGGGCATCGAGTGGACGCTGAGCGAACTGGGCAACCCGATTCTGGCGAACGCGACAGCTATCATCGAGTGTGAGCTGTGGCGCGAATACGAAGGCGGCGACCACGCGATCATGGTCGGCGCGGTGAAAAACCTCATCGTCCCTCAGCAGGACGCCGGCCCGCTGGTGTATTGCCACGGCAAGATGGGCGCCCTGCCCGCCTTCGCCTGATCCGCACCATTGCACTTAAACAGGCCGGCAAGCGACCGGCCGACCACAAGAGATTCGAGGTAGCGTCATGAAATTTTCCCTGTTCGTACACATGGAACGCTGGGACGAAAGCGTCAGCCACCGTCAACTGTTCGAAGACCTGACCGAACTGACGTTGATGGCCGAGGCCGGTGGTTTCAGCACCGTGTGGATCGGCGAACACCATGCCATGGAATACACCATCTCGCCGAGCCCGATGCCGCTGCTGGCCTACCTCGCCGCCAAAACCACCACCATTCATCTGGGCGCCGGCACCATCATTGCGCCGTTCTGGCATCCGCTGCGGGTCGCGGGTGAATGCGCCCTGCTCGATGTGATCAGCAACGGCCGGATGGAAGTCGGCCTGGCCCGTGGCGCCTATCAGGTGGAATTCGACCGCATGGCCGGCGGCATGCCTGCTTCCAGCGGCGGCCAGGCGTTGCGGGAAATGGTCCCGGTGGTCCGCGCCCTGTGGCAAGGCGACTATGCCCACAACGGCGAGATCTGGAAATTCCCTACTTCCACCAGCGTGCCGAAACCGGTCCAGAAGCCGAACCCGCCGATGTGGATCGCCGCCCGGGACCCGGACTCGCACAACTTCGCCGTGGCCAACGGCTGCAATGTGATGGTCACGCCACTGATGAAAGGCGATGAAGAAGTCCTCGACCTGAAGAACAAATTCCAGACCGCACTGGACAACAACCCGGATGTGCCGCGTCCACAATTGATGGTGCTGCGTCATACCCACGTGCACGCGGCGGATGACCCGGAAGGCTGGAAGGTTGGCGCGAAAGCCATTTCACGTTTCTATCGCACCTTCGATGCGTGGTTCGGCAACAAGGAAACTCCGATTAATGGCTTCCTCGCCCCGAGCCCGGAAGAGAAATTTGCCGGCCGGCCGGAGTTTGAACTGGAGAGCCTGCACAAGACCGCGATGATCGGCACGCCGGAAGAGATCATTCCGCGTATCAAGTACTACCAGGAACTGGGGGTGGATGAGTTCAGTTTCTGGTGCGACAACAGCTTGCCGCATGCGGAGAAGAAGAAGTCGCTGGAGTTGTTTATCAAGCACGTGGTGCCGGCGTTTAGATAAGCCTGCTGCCCGATATATGAAAACGCCCCGAAATGTTCGGGGCGTTTTCATTTGGGGATTAAAGGCAACGATGGCTCTGTCGGATCAGGCAGAAAGAAGCGCGCTGTCAGCCAGCATGTTGCCATTGCCGTGACGAACAGTACGACCATTCCGAACATCTCATCGGAAAAGGTCGCTCCCTTAACGTCCGATACAACGGCCAGGACAAACGGTGTCACCCATAAAGTCGCCAACGCGGCGCCCGTCAGTGCAATCACTGAGCAGGCTCGGTTCGTCCGTTTGACCTTCATCAGTGCAATCACCATCGCGAACACCAAAAACGGTACAAGAAATATCACCTCAGCGAGCAAGGGACCGAGAAACGGCATCAACATCAGCTCACCTCCCACAACCTCGCCCATCAGCCGAGAATTCATGGCCAGATGGAAGATTGTTGCAAGGGTCTTGATGATGCTGCCAATGAAACCCGGAACCAGTGGACAAAGAAGAAAAGCGAGGAACACTTTCAGACGCGGGTATTTTTCCACTTCACTCAATGTCTGGATCCTTTTCGGACAATTAGCTCCGTCATTGTTTTGGTCCCTAGTCGAAAAATTCTTTTCGTCGATAAACAACTCGGTCAGTTTGCGGCGTCACCGGGAGTTCACCAGCACCAAATGAAACTACCCAATTACACTCCAGATTGGAGTCCTGATAGGCGGCGTATTGACACACTATGCCCTCCACTTCTTCAGCGTCCTCCTCGCTATCCTCCTCAAGATAAAACTTGATCAACCATCCATGTTCATCTCGAGATAAAACCACCATCCTGAAGTTTGGAGTAATTGCACCCAGCATTGCTTGAACAAGCATCAAAACCTGGAAATTCCAGTCTTTCAGATCCGCCAGATCTTTCATCTTTGAGTCCAGTAAGGGTTGGTAGGGACAATGCTTGGTTTTGTTCTCCCCTTAATAATAAAGACATTGGTCGGCTGGTTATCATAACCAGCGCCCTTATTCACATTAATCCCGGTCACGCCTTCATTTTGACAATCGGAACCCGGATGTTTCGCAGATCAACCAGGGAAAACCGGCCACAGCATCTGAGAACGTTCCAAGAAGCGAAACATCCGACAGATCCGGCGCACTTCACTTCAATGCTCAACAGCCCGTTTCGTCGCCACATCCTCCGGCGCCAGTACCCGACCATCGGCTGACAGCAACTCCAGCTTCCTGATCGGCTTCCCCTTCTGCGCATCGACCATCACCGACCCCGGCTCACCGGGCTCGAACATGAACTCCCCGCCCCACTGCGACAGCGCGACGATCACGGTTTGCAGCGCCCGCCCCTTTTCCGTCAGCACGTATTCCTTGTAGGCACTACCATCGGACGCCGGCACCAGGCGCAGGATGTCGCGCTCCACCAGGCCTTTGAGGCGAACGCTCAAGATGTTCTTGGCGATTTCCAGACTTCTCTCGAAATCGCCGAAACGGCGGATGCCTTCCAGTGCATCACGGACGATCAGCAACGACCACCAATCGCCGATCAGGTCCAGCGTCCGGGCGACCGGGCAGACATTGCCGGCAAGGCTTTTGCGCTTCATTTCGGGTGTCTCCAGCAATTCGGCAGGTTCGATTCGGTTGCATCTTACAACCTGCGTTGCAAAAACCGATAACGCCATGCGCCACGAACTTAGCACCTGCGTACAAGTGGCCGAACTGCTTTCCCGCGATAGTGATTGCTGCCACCACGGCAACCACATAGAGCCAACCTCCAAGGAGTTTCCATGAGCACGTTCACCACCCAAGACGGCACCGAGATCTATTTCAAGGACTGGGGCAGCGGCAAGCCCGTGTTGTTCAGCCATGGCTGGCCGCTGGACGCCGACATGTGGGAATACCAGATGGAGTACCTGAGCAGCCGCGGCTACCGCACCATCGCCTTCGACCGTCGTGGTTTCGGGCGCTCCGAGCAGCCATGGACCGGTTACGACTACGACACCTTCGCCGATGACATCGCGCAACTGATCGAGCACCTGGATCTACGTGACGTGACCCTCGTCGGTTTCTCCATGGGCGGCGGCGATGTCAGCCGCTACATTGCGCGTCACGGCAACGAACGTGTTGCCGGGCTGGTGCTGCTGGGCGCGGTGACGCCGCTGTTCGGACAGAAACCGGACTTCGCCGAAGGCGTCGACAAGTCGGTGTTCGACGGGATCAAGGCCGGCCTGCTGAAGGATCGTGCACAGTTCATCGCCGATTTCGCCGCACCGTTCTACGGCACCAACCAGGGCCAGAAGGTCTCCGATGGCGTACTGACGCAAACCTTGAACATCGCCCTGCTGGCTTCGCTGAAAGGCACGCTGGATTGCGTCACCGCTTTCTCGGAAACCGACTTCCGCCCGGACATGGCGAAAATCGATGTGCCGACCCTGGTGATTCATGGCGACGGCGACCAGATCGTGCCGTTCGAAACCACCGGCAAACGCGCCGCCGCACAGATCAAGGGCGCCGAACTGAAGGTGTATGCCGGGGCGCCCCACGGCTTCGCCGTGACCCATGCGCAGCAATTGAATGAAGACCTGCTGGCGTTTCTCAATCGCTGAGTCCGTGTGATCTGAACACACCTTGCAAAGGGCCGCCGACAACCCTGTCGGCGGCCCTTTTTTTCGTTGTCCCGGATTCCGGTGCCATGGCGAGACCCAGCATTTACGGGGCTTCTAAGCCTCTGCATCACGTTTTTATCTTCACATGCCAGCTTAATAATATTTTACCGATAACCACCCCCTCCCTAGTCTGATCCCAAGCACAGAGAACAGGTCGACAGCGGCCTGAATCCAACGGCCTCGTGAGAAGGGATCAGAGATGACCACTGAAATAATAAAAACAGACACGCTTGTTGTCGGCGCCGGTCAAGCGGGTGTGGCCATGAGTGAACACCTGAGCAAACTCGGTGTACCGCACCTGGTGCTGGAGCGCAGTCGCATTGCCGAACGCTGGCGCACCGGGCGCTGGGATTCGCTGGTGGCCAATGGTCCGGCGTGGCACGACCGCTTTCCGGGGATGGAATTCGACGATGTCGATCCGGATGGTTTTGCCCACAAGGAACGCGTTGCGGACTACTTCGAAGCCTATGCGAAGAAATTCAATGCGCCAATCCGCACCGGCGTCGATGTGAAAAGCGTGGTGCGCAATGTCGGGCGTCCGGGTTTCACCGTAGAGACCTCCGAGGGCGTGATTGAAGCGGCCCGCGTCGTCGCCGCCACCGGCCCGTTCCAGCGTCCGGTGATTCCGGCGATTGCGCCGAAAGATGAACGTCTGCTGCAGATTCACTCGGCCGACTATCGCAACCCGCAACAGCTGCCGGCCGGTGCGGTGCTAGTGGTCGGTGCCGGTTCGTCGGGCGTGCAGATCGCCGACGAATTGCAGCGTTCGGGCAAGCAGGTTTACCTCTCGGTCGGTGCCCATGACCGTCCTCCTCGCGCTTATCGCAACCGCGATTTCTGCTGGTGGCTCGGCGTACTCGGTGAGTGGGATCAGGCCGCAATGAAACCCGGCCGCGAACACGTGACCATCGCCGTCAGCGGCGCCCACGGTGGCCGCACCATCGACTTCCGTGGCCTGGCCCATCGCGGCATGACTCTGGTCGGTGTGACCGAGTCATTCAGTAACGGTGTGGTGACCTTCAAGCACGACCTGCGCGACAACCTCAAGCGTGGCGACGAGAACTACCTCGCGCTGCTGGAAGCCGCCGACGCCTACATCGAACGCAACGGCCTCGATCTGCCACTGGAACCGGAAGCCCGGGAGACGTATCCGGACCCTGAATGCGTGAAGAACCCGCTGACCGATCTCGATCTGGCTGCCGCCGGGATCACCTCGATCATCTGGGCCACCGGTTTTGCCGTGGATTATTCCTGGCTGAAAGTTGCCGCGTTCGACGACAACGGCAAACCACAACACCAGCGCGGTGTGTCCAGCGAAGCGGGTGTGTATTTCCTCGGTCTGCCGTGGCAGTCACGACGCGGGTCGTCGTTCATCTGGGGCGTGTGGCACGACGCCAAGCACGTGGCCGATCACATCGCCACCCAGCGCAAATACCTGGCCTATCGCGATGCCGAACAACGCGAAGCCGCGCTGCACAACAACGCTGTCGACACCGTCGACGCTTGATTTCCCTCTTCCATACCGGCGCCTGTCGCGCCGGGATCGATTTCGTCAGGAGCCTCACATGAGTCAGCCAACACACACCCGCATTCGCATGTTCAACACCAAGGACACTTACCCGAACCAGACCCTGGACAACGATCTGTGCCAGGCCGTGCGTGCCGGCAACACCGTGTATGTCCGTGGTCAGGTCGGCACCAATTTCGATGGCGAACTGGTCGGCCTCGGCGACCCGCGCGCGCAGACCGAACAGGCCATGCGCAACGTCAAGCAATTGCTCGAAGAGGCCGGCAGCGACCTGAGCCATATCGTCAAGACCACCACTTACCTGATCGACCCGCGCTACCGCGAGCCGGTGTATCAGGAAGTCGGCAAATGGCTGAAAGGCGTGTTCCCGATTTCCACCGGGCTGGTGGTGTCGGCCTTGGGTCAGCCGCAGTGGCTGATGGAGATCGATGTGGTTGCGGTGATTCCCGAGTAATTCGACCTTAGCGAAAGGAGGCCACACATGACATTTTCCATCGCCGCCCGTTGCCCCGAAACCGGTCAGTTCGGCATCGCCATCAGTTCCTCCAGCATCGCCGTCGGTGCCCGCTGCCCGTGGCTGCTGCCCGGTGTCGGCGCGGTGTCGAGCCAGAACATCACCCTGCCGTCGCTCGGCCCGGAAGTGCTCGCCTTGATGGAGCAAGGCCTGGCGCCGGAGGCGGCGCTGGACAAGGTGCTGACCCGCAACGGCTACAGCCAGTACCGGCAGATCACGGCGATCAACCACCTCGGCCAGACCGCACATTTCAGCGGCGCGCAAACCCTGGGCGTGCACAACGCCGTGTCTGGCGAACAGTGCGTGGCGGCAGGCAACATGCTCGCCGGGCGCTCGGTGATCGAAGCCATGGTCAGCGCCTTCGAGGATGGCGAAGGCCAATTGGCCGATCGCCTGCTCAAGGCTTTACACGCCGCTCAGGCCTTGGGCGGTGAAGCGGGTCCGGTGCATTCAGCGGCCGTGGTTGTGGTCGGCGAGCTGACCTGGCCCATCGTCAACCTGCGGGTGGACTGGGCCGATGAAGACCCGATCGGGCAATTGCAAAAACTCTGGGACGCCTATCGCCCGCAGCTTCAGGACTACATCGATCGCGCCCTCGATCCGGCCAAGGCGCCGGGCTACGGGGTTGCCGGAGACGACCGATGAGCGACAGCGTCGCGTTGCTCAAGACGCTGGTGGGGTTCGACACCACCAGCCGCGAGTCCAACCTGCAATTGATCGACTTCGTGCGCAGCTACCTCGAAGGTTTCGATGTGCCGTGCGAGCTGATCTACAACGATGAGCGCAGCAAGGCCAATCTGTTCGCCACGATTGGACCGGCGGATTTGCCTGGCGTCGTGTTGTCGGGGCACACCGATGTGGTGCCTGCCGATGGTCAGCCATGGACCGTGCCGCCGTTCGAATTGAGCGAGCGCGACGGCAAGCTTTACGGTCGCGGCACCGCAGACATGAAGGGCTACATCGCCTGCGTGCTCGCATTGGTGCCGTCGTTGATCGAAGCACCTTTGCGTATGCCGGTGCACATTGCCCTGTCCTATGACGAAGAGGTCGGCTGCCTCGGCGTGCGTTCGTTGCTCAAGGTGTTGGAGCAGCGTCCGGTCAAACCGCTGTTGTGCATCATCGGCGAGCCAACCGAACTCAAACCGGTGCTCGGGCACAAGGGCAAACTGGCGATGCGCTGCGATGTCCAGGGTCACGCCTGCCATTCGGCCTACGCGCCGCTCGGGGTCAACGCCATCGAATGCGCCGCCGAGCTGATCGGCGAACTGGGACGCATCGGTCGGCAGCTCAAGGACGAACATCTCGACCCGCGTTTCGACCCGCCGTACTCCACGGTGCAAACCGGTGTGATCAGCGGCGGAAAAGCCCTGAACATCGTCCCTGCCGACTGCCGTTTCGACTTCGAAATCCGCGCCCTGCCCTCGCAGGATCCGGCGGTCGTCGCCCAGCAGCTCAAGGTTTACGCCGAACAACAAATGCTGCCGCGCATGCGGGCCGTCAGCGAACAAAGCGATATCCGCTTCAGCGAACTGTCGGCGTATCCGGGGTTGGCGACTGATTCCCGGAGTCAGGCTGCGCAATTGGTCGCCACGTTCTGTGGTTCGGATGATTTCGGCACTGTTGCGTTTGGGACCGAAGGCGGCTTGTTCGACGCAGTGGGGATCCCCACAGTTGTGTGCGGCCCCGGGAGCATGGATCAGGGCCACAAGCCGGACGAGTTCGTCAGCGTCGATCAACTCAAGGCCTGTGATGAGATGCTGCAACGGATGCTGGCTTCGATTCGTCTTTGAAAAAACGGTCTGGCTGCTGGATAAAAGTCCACAGCCAAGCCGCAGTAACACCCACAGACAGCTGCTCCCATGGAGCTCAGCTGCGTTGTCGTTCATGGTTCTGAAACACCCGAAACAGAGGGTTTTCACCTGACCGGAGAGCCTCGCTTTTTTAACGCCTGAAGCAACAAAACTACTAATTTATCTCTCCCCTTTCCTTGCCCATGATCGACCCCAACAAGAAATGCGCCGTCCGTGCCGGCGCTCACTGAAGTACGTCCACGTACTCGTCCTTGCCTTGGAGTTCGTCATGGCCACCTCTGCAACAACGTCCGCACCGCTCATTGAGAAACACACGATCGGCTACGTGCCGCCCGAAGATCGCCACGGAAAGGTCAGGGATCTGTTCACCCTCTGGTTCGGCGGCAATATCGCGCCGTTGCCCATCGTCACCGGCGCCCTCGGCGTGCAGTTGTTCCACCTGAATCTGGTGTGGGGCATCGTCGCCATTCTGGTCGGCCATCTGGTCGGCGGTGTGTTGATGGCGCTGCACTCGGCGCAAGGCCCGCAGATGGGCATTCCGCAGATGATCCAGAGCCGCGCGCAGTTCGGCTCCCTTGGCGCGCTGCTGGTGGTGTTGATTGCCGGCGTCATGTACATCGGTTTCTTCGCCTCCAACATCGTGCTCGCCGGCAAGTCGCTGCATGGCGTCGTCGACAGCGTTCCGGTGCCGGTCGGCATCGTCATCGGCGCGCTGGGCTCGGGAATCATCGGGATCATCGGTTACCGCTTCATCCACGTGCTCAACCGCATCGGCACCTGGGTACTGGGGATCGGGATTGTGGTCGGCTTCGGCTACATCCTGACTCACGTGCAGACCGCCGACTTCCTCACCCGTGGCAGTTTCAATCTCTCGGGCTGGCTCGCGACGGTGTCGCTGGCGGCGTTGTGGCAGATCGCGTTTGCGCCTTACGTTTCGGACTATTCGCGTTACCTGCCGGCCAATGTGCCGGTGGCCGCGACGTTCTGGACCACTTACCTTGGCTCCGCACTGGGCTCCAGCCTGTCGTTCATTTTCGGTGCGGTCGCCGTGCTGGCAACGCCGGTGGGCATGGACACCATGGACGCGGTGAAACTCGCCACCGGCTCGATCGGCCCGTTGATGCTGGTGCTGTTCCTGCTCAGCGTGATCAGCCACAACGCGCTCAACCTGTACGGCGCGGTGCTGTCGCTGATCACCTTGGTGCAGACCTTCGCCTACCGCTGGATTCCGACCGCCAAGAGCCGCGCGGTGATTTCGCTGATCGTGCTGCTGGCCTGCTGCTTCGCTGCGGTCGGCGCATCGTCGGACTTCATTGGCCATTTCGTCGACATGGTGCTGGTGCTGCTGGTGGTGTTGGTACCGTGGACAGCGATCAACCTGATCGACTTCTACGCCATCCACAAAGGCCAGTACGACATCGCCTCGATCTTCCAGGTCGACGGCGGCATCTATGGCCGCTACAACCCGCAAGCCTTGCTGGCGTACGCGATCGGCATTGTGGTGCAGATTCCGTTCATGAACACGCCGCTGTACGTCGGCCCGGTGTCGGCGCACATCAACGGCGCGGACCTTTCCTGGCTGGTGGGATTGCTGGTGACGTCGCCGCTGTATTTCTGGCTGGCCAGTCGGGACAGTGCTTATCGCCGGCGGCTGATGACCGGGAAACTGGCGGGCACTCTCTGAGATTGACTCGATGCACCAACAAGGCCCGCCCTGTGCGGGCCTTCTGCATTGCGTTGTGCTATTTCTTTACGCCCGACCACAACCGGAGATGGAATTCCAATGCTGCGAATTCTGGGCAAAGCCTCATCAATCAATGTGCGCAAAGTGCTGTGGACCTGTGCTGAATTGAACCTTTCCTTCGAACGCGAGGACTGGGGCTCAGGTTTTCAATCGACATGGACGCCGGAGTTCCTCGCACTCAATCCCTGCGCGATGGTGCCGGTGATTCAAGACGATGACTTCACGCTGTGGGAATCGAACTCGATCATTCGCTATCTGGCATCGCGTTATAGCGGCGAACAGCTTTACCCGAGCGAGGCGCGCGCCCGCGCGCGGGTGGACCAATGGATAGACTGGCAGGCTTCGGAGCTGAACAAGTCCTGGTCGTACGCGTTCATGTCGCTGGTACGCCAGTCACCCGCGCATCAGGACAGCCATACTCTTGCGGCCGGTTGCCGGGAGTGGGCAAGGCACATGGAGATCCTCGACCGGCAACTGCAAAAGACCGGTGCCTATGTCAGCGGCGAGCAGTTTTCCCTCGCCGACATTCCGATCGGTCTGTCGGTCAATCGCTGGTTCGAGACGCCGCTGGAACATCCGCACTTGCCGGCGGTGAGCGCTTATTACGAACGCTTGAGTCAGCGCCCCGCTTACCGATTGCATGGACGAAACGGCACGCCTTGATGCCGGTCATTTGTTTTTGAACGCCTCACGCCGCGCCTGTCGTTCGGCGGCGTACGCCTCTTGCGGCTGGCTGATCAGATCCTCGCGCCGCAACAGTTCCCCGCAGTGGTCGCACAGCGGTCCGAGGCCGGCGCTGTGGTTGCAGTTTTTGTGGGTCATGTTCACGGCCAGCCCCTCCTCCGGCGACTTGCACCAGGTTTCGCCCCAGGCGCGCAACGCAATCACCACCGGGTAGAACGCCTCGCCTTTCGCGGTTAGGTGGTACTCGTAGCGTTTCGGCCGCTCGTTGTACAAGCGACGCTCGACCAGTCCATCCGCCTCCAGGCTTTTCAGACGGGCGGCGACCATCTGCGGCGTACCGCCCGTCTGGGCCTGGATCTCGTCGTAGCGATGGCTGCCCATGAACAACTCGCGCAAAACCAGCACCGTCCAGCGGTCGCCGACGATCGCCTCGGCCCGGGAAATCGGGCACAGCGTATCGGGAAGACTATCGTTTACAGCCATCAGGGCTTGCCTCTTCTACAGTTACTATGATTATCATATCAGCACGATGCGGGAACAAGCCCTGAGCATCGATCACTCTCATTGCCGGAGTACATCGTCATGTCGAAACCTCTCTATCCACTCGACAGAACTGCCTACCTGCTGGTCGATCCGTACAACGATTTCCTCTCGGACGGCGGCAAGATCTTTCCGCTGATCAAACCGATCGCCGATCAGAACGGCTTGCTCGACAACCTGCGCAAACTCGACCGCGCCGTGCGGGGCCTGCAGATTCCGGTGGTCATCGTACCGCATCACCGCTGGGTCAAAGGCGACTACGAGAACTGGGATCACCCGACACCCACCCAAAACAAGATCATGCACATGCACCACTTCGCCCGAGGCGAATGGGGCGGTGAATGGCACCCGGATTTTGCGCCGAAGGATGGCGACATCATCGCTCAGGAGCATTGGGGCTCCAGCGGTTTTGCCAACACCGACCTGGATTTTCGCCTGAAACAAAAAAGCATCACCCACGTAATCATCGTCGGACTGCTGGCCAACACCTGCATCGAAGCCACAGCGCGCTATGCATCGGAACTCGGCTATCACGTCACGCTGGTGCGCGACGCCACTGCCGCCTTCAAGGAGGAAATGATGCACGCGGCCCACGAACTCAACGGCCCGACCTTCGCCCATGTCGTCACGACCACCGACGAACTGATTGCCAGCCTCGACACTCAGGGTGAGTCGAAATGAGTCTGACCGGCCACCTGCTGATTGGCGCCTCTGACGCCCCTGCCACCGAGGGCACGATGAAAGCGCTGAATCCGGCAACCAATCAACTGATCGAACCAGAGTTCGCCTTTGGCGGCGCGGCCCAGGTCGATCAGGCTGCAACCCTTGCCGACGCGGCATTAGACAGCTACAGCCATACCTCGCTGGCCGAACGCGCGGCGTTTCTGGAGAGTATCGCCGACAACCTCGACGCCGTTCGTGAGGAACTGGCCGCCCGCGCCGCGCTGGAAACCGGTCTGCCCCAAGCGCAACTGGAAGGCGAAGCCGCCAAGGCCGCTATCCAGTTCCGCCAGTTCGCCGACGTGGTGCGCAAAGGTCGCTTCCTGCAACTGGCCATCGACCCGGCGCAACCTGAGCGTCAGCCACGGCCACGCATGGATCACCGCCTGCAGAAAGTCGCCATCGGCCCGGTGGCGATCTTCGGCGCCAGCAACTTCCCGATCTCCTATTCGGTGGCCGGCGGCGACACCGCCTCGGCACTCGCGGCCGGTGCGACGGTGATTCTCAAGGCCCACAACGCCCACCCCGGGGCCTCGGAAATCCAGGCCCGCGCCATTCGCAAGGCCGTGCAGGCGCACGGTTTGCACGAAGGTGTTTTCTCCATGCTGCGCGGCAGCGGCAATGCCATCGGTGAGGCGCTGGTCGATCACCCGCTCATCAAGGCGGTGACCTTCACCGGTTCGGAACTGGGCGGCATGGCGCTTTATCGTCGTGCACAGTTGCGTCCTGATCCGATTCCGGTGTTCACCGAAATGACCAGCGTCAACCCGACCTTCATCCTGCCCGCAGCAATGGCGGCACGTGGCGCAGAGATCGGTGACGGTTTCGCCGAGCGGATGCTGGTCAATGTCGGGCAAGCCTGCCTGTGTCCGTCGATCCTGATCGCGGTCAAGGGCAATGGCTTGCAGGCATTGCGCAGCGCCATGATCAAACGAATCAGCGATGCGCCGGCACGCACGATGCTGACCCCGGGGATTCACGGTTCATACGTCAAAGGGCTGGTGGCAATGGAAAGCGTCGGAGCGAATCTGGTGGCAGTCGGCGCGCCAGCGGATGGCCCATTCGAGGGCCTCTCGGCGCTGCTGGAAGTGGATGGCCAACGCCTGCTCAGCGAACCGGCGCTGGCCCATGAAGTGTTCGGCCCGGCGGCGTTGTTGGTAACGGTCAACGATGAAGAAGAGATGCTGGGGGTCGCCCGATCATTCAAGGGTCAACTGAGCGCAGCCATTCACCTTGAAGACCGCGATCTGGACCTGGCCCGGCGTCTGCTGCCGATCCTCGAACGCCGCACCGGACGCATTGTGGTCAACGCTTTCGCCCATCCGCAGGAAGTGACTTTCGCCACCGTACACGGCGGGCCGTTCCCGGCCACCTCGGACAGTCGCTTCACCTCGGTCGGCATGACCTCGGTCGAGCGCTTTTTGCGGCCGGTGGCGTATCAGGGCTTTCCCGATGCATTGCTGCCGGAGGTGTTGCGCAACGCCAATCCACTCGATCTGCCCCGCAGCATCGACGGCCAATAAAAAATGCCCGGTTCGGCGGATCACCGAACCGGGCACTTTTTTCAATCAAATAAGAAGGTCTTCATAGAAAGCACCGTACGCCAGTTCAGGGTGTTCGATCTGGATCTCCAGAATCCAAACACCGGCATTCGGCGCCTGATCGAAGTCACCAAGATTGCCGCCGCGGTAGATCGCATGAGGAAAATCGCTGACCCGGTGGCCCTTGATGTCCAGGTTCAACTTCCAGCCCATGGCCTCGGCCTGATCGGTGGCGTAGCGGTACAGTTCGACACCCGTTACGCCTTGGCGCCAGAAGGCTTCGACCTTGTCGAAGAGTTCCTTGGAGGCCGCCGCACAGGCAATCATCTGCGGATCGGAACCGGTGACGAACGTCGCCCCGGCATCGCCTTCATGGCCTTCCCAGACCACGCCCATGTCGATGAAGAAAATGTCTTCCTCACCCAGTACTGGGTCGCCTTCGGAGCGCTCCTTGAAAGTCTTGAGCGTATTGGAGCCGAAGCGGATCAGCAGCGGATGCCAGATCCGGTCCATACCCAGTTCGACGAGGATCTCTTTGCCCCGTGCATGAGCTTCCGATTCGCGCATGCCAGGTTTGATCACCCTGGCGATCTCGTCCACCGCCTTCCAGGTCAACTGCTGGGCGTGGCGCATGGTTTCCAGCACAAAACGCCCACCTACTGCTTCTTTACCGCTCAGGGCTGTGGTCATCGCTGATTCCTTCTGGCTAATCGCTTGCGCTGTATAGTTTTTTATATTGCGAAACAGGACGCCTAAGATACAACCATGACACAACGTGTCAATTCTCTTCTGCGCGCACCACACCGCGCTCCTCGAGCAAGCGCACAAACATGCTCAGACTGCGCGACACCGTACCCCGCCGCCACACCAGCCACGTCGTCAGGTAGCGAAAATCCGCCGCCAGCGGCCAGACACTCACCGTCGCGCAACCGGGCATGCTCTGCAGCATGCTGCGCGGCATCAGGGCCAGACCGGCACCGGCGCTGACGCAGGCGAGCATGCCGTGATAGGACTCCATTTCGAAGATCTTGCCGGGCACCGCCGCGTCGGTGCTGAACCATTTTTCGAAGTGATGGCGATAGGAGCAGTTCGAGCGAAACGCATAGATGTTCTCGCCGTTCACGTCCGCAGCACGCTTGATCGGACCGTGGTGGAGCGGCGAGATGATGACCATTTCCTCTTCGAATGCCGGAATGCCTTCCAGCGCCGGATGCAAGACCGGACCATCGACGAACGCAGCCGCCAGGCGCCCGGAAAGCACACCGTCAATCATCGTCCCCGACGGGCCGGTCGACAGGTCCAGATCGACCTTCGGGTGTTGCTGGTTGTAGGTCGCCAGCAAACCGGGAATGCGCACCGCTGCGGTACTTTCCAGCGAGCCCAGCGGGAATGCGCCTTGCGGTTCCTCGCCGGCCACTGTAGCTCGCGCTTCCTGCACCAGGTCGAGAATCCGCCGCGCATATTCCAGAAAACTCCAGCCCGCCGGCGACAGACGCAAGCGGCTTTTCTCGCGGATGAACAAGTCGACGCCCAGATCCTCCTCCAACTGCTTGATGCGCGTCGTCAGGTTCGACGGCACGCGATGGATCTGCGCCGCCGCCGCACTGATGCTGCCGTGCTCGGCAACAGCCTTGAAGATTTCCAGTTGCACCAGATCCACAGTCATTCTCCAATCGTGAAAGAAACTATCTTTATTATTCAGTTTCCAGAAATCAAATGCCACCCTACTCTGAGCGCATCCACTGACCTCGCAGGACGATGCCATGAGCCCGATTTCCAGCCAGACCCACGCCATCTCGATCAACCCCGCCACCGGCGAGCAGATCGGTCACTACGCTTTCGAATCCGCCGAGGCCCTCGACGCCGCTCTGACCCGTGCCGCGTTCGGTTTCGGCAAGTGGAAACGCAAGCCACTGCAAGACCGCTCCCGCGCCTTGACCGCGCTGGCCGGTGCCCTGCGTGACAGCAGCGAAGCCATGGCGACCATGATCACTCGGGAAATGGGCAAGCCGATCGCCCAGGCCCGCGGCGAAATCGAGAAATGCGCCAAACTCTGCGAGTGGTACGCCGAACACGGCCCGGCCATGCTCAACGCCGAAGCAACGCTGGTCGAAGGCGGCAAGGCGCGCATCGAATACCGTCCTCTGGGGCCGATCCTCGCCGTGATGCCGTGGAACTTCCCGATCTGGCAAGTGCTGCGTGGCGCCGTCCCGGCGCTGATTGCCGGCAACACCTACGTGCTCAAACATGCGCCGAACGTGATGGGCAGCGCCTACCTGTTGCGTGACGCCTTCACCCGCGCCGGTTTTGCCGATGGCGTGTTTGAAGTGATCAACGTCACCCCGGAAGGCGTGTCCAGCGCCATCGCCGATCCGCGCATTGCCGCCGTGACGCTGACCGGCAGCGTCCGCGCCGGCATGGCCATCGGCGCACAGGCCGGTGCCGCACTGAAAAAATGCGTACTGGAGCTGGGCGGCTCTGATCCATTCATCGTGCTCAACGACGCCGATATCGATGAAGCCGTGCAAGCAGCAGTGATCGGTCGTTACCAGAACTCCGGCCAGGTCTGTGCCGCCGCCAAACGCCTGATCATCGAAGAAGGCGTGGTCGAAGAGTTCACTCGCAAATTCGTCGAAGCCACCCGCCAGTTGAAGATGGGTGATCCGTTGTCCGCCGACAACTACATCGGCCCGATGGCCCGTTTCGATCTGCGTGACGAACTGGATCAACAAGTGCGCGACACCCTAGAAGAAGGCGCCACCCTGCTGCTCGGCGGCGGCAAGGCCCAAGGGCCTGGCAACTACTATGAGCCAACCGTGCTGGCCGACGTCACCGACCGCATGACCTCGTTCAAACAGGAACTGTTCGGCCCGGTGGCATCGATCATCACCGCTCGCGACTGTGCTCACGCCGTGGCCCTGGCCAACGACAGCGAGTTCGGTCTGACCGCCACGATCTACACCGCCAACGTCGCCCTGGCCCAGCAACTGACCAGCGAACTGGAAACCGGCGGCGTGTTCATCAACGGCTACTCCGCCAGCGACCCGCGCGTGACCTTCGGCGGCGTTAAGAAAAGCGGCTTCGGCCGCGAGCTGTCGCACTTCGGTGTGCGCGAGTTCTGCAATGCGCAGACCGTGTGGCTGGATCGCCGCTGATCCAATGAACAAAGCCCGGAAGCGTTTGCGCTTCCGGGCTTTTTCATTTACGCCGCAGCCTGTTGAGGCTCCGATACCGTCCGATCTTTACTTAGCAGCCCCAGCACGACGGCCGCCGACGCCAGCAACCATGTACCGGCGCCGCTCAAGGCTTTCATCGACTTTGCCCGCAACGTTCGCGACGGCAAAACGAGCTAGTTACAGATACTTCAACCACGCGATGTCCCGTCGCCGGGCCTTCAATGCCGAGAACCAGCGCACGGCCGGGAACAACGCAACCGCCAGCACCATCGCCGCCAGCCACACCGCCGCCACCGACGAGAAGCCGAAATAACTGCCCTGATTGAGCCCGACCAACGCCACACCGATCAGGTACAGCACCTTCAGTGCATACAGATGCAGCAGATAGAAAAACATCGGCGCCGAACCGAACACCGTCAGCCAGCGAATCCAGCGTCGATCCTGCGCGCGCTCGAACACCAGCAACAGCAGCAGCCCGACGCTCACCGTCAGCATGATGAATAACAGCGACGGCGGGTACTTGGTGATGTTGAGAAAACTCATCAGGGTTTGCAGGCTGCTGTCACTGATCGACCACGGTTTCTCGCCGTAACCGTTGACCAGCCGCAACGTCACGAAACCCAGCAGCCCGGCGATACCAACGATCAGCAAACGTCGCTGACGCACACCCACATCGGCCATTCGGGCAAACCATGGCCCCAGCGCGTACCCCAGACCGATCACACCGATCCATGGCAGCAGTGGGTACGAGGTGCGCAGACGCAAGCTTTCACTGACTTCGATCCAGCCCCGATCATGCAGGATTGCCCATGGCACGTGCAGTGCCGACTCGGTTCCAAAGTGCAGTCCGTCGAGCAGGTTGTGCCCGGCGATGATCGCCAGGCTCAGCGTCAACAGCAGCCAGCGTGGCAGCCAGACCAGCAGCGACAGCGCGATCATGCTCAGGCCGATCGCCCAGATCACTTGCAGGTAGATCACGGTCGGTGGCAGCTGGAACGTCCAGGCGAAATTCACCAGGGTGAATTCGAGCGCTACCAGAAACAGTCCGCGCTTGAACAGGAAGGCACTGACATCAGCCTTGCCGTCGTACTTCTCGCCGAACAGCCACGCCGACAACCCGGTCAGGAGCACAAACACCGGCGCGCACAGATGCGCCAGAGTGCGGCTGAAAAACAGCGCCGGTTCCGTACTGGCGATGTCCATTGGATCGGACACCTGACGATGCAACAGAAAGGTTTCGCGCACGTGATCCAGCAACATGAACAGAATCACCAGGCCACGCAGCGCATCAATGGACAACAACCGGCCAGTCGCCGGCGGGACGTTTCGGGGAACAGCAAGGCTCATGAAAGGTTCGCAATCGAGTGAGGAGTTCGACCGGGCCGCGTGCAAACGGCCCGACTATTTACGTTACCTTATAACATAAAAACCCGCTTCAATTGCTAACGGCTCTCAAGCCGTGCGCAGTTGCTCAAGCAGCACCTGCAACGGATGACGCACTGCTCGGTCGGCCTGGCGCTTGACCTGGCTGCGGCACGAATAACCGGTCGCCAGTGCTTCGCCCCGCTCTGCCGGCGCCTCGATCTGCTTTGCCCAGGACTGCTCGTAAATCACCGCCGAGGTCTCGCGATTGCGCGCTTCGTGCCCGTAGGTGCCGGACATTCCGCAGCAGCCGGTAGCCTGAGTCGTCAGTTTCAAGCCGACACGTTCGAACACTTGCTCCCATTGGCGAGTCGCGGCGGGTGCGTTGGTTTTTTCGGTGCAGTGCGCCAGCAGGCGGAAGCTTTCAACCTCTCGCGAATCCGTCCGCTGCGGCATGACCTTTAGCAGCCACTCCTGCACCAGCGCCACCTCCGGGCATTTTTCCATCCCCGGCACTTTCAGATATTCCTGGCGATAAACCAGCGTCATCGCCGGATCTAGCCCCACGAGCGGCACACCGATCTCGGCCAGCGCGCGCAGTTGCCCGGCATTGCGCAACGCCGCGCGATTGAACGCCGACAGGAAGCCCTGCACATGCAGCGGCTTGCCGTTGGCGCTGAACGGCGCCAGATAAACCTGATACCCCAGTCGCGAAATCAGCTCGATCAGATCCGCCAGCAGTGGCGCCTCGAAATACCGGGTGAACGCATCTTGTACCAGCACCACGCTGCGCTCACGTTGCGCCCGGGTCAGCGCCGCAAGCACCTCGACCGACGCTGGCTGAACCTGCCAGCGGCGCATCGCTGCGTGGAAATCGAAACGGCTGAGCAACGGCACATCGACCATGCCGCCGAGACGCTCGATCAAGCGACGGCTGAACGAGGCCCCCATCAAGCCGTTATAGAGCAACGGAATCCGCGCCATGTACGGAATCGTGTATTCCAGCGAGGCGATCAGATAATCCCGCGCCGGCCGCAGGTAACGGGTGTGGTACAGCTCGAGGAACCGCGAACGGAAGTCCGGTACATTGACCTTCACCGGGCACTGCCCCGCGCAGGACTTGCACGCCAGGCAGCCGGCCATGGCGTCGTACACCTCGTGGGAGAAGTCTTGTTCCTGCGCGCGGCTGTTGCGCCAGCGCTGCAATAACGTGCTGAAAAACGGCGGACGGCGACTGGCATCGGACAACACATCGACACCCGCTTCGCCCTGCAAACGCAGCCACTCGCGAATCAGCGAGGCGCGGCCTTTTGGTGATTGCGCGCGCTGGCGGGTGGCTTTCCACGACGGGCACATCGCATCGTCGGGATCGAAGTTGTAGCAGGCGCCGTTGCCGTTGCAGTGCATGGCCGCGCCGTAGTCCTGCCAGACTTTTTCGTCGATCTGCCGATCAAGTTCGCCGCGCAGGGTCACTTCGTCGATCTTCAGCAATGCAGCGTCGGGAATATCCGGCGTGGCGATCTTGCCGGGATTGAACTGGTTGAACGGATCGAATGCCGCCTTCAAGGCTTGCAGCGCCGGGTACAACGCGCCGAAGAAGGCCGGCGCGTATTCCGAGCGCAGGCCTTTGCCGTGCTCGCCCCACAGCAGGCCGCCGTAACGCTGGGTCAGTGCGGCGACGCCGTCCGAAACGGGACGCACCAGTGCGGCTTGTTGCGGATCCTTCATGTCGAGAATCGGCCGCACGTGCAACACGCCGGCATCGACGTGGCCGAACATGCCGTACTGCAATTGGTGACTGTCGAGCAGGTCGCGCAGTTCGGCGATGTACTCGGCAAGATGTTGCGGCGGCACGGCGGTGTCTTCGACAAAGGGCTGCGGCCGCGCTTCACCGGCAACGTTACCGAGCAAACCCACCGCACGCTTGCGCATGCCATAAACGCGGTTCACCGCCGCATGACCGACGGCCAGAGTGTGGCCCAATCGCTCGACTGTCGCATCGTTACCCAAGTGCTGAACGAAAGCCTCGACCCGGCCTTGCAGCTCCTCGGGATCGTCGCCGCAGAACTCCACCAGATTGATCCCCAGCGTCGGCCGTTCGGCGCTTTCCGGGAAATACTCGGCGACGCCGTGCCAGACGATGTCCTGCATCGCCAGCAACAACACTTTGGAGTCGACGGTTTCAATCGACAGCGGCTTGAGCGCCATCAACGCCCGCGCGTCACGCAACGCGTCCATGAAGCCGGCGTAACGAATGTTCACCAGCATGGTGTGCTTGGGGATCGGCAACACGTTGAGCTTGGCCTCGACCACAAACCCCAGCGAACCTTCGGCGCCGCACAGCACGCTGTTGAGGTTGAAACGGTTGTCGGCCTCGCGCAGGTGCGCCAGGTCGTATCCGGTCAGGCAGCGGTTGAGGTCGGGGAAGGTTTCCTGGATCAACTCGCCCTGCTCATCGATGATCTGCCGCGCGCAGCGATACACCTCGCCGGCCCGGCCCTCGCGGGCGCATTCTGCTGCCAGCTCACTTTCTTCCAGTGGACGACCGTGCAAGCGCTCGCCACCGCGCAGGACCATGTGCAGTTCCAGAACGTGGTCGCGGGTCTTGCCATAAGTGCAACTGCCCTGGCCGCTGGCGTCGGTGTTGATCATGCCGCCGACGGTGGCGCGGTTCGACGTGGACAGCTCCGGAGCGAAAAACAGCCCGGCGGATTTCAGTGCCGCGTTCAGTTGATCCTTCACCACGCCGGCCTGTACCCGCACCCAGCGCTGTTCAACGTTGATTTCAAGAATGCGGTTCATGTGCCGCGACAGGTCGACGACGATGCCGTCGGTCAACGACTGACCGTTGGTGCCAGTACCGCCACCGCGAGGGGTGATCACGACTTTCTGGTACGCCGGCTCGGCAATCAGGCGTGCCAGCAGCGCCACGTCGTCAGCATCGCGCGGGAATACCGCCGCTTGCGGCAAGCGCTGATAGATCGAGTTGTCAGTGGCCAGCACCACGCGGCTGGCGTAGTCGGCACTGATTTCGCCACGAAAACCACTGGCTTCAAGAGCTTTGAGAAACTGTTGGTAATCGGTGTTCAACGTGGTGGAAGGCGACAGCTGGGCAATCATCGGGCGTGCAATCTCGGTCAAAAACGGGCCGTGTGGCGGTGAACAGTTGTGCGCAATGAATGATTGCGTCACGCTCCCGCCATCTCATAGGCCTTATGTTCATTGCAGAGCGATGCCGGGACAACCGTAAAATCGACCCGCAATCCATGACTAAAACGAATGAATCCGCGAACCCTCACTCCCTCGATGTCGTTGCTGCTGGCGTTTGAAGCCGCCGCACGCCATGAAAGCTACACCCGCGCCGCCCACGAACTGTCGCTGACCCAGAGTGCGGTCAGTCGTCAGGTGCAGATTCTGGAAAAGATGCTCGGCATGCGCCTGTTCAGTCGCGAAGGCCGGCGGGTGATCCTTACCGACGTCGGGCGCATGTATCAGCGCGAACTGTCTGAAGCCCTCGGGCAGATCCGCAGTGCGACGTTGCAGGCAATGGCGTTCGGCTCGGGAATTCATAGCCTGCGCCTGGCGACTCTGCCGACCTTCGGCTCGAAATGGCTGTTGCCGCGCCTGAAGGATTTCTACACCGCGCACCCCGGCATGACCGTGCACCTGCATTCGCGCATCGAAGCCATCGACTTCGACACCAGTGAAATCGACGCGGCGATTTGTGTTGGCGGCGGTGACTGGCCGGGGCTGACTGCCCACCGCTTGCACACCGAAGAACTGGTAGTGATCGCCAGCGCGCAGTTATCCGATACCGAACGTCGTGCGGCCAACGAAGATATCGCCGGGCAACTGCTGCTCAACGTCAGCAGCAATGCTCAAGCGTGGTCCGAGTGGTTCAGCCATCACGCCCTGCCCCATCGCAGCATGCGTATCGGCCCGAGTTTCGAGATGACCTCGCACCTGATCCAGGCCGTGCGCGCCAATATCGGCATCGGGCTGGTGCCGAGGATTCTGGTGGAGGATGAGTTGCACAACGGCGAGCTGCTGCAACTGGGGGAGCCGATCAGCAGTCGGCGCAGCTATTACCTGGTGTACCCGGCGCGCAATGAGTCGTTGGCGTCGTTGAAGGCGTTTCGGGATTGGTTGGTGCAGACGCTCTGAGTTGATTTACCGATGTCCGGGTTGGCGGAGGCAACCCGGGGGCGAATAATCGCCCCCCCTGCATTGGCTAGCGTTTCAACGGTGGTGGCGCCTTGGGACCTTTGATCAGTGGTTTCTCCAACTGTTTCCCATCTGCCCCGTAGAACAGGCGCGCGATGTGCGGCGGCATTGGCTGTGGCGCTCTGGCGGTCATGATGAACCCTCTGAAATCGGATTGAATTCAACCCATTTAACCTTCGCGGAATCTATCAATAAAAATTCAGCACCAAAAGGTACGTCGGTTCCATCGCTGTTCAGCCAACACGGAGATTGCAACAGAAACTGCCCACTTGAAGATTCGGGCGGCCACTCCACCGGCCAGCCTAGAACGCGCCTTTCATCATCCAGATGCAGGGTGATGACGCGATCATATTTCGCAAATGCGCTGAACCATTGGCTAGGGTAGGAAGATTGTTTCGTTACGTTTCTGCTACGCAACCAACCATGTAAGTTGCCACTGGCGGACACGCAACAAGCCAGCAACCCAAACACCAGCGAAGCAAAAAACGCCCATGCTGTTTCAGCTTTGGAATCCCACGTTCCTACAGAAAAACCCTCTCTCCCCACCCACAAACAGACCTCACCAACGCCCAAAACGGCCCCTTGAATCACAAACGTGAAAATCAACGCCTGCACAATCTGCCCGAACGTATCCGGCCGCTTGAACGCCGTCAGGGTGTAGAAAATCCAGGTCGAGACAAACCCCGGGATCAGGTACTGCAACAGCGGAATCACCTCTTTCACCAGATCATCCATGATCGGTCGCTCCTTGAATCAAAAAACCAATCCTCCAGAAACAGCAATGCCGGCCCGTAATGGGCCGGCATTCAAAGCCTAGTGCACGCTGGAAAGACGCTTGCGATCAACTGTCACCGCGCATTACGCATCCTGCAGAATCAGATCCGCGCCCTTCTCCGCCACCATCAGCACCGCCGCATGGGTGTTGCCTGACGTGACGTTGGGGAAGATCGACGCATCGACGATCCGCAACCCGTCAAGGCCATGCACCTTGAGGCGCTTGTCGACCACCGAAGTCTGCTCATCCGCGCCCATCGCACAGGAACCGCACAGGTGATAGATCGAACCGCAGTTATCTCGGAAGTACTGCAGCATCTGCTCGTCGCTTTCCACCGCCGGCCCCGGCAAGACTTCATCAACCGTGATGCCCTTCAGCGCCGGAGCGCCCATGATCTTGCGCATCAGGCGACTGCCCTGGATGACCTCGTCGATGTCCTTCTGCGTGCTCAGGTAGTTCGGGTCGATCATCGCTGCATCGCGCGGATTTTTCGAAGCAATCTCGATGCGCCCACGACTGGTCGGGCGGCACGGGTTGAAGCACAGCAGAAAGCCTGAATACGGCTCGGGCTTGAGGCTGGCCTTGTTGTTTTTCGGAATCTGGTACGACAGCGGGTTGAAATACAGCTGCAGGTTCGGATGACTCTGTTCCGAATTGCCACGGAAGAATCCGCCGGCCTGATTGACGCTCATCGCCAGCGCGCCTTTGCGGGTCAGCAGGTATTTCACGCCGAGCTTGAACTGGCCAAACAGCGAGCTGAGCTCATCGTTCAGGGTCGGGACGTTGGCCTTGTAGTAATAGCTGACGCACAGGTGATCCTGCAGGTTCTGCCCCACCGCCGGCAGGTGCTTGACCAGCGGAATCTGGTGCTTTTCCAACAACGCACGATCAGCCACGCCGGACAGTTGCAGGATCTTCGGTGTGTCGACGGCGCCCGCACACAGGATCACTTCCTTGCGCGCCGTGAAGGTCCGCACCACGCCATGCTGAGTGATGGAAATGCCGGTGGCGCGCTGCTGGCTTTCATCGAACAGGACACGATCGACCAACGCGTAATGCTCGACCGTCAGATTCGGCCGACTCAGCGCCGGGTGCAGATGGGCGAAGCTGCTGGAGCTGCGTTGACCGTTGCGGGTGTTGACGTCATAGATGCCCGCACCTTCGAATTTCGGCCCGTTGAAATCGTCGCTGCGCGGGTAACCGAGTTCATCACAGCCCTTGAGGAACACGTCGCAGATCGGGTGGGTCTGGCCGGCCATCGGGGTGATGCTGATCGGGCCGCTGCCGCCGTGATATTCGCTGTCGCCCAGCGGATGGTTTTCCAGCTTGCGAAAGTACGGCAGCACGTCCTTGAAGCCCCACCCGTCGTTGCCGTTGGCCGCCCAGTCGTTGAAGTCATGGGCCTGGCCGCGCACGTAGATCATCGCGTTGATCGAGCCCGAGCCGCCCTGGACCTTGCCGCGCGGGGCGTAGATTTCGCGATTGCCCAACTGCTTCTGCGGCTGGCTGTAGTACATCCAGTTGAAGGTCGGGTTGTAATACATTTTGGCGAAGCCGACCGGGATCTTGAACCACAGGGAACTGTCCTTGCCGCCCGCCTCCAGCAGCAGCACCGTGTGTTGGCCCGAGGCCGAGAGCCGATTGGCCAGGACGCAGCCAGCGGCGCCTGCGCCAGCGATGATGTAGTCGTATGTCATGCACGGTTACCGCGTAAGTCTTTTTATCGAACCCGCCCGTTGCCGGGCGGGGAAATCCCGTCAGCCCTTGGCCGGCGATGTGTCTTTGACGTCGGCCGGAGTCGGGGCCATCTGCAGGTGCAGGCGTTCACCGGTGTACGGCGAATGCTTGCGCACCACGTCCATGTTCAGCTCCACGCCCAGGCCCGGCTCGGTGGACGGGATGATGTAACCTTCCTCCCACTGCAACGGCTTTTTCAGGACCTCGGCGTGGAAGCCGCCCCAGGTCTCGATGCTTTCCTGGATCAGGAAGTTCGGCGTGCAGGCCGCGAGCTGGAAACTCGCCGCCGCACCAATCGGCCCGTTGTACAGATGCGGGGCGATTTGCGCGTAATAGGCCTCGGCCATGCTGGCAATCTTCTTGCCTTCGAGCAGGCCGCCGCAGCGCGCCACGTTCATCTGCAGAATCGACGCACCGCCGGCCTGCAACAGCTTGAAGAACTCGTACTTGGTGGTCAGGCGTTCGCCAGTGGCGATCGGAATGCTGGTCTTGGCCGCGACTTGCGCCATGGCCTCTTCCTGGCCTGGCGGCACCGGTTCTTCGAACCACAGCGGATCGTATTTCTCCAGGCGCTTGGCCAGACGAATTGCCGAGGACGGCACCATTTGTCCGTGGGTACCGAACAGCAGATCGCACTTGTTGCCCACCGCTTCGCGGATCTTGCGGCAGAAAGTTTCGCAGCGCTCCAGCACTTCCAGCGAAATCTGGTGCCCGGAGTACGCGGTGTACGGCCCGGCCGGGTCAAACTTCACGGCGGTGAAGCCCTTGTTCATGTTGTCGATGGCGCACTCGGCGGCCAGGTCCGGGTCGTCATAGTCGTACTCGCCACGGCTGTTGACCGGGTACAGGTAGGTGTAGGAACGCAGGCGTTCGTGAACCTTGCCGCCGAGCAGTTCGTAGACCGGCTTGTTCGCAGCCTTGCCGATGATGTCCCAGCAGGCCATTTCCAGACCGCTGACCACGCCCATCATGGTCAGGTCGGGACGCTGGGTGAAACCGCTCGAATAGGCCTGACGGAAGAAGCGTTCGATGTGGTGCGGATCCTGATTCAGCAGGTAGCGCTCGAACACGTCTTCGATGATCGGCAGCATGGCTTTGGGGCCGAAGGTCGCTGCGTAGATTTCGCCGACACCTTCGATGCCGCAGTCTGTCTTGAGCTTGACGAACAGCCAGTACATGCCGCCGATGTGCGGTGGCGGTACGGCAACGATATGGGTTTCAAGGGCGACGATTTTCATCTCAGGCACCTGTCTTTTTCAGAGATTTGCGATTGATTCGGGCACGCAGGGTCACGGCAGCCAGGGTGCCGATCAGACCGATGGCGGCGATGTAGCCGAAATAGAGCTTGTAACCGAGGGCGCCCGGAAAATGCTCAGTGAGGTAGCCGTTGATCAACGGGATAAAAGCATCCGGCATGTAACCGACCACCGAAACGATGCCGATGGCCAGTCCGGTGATGCGCAGCGGAATGTTGCAGCTGTCGAGGATCGCCCAGTACAGACCGCGAATCGCGTAGGTCATCAGGCCGATGAAAATCACTGTCGCGATCAGCAGCCCCATGCTGTTGAGCGCCGGGAACACGATCAGGCCGACAATCGCCAGACTCGCCAGCAACAGCGCAACGATCAGCACCGAGATGTTCGAAAACTTGTCCCCCAACCAACCGCCACCGATGCCGCCGATCGGGCGCATCCACAGTTTGATCGTGGTGATGGTGCCGGCCATGACGGCGGTCAGGCCGCTGCCTTGCAGGTAGTCCGAGAAACTGTAGGTGGCCCAGAAGATGTGATAACCGCAAAACACGATCGCGGTGACCAGCCACAGTTCAGGAATCTTCACCAATGTCGCCAGATCAGTGAACAGATTGAACTTACCCTTCTCCACCGGCGGCGTGTCCTCCATCGACTTCGGGTCCTTGATCAGCACCAGCACACAGCCGATGGCGATACAGGTGAAGGCGTAGAGATAAACCACGTGTTTGAAACCTTCGGCAGTGGACTCGCCACGGGTTTCGGTGGCGTAGGCGAACAGCCCGAGCGCAACCGTTGCCAGCAGCGCTTCGACCAGTCCGCGCCCCCCATCGAGGATGCCGAAGAAACGGCCCTGTTCGGTGTGATGGGCAATCATCTTCACGCGCTTGAGCACCGAGGCCCAGAACGTCAGGCCGGTGGTCAGCCCCCAGCAGCCGAAGATGATCATCAGCCCGGTCATCGACGGCGCCGTCGAATACCACAGACCCAGCGCGCCAGTGGCCACCAGCGAAAAGAAAATCAGGAAACGCGGCGCGATACGGTCGGCCAGCCAGCCGCTCGGCAAGTAACTGAGCAGGAAAATCGTCCCCAGCATCGAGTACAGATAACCCAGCTCGCTGTGGCTGATCTGGAACACCTCGAGCATGGTCGTCTGATAGACCTGACGCAGGTACAGAATCGGGTAGATCGCACCGGCGGCGAGCACCAGCAACATCAGTTGGAAATAGCGACTTCCCTTGTCGCTGCGGCTTTTCGAAGCCGAGTTGGAACCCTGAACAGCGGCAGCAGTGGATGCATGCTTGGACATTGAAGTGACCTCGGGCGACCCGTGCTCCGGGCGCCCCTGATAATTGTTTTTATAGGTGTAGCGTGAGGCGTGCTGCGGTGGATCAGTACTTCATGACCACAAGGCGGGTCTGGGTGAATTCGAGCATGCCGTGCTTGCCGTCATCGCCGCCCAGGCCCGAGCGTTTCCAGCCGGCGTGGTAGCCCTGATACGGATCGGCCGGGGTACGGTTGACGTACAACTCGCCGGCTTCGATGGCGTTGGCGACTTTCTGCGCGGTGCGGTAGTTCTCGGTGTACAGCACCGACGACAGGCCGAACTGGTGATCGTTGGCCATGGCCAGCGCTTCGTCGATGTCGCGGTACGTGAGCACCGGCAGCACAGGGCCGAAGATTTCTTCCTGGACGATTTCCATGTCCTGACGGCAACCGCTGAGCAGCGTTGGCGGGTAGAAATGCCCCGGCCCCTCAGGCAGCACACCGCCGCTTTCGAGGACGGCGCCGTCGGCAATCGCGCGCTCGACCATGGCGTGAATGTTCTTCTGCGAACTGGCGTTGACCAGCGGGCCCATCAGGCTGGCGTCCGAGGCGCGGTCACCGAACTTCACGGCGACGATCTTCGCTTTGAGTAATGCGAGGAATTGGTCGTGAACGCTTTCCTGCACGTAGACCCGCTCCACCGCCGTGCACAACTGGCCGCAGTGAGTGGTCTTGGAGGCGATGATTGCGCTCGCGGCGGCTTCAAGATCAGCGTCGGCTTCGATGATTGCCGGGGTCTTGCCGCCCAGTTCCAGCGACGGCTTGGCAATGTTGGCCTTGCAGTAGTCGAGGACGATGCGCCCGGCGTTGACGCTGCCGGTCAGGGTAATCAGGCCCACGGCTTTATGCGTGCAAACGGCTGCAGCGGTGGCGTGATCCATGGTCAGGATGTTGACCACGCCGGCCGGCATGCCCGATTGCTCCACGGCTTTGGCGATTTCGAACGCCGATGTCGGGGTGTTGTTGCTCGGGCGCACCACCACGGTGTTGCCGGCAATCAGCGCCGGAGCGATTTTGCGCAGCAAGGTGTAGACCGGATAGTTGAACGGAATCAGGCACGCAACGACGCCAATCGGCTCGCGGTGCAGAAACAGGTTTTCGTCGGGGCTGTCGCTGGGAATGATCTCGCCTTCGATGCGGCGCGCCCACTCGGCGTGGTAACGGGTGATCTGCGCGGCATAACGGGCTTCGCTGCTGGCGTCGCTCAGGCTCTTGCCGGACTCGGCAGCCAGGGCGGCGCCGATGGATTCGGCGCGATCCTCAAGGGCAGCCGCAAACGCTCGCAGGTGTTCGGCGCGTTCGATGCTGGTGAGTTTGCCCCAGGTCTTTTGCGCCTTGGCGGCGATATCGACTGCCGCGGTGGCTTCTTCGGCAGTGGCGGCCGACACCTGGCCAATCAATGCTTCGGTGGCCGGGTTGTAGACCGCAATCAGCGCCGCGCTGGCCGGTTCGATGAAGTGGCCGTTAACAAAATTTCGCTCGACTCGCATGTGCATCGCCCATCGTTTGTTTTTATCGATGGCGCCAGTCTTGTCATCGACAGCGGGTTCAACAAACGATTTATCCGGCGATCAAACATTCGAAAAAGGCACGTTACTCAGGAAATCGCCTTCGAAGGCTCAAGCTGGCGCTGCGCCAGCCAGATCTCTTCCTGCAACCACTGACTGAACGCCTGCAATTGCGGCATCTGCGTCTGTTCCGGGCGGGTCACCAGCCAGTAGGACTGGTGACCCTCGACATGGACGTTATGCACTTGGGTCAACTGCCCGCTGGCCAGCTCCGAGGCAACCATGTGCCAGTCGGCAATGGTGATCCCCAGGCCATCGACCGCTGCCTGAATCGCCAGATCCAGCAGGTCGAATTCATAACCGCCTTGGGTATCGACGCCGCTGATGCGCGCCGCGTCGAGCCAGTGTTTCCAGGTCAGGTAGCGCTGATCTTCCCGGGCCAGCACATGAAGCAGCGTCAGGCGATTGAGGTCGATGTCCTGCTCGCCGCCCTCCCGCGCATACAGGGTCGGTGCGCACACGGCAATATGCCGCTCCTGAATCAGCAGTGAACTGTCGAGCCCGTCCCACTCGCCGTCGCCAAAACGGATCGCGCAATCGAGTGTGCTGGTTTCCGCGAGGCTGTCCTGCAAGCGGGTGGTGATGCTCAGTTCCAGTTCCGGATGCTGCTCGCGCAATCGCCCGAGGCGTGGCATCAACCAGCGGCTGGTGAAGGTGGGCGGCGCGTTGATGTGCAAGCGGTTGGCGTGGGTTTTCTGCTGGATGCTGCGCACCGTCAGCTCGATCTTGTCGAACGACTGATGCAGCGCCCGCAGCAGAATCTTGCCGGCGCCGGTCAGTTCGAGATGGTGATGGCGGCGCTCCAGCAGACTCTCGCCGAGCTGTTCTTCCAGCTGCCGCACCTGACGACTGACCGCGCTCTGGGTGACATTGAGCAACTCGGCGGCGCGGGTGAAGCTGCCGGTGCTGCCAGCCACTTCGAATGCTTTGAGCGCATTCAGGCCGGGCATTTTGCGTTTCATACAAGGCACTCGAAAACCACTGACAAGGCGCAAAGCATCCCACGACACTGGCGAATTGTCCTACAGGATTTTCTGAGTAACATGCATTCGATGCAGGTTTCCCTGACGTTTTTATCGTTTGTTCTGCAGCGGGCGGATGGCAAAACTGCGCGGCATCTCTAATAAAAACAATCGAGAGCCGCTCCATGCCCTTCCCTGCATTTTTGCGCCTGCGCACCACCTCCATCGCTCTGTTCTGCAGCATTGCCGCCCCGGCCATGGCGGTCCAGGTCACCGACAATCTCGACCTTGGCGGCGCCATTCGTGCCCGTTGGGACGTGGACCCGGATCGCGACATCCAGAAGTTCGGCCTCGACACGGTGTTCCTCAGCGCCAAGTACAACTCCGACTCGTGGATCGGTGAAGCGCAATACCGCTTCTACGGCCGCTCCTACCCGTATCAGTACACCAAAAACTACGGCGACATCCGCTTCGCCAAGTTCGCGTGGGTCGGCTACAAGTTCAATCCCGACCAGCAAGTGCAAGTGGGCCTGAACACCGTGCCGTTCGGTTTGCAGCCGTACTTCGGTAGCACCTTCTACGAAACCCTGGGCAACGTCATCGGCCTGGAAGACGTGCAACAGATCGGCACCAAATACATCCAGCAAAGCGGCGACTGGAATATCCAGGCCGGCTACTACCTGCGTCCGGCCTGGCAAGGCAAAGGCACTAGCAAAGGCGTGACGTATTCGAGCGTGGTGTCCGAAGCCGACAGCTACGTGGCCGACGGCAGCAACAACCAGGAGCGCAACACCGTGGTGCTGCGGGTCGCCAGGTCGCTGGATCTGGGGCCTTGGAAATCCGAAGTCGGAATCTCCGCCCTGACCTCGACCCTCGAAAACAAAGACACCGACAACGACGGCCGACGCAACGCCGTGGCCGTGCATTACCTCGGCAAGAATGGCCCTTGGGGCGTGCAGTTGCAGGCGGCGCGGCAGCAGATGTCGCCACGCAATGCCAGCACCGATGAACTGGTGACGCTCGGCGGATACGACGGCACTTACAACGTCGCCAGTCGCGGCAATCTGTATGTGGCTGATTTGAGTTACGACGTCGGCGGCAAATATCTGTTCGACCAAGTCAGCGGGATCAAGCTGTACGCCAACTACAGCGCCTTCGACAAGTCTGCAAGCGGCTTCAAGACGTCCGAGCGAATGATCCTCGGTACCTCATTCTCGGTAAGCAAGTTGTGGGTCGCGACCGAATGGCTGTTCGGCAAAAACGATCCGTACATCGGGGGCGGCAGCTACACCCAGAGCCTTGGCGCCGGCGGGCTGGATCAGTGGGAGAACCAGTTATATGTGAACGTCGGGTATTACTTCTGACGTTAAAAAAAATCGCAGCCAGGGCTGCGATTTTTTTTGCCTGCCCGTTGCGAATTCACCTTGCATCCGCACCGCCTCGATAGTCAGATAGCCCTCACCCCAAAACAACAATAAACCGCCCGATCCGGAGTCCCGCCTCCATGCGTCAACTGCCCTCGCTCAACACCCTGCGCGTGTTCGAAGAAGTCGCCCGTCATCGCAGTTTCAGTCAGGCCGCCATTGGGCTGAACGTCACCCAGGGCGCGGTCAGTCGCCAGATCAAACAGCTTGAAGACTACCTCGGCGTGGCGCTGTTCGTGCGCACGCCTCAAGGGCTGTCGCTGACCGAAGCCGGCAGCAATCTTTCCCCGCATCTGGCCGAAGCCTTCGACCACATCGAACGTTCTCTGCAAGCGGTGCGCGTGCCCAATCTGCGCCAGCGCTTGAAAGTGCTCGCACCGCCGACCTGGGCCACGCGCTGGCTGTCGCCACACCTGCGCGCATTCTGCCAGCGCTACCCGGACATCAACCTCAGCGTGACCAACCAGATCGGCCACGACAGCCTTACGGAAGTCGATTGCCACATCCGCTTCGGCCTTGCGGCTGCGCCCCACTGTGTCAGTCAGTTGTTGGTGATGGAACGCCACATCGCAGTGGCCAGCCCGGAGCTGTTCAACGGCGATCAGCCGCCGGATCTGCGGGAATATCCATTGCTGCACATCCTGCACGACGGCAAGCGCTTGAAGGTCTGGGAGAACTGGTTGGCGGCCATGGGCCGGGACGACATCGATGCCGGGCAAGGGCTGGAATTCAGCACCCTGGACCAGGTGATCCACACCACGCTGGCCGGCGGCGGTCTGGCGGTGATCGACCGGCAGATGATCGAAAAGGAACTGGCCAACGGCAGCCTGCTGCCGATCACCCCGATTGAGGTGATCGGCCCTTATGGCTATTGGCTGGATGTGGCGAATGACAAGCAGGGGTTGTCGAAGGTGAAGCTGTTTACCGAGTGGCTAGGAGTTGTCAGCAACCCCTGACCTGTATTCCTCAGACGGGCGTGGCGACTTTGCCGACCGGTCCTACCCCGACGTCCACCGGACTCTGCGCCTTGCACGCCTGACTCAACGTCAACGACTTGGTCTCCGGCGCCCAGGCCCACGACAGCCACGCACCGATCGCCAGGATCGCCGCAAGAATCCCCATCGTCGGGCTCAACCCGATCCCTGCCACACTCACCGGCAACAGGAACGTACTCACCGCCGAGCCCAGACGACTCACCGCCGTCGCCAGACCAATCCCGCTGGCCCGCACTTCCGTCGGGAAACTTTCCGCCGGGAACACGCCCACCAGATTGCTCACCGCCGACAACACCAGCGTGAACACGCCGAACACCAGCACCATCAGCCACGCCGCACTGCCCGGCAACACCGCCAGCAGAAACAACGCTACCGCCAGAATGATGAACGAGTTGATCAGGAACCCGCGTCGGGTGAACTTGATCGTGCACCAGATGCCGATCAACGCGCCGAGGATCAGGAGCAAGTTGAGCATCAGCTCGGTACCGAAGCCTTCGGCCAGGCCCATCTTCTGCAGGATCGACGGCAGGAAGGTGTAGATGGCGAAGTACGGCATGACGATGCAGACGAAGAACAGGCAGTTGAACGCCGTGCGCTTGCGGTATTCGCGGCTGAACAGCACCGCATAGCCCGAACGGGTTTCGCTGGAGCGGGTTTCATCCAGCTCGACATTGTCGCCCAAGTGTTTTTTAACGATGGCACGGGCTTCCGCCACCCGACCCTGATTGACCAGCCAGCGCGGCGACTCCGGCGTGCCGATTCGCGCGATCAGAATCAGCGCAGCGGGGACCGCCGACGACGCCAGCATCCAGCGCCAGGCATCGTCACCGAGACTGAGCATGGCCGTACCGACGAAGGTCGCTGCAACATAGCCGAAGGTCCAGATCACGCTGAACGAACCCAACAACACGCCGCGATGTTTCTTCGGCGCGAACTCGGCGAGCATCGCGTGGCCGACGCTGAAATCCCCGCCCAGACCGATGCCGATCAGCACCCGGCAGAGAAACAGGCTCATGGCGGTTTCGACGTAGAACTGCATCACCGAAGCGATAGTGATCAGCACGAAGCTGACCAGGAAGATTTTCTGCCGGCCGACCTTGTCCGAGATCCAGCCGAAAAACAGACTGCCGAGAAACAGGCCGATCAGCGCCGATGCGCCGATCAGGCCCTGCCAGAACGCATCGAGCTGCATCTGCGGGCTGAGCAAGGTGAATGCGATACCGATCAGGCCAAGAATGTAGCCGTCGGTGAAGTGCGCGCCGAAGGTCAGGCCAGCAATCTTGATGTGGAAGCGCCCGATGGGCAGGTCATCGATCTTTGCGGGTTGAGCGGACATATTCGTCTCCAATTGTTGTTATTGACGGAGAAACGGAAAGCGCTGGGAGAAACCTGCGGGAGCAAACTCCCACAGGATTCGGGGTGGTCTATAGACCGCCCATCAACAGGTATTTGATCTCCAGATAGTCATCCAGACCGTACTTCGAACCTTCACGCCCAAGGCCCGATTCCTTGATGCCACCGAACGGCGCCACCTCCGTGGAGATGATCCCTTCGTTGATGCCGACCATCCCGGCCTCCAGCCCTTCGGCCATGCGCCAGACCCGGCCGATGTTGCGGCTGTAGAAATACGCCGACAAGCCGAACGGCGTATCGTTGGCCCGCGCCAGCACCTCGGCCTCGTCCTTGAAACGGAAGCACGCGGCCACCGGGCCGAAGGTTTCGTCCTGGGCGATCAGCATGTCGCCGTTGGCTTCGGTGAGGATGGTCGGCTCGTAGAACGTGCCGCCCAAGGCATGACGACGGCCGCCGCACAACAGCGTGGCGCCCTTCTCCAGCGCATCGCTCACGTGGGCTTCAACCTTGGCCAGCGCAGCGGCATTGATCAGCGGACCTTGCTCAGTCTCGCCGTCCAGCGCGCTGCCCACGCGCATCGCCGCCACGGCTTCGGCGAGTTTGCCGGTGAAGGCTTCGTAGACACCGTCCTGAATGAAGAAGCGGTTGACGCACACGCAGGTCTGCCCGGTGTTGCGGAATTTCGAGGCCATTGCGCCCTTCACGGCCGCATCGATGTCGGCATCGTCGAAGACAATGAACGGCGCGTTGCCGCCCAGTTCCAGCGAGACCTTTTTAAGGGTGTCGGCAGCCTGGCGCATCAGCAATTTGCCGGTGCGGGTCGAGCCGGTGAACGACAGCTTGCGCACCACGCTGGATGCTTGCAGCGCGCCGCCGATGGCCACCGCGTCGCCGGAGACGATGTTGAATACACCGGCCGGAATCCCGGCCTGCTCGGCCAGCACCGCCAGGGCGAACGCCGACAGCGGGGTTTCTTCCGACGGTTTGAGGATCATCGTGCAACCCGCCGCCAGCGCCGGGCCGACCTTGCGGGTGACCATCGCCAGCGGGAAGTTCCACGGTGTGATCGCCGCAACCACACCGATGGCCTCCTTGGTCACGATGATCCGCGCATCGGCCTTGTGGCTCGGGACCACATCGCCATAGGCACGCTTGGCTTCTTCACCGAACCACTCGAGAAAACTCGCGGCGTAGACCACCTCGCCCTTGGCTTCGGCCAGCGGTTTACCCTGCTCGCGGCTGAGCAGGGTCGCCAGATCCTGCTGGTTGGCGAGCATCAGATCGCTCCAGCGTTTCAGGCGCTGACTGCGCTCTTTGGCGGTGAATTTGCGCCAGGCCGGCAAGGCACGATTGGCCGCCTCGATAGCGAGGTTGGTTTCCTCGGCACCAGCCTTTTGCACGTCGGTGATCAACTCACCGTTGGCCGGGTTGCGCACCGGGTAAGTGGCGCCGCCCTGGCCCCACTGACCGTCGATAAAGTTGCCGTGACGGATCAACTCGCTCATGCCACCGCCCCCTGCAACGTGAAGCGCTCATTCCCCGGACGGGCCGTGCGCAGGATGCGTTTGCCGGCGGTGTAATCGTTGATCACATCGCACGGGGTGTAGTTGCGTTCCAGCTCGTGCAGCTCTTCCGCATCGAGTTTTGTTTCCAACGCCGCCAGTGCGCTGTCGAACTGCGCCGTGGTGTCGGCGCCGACCAGCATGCAGTCCACGCCCGGATGATTGGCGACCCAGGCCTGAGCGATCTGCGCGTTCGACACGCCACGGGCACGGGCCACGCGCTGCACCGAATGAGCGATTTCGAAAGAGGCTTCGTCGCTGTACATCTGCTGGGTGAAGAAGTCGGTCTGGTTGCGGGTCGATTGCACGTCACCGGTCAACAGACCACGGGCCAGCGGACTGAACACCGACACGCCGATGCCCTGATCGCGGCAGAACGGAATCATCTCGCGCTCTTCTTCGCGGTAAGCGCAGTTCAGTTGCAGCTGCATGTTGATCGGCTTGACCCAACCGTTGCGCTCGCAGGCCATGAGGATTTTCGCCAGTTGACCGGTGAGCATGGTCGAGACGCCGATGTAACGCGCCTTGCCGGAACGCACGATGTCGTTCAGTGCGCCCATGGTTTCTTCGACCGGGGTGTTCACATCGAAATAATGCAGCATGAACACATCGACATAATCCATGTCCAGACGCTTCAGCGAGGCATCGATGCTGTCCATGATGTGCTTGCGCGAATGGCCGCTGGCATTGATTGCGTTGCGGGTGCCGTAGCCGACCTTGGTGGTGATCACCAGGTCTTCGCGACGGGCCAGACGCTTGACAATGCGCCCCACCACTTCCTCGCCGACACCGGCGGAATAGAAGTCCGCCAGGTCAATGAAGTTCACACCGTTGTTGAGGGCGTGGGCGACGATCGGCTCGCTTTGTTTTTCATTGAAGATCCACGGCTTCCAGTCCGGGGTGCCCATGTTCATGGTACCCAGGCACAGGCGGGAGACTTGCAGGCCGGAGTTGCCCAAACGAATGTATTGCATGGCGTGGACCTCAGGCTTTTGGCGTGTAGAAAGGGTTGCTGATGTGGTTGACCACATCTTTGAGCTGCGCGGTTTCCGGCTTGCCGGTCAGGGCGGCGCGGATCGCGGTGCGGCAGGCGTTGTAGTTGTTCAGGTAGACCGCATCGAGGTCATCGCAGGCCGGGTTGACCCAGTTGGCGGTGACGATGGCCCACTCGTCTTCGGCTTCCGGCGGCAGCTTGCCGTCGAGCAGCGCTTCGAGCACAGCCTTGGCGATACCGGCCTGGGAAGCGCCCCACGTTGCGTTGCCGTGCAGGTCGCTGCTGATCGCAGCCTTGTTGACGTACAGGGTCATCGGCTTGACCGGAATGTTCGGCTGGGCGATCACCATGAACGGGCAATGGCCCTGGCTCGGCGAAGCCAGGCTGTTGGCAAACGCCAGCCCCGCCGGGCCATTGCGCGGGCCGATCAGGATGTTGATGTGCGCGGCGTTCACGCCCGGGCCTTCGAAACCTTCACCGATGTACAGGTCGAGTTCTTTCATCAGTCATTACTCTTTGCGATGCAGAGGGATTTTTTGGGGGTGATCGACAGCTCACGCAGACCGAATAGCCAACGGGATCAATAACGGACGTGGGGAGACGCGAAGGGAGAATCGGGACATGGCTGCAAACGCTCTCTGGTTGTTATTGATGAGCTGTGTTTGCGATTTTTTAACACCGGGCATCGGGGCACCCGTAACCATTAAAAATCATGGGGCAATGACTTTTAGTCATAGCCTTTTGTGGTGGCGAAAAAATCCCGCTCGAAAGCGGGACTTTTCGGACTGCGCCGGTTACGCGACGACGGGGATCATCGGATCAGCAGCCGCCAGCGCGATGGCACGGTCAGCGGCCGGCGGGTAGATCCACTGAGTGTTGATCTGGGTCTTGAGCGATTTGCCCTCCTCCTTGACCAGTTTCACCTGACGATCCCAGCCTTCTGTGTACACAGCGCCCCAGGCGCCGAGGTCGAGGCAGGTCACGTATTTCGGCTGACTGTATGGCGTCGGGTCGACACCCAGAATCTGCGCCGCGACGTTGTTGCCGGCATGTCGGCCGAGGGAAATCGCATGCTGGCAGGTCATCAGGGCGAAGTTGCCGATATCGTCGGTGGCCGCATAAGCCACGTCACCGGTGGCGAAGATATCGTCCTGACCGATGACTTTCAGGTGTGCATCAACATGCAGGCGCCCCTGACGATCACGTTCGGCTGGAATCTGCTCGGTCAGGGAGCTGGCGCGTACGCCGGTAGTCCAGACCACGGTTTTTGCCTCGATGCGCTGGCCGTCCGACAGGGTCACGCCGTTTTCATCGACGGACAGCACCGACACACCCAGTCGCCATTCGACGCCCAACTCAGTGCTCGCTTCGGCAATCGACACGCTGATGGCTTCGCCCATGGACGCGCCGACTTTCTGCCCACGGTCGACGATGATCACTTGAACCTCAGCCTGATCGCCCAGCACTTCGCGCAGACGTGCCGGCATCTCGGTTGCGGTTTCGATCCCGGTGAAGCCGCCGCCGGCGACCACTACGGTGTTGCGCGCCTGGCTGGCGGGCTGATCGGCCAGGGACTTGAGGTGGTTTTCCAGGCGAATCGCGGCTTCGATCTGGTCAACGTCAAAGGCGTGCTCTGCTACGCCAGGGGCGTCCGGCAGAGCCAGACCACTGCCGGAAGCCAGCACCAGTTTGTCGTAATGGAAAACCTGAGCGGCGCCGTTGGCGTCGGTGTAGCCCACGGTCTTGGCGCTCACGTCGATGGTGTTCGCGGCGCCCTTGATGAAGTTGACACCCACCGCGTCGAACAGATCGCCCAGCGGCGCAGCCAACGTGTGGGCATTCGGCTCGTAGAAACGCGGACGTACACGCAGTTCTGCCTGCGGAGCCAGCACGGTGACGTCGATGTTGTCCCGATTGTGAATATCCACCAGACGTGTGGCGCTCAACGCCGTCCACATGCCACCGAAACCTGCGCCGATTACCAGAATGTGCTGTTTCATTGTTGTCTCCAGGCCCGAAGCCAAGTCGTAGAAAGAGGTTCAAAAATTCACGTTTATCGGGAGTCGGCACGCTTGGGGTTTCTGAAAGCGTTGAACACTGCTCACCGGATAACGGCGACTGTATTGGTCGCCGTTACATCCAACAAGTCAGATTATCCGATTATTCGAATCGAAATTATCGATAACTAACATGACCTATCCTGCAGGTGCACAAATCATCCAGACCACTGGATTCCATGCCTTAAGGGCTTCAAGCCAACAAAACTGATTCACACCCAATTTGTCCGCCACGAATTACCCTGCTAACATCTGCGACAACTACAGTCGGAGATAGCTATGTCGCTTTACAGTGCGGGCGTCGAGTACGGCATCCATTGCCTGGCATTTCTGGTGGGCAGCGGCGGTGACAGTCGCGAAGCGAGCGTGCGCGACCTGGCGGACCTGCAAGGGGTGCCTCTGGATTACCTGGCGAAGATCTTCACCAAACTGGCCAAGGGCAAACTGGTGGTGGCCACCGGCGGCGTGCGCGGCGGTTTTACCCTGGCGCGCCCGGCGGACGAGATCACCCTGCTCGATATCGTCAACGCCATCGACGGCCCGAAGAACATTTTCGAATGCAGGGATATCCGCGGGCGTTGTGCGCTGTTTGACGGCTCGCCGCCGGATTGGGCCGTGGACGGAACCTGTTCGATCCACGGGGCGATGATGGTTGCGCAGAAGCGCATGGAAGAAGCCCTCGCCCAGCAGACCATTCTCGACATCGCCAGAAAGGTCGGGCGCAAGGCGCCGGCGGAGTTCAACAGGCAGGTGGAAAACTGGATTCAGGACCGTCGCGACAAGAAGACCGCCGGCTCGGGTATCCCGCTCACCGACATCACCGACTGAGCCATTCCGGCAGGCAGGCGAAAAAAAAGCAGAAACCGATCACACGGTTTCTGCTTTTTCATTTCGGCCGCTCTGCCCTCAGAGGCAATCACGCACCGATTTGCGCAACGAGCCGGACTTGGCCCATGGCGGCCCCTGGTACAACGACACGCGGCTGCCGTCCTTGTATTTGACGATATCGAGAATCTCGTCAGCGGTGACGATACTCGGCGCTGTGATCCTGTAACCGTTGGAAATCGCGACCTGCGAGGTCTTGGGAATGTCCTGCTGCCATAGCGGCAACACACATGCGGCGTAGTCTTTGGGAGCCTTGCCGCTGATCTTGCTGAAGTTCGGTTCGCCCGGCACCAGAGATGCCGGCAGTGAACAACCGGCCAACGCTGCCATCAGCAGGCCCCCGATCAACATCCGCATAATCAAACCTTCATCTGAAAAAACGCGAATTTACCCTTTAACTGTTCGAACATCCATCGTGGCGCAATGCTTTTGCTCCCTGAAAATCGGTGCTGTCTGCTCCTCAGCCGCCGATTGCTCCGACCAACGGCAGCTGATTCGTGCCCGTTCAGTTCACTGACCAGAACCGCTTGCCTTGCTCCCGGAAAATACGACTACTATTTTCTACCGAGAATGTTCAGGAGGTGATCATGCGGCTCAATGAATACGAACACGAACTTCAACGTGACCTGCAAAGCGTGGCATCGGATCTGAGATGGTCGGCCGTCGACCTCAAGCGCATTGCCGAGCAGTTGCGCAAATCCGGCAACGAGGCGGATGCACAAACGGTGCTCAGGTCCTGCGAGGTGCTGCAAAGCGATGAAGAACGTCTGCAACTCTATGCCAGGGAAGTGAAGGCCCGTGCCATCAGCCGAACGAAAGTCCACTGACACCCTGCAACAAAAAGCCCCGGAAAATCCGGGGCTTTTTTCATTACAGGCCTTCAGCCAGTCTTACGGCCGTGCGTGCGACTCTTGTAACCGGGAAGCGCAGCGGCATACGCCAGCGCTTCCTCCCGGCTGGCGAACGACGCCAGTCGATCACCCTGCGTGCAGACCCGCCACGGGCCGTTATTCACGCTGAGTACGTCGTAGCCATTCATGTGCATTCTGTTCAGCATCGCCATGCTCATAGGCACCTCCTGTCGACCATCGATCAACTGCACTTTTGCACCTTACACCGGGTTCGCCAGCCTGTGCCGACCAGACGTCGCCCCATATCGGCGTCAAGTGTCTGGCACTTTTGCGCTTTGCGACCACTCTGACATCACAACGGCGTCTAAACCAAGGCACGGCTTGAATATTGCATTTTGATGACAGATTCATGACATTCGGCAATCGGGTAACAAATGAAAGTACGTGCAACCATCATCTGCGAACAGGATCGACACATTCTCCTGGTGCGCAAATCCCGATGCCGCTGGAACTTGCCGGGGGGCAAGGTCGAGCCCGGCGAGACCAGGACTGACGCCGCGACGCGTGAACTTGAGGAAGAAACCGGACTGCTCGCCGATAGCATGCTGTATCTGATGGAGCTGGAGGCTGGCGGCACGCGCCACCATGTCTACGAGGCGTCGGTACTGAATATTGATGAAGTACAGCCACAGAACGAAATCGTCGATTGCATCTGGCACCCGCTGAACGCGGTACAGAACCTGACTGTCAGTGAGGCGACCCTGCAAATCGTCCGCGCCTTTCAGCGCCGGCTCTGATTCAACCGGCGAACGCCCGGCGCCCGGCACTCATCTCAGTGCGCAACTCACCGATGAAGTTGGAGATGTCACGAATGGTGACCAGATGCTCCGGTGACACGCCGTTGAGCAGCAGATCGACACGCCCGCTGTCGGGTTCGTAAACCTTGATCTGCAACAAGCCCTGCCCCGTTTGTGTGCAATCACAGTAAAGGGGCGAAAAGCCGGATTCGACGATGCGGCAAATGTCGGCAATGGCAAGCATGGGCAGACGCCTCGCAGGCGAAAGATCGATCGATTTAGCATAGATGAGCTTTTTCGACCTTGCGCGAGCGCCCCTCCGTAGAAAACGCCAACCGCTTCACATCCTTGCGCAACACCGATCAGTTGGCGTCGCGCCCCCAGATCCAGTTCCAGATCCCCGGCAATTGCACCGGATCCGAGCTCTTCTGCACCGTGCGCGCCAGTGCTGCTTTTTCCAGCAGTGCATGATCGTCATAGAACGGTTTGTCGGCCAGGCGCACGCCTGTGGCAGCAGCGCTGTCGAGCAGAATTTGCAGATACTCGCGGGCATGTCGCGCGGTATAGCGGTTGAGGTCATGGAACGTGACCACCACCGGAATCACCCCGTCCACCGTCGGCAGCTCGCCGAGGGCGATTCGCTCACGCACTTCCGACAGCTGACGCAACATATTGGCCCGGCGTCGGGGACTGCCATTGAAACCCCAGATCTTGCCGTCGTTGGCGCTCAGATCTGTAAGCAATACATGCAGGCCATGTCGCTGATAGGCCGCGAACGTACGTTTGTCGTAGTTCCAGAAGGGTGGGCGCAGCAAAATCGGTGGTGCGCCGGTGATCGCTGCGATGTCCGCCGTGCCGTTGGTCAATGAGGTTTCGAGTTCCTGCGGATCGAGCGATCGGTGGTTGGTGTGCCAATGGGTCGCCGTGTGAAAACCAAGAATGTGCCCTTCATCGTGCTCGCGATGCATGATGCGCCGGCCGATCTCGCTGTTGCCGGCCCTCGGCGCGCGGGTCTGGACGAAAAACACCGCTTTGATATTGGGCTGCAACGGGTTGTCTTTCAGGCTGTCGAGCACGGTTTCGGTGGGGTTGTAGAAACTTGAAGCGCTGGGACCGTCATCGAAGGTCAGCAGAAACCTGACCGGCGCCTGCGCATCCAGCCGCGCCCGGGTTTGCGCGGTCATTTCGATGGGAGCCGCAATGCAACCGGCCAGCCCGGTGATGATGGACGCAGCGCAGAAAAGCTTGAACCAGAGTTTCATGTTTTGCCTTGAGCCCGACCGTCACGGTCACGTTGTCGATTGGCAAAACTCCCTCGCCGCTGCTGCCTCCCTGCGACCCACCGAAATGGGCCGAGGTTGGATAAAGATAACAGGGTTTGGTTCCGGCGCTCGCTCAGCGCGCCAGCGCCTGCTGAAACGACGTATCGATGACGCCTGCCGTGGCCAGCGGAGCCGGCAGCGCCTTGACCTTGAACAGGAAATCCGCGGTGCCTTGCAAGTCGTCAGCAGCTTGCTGATCCACCGGGCCGACGGTCATGTGCGCCTGGCGCAACCAGTGCCGCGAGACTTCCTGATCGAGATTGGCCTTCTTCGCCCACAAGTCCGCATATTCGTCGGTGTGGCTGTCGACCCAGGCTCGGGCCAATTTCAGGCGTCCGAGAAAATCGGCGATCGCTTCACGCTTGCTGTCGATGGACGGTGCAGAAGCCGCTATGGCGCTCAAGCCCGGCATCAGGTTTTTCGCGGTCAGAATAGGTCGTGCACCGGAGAACACGACCTGCTGGGAAATGTACGGTTCCCATACCGGGAAGGCATCGATGCTGCCTTGAGGCAACGCGGCAGAGGCATCGATCGGCATCAGCTTGACGAAGTCGACGTAATTCTCCGGCAACCCATTCTGCTCCAGAGCGCGCAAGGTCAACTGCTGGCTCCAGGCACCCGGCCAGTAAGCGACTTTCTTGCCCTTCAAATCCTCAATGGTTTTCACCGGCGAATCCTTTGGCACCAACAGTGCGATGGTGTCCGGGTTCTGCCGCGACACGCCGATCAGTTTCACCGGTGCCTGTTTCGCGGCGAGGAACAGAAAACCCGAATCGCCGAGAAAACCCAGATCCAGCGAACCGGTCTGTAACGCTTCGGCCAACGGCGCGGCGGCCTGGAAGTGTTTCCAGTCGACCGTGTAAGGCGCGTCCTTCAATACCCCGGAAGCTTCTACCGAGGCGCGGATGTTGTAGTAATTCTGGTCACCGACGTGCAGGACCACAGGTTCGACAGCGTAAGTCAGAGGCGAGGCAATCAAGGCGCTGGTCAACGCAGCGCGTAGGAAACGGGAGAGCTTCATGGCGAGTCCTGCAAAGGGGTTTTATATAGACCATAACGCTCTTACAAATCGCATTTGAAATTCGATTAATGAATAAGCTCAGCACCGCCGACAAGCGCTGTTGGTCTAGCAACAGTGGCCCGGCACAGTGTTTTCCCGGCAACAGTTCAAAGCGCGTAAATCGCATCAAAACCCCGTAAACACGGGGCTCAAGGCATATGGCACAGAGCCTGCAATATTCCATTCATGCAGGAAGCATTCGATAAAAATATCTTTCTGGACATAAGAAACTGTTGCCTTGCCGGAGCGTGCCCATGAAATCCCGCTTACCGTTTTCCCGCATCAAAACGCTGCTCGCGGCCTGCGCTGTGGCCCTGAGCCTGCAACCTCTCGCCCACGCAGCGGAAACGCCGCCCGCCGAAGTGCATCTGGACTATGCCTATTACTCCCCCGTCAGCCTGGCGCTGAAACATCTGGGTTATCTGGAAAAGGCCCTGCCCCAGAGCAAGGTCAACTGGGTACTGAGCCAGGGCAGCAACCGTTCGTTGGAATACCTCAACAGCGGCGGCGTGGATTTCGCCTCGTCGGCCAGCCTCGCGGCAGTATTGAGCCGCGCCAACGGCAGCCCGATCAAATCGGTGTACGTTTACAGCCGCGCCGAGTGGACCGCACTGGTGGTGCGCAAAGACTCGCCGTACCAGACCGTTGCCGACCTCAAGGGCAAGAAAATCGCCGCCACCAAAGGCACCGACCCGTACCTGTTCACCCTGCGCAGCCTGCAACAGACCGGGCTGAAAAAGGACGACGTGGAGCTGGTGCACCTGCAACACCCGGACGGCCGCACCGCGCTGGAAAAAGGTGACGTCGACGCCTGGGCCGGCCTCGATCCGCACATGGCCGCCAGCCAGGTACAGGCCGGTTCGCGCCTGCTGTATCGCAACCGCGACTTCAACAGCTACGGCGTGGTCAGCGTCACCGAGCAGTACGCCAAGGAACACCCACAAACCATCGACACCGTGATCAAGGCCTATGAACAGGCTCGCGAGTGGTCGGTAAAGAACCCGGACGAACTGGCCAAACTGCTCGCCAGCGAATCCGGCCTGCCGCTGGATGTGGCCAAACTGCAACTGTCGCGCACCGACCTGAGCAGCCCGCAACTCACCGCCGCCGACGTACTGGCGTCGAAAGCCGCCGCGCCGATTCTGGTCTCCGAAGAACTGGTGCGCCGTGGGGTGAATGTCGATCATGTCATCGATCAATTGATCGACACCGGTTTCCAGCAAGTCGCCGCCCAGTAACCAATCGGGCTCACAACAAGTCCGCGCCCGTCGCGGATTTGTCGTGAGCGGAGAACCGCCCATGAGCAATGACCTGCCCGCCCGCCTCGCCGTGCCGCTGTCGCGCCGACAAATCCTGCCGTTGAATCCGCCCTGGCGGCGCCTTAGAGGGTTGGCCCTGCCGCTGCTGATCGTGATCGCCCTGGAGATCATCGTGCGCGTCGGCTGGCTGCCGTCCTATCAAATGCCTGCGCCGAGCGAGATCGCCCTGACCCTCTTCGATCTGGCCGAAGGCGCACTGTGGAAACACATCGGCGCCAGCCTGATCCGCGTGCTGATCGGGTTTGCCATCGGCGCGAGTCTGGCCTTGGTATTTGCTGCGTGGGTCGGCCTGAGCCGTGAGGCGGAGGCGTACCTGGAGCCAACCTTTGCCGCGCTTCGCTCGATTCCCAGTCTGGCCTGGGTGCCGCTGTTGCTATTGTGGCTGGGCATCGACGAGACCTCGAAAATCGTCCTGATCGCCATTGGTGCGTTCTTCCCGGTATACGTCAACGTCGTCGCGGCAATCCGCAACATCGACCGCAAACTGGTGGAAGTCGGCCGCATCTATGGTTTCAGTCGCCTGCAACTGGTGCATCGGATTCTGCTGCCCGCTGCCCTGCCCGGCCTGTTCACCGGGCTACGCAGCGGCATGAGTCTGGCGTGGATGTTTCTGGTGGCGGCCGAGCTGATCGCGGCGACCAAGGGGCTGGGTTACCTGTTGAGTGACGGGCGCGAAACCTCGCGACCGGACATCGTACTGGCGGCGATTATCGTGTTGGCGCTGCTGGGCAAACTCAGCGATGGGCTGCTCGCCGCGCTCGAGCGCCGCTGGCTGGCCTGGCGCGACACCTTTACCGGCCAGGGCAGCAAGGACTGATCTGCACAACTAAGCTGAATCTTCAGGCAGTGTTCGCCGGAGGTTCGGCCAATGTGCGGAAGACTTTCGCAATACCGCGGCATCCACGATTTTGTCGCGGTGCTGAGCATTCCCGATGCGCTGATCAATCACGTCGGCGACGCACCGCTCGCGCACTACAACGCGGCGCCCACCACCGCGCTGGCCATTCTTCATCAACACGAACAACGCTTGTACGCCGATAACCTGCGCTGGGGTTGGCGCCCGCACTGGGCCAGGGACCGCGCGGCGCCGATCAATGCGCGAGTCGAAAAAGTCGTCCACGGCCTGTTCTTTCGGGCGATCTGGCGTCACCGGCTGATCGTCCCGGTCGACAACTGGTTCGAATGGGTCGACGGGCCGGACAAGAGCCGCCAGCCCTGGCTGATCCATCGGATCGATCATCAGCCGGTTTTCTGCGCCGCCATCGGCCAGTTTCCGACACCCGATGCGCAATCGAGGAAAGACGACGGTTTCGTGATCATCACCGCCGACAGTGAAGGTGGCCTGCTCGATCTGCATGATCGCCGGCCCATCGTGTTGTCCGCCGAGGGGGCACGGGAATGGCTCGATCCCGCCACACCCGTTGAGCGTGCCGAGCAAATGCTCCTGTCCGAAGGGTTGGGCAGCGAAGCGTTCAAATGGCACAAAGTCGGCAAAGCTGTCGGCAATTCACGCAATCAGGGTGCGGAGTTGATTGAAGTGGTGACTTAAATATTTTGCGGGCCGGCACGTCTATCGAATAATCGGAAGACGTGAGTCAAATTGACATCACGCAGCAAGTGAGAACCGTTCGTTACAGACAGTGTTTCAAACTCGAAACAATCATTGAATCAGTCGCTTGATTAAAAGCAACCGCCTGTCTGACATTTCAATCGTCATACATACATTTAGTAACGCTACAGATAGCATGCGCGCCGCATTTCCTATTGGCATACCAGTTGACCAAAGAGTCAACAAACCGGGAATACCCTACAAACTTACAAGCCTTGCAGAGAACTAAGTTGCGCGACGATTTTGCAATCAAACAGGCCAACGGCCTGGAGTGTATTTATCTGTCCATGACAGAACGCTTTCAACTCGACTGTTTTATCGCCCACTACATAAAGACTCGAAACCTGCGTGACGTACCCGAGATCGACCGCATCCTGCGCGCCACTCTCCAAAACTATCCCTGCCACCCGCCGGTGATGGTCAACGAGCTGAATGCCTGGATCGACAAGACCTTGGGTTATCGGGCTTCGCACCCCGATTTCACACAGCTGGACGATCTTTGATGAAACGAAAAAGCCCCGCAATCGCGGGGCTTTTTCGTGGTAGCGCTCAAGGTTTGAGCGGGCGTTCCTGGTCGCGATCGGACAACTCGCGGCTGTCGTCATGTTTCCAGGTCTGCTCCTTGTGTTTCTCCCGCTCGATCTCTTCTTCGCTCGGTTCTTCATCTTCTTCGGGACGTTTCTGCTCGGTTGCCATGTTCACCTCGCTGCCATAAGTCGTCAGTCATCCTTACAGCGTAGAACAGATTCAGACAGGCAACTTACAACCACCAGCGCAACAGAAAGAAGAACGCCATGCTCAATAGCATGCTAAGCAACGTATTACGCGTGTAAATCACTAATCCAATCGCCACTAATGAACTCAGCAGATAAGGGTTATCCCACTGCAGATTCAGCTGTTTATCCGGCATGAACACGATCGGCCCGCAAATCGCGGTCAACATACCCGGTACGGCGAAACCCAGAAATTGCCGTGCGTTACTGCTCAAACGCACCGGCAAGCGCGGCTCAAGAAACACGTAGCGGTTGAGGAACACAAGAATCCCCATGCCGAAAATCACTGCCCAGATGATCATGTGCGCTCCCGATATAGCTTGTTGCAAATAAACCCTGCGGTCATTCCCGCCAGCCCCGACAGCACCAGCGCCGAGCCCCACTGCCAATAACTGAACAACACCGAGCAGAACAGCGACACCGCCACGCAAACCACGGTCGGCACGTTGCGCACCACCGGGGTGATCAGGGCGATGAAGGTCGCGGCAATCGAGAAGTCCAGTCCCAGATGCTCAAGCCCCGGAATGCTGCTGCCGAGCACGATGCCGGCCAGGGTGAAGAGGTTCCAGGCGATATAGAACGTCAGGCCGACGCCGAGGGCATACCAGCGATTGAACTGCTGACGGTCGTGCTGACTGGTCAGGGCGAACAGTTCGTCGGTGAGCAAAAAGCCCAGGCCAATGCGCCAGCGACCCGGCAACGGCGAAATCACATGGCGCATGCTCATGCCGTAGAGCAAATGCTGCGAAGTCAGCAGCAGCGTGGTCAGCAGAATCGAGAAAATCCCGGCCCCTCCCTTGAGCATGCCGATCGCCACCAGTTGCGCAGCGCCGGCAAATACAATGCTCGACAAGCCCTGCCCTTGCAGCGGCGTAAGGTTGGCTTCGATCGCCATGGAGCCGGCCAGCAGCCCCCATGGCGCGGTCGCCAAGGATAACGGCATGATCGCCGCGGCTCCGCGAAAAAAGGCACTGCGCGGAATTAATGAGTCGGACATAACGCTCTTCAACCGTGAGAAAAGACCCCGGACTCTGCCAGCAAATGCCTTTTGCTGGCTTGAACAATCTTGCGCAATTGCCGGAAATCGCCCAGCTGCAAACCGATTAGCGGCGTACCATGACAGCCATTCACATCTGCGTCAGGGAGACGACATGCTGTATCGAATTGCCGCCGACGGGCTGGTGCTGTTTCACCTATCGTTCATTCTGTTCGTGCTGTTTGGCGGGCTATTGGTGCTCAAGTGGCACCGAGTGGCGTGGCTGCATCTGCCGGCCGCAACCTGGGGCGTGATGGTCGAGGTGTTGCACCTGACCTGCCCGCTGACCTACTGGGAAAACCTGATGCGCCACGCTGCCGGGCAAACCGAGTATGCCGGCGGCTTCATCGAGAATTACGTCTGGCCGATCATCTACCCGGCGGGACTGACCTCGCAGATTCAGCTTGTGCTGGGGGGAGTGGTGCTGATGATCAACCTGCTGGTATACGGACGTCTGATCCGTCAGTGGAAACTGCGTCGCGCCGCCCGCATTCCGTTCTAACGCGACTTCAAGGCTTCCAGCCAGGCCGGATCGAGGCGCATCTGATCGGTATCCAGACCGAGCGCCTCCATCCGCGCCTTGTGCGCCTCGACTTCGCGGCGTAATTGCGAATGATCGCTGGAGTTACCGTCCAGTTCATGCATCTGCGTCAAGCCCAGGTGATAGAAGCGCAGCACTTTCATCGCTGTCGGATCACCCCTCTCGACCGCCGCCGTCACGTGATGCATGACATTGGTGACACTCATCAGGCTGCGCTTGAGCCGCCAGCCGTACACCGCCGGGGCCATCCAGGTCTGATTCCAGAAACGTCCGCGCAACAACGCCGCCGTCAACAGAAATGCGCCGAACACCCCGCCTACATTGAACCGCAGGTTATCGCCACCCGGCTCGCCGAACAGCGCCACCGCCACGGTCGAAAACGCCATCGCCAGCACCAGGAACAGCACCGCGATAATCAGCGTGCTGCGCCGGGTCTGCTGGCGATAGGTGATGGCATCGATCGGTTGAATCTCGAACATCGCGACAGGCTTCCATGGCTTGAAATAAAAAGAGGCCGGCGCATTATCGCCTCTGAGGCGGATTTAGCTATGCTGGAGCTCCTTTTCATCTTTTCATCGTCCAGCGGGGGACATGGCGATACCACGCAGATCGTGCCATCTTCATTCATGGATACACTCTATTCGGATGCCATTGGCCAGGCCGGCAATGGCATCGTTTTAAGGATCACTGCATGACCCAACGACACGTAATCAATGCCTCAGTCAGCCCAAAAGGCAGCCTGGAAACTCTTTCCCAACGTGAAGTTCAGCAACTGAGCCAGGCCGGAACCGGCAGCACCTATACCCTTTTTCGCCAGTGCGCCCTGGCCATCCTCAATACTGGCGCCCATGTCGACAACGCGAAAACCATTCTGGAAGCCTACAAGGACTTCGAAATCCGCATCCACCAACAGGATCGCGGCGTGCGCCTGGAACTGTTGAACGCCCCGGCCGACGCCTTCGTCGACGGCGAAATGATCGCCAGCACCCGGGAAATGCTGTTCAGCGCCCTGCGCGACATCGTCTACACCGAAAACGAACTCGATGCCCTGAGCATCGACCTCAGCACCTCCCAGGGCATCAGCGACTACGTCTTCCACCTGTTGCGCAACGCACGCACTCTGCGCCCGGGCGTCGAGCCGAAAATCGTCGTGTGCTGGGGCGGCCACTCGATCAACACCGAAGAATACAAATACACCAAGAAAGTCGGCCACGAACTGGGCCTGCGCAGCCTCGACATCTGCACCGGATGCGGCCCGGGCGTGATGAAAGGCCCGATGAAAGGCGCGACAATCGCCCACGCCAAGCAACGTATTCACGGCGGCCGCTACCTGGGCCTGACCGAGCCGGGCATCATTGCCGCCGAAGCGCCGAACCCGATCGTCAATGAGCTGGTGATCCTGCCAGACATCGAAAAGCGCCTGGAAGCCTTCGTCCGCGTCGGCCACGGCATCATCATCTTCCCAGGCGGCGCCGGTACTGCCGAAGAGTTCCTGTATCTGCTGGGCATCCTGATGCACCCGGACAACGCCGGCCTCCCGTTCCCGGTAATTCTCACCGGACCGAAACATGCCGCGCCGTATCTGGAACAGCTCGACGCCTTCGTCACCGCCACCCTCGGCGAAGCGGCGAAACAGCACTACGAAATCATCATCGACGACCCGGCCGAAGTGGCACGTCAGATGACTGCAGGCCTCAAAGCGGTCAAGCAGTTCCGCCGCGAACGCGCCGACGCGTTCCACTTCAACTGGCTTCTGAAGATCGACGAGGGCTTCCAGCGCCCGTTCGACCCGACCCACGAAAACATGGCCAACCTCAAGCTGCATCGCGACCAGCCTCCGCATGAACTGGCAGCCAACCTGCGCCGCGCGTTCTCCGGAATCGTCGCCGGCAACGTCAAGGACAAGGGCATTCGCCTGATCGAAGAACACGGTCCGTATCAGATCCGTGGCGACGCCGCGATCATGCAACCGCTCGATCTGCTGCTCAAAGCCTTCGTCGCCCAGCACCGAATGAAACTGCCGGGCGGCGCGGCGTATGTGCCGTGCTATCGCGTTGTTTCCTGACCGCACTCGATGCAGTTTGCCTGTGAGGGAGTGAGCGCACTCCCTCATGGCGCATCGACACTACCGAACCGCCCTGTTCTCTGACACAAAAGCCCCTCTGATTCCCCACGACAGCCATCGTGTGGCCGTCTAAGCTGGGCGTTTGTTTTTTCAGGGACGATCCATGAAACGTTTTGCCGCCAGCCTGTTGTCTCTTCTGGCTCTGACAGCCAATGCGGCAGATCTGCAACTGCTCACCGACAATCATCCTCCGCTGCATTTCCTTCAGGGCGATCAACTGGTGGGCTTCGGCGTGGATGTGGTGCAAGCCCTGGCCGCGCAGACCGGCGATCGCATTCACCTGCAGCAAGTGCCATTGCTGCGTGCCCTGCGCATGGCCAGCGAGACTCCGGATACCGGCGTATTTACCGTGCTGCGCACCGACGCACGGGATGACCGCTACCAATGGGTCGGGCCGTTGATCGAAGTCGAAACCGCGCTTTACGCCCGGGATAGCTTCCATCCACCCGTGCGCAGCCTGCGCGAGGCCGATCACCTGGGCCGGATCACCGTGCCACGCAAATGGCTGGTCTACAGCTATTTGCAGGAACAGGACCTGACCAACCTCTACGGCGTGGAAACTCCGGAACAGATGATGCGTTTGTTCAGTCTCGGGCGGACCGACTTTGTGGTGTCCGACACCTTGTCCAGCGCCGCCCTCGCCCGCGAGCAAGGCATGGAACCGGGGCGTTTGCAGTACCAGTTGTCGTTGATGAAGCAAGACACGTACATCGCATTCTCCCGACAGACCGACCCCAAACAAGTCGCACGCTGGCAGCAAGCGCTGGATACTCTGCGCGCCGACGGTCGCCTGGAGAAAATGCGCCAGCGCTGGCTGAGCAATACCCTGCCGCGCTGATCACGCATCAACACCTTTGATAACAACTATCTGAAAAGGTGTTTTTTCTTCTGGCGTCCGTGGCCATAAAGTGGCGGTCATCTTCTTCCCGTTTTCTGGTGCACCCCATGAAAGACTTTATCGCCCTCGGGTTCATCATCGCGCTGATCGGCGCCACCTCCGCGATTGCCAACGCCCATGGCAACGGGCACGTCGTTGCCATGACGAGTGTCGGCCAGTCCGGCATCGTCGGCCTTGGCAGCGCAGCCACGGGCAGCCTGGAGCAGACGCTCTACGTTGCGCAGAACGCCTCCGAGTACGGTTACAACTACTGAGCCACCAGGCGCACCGCCAACGCCTTGGCCTGCGACGCAACATCGGTCACCGCCGTACTTTCCCACCACATCCCTCTCAGTGGCGGGCCCATCGCGAACAGTCGTTGTGACACGTTTCCCTGCGCATCCAGCACCGCACCGTCCACCGCCGCCGCAATTCCCAGCGCCAAAGGCCCCGGTTGCACCAGCCCACGGGCCAGCAATTGTTGCGGCAAGGGTCGGTCGACGCGGCGCCAGTCATACTCGATACCGCTGGAATTGATCAGCGCCGCGCCTTGCACCACGCGTGTTTCATTTTCACCCCGACGACGGATGCGAATCCCGACACCAGCGCCCGACACCGGTTCCAGACCTTTATAGGACGCTGCGTGAATACGCAGGCGTCCTTCGCGGTGCAGACGCGCAACCAACTCCGCACTCAGTGGAGGCGAACGATGGTGATGGCTCTCCCACCACGGCCGCACATGCCGCACGAATTGCCGGCGCTGTACATCGCTCGCCTGGCTCCACAGCCGACCGATGTGCGCGCGTACGGTGTCCAGCGGTGCCTGCCAGTCGATGCCTTGATTGATGGCATCCCGGCAATGCCGGCGCAATTCACGCAGTAACTGGCGTGGCGTGCGGATACTGTGATCCTCGGCGAGGAAGTCCACCCACGCAGGCGGCTGGCGACGGACATGGGGCAGCAGCCCGTGCCGGGAAAACACCTCGATCGGCCCGCGATGCCCGGCCTGCTCCAGCGAAACCACGGCATCGACCATGGTCAGGCCGGAGCCGATGATCAGCACGGTCGATTGCGGATCGAGCTGGCGCATGGCGCCCACATCCCAAGGATCGAGCCCAGCCGCGTTGAGGCCGCTGGATTGCGTTTGCGGCGTACGGGCGGCGGGGAACATACCGGTGGCGAGCACCGCAAAAGCGCCTTGCAGTCGCCGGCCATCGCTCAAGGAGAGCTGCACCGAATCGGCTGAAGCCTGTACATCAATCACCTCTGCGCGCACGTGCTCGACCGTCGAACCATGCTGCCTGCCCACCAGCTGCGCTTCAGCCAGTCGCTGCTGCACATACACACCGAACAGACCTCGTGGCGGAAACAGTTCGCTGACTGGTACATGTTGCTGATCCGACTCCGGCCAGCCGCCGCTGGCAATGTGATCAGTCAGCCATTGAGTCAGGTCCTCGGCGTTGCTGGGGTCGACGCTCATTCGCGCTGCGTTGCCATTGAGCGTATGGCCCAGTTCAACCGCGCTGTACGCTTCGCCCCGGCCCAATTCGGCCCGGGGCTCGACTACCAGAATCCGTCGCCGCCCCGGCAGGCGCAGCAATTGCACCGCCAGCATCGTGCCGCTGAGGCCGCCGCCGACAATCAGGATGTCGGCCGTATCGGTTTGAGTCATGCCGTTCTCGCTGCAGAGGATTTGCTCAAGTCAGTGTCGTGCAGACGCTGCGAGCGAGTCTAGACAGACGTAACCTTTTTCTCCTGCCGACGCAGTTCACCCAGGTTTCGATAACCGCTGCCCGGATGGATCTGCGGCAATTTCGGCCCTTCGCCAAACAGCTTCTCGCGTAACGTTCCGGGTGCGTAATCGGTCTTGTAGACGCCGCGTTTCTGCAGCTCAGGCACCAACAATTCCACGGCGTCGATGAAGGTTTCGTGGGTCAATGCGTAGGCCAGGTTGAAGCCATCGACGTCGGTTTCGTCGACCCATTCCTGTAGCAGGTCAGCGACGGTTTCCGGGCTGCCGACGAACAACGGGCCGAAACCGCCGATACCGACCCAGTCGGCCAGCTCATTCGGAGTCCAGACCTTGTTCGGGTCCGCTGTCGAAAACGCTTCCACGGCAGACTGAATCGCGTTGGTATGTACGTGCTTGAGCGGTTCGTCCGGTTTGAAGCGGCTGAAGTCGATACCGGTCCAGCCCGAAATCAGCGCCATCGCACCCTCGTAACTCACCCAGGATTTGTATTCTTCGAACTTGGCTTTGGCCTTGGCATCGGTCTCGCCGAGGATCACGGTTTGCAGGTTGAAGATCAGGATCTTCGACGGATCTCGCCCGGCCTCGGCGGCGCGACGGCGAATGTCGGCCACGGTTTTCTTGAGTAGCACTTTCGACGGTGCCGCGACAAATACGCACTCGGCATGTTCAGCGGCAAACTGTTTGCCACGGCTGGACGCGCCCGCCTGATAGAGAACCGGTGTGCGCTGCGGCGACGGCTCGCAAAGGTGAATGCCCGGCACGTGGAAGTGTTTACCGTGGTGGCGGATCTCGTGGATCTTGCTCGGGTCACTGAAGATCCGCCGCTCGCGATCCCGCAAAATCGCGCCATCTTCCCAGCTGCCTTCCCAGAGTTTGTAGCAGACCTCCAGGTATTCCTCGGCGAAGTCGTAGCGCGCGTCGTGTTCGGTCTGGGCTTGCTGGCCGATGTTTTTCGCACCGCTCTCCAGATAGGACGTGACGATGTTCCAGCCGGCGCGGCCCTTGGTCAGGTGATCGAGGGTCGACAGGCGTCGGGCAAATGGATACGGATGCTCGAAGGACAACGATGCGGTCAGACCGAAACCCAAGTGCTCGGTGACCAGAGCCATCGGCGGGATCAATTGCAACGGATCGTTGACCGGCACCTGCGCCGCCTGCCGGATCGCTGCTTTGCCGTTGCCGTTGTACACGTCGTAGATGCCCAGCACGTCGGCGATGAACAAGCCGTCGAACTTGCCGCGCTCGAGGATTTTCGCCAGATCGATCCAGTACTCCAGATCCTTGTACTGCCAGGAACGATCGCGAGGGTGCGCCCACAGGCCCGGCGACTGGTGGCCGACGCAGTTCATGTCGAAGGCGTTGAGACGGATTTCGCGGGGCATCAGGCGGCACTCCCGATGTTCAGGAGGCGTTTAGAGGTTTGATTTGAAGCGGTCATGTAAGGCGACTCCGTGGTTTCCGGATGAGGATGCGGAATCGTTTGCAGGAGTCGTGCCTGAATATATTTTCTTTATTTATCAATAAATTGAGACAACAACTTAAAGCAATCCGAGCGAAAGACAGAGCAAACTGTTTATCCGCTGTCGGCCTTGCAACAGTCAGATCACCACATTGCGCACAAACCGTACGGCCACTGCCCCGTCATTGCGATAGGTGTGCGGCTGGTTGCTGGCGAACATGAAAAACTCACCGGCGGCGATGTGCTGGGGTTGATCGCCGAGTATCAGCGTCAGGCAGCCCTCGAACACGAAAATCTGTTCGCTCCAGCCTTCGGCATCGGCTTGCGAAGGATAAACCTCCCCAGGTTGCAGGCACCATTCCCATTGCTCCACTTCCCGGGTGGCCGCTGCCTTGGACAACAGCACCGCTTTACTGCCGGGAATGCTGCCGGCCCAGGCCAGTTCGTTGATACGGCCCGGATCGCGGTTATCCGGGGCCTGGATCAGATCACTGAAGGCCACACCCAGAGCTTCGGCAACCCGGTCAAGCGTCGTCAGGCTGACGTTTTTTTCACCTGCCTCGATGGCCACCAACATGCGCCGGCTGACCCCGGACTTTTCCGCGAGAGTCGTCTGGCTCATGTCGGCGGCGTGGCGCAGGCGTCGGACGTTCTGGCTGACGTGTTGCAGGACCGAAGCCCGTTGTACAGAATCTTTGTGCACTATATTGCTCACTGGCTAGGGTTGGGCAGTATACTGCGCAACATTTGGCGCATTGTGCGTCCCCTCTTCAAAAGTGCGCAAGATCATGACGTCAGCCAGCTCCCCCCAAACTCCCCTGCGCTTTTCCCGGTTCAGCAAAGCCGAGTGCGTGCTCGTGCTGATCACCATGCTCTGGGGCGGTACCTTTCTGCTGGTGCAGCACGCGATGACCGTCAGCGGCCCGATGTTTTTCGTCGGCCTGCGCTTTGCCGCTGCGGCGAGCATCGTGGCGATGTTTTCGTGGAAACACATGCGTGAACTGACCTTGTTCGAGCTCAAGGCCGGTGCGTTCATTGGCGTGGCGATCATGCTCGGTTATGGCTTGCAGACCGTTGGCTTGCAGAGTATCCCGAGCAGCCAGTCGGCGTTCATCACTGCGCTATACGTGCCGTTCGTGCCGTTGCTGCAATGGTTGGTGCTCGGTCGTCGTCCCGGTTTGATGCCGAGCATCGGGATCATGCTGGCGTTTACCGGGTTGATGCTGCTGTCGGGGCCGGCCGGTGCATCGTTGAATTTCAGTCCCGGTGAAATCGCCACACTGATCAGCGCCATCGCCATAGCGGCGGAGATCATCCTGATCAGCACCTATGCCGGACAAGTCGACGTGCGTCGGGTGACGGTGGTGCAACTGGCGATGACCTCGGCGCTGGCGTTTTTGATGGTGGTGCCGACCGGTGAGGCGCTTCCAGACTTTTCATGGCTACTGCTGAGTACAGCCCTGGGGCTGGGCGCAATGAGTGCGGCGATTCAGGTGGCCATGAACTGGGCGCAGAAAAGTGTTTCGCCCACCCGCGCGACCTTGATCTACGCCGGAGAACCGGTGTGGGCCGGGATCGCCGGACGAATTGCCGGCGAGCGACTGCCAGCGATTGCACTGGTGGGCGCCGGGCTGATCGTGGCAGCGGTGATTGTCAGTGAGTTGAAGACCAAGGGCAAAGCGACACAAGCGGTCACAGAAGAGTTCGAGCGCGAGACAGAAGGCTAAGCGAGGTTTTTGCGACTACCTTGTAGGATTCAGAGACATCCTCGCGTTTGGCGATCCGGGAGCTGGCACGTATGATGCTTCACAAACTTCCGCAGATTAGAAGCCTATGTCCCTGATAGTTCTACTGCTTCTGCCTTTTGTGGGCAGCTGTCTGGCAGCCGTGCTGCCGCACAACGCACGTAACGCCGAATCCCTGCTGGCAGGCCTGGTCGCTTTGATCGGCACGGTCCAGGTCGCCTTGCTGTTCCCGCAGATTGCCCATGGCGGCGTGATCCGTGAAGAGTTCACGTGGCTGCCCAGCCTGGGCCTGAACTTCGTCCTGCGCATGGACGGTTTCGCCTGGCTGTTCTCAATGCTGGTGCTGGGCATCGGCACTCTCGTTTCCTTATATGCCCGCTATTACATGTCGCCGGATGACCCGGTGCCGCGTTTCTTCGCATTCTTTCTGGCGTTCATGGGCGCCATGCTCGGGCTGGTGATCTCCGGCAACCTGATCCAGATCGTGTTCTTCTGGGAGCTGACCAGCCTCTTCTCGTTCCTGTTGATCGGCTACTGGCACCACCGCCACGACGCGCGCCGTGGTGCATACATGGCGTTGATGGTCACCGGTGCGGGAGGGCTATGCCTGCTGGCGGGGGTCATGATCCTCGGCCATGTGGTCGGCAGCTATGACCTGGACAAGGTCCTGGCCGCCGGCGATCTGATTCGTGCACATGCCCTCTACCCCATCCTGCTTCCCCTCATTCTCATCGGCGCCCTCAGCAAAAGCGCCCAGTTCCCCTTCCACTTCTGGCTGCCCCACGCGATGGCGGCGCCGACACCGGTTTCGGCCTATCTGCACTCGGCGACCATGGTCAAGGCCGGGGTTTTCCTGCTCGCCCGGTTGTGGCCGTCGCTGTCCGGCAGCGAAGAATGGTTCTACATCGTCAGCGGCGCTGGAGCCGCCACACTGTTGCTCGGCGCGTACTGCGCGATGTTCCAGAACGACCTCAAGGGCCTGCTGGCCTACTCGACCATCAGCCACCTCGGTCTGATCACGTTGCTGCTGGGCCTGAACAGTCCACTGGCGGCCGTCGCAGCGGTGTTCCACATTCTCAACCACGCAACCTTCAAGGCCTCGCTGTTCATGGCCGCCGGGATCATCGACCACGAAAGTGGTACCCGCGACATCCGCAAGCTCAACGGTCTGTTCAAACTGATTCCGTTCACCGCCACCCTGGCGATGGTCGCCAGTGCGTCCATGGCCGGCGTGCCGTTGCTCAATGGTTTCCTGTCGAAAGAAATGTTTTTCGCCGAAACCGTGTTCATCAATGCCACCGCGTGGGTTGAAGCTGCACTGCCAATCGTGGCGACCATCGCCGGTACGTTCAGCGTTGCGTACTCGCTGCGCTTTACCGTCGACGTGTTCTTCGGCCCGACCGCCACCGACCTGCCGCACACACCGCACGAGCCGCCACGCTGGATGCGTGCACCGGTCGAGTTGCTGGTTTTCACCTGTTTGCTGGTAGGGATTTTCCCGGCACAAGTGGTCGGCCCGTTGCTGGCCGCTGCCGCGTTGCCGGTGGTGGGTGGCGTGCTGCCTGAATACAGCCTGGCGATCTGGCACGGCCTCAATGCTCCGATGATCATGAGTCTGATCGCCATGTCCGGCGGCATCGTGGTCTATCTGCTGCTGCGCAATCAGCTCAAGCGCGGTCGTTTCAAATTCCCGCCACTGGTAGGCCGCTTCAACGGCAAGCGCCTTTTCGAGCGCAGTCTGGTGGCAATGATGCGTCTGGCCCGACGCCTGGAGCGGCGGATCGGCACCAAACGCCTGCAAACCCAACTGTTCCTGATGGTGTTGGCGGCAGTGCTGGCCGGCCTGATCCCGATGCTGCACAGCAGCCTGAGCTGGGGCGACCGGCCGAAGATCCCTGGCTCCATCGTGTTCGTGACCCTGTGGCTGCTGGCAATCGCCTGCGCCCTCGGCGCCGCGTGGCAGGCCAAGTATCACCGTCTCGCCGCCCTGACCATGGTCAGCGTCTGCGGTCTGATGACGTGCGTGACCTTCGTCTGGTTCTCGGCACCGGACCTGGCCCTGACGCAACTAGTGGTCGAAGTGGTGACCACGGTGCTGATCCTGCTCGGCCTGCGCTGGCTGCCACGGCGGATCGAAGAGGTTTCGCCGCTACCGAGCAGCCTGCGCAAGGCCCGTGTGCGGCGTCTGCGCGACTTGCTGTTGTCGATTGCCGTCGGTGGCGGCATGGCGCTGCTGTCCTACGCAATGCTCACCCGGCAGACCCCGAACGACATTTCCTCGTTCTACCTGAGTCGCGCCCTGCCTGAAGGCGGCGGCAGCAATGTGGTCAACGTGATGCTGGTGGACTTCCGTGGTTTCGACACCCTCGGTGAAATCACCGTGCTGGTGGCCGTGGCGCTGACCGTATTCGCCCTGCTGCGACGCTTCCGCCCACCGAAAGAAAGCCTGCAACGGCCAGCCCAGCAACGCCTGCTGGCGCCGGACGTAGTCACCGATCTAGTCAATCCGCGTTCGGCCAGCGACACCGCGCTCGGTTTCATGATGGTGCCGGCGGTGCTGGTGCGCCTGCTGCTGCCGATTGCGCTGGTGGTGTCGTTCTACCTGTTCCTGCGCGGGCACAACCAGCCGGGTGGCGGTTTTGTCGCCGGTCTGGTGATGTCAGTGGCGTTCATCCTGCAATACATGGTCGCCGGCACCCAGTGGGTCGAGGCGCAAATGAGCCTGCGACCGCTGCGCTGGATGGGCACCGGGTTGCTGTTCGCCACGGTCACTGGCCTCGGCGCAATGGTGGCGGGTTATCCGTTCCTCACCACTCACACCTGGCATTTCAGCGTGCCGGTGCTGGGCGACATCCATATCGCCAGCGCACTGTTCTTCGACATCGGCGTGTACGGGGTGGTAGTCGGTTCGACATTGCTGATCCTCACCGCCCTCGCCCACCAATCGGTCCGGGGCCACAAAACCGCCGCCATCAAGGGAGCCGTCTGATGGAAGAAGTCATCGCAATCGCCATCGGAGTGCTCGCCGCCTCCGGCGTCTGGCTGATCCTGCGTCCACGGACATTCCAGGTGGTCATGGGCCTGTGCCTGCTGTCCTACGGCGTCAACCTGTTCATCTTCAGCATGGGCAGCCTGTTCATCGGCAAAGAACCGATCATCAAGGACGGCGTACCTCAGGACCTGCTCAATTACACCGACCCGTTGCCTCAGGCGCTGGTGCTGACGGCGATCGTTATCAGCTTCGCCATGACCGCGCTGTTCCTCGTGGTGCTGCTCGCGTCGCGGGGCCTGACCGGCACCGACCACGTTGACGGAAGGGAGCCCAAGGAATGACGGCGATGACCCACCTGATCGCCGCACCGATCCTGCTGCCGCTGCTGACGGCTGCCATCATGCTGATGCTTGGCGAAAAGCACCGGCCGCTGAAGGCGAAGATCAACCTGTTCTCCACCATGCTGGGCCTTGTGGTTTCCTTGCTGTTGCTGCAATGGACCCAGACCACCGGCGTGCCCGGCTCCATCGGCGTCTACCTTCCGGGCAACTGGCAGGTGCCATTCGGCATCGTGCTGGTGGTCGATCGGCTGTCGGCCTTGATGCTGGTACTGACCGGGATCATCGGCGTCAGCGCTTTGCTGTTCGCCATGGCGCGCTGGGATGGCGCAGGCTCGAGCTTCCACGCACTGTTCCAGATTCAGTTGATGGGCCTGTACGGCGCATTCCTGACAGCGGACCTGTTCAACCTGTTCGTGTTTTTCGAAGTGCTGCTTGCGGCATCGTACGGTTTACTGCTTCACGGCTCGGGCCGGGCGCGGGTGTCGTCGGGGCTGCATTACATCTCGATCAACCTGCTGGCATCGTCGCTGTTCCTGATTGGCGCGGCGCTGATCTACGGCGTCACCGGCACGCTGAACATGGCTGACCTCGCGATGAAGATTCCGCTGGTGCCGGAAGCCGACCGCGGCTTGCTGCATGCTGGTGCGGCGATTCTTGCGGTGGCGTTCCTGGCCAAGGCCGGAATGTGGCCGCTGAACTTCTGGCTGGTGCCGGCTTATTCCTCGGCCAGCGCGCCGGTTGCGGCGATGTTCGCGATCATGACCAAGGTCGGCGTCTACACCCTGCTGCGCCTGTGGACGCTGCTGTTCTCCGGCCAAGCCGGGGCTTCGGCTTACTTCGGCGGCGACTGGCTGATCTACGGCGGCATGGCGACCATGCTCTGCGCAGGCGTGGCGATCATCGCCGCACAACGCCTGGAACGCATGGCCAGTCTGAGCATTCTGGTGTCGGCCGGGATTCTGCTGTCTGCCGTGGGTTTCGCCCAGCCGAACCTGATCGGCGCGGCGCTGTTCTATCTGGTCAGCTCGACCCTGGCACTCAGCGCGCTGTTCCTGCTGGCGGAACTGATCGAACGTTCACGCACCGCCGTCGAAGTGCCTCTGGAAGACGAAAACGAACTGTTGCCACGTCCGCAGCAATGGCAACCGCCGGTCAAGGGCATCAACCTCGACGATGACCAGAAAGCCGTGGTCGGCCAAGTGATTCCGTGGACCATGGCCTTCCTCGGCCTGAGCTTCATCGCCTGCGCGCTGCTGATCATTGGCATGCCGCCGCTGTCGGGGTTCATCGGCAAGCTGAGCCTGATCGGCGCCCTGCTCAATCCGTTGGGGCTCGGCACTGGCGAACCGATCTCGAATGCTGCCTGGGCGTTGCTGGCACTGTTGATCCTGACCGGACTCGGCTCGCTGATGGCGTTCTCGCGCCTGGGCATCCAGCGCTTCTGGTCGCCGGAGGAGCGCCCGTCACCCGTGTTGCGCAAACTGGAATGCACGCCGATTTTCCTGCTGCTCGGTCTGAGCATCGCCCTGACCTTCAAGGCTGAACCACTGCTGCGTTACACCCAGGCCGCCGCAGACGCGTTGAACAACCCGCAGCAATACGTGATGGCGGTGCTTGGCACTCGCGCCGTACCAAGCCCGGAAGCCAAGGCTGCGTTGCTGGAGGTGCAACCATGAAGCGCCTGTTCCCTGCTCCGTGGCTGTCACTTGCATTGTGGTTGCTATGGCTGGTGCTGAACCTGTCGATCAGCCCCGGCAACCTGCTGCTGGGCGCAGCACTGGGTTTCTGCGCGCCGCTGATGATGCGCAAACTGCGCCCGCAACAGATCCATATCCGCCGCCCCGGTACAATCCTGCGCCTGTTCCTGCTGGTTGGACGTGATGTGGTCATTTCCAATCTGGTGGTGGCGTGGGGTGTGCTCAACGCGGGACGCCGGCCGCCCCGTTCGCGCTTCATCAAGGTGCCTCTGGACCTGCGTGATGCGAACGGTCTGGCGGCGCTATCGATGATCTGTACGGTAGTGCCCGGCACGGTGTGGTCAGAGCTGGCGCTGGATCGCAGCATTCTGTTGCTGCACGTCTGGGATCTGGATGACGAGGCGCAATTCATCCAGCACTTCAAGGTCACTTACGAGCGGCCGTTGATGGAGATTTTCGAATGAGCCCGCTGCTGTCGAATGCCATTCTGCTGACGCTGTTCCTGTTCTCGCTGGCGATGGTGCTGACACTGATCCGCCTGTTCAAAGGGCCATCGGCACAGGACCGGGTACTCGCACTGGACTACCTGTACATCGTCGCCATGCTGATGATGCTGACCCTGGGGATTCGTTATTCCAGTGACACCTATTTCGAAGCGGCGCTGCTGATCGCGCTTTTCGGTTTCGTCGGCTCGTTTGCCCTGGCGAAATTCCTGCTGCGTGGAGAGGTGATCGAATGAACGTTGAATTGTCTCTGTGGGTGGAAATTCCGGTGGCGATCCTACTGGTACTCAGCGGCGTGTTTGCCCTGATCGGTGCAGCCGGGTTGTTGCGGATGAAGGATTACTTCCAGCGCATGCACCCCCCGGCGCTGGCCTCGACCCTGGGCGCGTGGTGCGTGGCGCTGGCGTCGATCATCTGTTTTTCCGCGCTCAAGTCCGGGCCGGTGCTGCACGCGTGGTTGATCCCGATCCTACTGGCGATCACCGTGCCGGTGACCACCCTGCTACTGGCGCGTGCGGCGCTGTTCCGCAAGCGCATGGCCGGGGATGATGTGCCGGCCGAGGTCAGCAGCCGCCGTACTGAAACCGGCAGTTAGAGCCAGGCGACGGCCAACAGCCCGGCTCCCAGAATCAGACATAACGGTGAGTAAACCCAAGTGTCGAGCCGGGCAAAGCGCGATCCCTTCACTTCCTTGAAAAAACCCACCAGTTCCGAATCGCCGATCGCCCGCGCAAACATCAGCAGCGCAATTGCACTGATCACCCACTGCAACGCCCAGTGATGCACCGGCGAAAACCACCAGCCCACCCTCATGCACACCAGTGCGGCAATCAGTAGCAGGGCCGCCGCTACCACCAGCGTGATCCAGCCTGACGGTTTGAACGCCGGTTTGAGCGCCTGCCCGCCGTTATCCACCGGAACCTGCGGTATCACCGCCACGGTCGCCCACTGTCCACCCATCGCCCAATACACGTGCATCAGGCTGATCGCCGCAAATATCGTCACCAGCCATTGAGCCAACACAAAGGTCATGGTCGAGAATCCTTGAAAGGGATTTGAACAAAACATCCTAGTCGGCATTTTTCCATATGCACGACCGGTCGGCAGTGCGGTAAAGTGCCGCCCCATGAAACTCACACGTTCCGATCGCTCACTGCTGGCCTGGATGCTCTATTGCTGCGTCCTGTTCAATGTGTTCGCCTGCAGCATCGGTCACGGACAAATGGTCGGCATGCAGCTCAACGGTACTGGTGGCCAGTTCTGCACCGTCGACCCGAGCACCCAGGCGCCACTCGCGTCCAATCCCACTGAAGAAAAATTGCCGACCCTGGCCAAAGCCTTTGGCTGCCCGCTGTGCTCTACCGGCGGCATGGGCCCGGCGTTCAACTCCAGTCTGACCCTGGCGATCCTGCCGGAACAACACAGCCCACCGCTGCCGGTCATCGTCAGCGCCGACCTCCCTGCCCGGTTCACCTGGCCTTCGGCCAATCCCCGCGCCCCGCCGCTCGCCTGAGTGTCTTTACCTTTTTGATTTGTCAGCCCACTGCGCCAGCGCGCGGCGTTCGCCTGTGCGCTGACTCCTAGACAAGCATTCAGGATTCAATCAATGAAACAACTTACCTTGCTGGCGAGCCTGTGCGGCTGCCTGTCCGTCAACGCCTGGGCACAATCCACGGTGGATCTGGCGCCGATCACCATTGACGGCGAATCCGCCGCCGAACCGGGACTGAGCCTCGACCAGCCCAGCGGCATGGCCTCGCGCCTCGGCTTGAGCATACGCGACACCCCGGCCTCGGTGGCCATCGCCAATCGCAATGACATCGAACGCCACGGTGCGCAGAACTTCCAGGACGCCGCCAACACCCTGCCCGGCGTCAACGCCAGTGCCCCGCCGGGCTTCGGCGGTTTCGTCTCCTATCGCGGTTTCACCAGCAGCCAGATCACTCAGATGTTCAATGGCGTCAACGTCTCCGGCGGACTGGCGCGGCCAGTGGATTCGTGGATTTATGACCGGGTGGAACTGGTCGGCGGCCCGTCGTCGCTGATCAATGGCGCAGGCTCGGTGGGCGGCTCGCTGAACTACGTGACCAAACTGGCCACTCGCGACGAGCAAGTCGCCGAGGGCCGGGTCAGCTACGGCACCTATGACACTACCGAAACCGCGTTCGGCCTCAACCACGCTCTGAGCCAGCCCGGCGCCGACGTGCAGCATTACACGCGTCTCGACGTCAGCCACAACACCAGCAACGGCTACATCGACCGTCAGGAGCGCGATGCCTGGAGCATGGCGTTCTCGCTGCTCAGCGACCTGACGCCGAACCTGTCGCACACTCTGGCCCTGGAATATCAGGACGAACACGAAGACAGCCCGTACTGGGGCACCCCGGTGCTCAACCCCAAGGCTGGCGAGTTGAAAATCGACCGGCACAACCGCTTCAACAACTACAACGTTGAGAACGGTCGCTACGAGCAACGGACGATCTGGGTGCGCTCGATCATCGATTACCGGATCAACGACAGCACGACCCTGCGCAACACGCTCTATCACCTCGACAGCCAGCGTGATTACCGCAACCTGGAAACCTACCAGTACAACGCTGACAACAGCGCGGTGAATCGCTCCACGGCCTATCAGGTCCGGCACCAGGGTGAGCAGGACGGCAACCAGTTCGAGTTACGCCATGACAGCACGCTGTTCGGCCTCGCCACCACTTGGTCCGGCGGCTTCGAATACAAGGTCAACCAGACCACCAATTCGCCGCTTAACGTCAAAGGCGCGAGCACCGTGGACCCGAACAATTATCGTCCGGGGCACTTCTATGACATTCCGGGCACGAAGCCCGGCTTTGTCAGCGACAAGACCAACGAGGTCACCACCAAGGCCCTGTTCGCCGAGAACCGCCTGGCGTTGACCGACAAGCTTTCGTTGCTCACCGGCCTGCGCTACGACGACATTGATCTGGACGTGACCAACCATCGCACGGTGACGGCGAGCAACCCGCGCCATCTCAAGCGCAGCTGGGAACCGGTCACCGGGCGCGTCGGCCTGACGTATCAATTCATTCCGGCAGCCAATGTCTACGTGCAATACAGCACCGCCGCCGAACAACCCGGTGGTACTCAGGACTTCGATGTTTCAACGGGCAAGCAATGGGAAATCGGCAGCAAATTCGACTACCTGAACGGCCGTGGTTCGGCGACGGTGGCCGCCTACACCATTGAGCGGAAAGACTTTGCCATCACTGATCCGCTGGACCCGACCAACAGCATTCCAGTCGGCCAGCAGACGTCCAAAGGCATCGAGATTGCCAGCTCACTACGGATTACCGACAAGCTGCTGGCCGAGGGCAACGTCGCCTGGGTCGATGCGCAATACGACGAGTTCAACGAGAAGAACGCTGCCGGCGTGGTGGTTTCACGCAAGGGCAACACGCCGACCAACGTGCCGGACCGGGTCGGCAATCTGTGGTTGACTTATGACTTCTCCCCACAGTGGCAAGGCGGGGTTGATGCGCGGTATGTGGCGTCGGTGTATGCAGACAATGCCAACACCATGACCGTGCCGTCATACACCTTGTTCGGGAGTTTCCTCAGCTACAAGGTCGATTCGCACACCACCGTCACTGGCCGCGTGCGTAACCTGACGAACGAGGTGTATGCCGAATTCGCCCATGTGTCGCCGGCGTATTACTTGGGCACGCCGCGCACCTTTGAACTGGCGGTACAGACCCGATTCTGATTCACCCTGGCGAGGGAGCACGCTCCCTCACTACAAACCTGCCTGAACCTTGTCTGCTACATCCTTCGGCAACCATGCCTGCCAAACATCCGGATGGGCCTTCATGAACGCCTCCGCCGCTTCCCGTGGCGGGGTGTGTTTCTCGCTCATTTCGGCCAGTGCCTTGTTCAGATCCTCGATCGGAAAATCGACTTTGCTGAAGAACGCCGCGATCTGTGGGTATTGCTTCTGGAATGGCGTAGATACCCCGATCGATAGCTTCGAAGCCAGTGAACGGGTCGGTTTCGGATTGGGATTGTCGGCGTCCGTCAGGGTCTTCCAGGCCTCGGCGTCGAACGGCGGCTCTTCCAGCTGTACCAGTTTGAACTTGCCGAGCAACGGCGTCGGCGACCAGTAATAGAACAGTACCGGTTTGCCCCGGCGGATCGACGAACTGATTTCGGCATCCAGCGCCGCGCCGGAGCCGCTGCGAAAATTGGTGAAGTCATCCTGCAGCCCATAAGCCGTGAGCTTCTGCTTGTTCACCACTTCCGAGGTCCAGCCGATCGGGCTGTTGAGGAACCGCCCCTTGCTCGGGGTTTCCGGATCCTTGAATACGTCCTTGTACTTCTTCAGGTCACTGACGCTACGCAGGTCCGGTGCCAGCGGCTTGATGCCTTTGGCGGCATCGCCCTTGATCACGTACTCCGGCACCCACCAGCCTTCGGTGGCACCCTTGACCGTATCGCCCAGGCTGGCGACCTTGCCTTCAGCCTCGGCCTTGACCCACACCGGACTTCGCCCGGCCCACTCCTCACCGATAACCTGAATGTCATTGTTGGCCAGCGCGGTTTCCAGGGTAATGGTGGTGCCTGGCAACGTGTCCGTCGGCAGGCCGTAACCCTTCTCGACGATGATCCGCAGGACATCGGTGATCAGGCTGCCGCTTTCCCAGTTCAGGTCCGCGAAGTGAATCGGGGTCTGTGCCGCATTGGCCGCCGGCACCGCAGCTATCAAGCCCATTGTGGCCAGCCCTGCGGCCAGCCACCGTCGAAATCCGTTCATGCTTTGCACCTCGTGCTGTTCACAGCAATAGCAGGATGGCCTGACAGAAGACCGCCAGCCTCTGAATACTCAGTCAACTGACTGTAGACGAGGTTCCTGCTTTTTCAGGGGCATCACACGGACGAGGCTACTTTTCAGACATTTCCTTCAAGCGTTGAAGCTCGCGTCTGACCATGCTGGCGTATTCAGCAGGCTGCAAAGCGTAGATCTGCGAGGCGACCCAACCGAGCCAGGCACCCTTCAATTCGGCCTTTGCATCGAACAGGCGCCGGGCTTCGTCGCGGGCGCTGTCGAGGTTCTGCAGATGGAAATCGGCGCGACTCACAGCTGTCACTCGCTGGCCTTGAAGGTCACCAGCTCGCCCTTGCGCCATTTGGCGGCTTTGGCGGTGACGGCTTTCAGGGTCTTGGTCAGGCCTTCCTGCAATTGCTCATTGGCAGCGAACACGGTGACCGCGCTGTGACCTTCCTTGAACACGATGGCATGGCCGTCGGCCGTGCTGACGAAGGCATAGTCGCCCAGTCCGTACACGGTCATCTTGATCTCGCGAAAACGGATATCCATCTTGCCGCCTTCACGGCTGGGCAGTACCGAAGCGCTGAAATGATCGCCGACCTTGAGCTTGAGGCCGGGCTTGTCGTCGACCACCAATGCGCTTTCGGTGTCGATTTCGGCAACGTAAATGCCTTCGGCGTTTTGCTCGGTGATGTAAACAAAACGCGATTGAAACTGCTTGACCAGCTTTGCCCGCAAATCACCCAGCACGAACAAAGCATGCATATCGAGGTTACTGACTGCCAAAGAAACATCCCCACACTTGAAAGAGTGCCGCACGCGAAAAACGCGCACGACGTTAAAAACGGCCAGGCCGATGATGTTGCGTAATGACTCGAATAAAAGCCTGAACGAGCCAAGTGCTCATTCAACGCGAGGTTCACAAGACTACTGGAATGCCACTCGCGAAACCTGCAAAGACGTTCTCCAAATGTTGAAGGAAAACGCCTCACGGTCGGCCAGAGAAAACTGACTACGAACTTTAGGGAAAAAACCCACCAAGAAAAGCACTTTTCCGACATATCGCACGCAAAAAATTGCTTTAGATAACGTCATGCCGTCAACAGGTGTTGGCGATTCTAGAGCAGCGACGCCGCTCACGACTACCCGCAACCGTCTGTAAATGCGGGTCAATCCATGAAAAGGACTTCATATGTGCACTTTGACGCATTTTGCCGTGAATCACGAACCCGTCTTTGCCTTGAACACTCCAGTGTTCGAGACTGATCCTACAATCGATCCTTGTGGACGGGAGCCGTTGTTTCAGGTGGTCCCGGCGGGCAACAGCTTTTTCCATATCAGGGAAAAGTCGACGGGGCTTGTCAGAGGTTTCCGCGAAGATCATAACGCCGCCTGCGCCCTCGCCCGTTCTCTGGAATCGCGAATCGAACTCCTGACCAGCGAGCACCTCAGATAAAGAGAGTGATCGATCCCGCCATCCTTCAAGGAGTACACCATGGAACTGCCTGCCTACAACCTGACAACCCTGTTCGATCAATTGGGGCTGCCTTCGGAGGAAGCGGCGATTGACGATTTCATCGAAGCCCATCCGCTGGAAGCCGATACCAAGTTGATCGACGCCGACTTCTGGAGCCCGCAACAAGCGCAGTTGCTCAAGGAATGGCTGCGTGCCGATGGCGAAGAAGCGGTGATGGTCGACGAGCTGAATGTGCGCCTGCACCGGGGCAAATGATTTCGATCAGTGCAGGCTGTTCTCTGGTCTGGCGTCCAACTGCGCGAGCCACGCCGCCCTGCACTCCTCGGCTTCATCGCGACTGGCGAAAGCGGTGCCGCGCTGCTCGCCATTGAGCAGCACCACCCAGCAGACACTTTGCCCCATCGCGCGCAGTCCGGCGGGTACACCACTGCCGATCATCACCGCGACATCGACTCTGCATTGCATGCTGACCTCCCAACTTCATTAGCAACCTAACTATGTAGGCATGTTAATGAAGTGGATCAAGAGGAAACAGCAACGCCGCTGCACAGCTTAATTGCAGTTCCGGCAACAATGCCTCAGCGCGGCTTCTCCGGTTTGTAGCCCAGACGCAATCCACCCCAGTGGCGACCCTTGACGATGATCGGCACCGACAGGTCGTGCATCAGCTCGCCGGTATCGCGGGTGTAGGTCTGCAACAGCACCGGTTGCTGATGACTGCCGCAACGGATGCCAGTGCGGTCAGCGAATTTGCGTTTGGTGCGATTGTTGAGGGTATCGACCTGCACATCCCCGGTCAGCGGCTGGCTGAACACCTGATTGTGGGTCGGCACATAACCTTGCTGCGTGCAGGCGATGGCGAACACCAGGCCTTCGTGGCGCGGCAGTAACGGCTCCTGAATCGCCGGCAGCACCTGATCGGTGTAGCGGTCAAAACGAGTCTGGAACTTGGCAGGCTGGGTGTTCGGGATGGGCTGATACTGGCGGTCAAACAAATCTTCCAGACTGATCCGCCCCTGCTCGATATCGGCCTCGAAGCGCGCGGCAATCTGGCTCGCACCTTCGCGGGCCAGGTCGTAGATGCGCTGGTGATAGTCATCCAGACCGACTTCGGCCAGGCGCTCGCTGATGGTTTCCGCCTGTCCCTCCATCTGCACCGCCGCCTCGGCCAGGCGCCGGGTCTGCTGATCGCTGATCGCCAGATCGCTGCGCATCTGCTCGATGGCGGTGAACAGGCTGTCAAGCTGTTCGCGGTTGGTCTCGGCACCCCGGGCGATTTCGCCGACCTGGGTTTCAACCCCGGCAGCCAAGCGCGCGATGTTTTCCAGGTGCTGCCCGGTGTGTTCGACCTGCTCGACACCAGTGTGCAAATCGTCGGAGAGCTGGCGGATCTGCTCCACCACCTGCGCCGTGCGTTGCTGAATGTCGGCGACCATCTCACCCACTTCGCCAGTGGCCGTCGCGGTGCGAGCCGCGAGGCCGCGCACCTCATCCGCCACCACCGCAAAACCGCGACCGTGTTCGCCGGCCCGGGCCGCTTCAATGGCGGCGTTCAATGCAAGTAGGTTGGTCTGGCTGGCGATGGACTGAATGACCAGCGTCACGCGCTGGATGTCATCGCTGCGCTGGCTCAAGGCTTCGATCAATTCGCGGCTGGCATTGGCACGCTGGCTGAGTTGATGCATGCGCGAGATCGAATCCACCAGTTCGGTGCGCCCCGCCGCGCTGCTGTAATGGGCTTCGCTGGCAGCACCCAATGCTTCACGACTGAGCTGCGAAGTGGCCTGCTCAGTGGCGATCATGACTTCTGCGTTGTTGACGATCTGAGCGGCAGCATCGAGTTGCGATTGCAGTTTTCCGGCCAGTTCCTTGACGGAAAACGCCACACCGGCAGCTGACAGCGCGTTATGACTGGTGGTGTAGGAAAGGTCGCGAGTCAGCTCGGACATCGCGTTGCTGCTATCGACCGGCTGCGCATCGGGGACCGCACGGGAGCGCAGGCGCGGCAGCCAGACAATCAGCACCGCCAGCGGCATACCCACGTATAACGGCCATTCGCCGAAGGTCATCCCGGCCAGCAAAAGCATCAGGGCGATGCTCTGCAAGGTCGGCGTCAGCCAGCGATTCTTCGGCAAAACAACTGGTGCAGGCAGAGCCGCAACCAGAGATCCATCTCTCGTCATTTTGTTACCCCACGCTTGTTCTCATTGTTGTGACTGCATTAAACGCCACTACAAGGCCATTATCCATGGTCCGTTAGTCGTGGGTCTGTGGCAGGTCAATGGAACGGTGCGGGTGTTTCCGGCAGACGAGAAAAAGCAAAGATCGCAGCCTTCTGCCGCTTTGAACAAAAGCTGCAGAAGGCTGCGATCTTTTCGCGACGACCCGCATTGAAGGGGTCGCCTCAGGAATCAGGCCTGACGCTGGTGCTTGTCGATCTGCTCGTGACGCTCTTGAGCTTCGATGCAGTACTTGGTGGTCGGGCTGATCAGCAGGCGTTTCAGGCCGATAGGCTCGCCGCTGTCGTCGCACCAGCCAAAGCTGTCTTCCTTGATACGCTCAAGGGCTTGTTCCAGTTGAGGCAGCATGCGCTGGTCGCGATCGATCGCGTTTACCAGCCAAGTGCGCTCTTCTTCCACCGAGGCGGCGTCCGCCGGGTCAGCCGGAGTGTCCAGGCTCTCGATGGCAATACGGTTCTGCTCAATGCGCTCGTGGGTTTCGACTTTCATGTTCTGCAACAGCTCACTGAAGAAAGCGTGTTGCTCGGCATTCATGTAGTCATCTGCCGGCATGGCCAGCAACTTGTCCTTTGTCATTGATATCTCTATAAAAAAACGTGCATTAAGGCGAATTAGGGAGCGTTCCGGCGAACCGCCTGCGGTCATCGGAAAGGCATCGTTTATTGCAAACGCCACCCGGCACTCAATTTACGAAGGGGCGGCAGTCTAAGGCCCGTTTGAGGCCTCAGCAACTGTAAATACCGGGAATTTGTCCGACAAGGCTCGGAAACTGCTCTGACACAAGCTTCACAGCGCTCATCGGAGTGCGTTTATAGCAAGAAATTCAGTCGAGCGGCTGTATATAGAAGACAAACGGTGGACGAGCGGCGCTTTGTCGCAATTCGTTACGGTCGGTCACCGCAAAACCCACCCCATCGCAAAGACTGACAAATCCCCCCAACCTCAGCTACGTTATGCCCTCTCCCCGGTTTGACTTGAAGGAACGCGTCATGAAACTGATCGGCATGCTGGACTCCCCTTACGTGCGCCGCGTGGCGATCTCCGCCAAGTGCCTGGGGATCGAACTGGAACACGATCCGGTGTCGGTGTTCCGTCACTTCGAGCGCTTCCAGCAGATCAATCCGGTGGTCAAGGCGCCGACTCTGGTGCTCGATGACGGCGAAGTGCTGATCGACTCGACCCTGATCCTCGACTACCTCGAAGCCCTGATCGGCAAAACCCTGCTGCCCGCCGACCTGTCGCAACGGGTAAAAGCCCTGCGCCTGATCGGTCTCGGCCTCGCCGCCTGCGAAAAAGCCGTGCAGCTTTACTACGAGCGCAACCTGCGCCCGGCCGACATTCAATATCAACCATGGGTCGAACGCGTCGAAGGCCAACTCGCCGCCGCCTTTACCGCCCTCGAACACGAACTCGAAAAACACCCGCTGCCCACCGACGGCCCGCTCCAACAGGACGGCATCACCCTCGCCGTCGCCTGGAGCTTCACCGGCCTCGTCGTCCCCGACCAAATCGACGCGGAGCGCTTCCCGCGCATCGCCCAATACACCGAGTACGCCGAAAGCACCCAGGCGTTCATCAGCACACCGATGACCTGACCATGAGCGCCACTGAAACCGCCGCCCCGGCCCTGAAAGAAATCTTCAACGCCGAGCGCCTGCAACATATCGCCACAGAAATGAGCGCCGTGTACCCGGCGTTCAAGGCCAAGGCCTTTCTCAAGCACGCCAACGACGGCCTAGCCGACCTTTCGGTCATGCAACGCATGGCCCGCGTCAGCGAAAGCCTGCACGCCGTGCTGCCACTGGACTACGCCGATTCCCTCGACGTACTACGCGAACTCGCTCCACGCCTGAACAGCGGCTTCGTCAGCATGTGCCTGCCGCACTACGTCGCGAGCTACGGCGCGCACGCGTTCGACACTTCAATGGAAGCCCTGAAGTATTTCACCACCTTCGGCTCTTCCGAATTCGCCATCCGCCACTTCCTGCGCAACGACCTGGAACGCTCGCTGGAACTGATGCACGACTGGGCACGAGACGAAAACCACCACGTCCGCCGCCTCGCCAGCGAAGGCAGCCGCCCTCGCCTCCCATGGTCGTTTCGCCTGGAGCCGGTGCAGGCAAACCCGCACCTGGCCGCAGGGATTCTTGACCGGTTGAAGGCGGATGAGAGTTTGTACGTGCGCAAGTCCGTGGCGAATCATTTGAATGACGTGACCAAGGAGCATCCGGAGTGGGTGCTGGATACGGTTGAGGGATGGGCGCTGGAGAACAAGCACACGGCTTGGATTGCCAAACATGCGTTGCGGAGTTTGATCAAACAGGGCGTTATGCGGGCTCTCACTGTTATTGGTGCGGGGGCCAAGGCTGAGGTTGAGTTGCTGGATGTGAAGGTGGAGCCGGCAGTTGTGCGGCTTGGTGAGACGATCACTCTGTCGTTTACGGTTCGGTCGTTGGTGCCGGTGGAACAGCGGTTGGTGATTGATTACGCGATTGACTATGTGAAGGCGAATGGCGGGACTTCGACCAAGGTTTTCAAGTTGAAGACGTTGATGTTTGCGGGTTTTGGGAGTGAGCTAGTGTCGCGCAGGCAAGTGATCAAGGACTTCACCACGCGCAAGCACTATGCGGGGGAGCATGCGGTGCATGTGATGGTTAATGGGGAGCGGTTGGGGAGTACTGCCGTTAACATTCTCACTTCATAGTTATAAAAGACAGTTTCGCCCTTTTGGCTCGGAATTGAGTTTATGCGTTGAGTTCCTGATCCAGCACCTGAATCACAACCAACCTCACAACAAGCGCTGGTGCGCACTCGCCACGCAAGTCACGCACCAGGCCCATCTGCACAGTTACCACTGGCCGCTTGCGAGACAGCCGACGATTTCCCAACCGCTGTATTCCCACCAGGAATATCGATCATCGGAGCAACTTCTGGCCAGACTGGCCATGTGGATTTCACCCGCTGTTTGTTGGGTACCGAAAGGCGTGCCAACAGAAGCTGTTATTTGATTGACAGTTTGAGGAGCCTTAATGGTGATCGGATGTACAGAAGCATTCGCAACGGTGGCGGTGAAAGCGAGCGTTGCGGATACGGCCAGAGCAGTGATGGACTTTTTCATTTTCGAATCCTTTCAGTTATCTGACATGCGTCTTGTGCATTGGCCTGACCTGCCTTAATCAATAATCTGAACAGATCGGGCGCTCGTAAAAAGCCTACCACCGCGCTGCCGGCTGCACAGTCGCTCAACTGTGCTATTGACAAGCTGATGGAGTGAGGGGAGAGATCTTTTTGAACGCTCACGACTCGGGCAACGCGTCGGGTTCTTTTCCTGTCTATCACCCTGCGCGCAATGGTGGCGCCACGCCATGAATGATAAGGTTCAGCCTCAAAATCACGGACGACACCTCGTGCACAAACGATCTCTTGCTGCAGCAGCAATAACCTTCACCATCAGTCTTTCCGCTCTCGCCTCTCCTGTGCCGCAGGAAGAGCTCGAAGAGTGCCAACGAATAGAAAACTCGGCCAAACAGGTCATGAAAAGCAGGCAGCAAGGCGCGCCCATGGATTCGGTGTGGGAACTGGCCGAAGCGGCAGCCAAGCAGAACGAGTATGTGGGTGAGTTGTTCAAGACGCTGATTCGCGAGGCGTACGCGATTCCTCAGTACTCAAGCGAGAGCTTGCAGCAGAAAGCGATCAGCGATTTCCATTCCAATTTCTACAAGGCTTGCATCGTGACGGCGGAAAAGCGAGCAGGCGCCAACGGCTGAGCTCATCGAACAAAAAAAGGGAGCAGATTCAGGTAATGAATCTGCTCCCTTTTCCTTGAGGGCAGCCTCTACGCTTTCAGTTCTACCTTATCCAGCGCCTGATTCACGGCCAACCCCGCGACCATGACCACTTGCGCGATGCCCAAAGCAGTCTTGCGATGTGCAGGCTCAAGGATGGCGGCGAAGTTGCTGAGCATTTCGCTAGCGGAATCGAGGGATTCGCTGGCGTTGGCCAACAGCGATTCGCTGTTGTAGGCGGGGTTGGCCAGGAACATGGGGTCGTGTGTGGTGTGGCTGCCCATGATGCGTTGTTGCGGGGTCAGGTAATGGTCGAGGGCGCGTTCTGCGGCTTCGTTCAAGATTCGGGAATCGGGAAATTTGTAGGGTGAGACCGGATCAGTTTCTGGCGGATTCGGTGTTGGTTTGATCATGGTGAAACTCCTGATTTTGATTAGGAGCTACCAGCATCACTTGCAGATGATGGGTGGCAGCCAAGTGCGGGTCTGCAAGACCGGGAAACCAGGCACCCGGCAGACCCGAAGGTCTCCCGCACAAAGCCGCCATTGGGCGGACACAAACGAGCGTCCTTTTGGCAGGGCTGTGCGACTGGTTTTTCCGGCGGGCTTGCAGACCCGATCACTGATGGGCAGTGACGGGAATCAAGTTACGGAGGGAGCGCCAGACGCACAAGCCGGCGGATTCTGTCTTAGGTGTAGGGCGTGGCGCAAGGCGTTGTGGGCATCGGGATGTGACGAAAGACCTCGAATAAACAGGCCACGTATTCCGTGTTTAATGCCTGACAAAAAACTGTTTCGCAGTCCGACGGGACTACGTAAATCAGCTCGTCAGCTTTCATCCAGACACCGCCAGTCCCCTGTGTCTAAAAAACCGGCCACCCGGCATAATCCGCGCAATTTTCTCCATCAACCCAAGTCCGACCGTCATGCCTGAAGAGTTCGAAGTCCCCAGTCCTCACGAGCAACACGTTGAACACACCACCCATCATGCCCACGCAAAAGGTGATCGCTTTGCCAGCAAGATCGCGGTCATGACGGCGATCATGGCGACGGTCGGCGCCTTGATGAGTTATCAGGCCGGTTCGACGGAGAGTGAAGCGGCCATGGACAAAAACAACGCCGCCATCCAGAAAACCGAAGCCGCCAACGAGTGGAACTACTACCAGGCCAAGTCCAGTCGGCAGAACCTGTCGGAACTGGCCAGCCATCTTCCGGGACTTGATTCCGCTCATTACGTTGCCGAGGCTCGGCGCTATGCGGAGCAGAAAGAGGAAGCCCGCAAAAAGGCGGAAACTCTGGAGCAACAGGCGCGAGAGTGGGACGAGAAGTCAGAGCAGGTTTTGCACCAGCATCACCGCTGGGCCCAGGCCATGACAGCCATTCAAATCGCCATTTCACTGGCGGCCATCACCCTGCTGACGCGCAAGGAGTGGCTCAGGCGCGTCTCGTTTGGCGCGGCGGGCTTGGGGGTCATGCTGGGCTCGCTGGCCTGGTTGCATATCTGAATGAGGTAGAAACCGCTGAAGCCGACGAAAAAAGGAACAGATTCAGTGCATGAATCTGTTCCTTTTCGCTTGGGAACGGCCCCAGCCCCTTCGGTTCCACGTTCTCCAATGCCTGCTTCACCGCCAATGCCCCTGACATCATTCTCGGCGCGGTCTTGCGGCGGGCAGGTGCCAGAATGGCGACCTTCCAGGGATTGACTCGAACGGGCCTACTGCGAATTGCTGCGCCCCGGCAACATCCGCACCAAGGTGTTATCCCGCACCCAGTAGTGGTGAAAAAGCCCCGCCGCCGCATGCAGACCGATCAGCCAGTAGCCGGTGCTGCCCAGCAGTTCATGCCAGTATTTGAGTCGTTTGGCAAAGTCCGGATCGATAGCCACCGGAGCCGGGAGATGGAAGCCGAAGTACGGAAACGGTTTGTCGGCAGCGGCGAGCATCAGCCAGGCCAGTACCGGAGTGACGATCATCAGTACGTACAACGCCAGGTGCATCAGGTGTGATATGCCGGTCTGCCAGGCTGGCGGCTTGGGGGTGATCGGCGGCTGCGGCGTCAGGCGCCCGAGCAGGCGAATCCATACCAGGGCGAAGATACCCGCACCAAATGCGCCATGCAGGCCCATCAGCAGACCTCGGGCTTCACTGCCTTTAGGCATAAAACCTTTGATTTCAACACAGGCATACACGCCGACGAACAGCGCCAGCATCAGCCAGTGAAGCGTGATTGATAGTTTTCCATAACGGGTTACGGTGTTGTCGCGGGTCATAAGAAGCGCCTCGTGATTGTCGTGGGCGACGGTCGATTCGTTCGACTGTCTCGATCTTGTTGCCGGGCAAACCGACGGTGCCACCCTGCCTGCCCAGTCTTAAGGCAGTCTGAAGATAGACTGCTCGTTAACTTTTTTTCACCTTCAGACTTCGTTAAGAAATGGTTTGGATACTTCCCTCGAACCTAATGAGGGAGGTGTTAAGCCCATGCCCGATTCCGTCTGGAACATTCCCCTGCCCCTGCACTTCGGCCAGGCCGAAACCCCGCCGATGACATTGAACGGCGCCTTGCCGGACGATGCGCTGCGAGAGACGTTCGAAGCCTTCATCCAGCATCGGTTCCGCAAGGCCTATGGCGCCGATATCCGGCACTTCATGCCCGAGCTGTTCGGTGTTCACACCGGCGATGGCGAGTTGTGCGCGGTGGCCGGGGTACGCCGCGCCCATCTTGAACCGCTGTTTCTGGAGCGTTATCTGGACGAGCCTATCGAACCTTTGATCAGTGCCTCTGCCGGTCGACCGGTGGAGCGCCGCGACATTGTCGAAGTCGGCAACCTCGCCTCCAGCGATACCGGCAGCGCGCGTATGAGCATCATCGCCATCACCTATCTGCTGGCCATGGGTGGCCTGGAATGGGTGACCTTCACCGGCAATGTCGGGCTAGTCAACAGCTTCCATCGTCTGGGCCTCAAACCCGTGACATTGTGCGCCGCGGATCCGGAACGCCTGGGTGACGAGCGTCAACACTGGGGCAGTTATTACGAAAGCAAGCCCTGGGTGCATGTCGGCAATATCCGCGCAGGCTTCTTTCATTTACGCAATATCGGCCTTTTTACCCGGCTTGGACTGCAGACCTCGCTGGAAGGAGCCTGCCATGTCGCTTGAACGGCAACAATTCCAGGAAACCCTGCGCAGCCATGCCGGGCGCAACGACAACACTATCGCGCTGTGGGGTGACAACCTGAAGCTCGATTACACGACGCTGTACAGCGAAGTGATGTATCGCCAGCAACGTCTGCGCGATGAGCACGTGACGGTCATTGCGCTGGCATTGGAAAACGGGGTCCAGGCAATGCTCTGGGATCTGGCGGTGCTGTTCGAAGGTTTGACGTGCGTGACTCTGCCACCGTTTTTCAGCCCGGCACAACGCGCCCATTGCCTGTTGCAAAGCAAGGCTGAATGGGTGATCGCGGGGCCGGAGCAGGAGCGAGAGTTAAGCGCCGCGGGGTATGAACAACACGGCGAGTTCTGGCACCGCCGCTTCAGCGGTCCCAGTGGGGTGCTCGCCGGCACCGCCAAACTGACATTTACCTCCGGCACCACTGGCACCCCGAAAGGCGTGTGTCTGAGCGCGGACAGCCTGCTTCGGGTAGCGCGCGAACTCGATCAGGCCAGCAAACCCAACGCACCGCGCCATCACCTGGCGTTGTTGCCGTTGGCGATTCTGCTGGAAAACCTCGGTTGCTACGCCGCGTTGTATGCCGGCGCGACACTGAGTGTGCCAAGCCAGAAGACCCTGGGCATCCAGGGGGCGAGCAGTGTCGACCTGCCGCGCCTGCTTGGCTGTCTGGCCAGTCGGGCACCCGAAAGCCTGATTCTGGTGCCGCAACTGTTGTTGCTGTTGGTCAGTGCCGCCGAACAGAAAGTCTTCGATCCGCAATCCCTGCGTTTTGCTGCGGTCGGTGGTGCGCGGGTTTGCGAAGATCTGTTGCACCGAGCCCAACGAGTGGGCCTGCCCGTGTACGAGGGTTACGGATTGTCCGAGTGCGCCTCGGTGGTCTGCCTCAATCGTCCCGGGGCGCGCCGTCCGGGAAGCGTCGGGCACCCTCTGCCCCATGTGGAGGTGCGCCTGGCCGAAGACGGAGAGGTACTGGTCAAGGGGGCGACCCTGCTCGGTTATCTCGGTGAGCCGGCCTGCACCGAGCAATGGTGGCCGAGCGGTGATCTGGGTGAATTCGACCCGGAAGGTTTTCTCTATCTCAAGGGTCGCAAGAAGCATCAGTTCGTCACCAGTTTCGGGCGCAACGTCAACCCGGAATGGGTCGAATCGGAACTGACCCAACGCCGTCACATCGCTCAGGCCTTCGTCTACGGCGAAGCCATGCCACATAACCACGCCTTGCTCTGGCCACACAGCCCGGCGTGTACCGATGCGCAACTGGCGGCCGATGTCGCCGCCACCAACGAGACCTTGCCCGACTATGCCCAGGTGCACCACTGGACACGCCTGACGCACCCCTTCACTTCGGCCAACGGTCTGCTCACCGCCAATGGTCGCCCACGCCGTGACGCCATTGTTTCGCTGTACCAGGCGCAACTGACTGAATTCGCCAAATCTCGGGAGTCCGCATCATGAGTTTTTTCGACACCCTGCAAGAAGCCACACACGAGGAGCGTCACGCGCTGTTCAACCTGCCGATCATCCTCGACGCCCTGCAGGGCAAGGTCAGCCTTGAGAGCTACCGGGCATTTCTTGCCCAGGCCTACTACCACGTACGCCACACCGTACCGCTGATGATGGCGTGCGGCGCTCGCCTACCGACGCACCTTGAATGGCTGCGCAAAGCGGTGTGCGAATACATCGAGGACGAATATGGTCATGAACAGTGGGTACTCGACGATATCGAAGCCTGTGGCGGCGACCGGGAGGCTGTGCGTGACGGGCAGCCATCACTGCCGATCGAGTTGATGGTCAGCTTCCTTTACGATCTGATCGCTCGGGGTAACCCGGTGGGTCTGTTCGGTATGGTCAATGTGCTGGAAGGCACCAGCATCGCCCTGGCCACCCATGCGGCCGGCAGTATCCGCGAGCGCCTGGGGTTGCCGGAAACCGCTTTCAGTTATCTCAGTTCTCACGGCGCACTCGACATCGAGCACATGCAAACCTATCGGCACCTGATGAATCAGTTGCAGGATCCCGCCGACCAGGCCGCGGTGATCCACGCCTCAAAAGTCGTCTATCACCTCTATGCCGATATGTTCCGTGGCCTGCCCCGCGATGCGGAGGCCCATCATGCAGTTGCATGAAACCCGGGTGGTCCTGACCGGTGCCAGCGGCGGCATCGGCCTGGCCATCGCCGACGCCCTTTGCGCAGCCGGCGCGCAGGTACTGGCAGTCGCAAGGCATCAGGCAGTTTTGCAGCCATTGCTTGAGCGTTATCCGCAGAACCTGTGCTGGGTCGCCGCCGATCTGACGTTTCTGAGCGACCGGCGCAAGGTGCTGGCCGCCGCCGAGGCGATTGGCGGCCTCAACCTGCTGATCAACGCAGCCGGGATCAATCACTTCGCCATGCTCGAACAGCTCGACGACAGCGAAATCAACGCGATGCTGGCGGTGAACATCAGTGCGCCGATCTGCCTGACCAGACTGTTGCTGCCACTACTCAAGCAGGCTGATAGCGCGATGGTGGTCAATGTCGGCTCGACCTACGGTTCGATCGGCTACCCAGGCTACGCCAGTTACTGCGCAACCAAGTTCGCCTTGCGCGGATTTTCCGAAGCCTTGCGCCGCGAACTGGCAGACACCCGCGTCGGCGTGCTGTACGTCGCCCCCCGTGCCACCCGCACATCGATGAACAGTCTCGCGGCCCAAGCACTGAACGATGCGCTCAACGCCAGCGTCGACGACCCGCAAACCGTGGCCGCTGCAGTGGTGCATGCGATTGTCGGTGATCGACGCGACCTTTATCTGGGTTGGCCCGAGCGGTTTTTCGTGCGCCTGAACAGCCTGCTGCCCATTCTGGTGGATCGCGGTCTGCGCAAGCAGTTGCCATTGATCCGTCGCTTGAGTGAAAAAATCGACAGCGAGGCGCCAAAGCCATGAAACGACTCTTCGCGCCTATATTGCTGGGTGCCTCACACAGTCTGGGCACTGGACGCCGTCGATCAGCAGCGACAGCCTGTACTTCCGGGGCGATCATCTCTACCGTCAAAAACGCTACGCTGAAGCCAGGGCAGCGCTGCTCAAGGCCCGGCAGGCCGCTCCCCGTCCTGGCCGGGAAAGTGCCGATGCAGGGCGCTACAAAGAAATCGACGCGTTGCTGGTGGACGTGAACAAGAAACTCGAATGACAGGAGTCCGTGTGCGTTTATTACTGATTGAGGATGACGTTGCGCTCGGTGAAGGCATTCACCAGGCGCTGGGTCGCGAAGGTTATACCGTCGACTGGCTCAAGGATGGCAGCAGCGCCCTGCACGCCTTGCTCAGTGAATCCTTTGACCTGGCGGTGCTGGATCTCGGCCTGCCACGCATGGACGGCCTGGATGTACTGCGTCGGGTCCGTGCCAGCGGCGCCAACCTGCCGGTGCTGATCCTCACCGCTCGAGATGCCACCGAGGATCGCATCGCCGGTCTCGACGCCGGTGCCGACGATTACCTGGTCAAACCCTTTGATCTGGCAGAGCTCAAGGCACGTCTTCGCGCCTTGCTGCGGCGCAGCGCCGGCCGCGCACAGATGCTGATCGAGCATGCCGGCATCAGCCTCAACCCCGGTACCCAGCAAGTCAGCTATCTGGGCGAACCGGTGGTGCTGACGCCCAAGGAGTATCAACTGCTGCATGAATTGTTGTCGCCGCCGGGGCGGGTCCTGACCCGCGATCACTTGACGCGACTGCTCTATGGCTGGAACGAAGAAGCCGAAAGCAACACCCTGGAAGTGCACATTCACCATCTGCGGAAAAAATTCTCCACCGAGCTGATCCGTACCATCCGTGGTGTGGGGTATCTGGTGGAGGAGCGTCAATGACCTCGATCCGTCGTCGTACCCTGACCCTGATAACCGGCCTCCTGCTTGCCGGCCTGTTGGTACTCAGCGTGTTCAACCTGCACGACAGCAACCATGAAATCGCCGAAGTCTACGACGCGCAACTGGCGCAGAACGCGCGTCTGCTGCAGGGCGTCATGCGCATGCCTTTGACGGGGCACGAACACGCGGACCTGTACCGCGCCTTCAACGCTGCGCTGGCTGAAGGGGTCCCTCGGGGCGACGGTCATCCCTATGAGCGAAAGCTCGCCTTTCAGGTGTGGAACGCCAGGGGCGAGGTATTGGTACACACCGCCAGCGCACCGACTTTCACCACGCCACCGTCCCAGCCTGGCTTCAGCGATGTGGTGGACCTTGACCAGCGCCAGTGGCGAGCCTTCATCCTCGAAGACCCGCAGAACGGTTTCCGTATCTGGGCCGGCGAACGCAGTGATGTCCGTGCCGACCTGGTCGACCGCATCGTCCGTCACACGCTATGGCCGAACGTAGTCGGCAGCCTGATCCTCGCGGCAATGGTCTGGCTCGCCATCGGCTGGGGGCTCAAGCCCCTGGCCAATATGGCGGCGACACTTCGTGCCCGGCACAGTGGTTCCCTCGAGCCCTTGCAACTGACGCCGTTGCCCAGCGAGCTGGAACCCATGCAGGCGGCGCTCAATCGCATGCTTGCGCAGATTCAGGAAGTACTGGGGCGCGAACGTCGCTTCATCGCCGATGCCGCCCATGAGATGCGCACGCCGCTCGCCGTGTTGCGTTTGCATGCGCAAAACCTGCAGGAAGCCGGCACCGAAAAGGAGCGGCGCGAATCGCTGGATTTCCTGATCGCAGGCGTGGACCGCACCAGCCGCCTGGTCAACCAGCTGCTGACCATGGCCCGCCTGGAGCCCAAGGCTGACGCGCCCGTCCACCCACGAATCGACCTCGGCGAAACCGTGCGCAACACGCTGGTGCAACTTGCGCCGTGGCTGCTGAGCCGGCATCTGGAAGTGGCATTCGATACCAGCGACCACCCTTTCAACGTTTACGCCGATGCGGCCGTCATCGACATCGCGCTGAACAACCTGATCACCAATGCCGCCAATTTCTCACCCGAGCATGGCGTGATTTCAGTGTTTCTTCATCAGGCAGACGGCTTCTATCACCTGAGTGTCGAGGACCAGGGGCCAGGCATTGATGAAGCGGACAGGCCCCGGTTGTTCGAGCGCTTTTACAGTCGTGGCAATCCGCAGGGGGCAGGACTGGGATTGGCCATCGTCAATACCATCGCAACGCGCTTGCACGGACGCATCACGCTGGCCAACCGGGCAGAGGGCGGGTTACGGGCGACGTTGTCGATTCCGGTCGGCTGAGTATTGCGCGGTTTGCCGTTCAGAAGAGAAATCAAGATGACACGATTGGCCGTGCGGCAGCGTTTGACTCGGCGGATTCCATTCGGGAGCGCGGCAAGGTTTCCGGCACCGCCACCCAAAGCAGCACCAGCGCTGCCATCGCCACCGTCGCCAACGTCAGAAACGCAGCGCTGTAGCCTGCCTCCTGAACCACAATCCCCGCCAGGCTGTTGCTCAATGCCGCCCCCAGACCGAACACCGTCGAAATCGCCCCGAGGCTGACGTTGAAGTGCCCGGTCCCCTGCGTCAGGTCTTTCACCACCACCGGAAACAGCGCGCCGAAAATCCCCGCGCCGATACCATCGAGCAGTTGCACCGAAACCAGCCACCACGGATCGTTGGACAGCACATACAACACACCGCGCAGCGGCAGGATCAGAAAACCCGCCAGTAGCAAAGGCTTGCGCCCCCACAGGTCGGCTTTCGCCCCCACCAGCAGCGCAACCGGCACCATCACCAGTTGCGCCGCGATGATGCAGGCGGACGTGAGCGGCGTGGCCATCTGCAGATTGGCCTGTGCCAGTTTTTGACTCACCAGCGGCAACATCGCCGCATTCGCCAGATGAAACAGCGCACAGCAAATTGCGAACATCAGCAGCGGCCGGTTAGTGAGCAATACGGAAAGCCCCGAAGGCTGCTTGCCCTGCCCCGATTCGCTGGGTGAAAGACCTCGTGCGAGATCGTGGTCAATGGCGTCGGCCGATACGAACGAGACGGCAATCACACTGGCCAGCGCCATGACCGCCATCAAATAAAACACCGCGACCGGGCCGAACAGATACGCGGACAAACCGGCCAGCAGTGCGGCGCAGGCGTTGCCGGCGTGGTTGAAGGTTTCGTTGCGTCCGGTTCTTCGCGTGAAGGCGCGAGGCCCGGTGATCCCGAGAGTGATTGCGCAAATGGCCGGGGCGAAGATCGATGCGGCAGCGGCACTGATGGCTTGCGTCACAGCCACCAGGCTGAAAGAAGTCACGAACGGCAGCAGCAGACAGCTTCCGGTCACCACCAGCGCAGCAATCGCGATCAATGCCCGTTTGCAGCGTGTGCTGTCGACCAGCGCGCCCGCCGGGGTTTGGGTGATGAGCGCGGCGATCCCGGCAATCGTCATGACCAGCCCGATACTCGCCGGCTCCCAGTGGTGAACCGCCAGCAGATAAATCGCCAGATAAGGACCGAGCCCGTCGCGTACGTCGGCGAGGAAGAAATTCAGGCTGTCGAGGGACAGGTTATTGCGGCGATCAAGGTGAGTGGCCACGGGAAGCGTCTTCGTTGTCGAGGTTCTGCGAGATGACTCAACCTCCGCAATTTGAATGACCTTTTGCCGGGCGTTTTAGTTGCATGAAACAGCCGTCCTTTACCGGCCCATCAACAGTTCGCGCTCGCCTTCACACAACCCCACCACATAATCCCAAACCACCCGTAACCGCACCGACTTGTGCAACTCCCGCCGAGTGCTGATCCAGTAACTGCGCTCGATGCTCTCGTCCGGCAACAGTGCCACCAGATCAGGATCGGCCGCCGCCATATAACAAGGCAGCACCGCAATCCCCAGCCCCGAACGCGCTGCCTGTTGCTGGGCGATCACGCTGGTGCTGTGAAACACCACGCGCGGATTGCGGCAGAAGCTGTTGAGAAACATCAGCTCCTGACTGAACAGCAGATCATCGACATAGCCGATCCACGCATGCCGCCCGAGATCCTCGCGACTGCGCAGCGGCGGCGCGCTGTCGAGATAAACGCGGCTGGCATAGAGCGCAAGCCGGTAATCGGTGAGTTTGCGGGTGACCAGCATGTCTGCCGCCGGCCGTTCGAGATGAATGCTGATTTCCGCCTCGCGGTTGAGGATGCTGACGAAGCGCGGCACCGCCACCAGTTCCACTTCCAGCCCCGGATAGCGCTCGAACAGCCCGATCATGCGGCTGGCGAGAAACATGATGCCCAGCCCTTCCGTCACGCCGACGCGGATTTTGCCCAGCGGCGCGGTGGACTGGGTGATTTCTTCCTGGGCCAGCAGCGCGACGTTTTCCATGGCTTCGGCGTGTTTGAGCAGCGCCTCCCCCGCCGGGGTCATTTCGTAGCCTTGGGCATGCTGGACGAACAGCGCGGTGCCGAGGCTTTTTTCGATGGCCTCGATATGCCGGGCGACGGTGGCGTGGGTGGTGTTCAGGCGGCGGGCGGCCGTGAGCAAGCGACCGCTGCGTTGCAGCTCAAGAAAGAACCGCAGGTCGTTCCAGTCGAACATGGCTTGTCCTTGTGGGCTATCGTCAGGAAGCGCTGTTTGAAAACGCACAGCGGCTGCGCAAAAACTAACATTCTTTTAACGAAAGCTAACAACTAGGATGACTGACAACAAAAACAATAAGCGAGGTCAGGGAATGCAGACTTCCCTTGATGAATTCGATTACATCGTGGTCGGCGCCGGGCCGGCCGGGTGTTTGCTGGCCAATCGACTGTCGGCGGATCCGCAGCAGCGCGTACTGTTGCTGGAGGCCGGCGGGCGCGACAACTACCCGTGGATTCACATCCCCGTGGGTTACCTGTTCTGCATCGGCAACCCGCGCACCGACTGGTGCTTCAAGACCGAAGAACAACCGGGCCTCAATGGCCGCGCGCTGAGTTATCCGCGCGGCAAGGTGCTGGGTGGCTGTTCGTCGATCAACGGCATGATCTACATGCGTGGGCAGGCCAATGACTATGACGGTTGGGCCGCCGAGGGCAATCCGGGATGGGCCTGGAGCGATGTTCTGCCGCTGTTCAAGCAGAGCGAAAACCACTTCGCCGGCGCGGCGGATTTCCATGGCGACCAGGGTGAATGGCGGGTCGAACGCCAGCGCCTGTCATGGCCGATTCTCGATGCGTTTCGCAACGCTGCCGAACAGAGCGGCATCGCCAGCATCGATGACTTCAACCAGGGCGACAACGAGGGCTGCGGTTACTTTCAGGTCAACCAGAAGGCCGGGGTGCGCTGGAATGCGGCGAAGGCTTTTCTGAAGCCGATTCGCGATCGGGCCAATCTCACGGTGTTGACCGACGTCGAGGTGGATCGCGTGTTGTTCGAGGACGGTCGCGCCTCGAAGGTCAGCGCCCGTTTGCAGGGTCAGGTGAAAAGCTTCAAGGCGCGCAAGGAGATTGTGTTGTGCGCCGGCTCCATAGGATCGCCGAGCATTCTGCAACGCTCCGGAATCGGCCCGCGTCCGCTGCTGGAAAAGCTCGGTATCGGCGTGGTGCATGAACTGCCGGGCGTCGGCGGCAATCTGCAGGATCACCTGCAACTGCGGCTGATCTACAAACTGGAAAATGCCCGCACCCTCAACCAGATCGCCGGCAGCGTGTGGGGCAAGATGGGCATGGGCCTGCGCTATCTGTATGACCGCAGCGGGCCGTTGTCGATGGCGCCGAGTCAGTTGGGCGCGTTTGCCCGCTCAGGGCCGGAACAGACCTCGGCCAACCTCGAATACCACGTGCAGCCGCTGTCGCTGGAGCGCTTTGGCGAACCGCTGCACAGCTTCCCCGCGTTCACCGCATCGGTGTGTGATTTGCGGCCGCAGAGCCGTGGCCGCATCGAGATTCGCTCCGCCGATCCGCAAGCAGCGCCGTTGATTCAGCCCAATTACCTCAGTCACCCCGAAGACCTGCGCGTGGCCGCCGATGCGATCCGTCTGACCCGGCGCATCGTCAGCGCCCCGGCCCTGCAAGCCTTCAACCCGGTGGAGTACCTGCCCGGTGCCAGCCTGCAAACCGAGGAGCAACTGCACGAGGCGGCGGCGAAGATCGGCACGACGATTTTCCACCCGGTCGGCACTTGTCGCATGGGCAACGACGCGGACGCGGTGGTCGATGCGCAGTTGCGGGTGCATGGCGTGCCGGGGCTGCGAATTGCCGATGCGTCGATCATGCCGCGCATTACCTCCGGCAACACCTGTTCGCCTACGCTGATGATTGCTGAAAAAGCGGCACAGCTGATGCTCAACCCCGAGACAAGGAACATCACACCGAAAACGGAAATGGCCCACACCCTGTAGACATCGCGCATCACCCGGACACGCAACACCAGTGGAAACAACAAAAACAATCACTGTGAGGGATACCGATATGTCAGAACACGCTCAGCCGCTGGACGCCGTGCGCAGCACGGACGCCGGCTCCGATACCCGAAAGGTCATCTTCGCCTCGTCCCTGGGGACGGTGTTCGAGTGGTATGACTTCTTTCTCTACGGCGCCCTGGCGGCGGTGATCAGCAAGCAGTTCTTCGCCGGGGTCAACGACACCACGGCGTTCATCTTCGCGCTGATGGCGTTTGCCGCAGGCTTCATCGTGCGGCCGTTCGGGGCGCTGGTGTTCGGTCGGTTGGGGGACATGATCGGGCGCAAATACACGTTCCTTGCGACCATCATCCTGATGGGCGTAGCGACGTTCGCCGTGGGCCTGCTGCCGACCTACGCCAGCATCGGCATTGCTGCGCCGATCATTCTGGTGGTGCTGCGCATGCTTCAGGGCCTGGCTCTTGGCGGCGAGTATGGTGGGGCCGCGACTTACGTGGCGGAACACGCGCCGATCGGCAAACGCGGTTTTAATACCAGCTGGATTCAATCCACCGCGACCCTCGGTCTGTTGCTGTCGCTGCTGGTCGTTCTCGGTTGCCGCTACTTCACCGGTGACCAGTTCGAAGTCTGGGGCTGGCGTATTCCGTTCCTGCTGTCGATCGTGCTGCTGGGGATTTCCACCTGGATTCGCCTGAGCCTGCACGAGTCGCCGGCCTATCTGAAAATGAAAGAGGAAGGCAAGGCCAGCAAGGCGCCGATCCGCGAATCCTTCGGCAAATGGGAAAACCTCAAAGTCGTGCTGATCGCCCTGTTCAGCATCAACGCCGGGCAAGCGGTGACCTTCTACGCCGCGCAGTTCTACGTACTGTTCTTCCTCACCCAATTCCTGAAAATGGACCCGGCGGTGGCCAACAGTCTGCTGATCATCAGCGTAGTGATCGGCGCACCGTTCTTCATCATTTTCGGCTGGCTATCGGACAAGGTCGGACGCAAACCGGTGCTGATGCTTGGCTTGCTGCTGGCCACCGCGCTGTACTTCCCGATTTTCAAATCCCTGGCCCAATATGCCAACCCGGCCATCGACCACGCCAGCCAACAGGCGCCGATCACCGTTGTCGCAGACCCGGCCACCTGCACCTTCCAGTTCGATCCGGTGGGCAAGGCCAAATTCGACAGCCCGTGCGACAAGGTCAAGACCTTCCTGGTCAAGCAAGGCCTACCCTACTCCAGCGTCGCAGCGCCTGCCGGCAGCGCGGTGCAAGTGAGCGTCGGCGATGTGAAAATCGACGGCTTCGACGAGGCCGCCCTGCGCGGCGCAATCACCCTCGCCGGCTATCCACAACAGGCTGATATGCAGCAGATCAACAAGCCGATGATCGTGGCCCTGATCGTCGCGCTGATCATCATCTCTGCCATGTGCTATGGCCCACTCGCAGCACTGATGGTCGAACTGTTCCCGACCCGCATCCGCTACACCTCGATGTCCCTGCCGTACCACATCGGCAACGGCTGGTTCGGCGGTTTCCTGCCGACCGTGTCGTTTGCGCTGGTGGTGTACACCGGGGATATTTTCTACGGGCTGTGGTACCCGGTGCTGATTACCGGGGTGAGCCTGGTGGTGGGGATGATCTGCCTGCGTGAGACGAAGAATATCGATCTGGACAAGAACTGATTGATCGGCGTGTGGCGAGGGCGCAATGCCCTCGCCACCCTGCGGCATTTCAGACCTCCGCCTCCAGCAATTCAAACTTCACCTGATCGGGATAAAACGCGACGTAGTCCTTGATCTGGCTGACCGAAATCTTTGGATGTTCGTACGTCCATACCGCATTCGCCCCTTCATGCCCCGGGACTTGCAGACTGAAATAGTTGGCATCGCCCTTGTACGGGCAATAACTCGTGTGGTCGGTGCGGGCGAAGTACTTCTCGTCGATGTCTTCGCGGGGGATGTAGTAGACCGGCGGGTAATTGGCTTCGAGCAGTACCAGTGCTCGGGCCGAGGCGGCGACCTGGATGCCATGGAACTTAACCAACACACAACCTGGTTGCTCGGCGATGGTGATGACGGGGCTGGGACCGGAGGTTTTCATCGGTTTCTCCTGACTGCGGCGAAGGGAGCGTTTCAGGTATAACCCATGCGACCGGATTACGCCGGGTTCGCAGCCGAACGGTTTTTCCGCCCATAAAAAAACCGCGGCCGGCGAAGGCTGCGGTTTTCCCGTTTCAGATTGTCCGTTTTCAGATCAGGCGACGATATCGGTCGACACGGCCTGCCCCACCACGCCCACCGCGAAGTCCACTGAGCCCTGGCCTGTCAGGTCGATCATCAGGCTGGTCTGGTTGGTCTCTGCGAAGTAAGTCAGGATCGCGTCACCCGCGTGGCCGGTGAAGCCGCTGACGAAGTTCAGCGTGGCCGCGCCGGTGACAAACCCGGCGATGCCCGACAGGTCGATCTTGTCCAGGCCGCTGGTGAAATCCATGATCCAGTCCGGCGCGGTCATGGTCGAGTCGCTGGCTGCGCCGAATACGAAGGTGTCCGCGCCTTCACCGCCCCACAGCGTGTCACCGCCGCCACCGCCGTAGATGATGTCGTTGCCGGCACCGCCGATGAGTTCGTTGGCCGCGCTGTTGCCGATCAACAGGTCATTGCCCGAACCGCCGATGGCGTTTTCCACGGTCACGCCATAGGCGATGGACACGTTGCCCACCAGACCGCCGACGTCGGAGAACGAACCTTCGTTGAGGTTGATCTTCTGGTTCTGGCTGAAGCCGGAGAAGTCCAGGGTGTCGTTGCCGCCTCCATCCCACACTGAGAACACCACTTTGGAGGTGTTCGAAGTAGCGCTGTAGTAGTCGCGGTCGGCGTTGGAGTTGAAGCCGTACACGGTGTCATCGGCGCGGGTTTCGAAGTTGGCCCCGTAGAGTTTCTGCACGGCGACGATGTCGTCCAGCAATGGAGCCGAAGCGTAGGCGCCGCTGCCGTCCTTGCTGAAGTTTTGGTCGGTGTTGGCTTCGCTCCAGTAGCTCATCAGGCTGTAGCCACGGGTGTCTTCGGCGTATTTGGCGTCGTTGTAGGTCGGGCTGCCGTTGCCGGCGTTGTAGGCGCCCGGGTGCGACAGGCCGAGGGTGTGGCCGATTTCGTGGGTCAGGGTCTGACGCCCGTAGTTGTTGGTGTCCGGGGTCTTGTTGACCTGATATTGATCGTTGATCAGGTACCACGACTGGCCGTCATAGCTGCTGCCCTGTGGCAGGTAGGCGAACGCCGCGCCGCCGGTGCTGACGTCGTAATTGCCAAACGTCATGTGACCGTCGCCGCCCTTGCCTTCGGTGAAGGTGACTTTGGCCACGTCTGACCACGATTGCATCGACAGCACGGCCTGGGCTTTCTGCTGGGCGCTGAACTCGCTGAAGTTGCCGAGTTTCGGGTTGTAGTTCGACGGTTTGTCGGTCAGGAAGGTGTAAGTCAGATCAATCTTGCCGTCGGCATTCTTGTCCTGCCATGACATGCCCTTGCGCAGGATTTCGTCGGCGGCCTGGTCGGCGGTGAACGACGGTTTGCCGTTGACGGTCCCGGTGCCACGGTCATACAGGTGGCTGAAGGTGTCGACGGCGGTGAAGGCGCTGCTGGCCTGGGAGGAAGGTTGAGACATGGTGTACGTCCTTGTTGCTGAAGAGTCAGTGTCAGACAGTAAAACGGCGATCTTCTGGCGAGATCGTCCTGTCACTCGCCCTGTTGAGGCGATTCGAACCTGACACAGTGCCAGTCGTGAGCGCCATTCAATTTCTCGATAGCGTCCCCGATTGCCCTGACGCGGACGGTCATTACCGGAAATCTTTTTATCTGTATATCCATACAGATAAAAGTTGCCCCGGCGCCCGACTCAGGCCATCCTGTGCGCCTCTTCGGGCAATGATCGACGACGGTGGTTATGCGGCTGTACCTCTGTGAAAAACCTTCCCAGGCCAAAGATATTGCGGCCGTGCTGGGCGCAAGGCGCCGGGGCGACGGCTGCTGGCTGGGAACGGACGTCACGGTGACCTGGTGCATCGGCCACCTGCTGGAAACTGCTCCGCCGGACGCCTACGACGCGCGCTACAAACGCTGGGTGCTGGCGGATCTGCCGATCATCCCCGACAAATGGAAAATGACCGTCAAGCCGCGCACCGCCAGCCAGTATAAAGCGGTCAAGCGTCTGCTCGGCGAGGCCAGCGAACTGATCATCGCCACCGACGCCGACCGTGAGGGCGAGATGATCGCCCGGGAACTGGTGGAACATTGCCGCTATCGCGGGCCGATCCGCCGCTTGTGGCTGTCGGCGCTGGACGAAGCATCGATCCGCAAGGCCTTGGCGGCGCTCAAACCGGGCGCTGAAACCTTCAGCCTCTATCACTCGGCATTGGGGCGCTCGCGGGCGGACTGGCTGATCGGGATGAACATGAGTCGGCTGTTCACCCTGCTCGGCCGGCAATCGGGCTATCAAGGCGTGTTGCCGGTGGGCCGGGTGCAGACGCCGACCCTGCGGCTGGTGGTGGATCGCGACCGCAGCATTGCCGATTTCGTACCCGTCGCGTACTGGGCCATCGATGTGCAACTGCTGCATGACGGCACGGCGTTTACGGCGCAATGGCGTGCACCGAGCGATGCCTGTGACGATCAGGATCGTTGCCTCAATCAGGCTCTCGCCCAACAAGCGGCCGCCGCAATCAGCAGCGCCGCCAGCGCCCGGGTGGTCAAGCTGCGCACCGAGCGCATACGCGAAGTGGCGCCCCTGCCCTTCGATCTGGGCACGTTGCAGGAAGTCTGCTCGAAGAAACTCGGCCTTGGCGCCCAGGAAACCCTCGACATCGCCCAGGCCCTCTACGAAACCTACAAAGTCATCACCTACCCGCGTAGCGATTGCGGCTACCTGCCCCTGAGCCAGCACAGCGAAGCGCCGGGGATTCTCGCGGCGCTGCGCCAAGCCGACCCGAGCCTCGAAGCACTGCGCGAACATCTGGAGCCGCAGCGCCGCTCCCGCGCCTGGAACGACGCCAGGGTCAGCGCCCACCACGGCATCATTCCCACCGCCGCCGCGAAGAATCTCGAACGCCTGGCCGGCAAGCACCGGGCGGTCTACACCTTGATTCGCGCGCGGTATCTGGCGCAGTTCCTGCCCAATCACGAATACGACCGCACCCAGGCCGATTTCGATTGCGCCGGGGAAGCCTTGCGCGCGGTCGGCAAGCAGATCATCGAGCCAGGCTGGAAACGCGCGCTGCCGGAAGCACTGGCCCCGGCCAAGGGCCGTGAAGCCCCCGCACCACAAACTTTGCCGACGCTGACCCAAGGAGCCGAGTGCGCCGTTGCTGACGTGAAACTCAAGGACCTGTGGACGCAGCCGCCCAAGCCCTACACCGAAGGCGATCTGATCAAGGCGATGAAGAACGTCGCCAAACTGGTGGAAGATCCGCTGCTCAAGCAGAAACTCAAGGACACCACCGGGATCGGTACCGAAGCTACCCGCGCCTCGATCATTCAGGGCCTGCTGGATCGCGGTTATCTGGTGAAAAGCGGCAAGGCCCTGTCCGCCACACCTGCCGCGTTCAGCCTGATCGACGCGGTGCCGCGCGCGATTGCCGACCCTGGCACCACCGCGATCTGGGAACAGGCGCTGGACATGGTGCAGAGCGGCGAGATGAGCCTGGAAGAGTTCGTCACCAAGCAGGCCGCGTGGATGAGCAAGCAAGTGACCCGTTGCGCCGGCCTGAGCCTGACCATCAGCGGCCCACCCCCTGCCGGCAAAGCCGCTGCACCGTGGAAGAACAAGCGCAAGACCACTCGGCGCAAAGCCACCGGTACCAGCAAACGTGCAGCGAAACCGGCAGCTAAATAGCTCGCTGCGCGCTACTGTTTCTGCAGTGATTGTCAGGAGCCAGCGGCATGTCTGTCATCGAACTGCGCGTCGCCCGGCGCGACGAACTGGACACCATCGAAAACCTGATGCAGTTCTACACCTACGACTTCAGCGAATGGCTGCCGCTGAAACTGTGCGGGCATGGTTTCTTCCCGATCCAGTTGAAGGACGATTACTGGCGCCAACCGGCAACCCGGCCATTCCTGATTCACGTCGACGGCGAACTGGCGGGGTTCGTGACCGTCGATGATCACATCCTCATGGAAGGTGTCGACTACAACATCGGCTATTTCTTCGTCAGCCGGCGATGGCGTGGCCAAGGCGTCGCGCAGTTTGTCGCCTCTGCCCTCTTGAGCCACTTGCCCGGTCGATGGCAGATTTTCCATGTCGACGCCAACCTGCCTGCGCAGCGGTTCTGGGCCAGGGTGATCCCCGAGGTGAGCGGCGGCGACTTCACTCGCCAGCAGAAAACCGTAGACGGTTACCCCTGCACGTTCTACTGCCTACGCAGCCCTTCCCACGCTGCCTGAACGGCCCTTTTCTCATTCCAGAAAGACTTTGTCCGACAATATGTAGTGACCAAAAATAATCACTACAAAACCGTTGACGGCGTCGTTTGGCTTTTGCATGATGCAGACGTCTCCCCGATCGGGAGCACTGGCAACACGCTTGAGCAAGCTCGTCTGACCGCCGAGCTGTTTTTTCCGGATACACGCTGCCCACAAGGCAGATTGAAGAAGCTGACCTGGCCTGAACGTCCAGTACAAGGACGAGAAGCGCTGGCGAAAATTCTCAAGACGCTTGTGGTCGACCCTGAAAACGTCGTCAAGGAGCCTCCCGGTTTTCGCTGCTTCTCCTCGTTGTGACGCTATTGCGTAGCAGTTATTCAACACGACTACATGCAACAGACGCATGACCCCGTACTTCACACGGGCGACCGCTGACGTCCTGGTTTCGGTGCCAGGGATCAACTAACCGATGGGCTACCTGTATTAGCGAATCAACTTTGAAAGATCACCAGACTGGTCAAGGGGCAATATCATGAATCTGAACAATCAACCTACTATCGAAGAACTGGCTCGTATGTTCGCTGCGCAAAAAGACAGCCACGACAGCCATATTCTGTGGATCAGCAAGTCGGGTCAGGTCCATATCGACTGCCTGTCGCCCCATGCTGGTGAAGAAGAGTTCGACCGGAATAACCAGAACCTGCTGGCCCGCCTGAAGATGTACCGCCGCGGCCACGGCTATGTCGGCAAGAAAGCCGCGGCCGACAAGGACTTCATCGGTAATGTTCTGCAAACGCTGAAACAGGCGTGGGACTCGATGCAGAACAAGAACGAAGTTCGGGTGATTGATCGGTTCTGCTAAGTTAAAACTTCAATAGACAAAGGGCCTGCTTCGGAAACGAAGCAGGCCCTTTTTATTGCTCGCAAACAATGCTCATGAACGAGTTTCAAGTACCAGCTTCATGAACGCCTCCGCCGCCGCACTGTGATAGTTGTTCTGGCGCCGCAACAACGCCGCCCCCCGCTGCGGCGCCTCACTCTCGACCCGCAACCGGCGCAACGCCCGATCCTCGGTCGCAATCGCCTCCGGCAACATGGTCGCAATCGGCGCATGCCGAATCACTTCCAGCAACGTACTCACCGAATTCACCTCGATCTGCACCTTGGGCGTAATCCCGTGCTGGCGAAAATACTCGTCAATAGACAGCCGCGTGATGAAGTCCGGCGCCAACAGAGCGAAATCCAGCTGCGCAATGTCATCCGGCGTCAGCACAGAAGCACTGTCATACAGTGGATGCTCACGCCCGACCATCACCCCGAGTGTCTCGACAAATGCCGGAATGCATTCAATGTCCGGGCTGCGCACCGGGGTGAAGGCAATCGCGATATCCAGCGAGTCATCCGCCAGTCCGGCCTCGATGTCATCCATCGACAGCTCGAAAATCTCCAGGTGAATCCCCGGATATCGCGCCACGTAATCGCGCACCAACGGCCCGACCAGATACGCCATGAAGGTCGGCGTCATGGCCAGGCGCAGCGAGCCTCGGGACAGATCCTTCACGTCATGCAACGCGCGCCTGCCCGCCTCCAGCTCCACCAGCACCCGCCGCGCACATTCGATGTAGGCCTGGCCGGCATCGGTGGGTTTTACGGAGCGCGAGGTGCGGTCGAACAGATCCACGCCAAGGCTTTCCTCCAACTGGCGAATCTGTTGCGACAGGGTCGGCTGCGACACGTGCAGCGCTTCGGCCGCCCGGGTGAAACCGCCGTGATCGGCCACGGCCAGCAGGTAACGCAAATGTCGCAGCAGCATGGACTCTCCATCTATAGGCAGTACTTATGCCTTGCATTGTATATCGGTCTTGGACGCTATGGATCAATCGGCAGAAGATGAATTCCACACAGCAAGCCAACCCCGAAAGGAGAAACACCATGCAATCTCAAGCCTACAACGACAGCCGTATCGCCCTGACCACTCGCGCCCTGGATGCCAAAGCACAGAGAAACCTGTCATGGCAGGACCTGGCCGACGGCACCGGCCTGAGCCTGGCCTACGTGACCGCCGCCCTGCTCGGCCAGCACCCGCTGCCAAAAGCCGCTGCCGAAGTGGTCGGCGACAAGCTGCAACTGAGCGCCGAAGACGTCGCCGCCCTGCAAATCATCCCGCTGCGCGGCAGCCTCGATGGTGTGCCGACCGACCCGACCATCTACCGCTTCCACGAAATGATCCAGATCTACGGCACCACCCTGAAGGCACTGGTTCACGAACAATTCGGCGACGGCATCATCAGCGCGATCAACTTCAAACTCGACATCAAAAAAGTCGAAGACCCTGAAGGCGGTTCCCGCGCCGTGGTCACCCTCGACGGCAAGTTCCTCCCGCTGCGTCCGTTCTGATCCCTCCGGGCCCGCACCCCGTGTGCGGGCCCCATCCAAACCTGAATTGCCAAGTCGTCACCACATCCGTCTGGAGGCTGTCCCATGAAAAAAATTCTGCTGTCCCTGGCCCTGCTCGCCGGCCTTTGCGCTCAAGCCCAGGCCAGTGAAGAAGCTGTCGCCTATCGCTACGGCATGCAACTGGACATCGCGCAAGTCGTGAGCATCACCCCGGTCGCCGACGTCTGCGGCGTGGTGCCGGTCGAAATGACCTACCTCGACAGCAATGGCACAAAACACATTCTTCAATACAGCGAATTCGGTACCGGCTGTTCGAACTGAGAGGACAACACCATGAAAAACCTGATCGAAGGATTCCTGAAGTTCCAGAGCGAAGCGTTTCCGCAACGCACTGAACTGTTCAAATACCTGGCGACTACCCAAACTCCGGGCACCTTGTTCATTACTTGCTCCGACAGCCGTGTCGTACCGGAACTGCTGACCCAGCAAGAACCCGGCGAACTGTTCGTGATCCGCAACGCCGGCAATATCGTACCGTCCTACAGTCCGCACCCTGGCGGGGTTTCGGCGACGGTGGAGTACGCGGTAGCCGTGCTCGGCGTCACCGACATCGTGATCTGCGGCCACTCCGATTGCGGCGCCATGACTGCCATCGCCCAGTGCAAATGCATGGATCACCTGCCCGCCGTCAGCGGCTGGCTGCAACATGCAGAGTCGGCGAAAGTGGTCAACGAATCGCGACCACACGCCAATGACGCCGCCAAGCTCAGTTCGATGGTGCGCGAAAACGTGATCGCCCAACTGGCGAACATTCAGACTCATCCAAGCGTGCGCCTGGCCCAGGAAAAAGGCCTGCTGAACCTGCACGGCTGGGTCTACGACATCGAGACCGGTTCCATCGATGCCCTCACAGCCGACCGTCGCACCTTCGTCTCGCTGGCCGAGCAACCGTCGACCTGCGCAGTGCATGGCCAAACGGTCAATGCCGCCTGAACCGGACGCCCCGCACCTGCCGGGGCGTTTGCTTTGTATCAGCGTGTAGCCAGCGCCCTGCCAGACACAGTTCCATGCACCCGCACCGGGAGGCGGACACATCAGCGATACAGCGGGCGACTTGAATAAGCCCTGACGCTGCATCCCTCCTCCCGACACAAGGAACATTCGATGAACAAGCTGTTTGCAGGACTGGCCCTTGCCGCCGCCATGGCCGGCGCCACCTCGGCGATGGCCGCCGAGAAACCTACCGTAGTGCTGGTGCACGGTGCCTTTGCCGATTCCAGCAGCTGGAACGGTGTAGTGAAAATTCTGGAAAAGGACGGTTATCCGGTGATCGCGACGGCCAACCCGCTGCGTACGCTCAAGGGTGATGCGCAATCGGTCGCCGATGTGTTGGCTGGAATCAAGTCACCTGTGGTGCTGGTCGGTCACTCCTATGGCGGGCCGGTGATCAGTGAAGCCGCGTACGGCAACGCCAACGTCAAGGCACTGGTGTATGTCGCGGCACTGGCGCCCGAAGCAGGTGAAACCGTGGCCGGGCTGGCCGGTAAATTCCCCGGCAGCACTCTCGGCCCGACCCTCGCGCCGCCCGTTGCCCTGAAGGACGGCGGCAAGGATCTGTATATCCAGCAGGACAAGTTCCACGACCAGTTCGCCGCCGATGTACCGAACGCCGACGCGAAACTGATGGCCGCCACCCAGCGCCCGGTCACCGAGGCCGCGCTGAACGAGGCCGCCAGCGAGCCGGCGTGGAAATCGATTCCATCGTGGTTCGTATACGGCGACAAGGACAAGAACATCCCGCCGCAAGCCATGGCGTTCATGGCCGAACGGGCGCACGCCAAAAAGACCGTAGTGGTCAAGGGTGCGTCCCATGTGGTGATGGTGTCGAATCCGAAAGCCGTGGCCAGCCTGATCGAATCCGCCGCCACCGCCAAGTGACACGAAAACGCCGCGCCTGTCATTGCGACAGGTGCGGCGTTTGTGTTTTAGCGTTTTACGCCCAGATCGATTTGCGTCATTCGGCTGCGGACAGTGAACACACCGTCACCCGAAAGAATCGCGCTGCGGGCAAACAGGCGACCGCTTTCCCAGTTCGAAAGCCCCAGCTCCGGCTTGTTCAGCGCGTACTGGCCATCGACCCAACGGGTAATGCCGTTACCCACGAACGGCGCATTGACCGCGCTGTAGAAACGCTCCTGAACCGCCGCGTCTTCGCTGATCAGCGACACCGTGAATTGCGGGCTGTAGCGGTTGAAAAGCGCGATGGCCTGATCCAGATCGTCGACGATCATCAGGCTGGTTTCCGGGGTCTCTTCCCATTCCCACTCACGGCCCAGTTGCGCTTGCGGCAATGGCTCGGCCAAGGCTTCGGTCTGATAACCCTCGGCACGATAGACCTCAACCGTCGCGTTCTGCCACTCGCTCGGCAGATAACCTTCACTGCCTTCGACGATGTGCAATTTGCAGCCCTGACCGCGCGCGGTGCCGGCCTGCTGCAAGGCATCGAGGAACAACGGCACCAGCTCAGCGGCACGGTCGCGCTGGATCAAGCAGACGTTCAAGGTGTTGCAGACCTTACGATCCAGCGAATTACGCACCACGGCGGCAAAACGTTTTGCGTCTGCATCACGATCGGCAATCAGCCACGCGCCACCGGTGCCGTGCAGGCTGACGGCGGTGCCGGCCTGCTGGGCGATACTGCCCAACTGGCTGACCGCACGGCCCGAACCGCGGGCCACCGCCAGCGACAGACGCCGGTCGGCGAACATCGCCCAGCCGGCGGCGTGGTTGACGCTCTCGACCAGCGACACCGCACCCGCCGGCAGGCCGGCATCGGCCAGCGCCGGGTTCAGGGCGTGGGTGACGATGGCTTGCGCGGTGCCCAACGCATCACTGCCAATGCGCAGTACGGCGGTGTTGCCGGTGCGCAGTACGCCAGCGGCATCGGCGAAGACGTTTGGTCGACCTTCAAAGACGAACGCGACGATGCCCAGCGGCGACACCACCTGCTCGACCTTCCAGCCGTCATGCTCGACACTGCTGATCACTTTGCCACGGGTGGCCGGCGCGTCACGCCAGGCGCGCAGGCCGGCGATCATGTCGCGGCGCATGCGCTCATCGGCGAGCAAACGGGTGGTGGACCGACCGCGTGCCTTGGCCCGTTCGATGTCGGCCAGGTTGGCGGTTTCGATCAACGCCCAGGCGTCCGGATTTTCCAGGCGTTGAGCGAACAGGTCGAAGAAACGGCTGATCGCTTCATCCGGCACCGTAGACAACGCAGTAAACGCCGCCGCTGCACGTTCGATCGCCACCGAAGCGGCCTGCTGATCCACCACTGGAATCAGCAACAACTCGCCACTCACCTGCTCCACCAACAGGTGGTCGCCGGGTCGGAAACGCTCGGCCAGTTCGGGGCTGACCACGGTGACGCGGTTACCAGCGAAAGGGATAGGCGTGCCAGCGACGAGACGTTCGAGCGCGAGAGACATGAAGCAGATTCACCATATTGAGGGCGGCCGGAAAATGTATAGCTTGCCCACCCTCAAAGCAACACAGGCTCAGAACACCGACCAGCCAATCCGCGAGCTGAGCATTTCCAACGCTGCCATGCCCGCCAGCGAGTTGCCCGCCGCATTGAGTTCCGGCGACCACACGCACACCGTGAATTGCCCCGGCACTACCGCAACGATGCCGCCACCGACACCGCTCTTGCCCGGCAAACCGACGCGGTAAGCGAAGTTGCCGGCCTCGTCGTACAGGCCGCTGGTGGCCATGATCGAGTTGACTTGCTGGGTCTGGCGGCGGGTGAGGATCTGTTCGCCGCTGTGTTTGCAATAGCCGTCGTTGGCCAGGAAGCAGAACGCCCGGGCCAGGTCGATGCAGCTCATACGCAACGCGCAGTGACTGAAGTAGCTGCGCAGCACCGCTTCAACGTCGTTGTGGAAATTGCCGAAAGATTGCATCAGGTAGGCCATCGCCGCGTTGCGTGCGCGGTGCTGGTATTCGGAATCGGCGACCTTGCCGTCGACCATCACCTGGGGATTGCCCGACAGCCGTCGCACGAAATCACGCATCGACAAGGCCGGCGCCGCGAAGCGCGACTGGTTGATGTCGCAGATCACCAGTGCCCCGGCATTGATGAACGGATTGCGCGGGCGACCGCGTTCGAACTCCAGCTGCACCAGCGAGTTGAACGGCTGGCCGGACGGCTCGTGGCCCAGGCGTTCCCAGATCGCCTCGCCGGAGTGTTCGATGGCCTGCACCAGGCTGAACACCTTGGAAATACTCTGCACCGAGAACAGCGTCTCGGCATCGCCGGCGCAATACATCTCGCCGTCGTTGCCGTACACCGCAATGCCCAGTTGATCGGGCGGCACGGTGCCGAGGGCGGGAATGTAGTCAGCCACTTTGCCCTGCCCGATCAGGGGCCGGACAGCGTCAAGGATCTCGTTCAACAGCGCTTGCATGCCGGGTCTCGAAGTCTCGCCCCATGGGATTGCGGGGACACCGTGGCTAGACGCTGCGCCCGCCGGCCGAATCACACCGCGTTCGTGTATCGCACTGTATACGACGCGGCGACAGACACACCACGAGCACAAATCCCCCCATTCGCGACACATCACCGATACAGCCCGACGTTCAAATGAACCTGTCGATCGGCAACCCCGATCAATCCTTTGAACTCACTTATCGCATCGGAGAATCACCATGACCAAACTCTCGAAAACCTCCCTGACGCTCGGCCTGCTGCTTGCCGGTGGCCTGGCCCTGTCCAACGCGGCGTCGGCTTCCGAGGCGTTCAGCGTCAAGCAACTGGATCACGGCTACAGCCAGGCCCAGGCCGACACCCCGGAAAAAACCTCGGAAGGCAAATGCGGCGAAGGCAAGTGCGGTTCCGGCGAATAACCCTCTCCACGGGGCACGCCGGTGTCCCGTTTTCCCTTGATTGAACGGAGCCATCCCATGACCACTGCTCTCTCGACGGCCGTCAAAGGCCTGCACCTGAATCTCGACCGTGCCGGCCAGTGGCTGGCGCCGTTAACCCTGCGCCTGTTCATCGCCTGGGAGTTTTTTGAATCGGGATTGGAGAAATTCAACGGCCAGAACTGGTTCGAAGACATTCAGGACCGCTTCCCGTTTCCCTTCGATCACTTGCCGGCGACGCTGAACTGGGAGCTGTCGATGTGGGCCGAGCTGATCTGCGCACTGGCGATCCTGATCGGACTCGGCACACGGATCTCGGCGATTTCGTTGATTGTCGTGACCGTGGTCGCGACCGCCGCAGTGCACTGGCCGGCAGACTGGTCGTCGTTGAGCGAACTGGCCCAGGGTTATGCGATCACCAATAAAGGCTTCGGCAACTTCAAGCTGCCGGCGATTTACCTGGCTGCGCTGGTGCCGCTGGTGTTTGCCGGGGCCGGCAAGTTGAGCGTGGATGCGTGGCTGGCGCGTTTTTTCTGGAAACACGCCAGCCGTTGAGGATCAATGCGCCCGGTCAAGGCCCGCGAGCAACGCGCTGTCACGGCTGTAGATGTCCGGCGCATAAAGTACGCGGCCCTGCCCGTCGACTTGTGCCGTCCAGTAAGTCATGAGGATCGGCACCGGGTTGCTCAGGCGAAACTCATGGGTGGTGCCGGTGGCGAGCAAGGTGTCGGTGCGGGCTATTTCCGCCGGACTGAGCAGGAAGTCGCGCAGCTTCATCGGGTGCTCGACCCGCACACAACCGGAACTGAACGCCCGCGGCCCCTTGTCGAACAGCGCCTTACTCGGCGTGTCGTGCAGGTACACCGAGAACGGGTTCGGGAAGCGGATGACCATTTGCCCCAGCGGATTGCGCGGCCCGGCATCCTGACGCAGAAGGATGTTGCCGGGGTTGTCCCAGTCGATGTCGGCGGCGGCCAGTGGCTGGCCGTTGGCGTCGAGTACTTGCAGGTTCTGACGGCTGAGGAAGGTCTGGTCCTTGCGGATTTCCGGCAGCTTGTCTTCTTTCCAGATGGTCGGTGGCACGGTCCAGGTCGGGTTCAGGGTCAGGCGCGTGACCCGGGATTTGAGCAGCGGCGTCTGGCGCTCGGCGCGACCGACCTGAGTACGGGTCTGCCACACCGGCTGACCGCCCTGGTACAGGGTCAGCTCGGCGGCGGCAACGTTGACCAGCAAACCATCGGGCTCCATGTCCTGGGCCAGCCAGCGGAAACGCTCAAGGTTGACCCGCAGTTGCTCGCGACGGGTCAGCGGGCTGATGTTCATCTCGGCGATCGTCCCCGGCCCGACCACACCGTCGGCCTGCAACGAATGGTTGGCCTGGAAGCTTTTCACGGCTTCGACCAAAACACCGTGATAAGCGTTGTCCGGCGTGCCGACCACACTGCTCAGATAACCTTCGCTGTACAGCCGCCGCGCCAGCTCCGGCACGCGTTTGTCTTCCATGTCCGGGCGCAGCAACGGCCCGTTGCCCACCGATTGCCAGTGCGGCAAGGCCTGCAGACGTTGTGCGGCATAGAGATGACGCAGGTTCTGGTATTGCGCCAGGCGCGGGCGCGCCAGATCGAAGGCGGCAGCAACGTCATGCATGCCCGGCACGGCGATGGCGAGCAGCTCCGCCTGACGATCGCGGGGCGTATCGTCGGAATGCCACAACGGTTCGAAATGCGACTGCAGCAGACGACCGTAATGCAGATCTTGCAAGGCTTGCAGGTAATTGCGACTGATGTCGATGTCGGCGCACAGTTCGCCATCCTGCGGGGCCGTGTCGGCGACCGGATAGCGTTTCGGATTGAGGCCATCGTCGGCCAGCAGCTGCAATTGCGCGTGCAAAGCCGGCAATTGCCCCGCCGCTGCCCACACCGGCATCCAGTCCTGCTGCCGGTAGAACGCCTGCAACTGTTCCAGGGCCGGGCCACTGAGACGGGCGGCAATCGCCGGGCAAGCCTGCGGTAGACCGATAAGCACGGCCTGCAACGGACTTTGCGGCTCCACGGGCACCTCCGCCGCCAGTGTCGGGAGCGCCGGCAACGGCTCTTCGGCACAAACGACAAACGGCGCAGCGAGCAGACAAATGCTCAAGTAGCATGCGTACTTTTTGAACAACTGCTTTACTCCAATCCATGGCCGTCTTGATTGACGGTCAACCTTACATCAGGTGCGGTGATACAGTCAGGTCCGATTCGCGGGCCTGCCGGGGACGACTGGACGTCAGGAGCCAAAGTGCCAAACAAGTAGCCAGTGAGGATTCACTTTAAATGTTGACGTTTTTGCGCCGACTTCTGCTGACTGCCACTGCCATCGGGCTGGTGACCAGTCAGGTTTTTGCCGCCGGCACCTCGCAGCCGGTTCTCTACAACAGCCTCGCCCACGCCGCTCCGGAACTCAATCCCCAGGCGCTGAAAGGTGCCTTGAACGCCATGCAATGCGCAATCAACAACGGCGCGAAGCAGTCCCGTCACCTGGCGATCATCGATTATTCGCAACCGTCTACCGAGCGACGCCTGTGGATCTTCGACCTGACGAAGAAAAAACTGATCCTGCGCGACCTGGTCGCCCACGGCTCGAAATCCGGGGACAACTTCGCCACCCGGTTCTCTAACCGCGAAGGCAGTTTTCAGTCCAGCCTTGGACTGTTTCGCACCCAGGAAAGTTACGAAGGCACTCACGGTTATTCGTTGCGCATGGACGGTCTGGAACCGGGCGTCAATGACATGGCCCGTGACCGCGCCATTGTGATCCACGCCGCCGACTACGTGAATCTGTTCTGGAGCAAACGTACGGGCCGGCTGGGCCGCAGCCAGGGTTGCCCGGCGGTGCGGCCGCAAGTCGCCAGACGCGTAATCGACAGCCTGAAGGACGGCCAGTACATGTTTTCCTGGTACCCGGACCAGCACTGGCTGAAGTCCTCGCCGTACCTCAACTGCCAGCCACAACAGATTGCGAGCATTCTCAGTACCCACGGCAGTTGAAAACAGCCGCTGTCAAAACAATCCCCTGCTCTCACAGGGGATTTGTGTTTTCAGGGTTTCATTACAACTTTGTCATTGAGTTGTCGGTTTGCCGAGCGGATCGCTCGGTAGCCTGAAGTTGTTCCGGCACCACTGCCGATCCACTTCACCGACCCGAGTGACTCATCATGAAAACCCTGATCCTTGCCTTCACCGCCCTCCTCTCCACCGGCACCGTGTTCGCCGCCGAAATGCCGGACAACACGGTCATTCACGACACCAACGGCTTCTATGTGCACCTGGATGTCGACAAAGTCCTTTCCAGCACCGATATTTCCCAGGCCTGCGGCGTCATTCCCGCACGACTCAACTACCTCGACCACCAGGGCCGCGAACATGTGCTGGACTATCAAGTGCAAGGCAGCGGCTGCACCAACGACCATTGAGGCACAGTGCCCATGAATATCCTTGTTGTCGAAGACGAACCCAAGGCCGGCAATTACTTGCTCAACGGCTTGCAGGAACTGGGTTACAACGTGAGCCTGGCACGGGACGGCGCGGACGGTCTGCACCTGGCGCTGGAGCACGACTTCGACGTGATCGTGCTGGATGTGATGATGCCGAAAATGGATGGCTGGGAGGTTCTGCGCCGGCTGCGCAAGGAAGCCGACACGCCGGTGCTGTTCCTCACCGCCCGCGACGACATCGCGGATCGGGTCAAAGGCCTGGAGCTGGGCGCCGACGACTACCTGATCAAGCCGTTTTCCTTCGCCGAGTTGGTGGCGCGCCTGCGCACTCTGACCCGGCGCGGGCCGATCCATGAAGAAGAACAGTTGCAGGTGGCCGATCTGCAGATCGATGTGCTCAAGCGCCGGGTCACCCGCGCCGGCAGCCGGGTCACCCTGACCAACAAGGAATTTGCCTTGCTGCAACTGTTCGCCACCCACACCGGGCAGGTGCTATCGCGTTCACTGATCGCCTCGCAGGTGTGGGACATGAATTTCGACAGCGACACCAATGTGGTCGATGTCGCCGTGCGCCGCCTGCGGGCGAAGATCGACGATCCGTTCCCGCTCAAGCTGATCCACAGCGTGCGCGGTATCGGCTACCGCTTCGATACCCAGCCATGAAAGTCACCGGCACTTACTCCCTGACCTTGCGTCTGGCGCTGGTATTCGCGGTGCTCGCCTTTGCTGCACTGGCAGGCCTGGGCGCGGCGCTTTACAACCAGCTGGAGGAGCAACTGACCCGCCGCGATGACATCCAGTTGGTCAGCCGCATCGATCAGTTGCGCACCATCCTCAACGACAGCAACACCCTGGAGCTGATCAAGAACAAACCGGCGCTGTTCCAGAACATGCTGGGCAATCGCGAAGCGCTGTTGACCATCGGTGCGCCGGGGCAACCGCCCTTGTTCGTGGTCAACCCCAGCGAACTGGCACTACCGAGTGTGCCCGCCGTGCCGGTCGACCATGTAATGGCACTGAACGACGTGCAGCATCTGCCGAGCATCAACGGCGTGCCGTTCTCGGCGGTGGCGGCCAGTATCGATTCCGGCGACCAAGGCAATCTGCAGGTGCTGATCGGCAAGGTGATGAGCGAACGCACGGCGATGCTCACCAATTACCGGCTTAGCGTGTATGGCCTGGCGTCACTGGCGGCGATTGTCCTGGCGCTGGTCGGCTGCCTGCTGGTGTATCGCGGCTTGCTGCCGCTGCGGCGGATTGCCCGGCATGCCCACGGGATCGGTATCGCCAACCTCGGCGAACGTCTCGATCGCCACGGCACGCCTCGGGAATTGCAGCCGATGATCGAAGCCTTTAATGCGATGCTGGACCGGCTCGATCGAGGGGTTGCGCAACTCAGTCAGGTTTCCACCGACATGGCCCACGAACTGCGCACGCCGATCAACAACCTGCTCGGAGAAACCCAGGTCGCCCTGCAACAGCACCGCAGCGTCGACGCCTATCAACAGCTGCTCGCCTCCAACGTCGAAGAACTCGAACGGCTGGCGCGGATGCTCGACAACATGCTGTTTCTCGCCCGCACCGACCCGGCCAGTGCCTTGAGCCAGCGTCAGGAACTGGACGCCCGCGACGAGATGCAACGCATCGCCGATTATTTCGAAGGCCTGGCTGCCGATGTCGGCGTCACCATCGAGGCCCGTGGCAGCGGCGTGATCTGGGCTGAGCCGATGCTGCTGCGTCGGGCCCTGGCCAATCTGTGCGCCAACGCGATCAAGTACGGCGCAGCGGATTCGACGATGCAGGTTGAGGCCATTGCCAAACCGGATGGCAGTTACCTGCGGGTGCGTAATCACGGGGAGACCATTCCCCCGGAGCATCTGTCACGGCTGTTCGAACGTTTCTACCGCGCCGACCCGTCCCGCGAACGTTCGGCCCAGTCCAACGGACTGGGCCTGTCGATCGTGGCGACCATCATGCAATTGCATCAGGGCCGCTACAGCGTCAGCAGCGTTGACGGCATCACCTGCTTTGAGCTGTTCTTTCCTGCACGGGAGACGCGAGACGCAAGTGTGTGAAGGCACCGAGCGCAAACGCCGCGAACATTAGCGCCGTAGCAACGCCGAAGGTCATGTGCAATCCGCCGGCGATAACCGCCGCTGACGCCTGAGTCGGGTCGTCCGTGGCCATGGCAAACACTGCACCCATCGCCGCTGCCCCGGTGATCAACCCCAGATTGCGTGACAACCCGAGCATGGCCGAGACCACCCCGCGCTGATCCTGCCCGACACCCGCCATCAGCCCGGTATTGTTGGCGGCCTGGAACAGCGCATAACTCAATGCAACCACTGTTATCGGCAACACATAGGCAAGCAGTCCGAGGCTCACCGGCAACAGCGCCAGCAAAGCGCAACCGCAGGCCAGTCCGAGCAACGCACCCGGCACCATCCGCCGCGCACCGAAACGATCCACCAGACGCCCCGCCGGTACGCCGCTGAATGCTGCCAACAACGGCCCGATCGACAACACCAGTCCGACCTGAGTGCTGGAAAGACCCAAGCCTCGGCTCAGGTAAAACGGCCCGACCACCAGCGTGGTCATCATCACCGTTGTGACCAGCAAGGTCAGCGCCAAACTGCTGCTGATTCGCGTGTCGGCAAACAATGACAAGTGAATCAGCGGCGCCTTGCTCTTCCTCTCGACCAGGATGAACAACCCCACGCCCAACAGACTGATCAGCAACAACGTCTGGGTGAACCCTTCGATCGTCATCGCCAGCGCATAGGCCGCCAGCGTCAGCATCAGCACCGCGGTGCCAGGATAATCAAACGCAACAGGCGAGCGTGCGGTTCGATCCTTCGACAGATAGCGATACACCAGCCATGCATTGAGCAGCCCCAACGGCACGTTGATCACAAAAATCGACTCCCAGCCGACATGCGCCATCAACAGTCCACCGAGCGAAGGCCCGAGGGTCGTGCCGGTGGCCGACATCGTGGCCAGCAACCCCATCGCGCTGCCGGCCCGGGATTTGGGCACCGCATCGGCAACCAGTGCCACGGTCAACGCAAACATGATCGCCGCGCCCAGGCCTTGCACCGCTCGCGCTCCGATCAGCCAGGCAAGGCTCGGCGCCAGTGCACAAGCCAGCGATGCGGTGGTAAAAATACCGATACCGATCAACAGCAAGCGCCGCCGACCGAAGCCGTCACCCAGCCGCCCGACGCTGACAATCAGCGTGGTGATAGCCAGCAGGTAGGCCAGGACGATCCACTGCACTTGTTGAAACGTCGCATCGAATGCTGCCGCCAGGGTCGGCAGTCCGGCGTTGGCGATGCTGGTGTCCAGCGACGGCATCAGCATCGACAGCGCCAGACTGGTCAGCGCCCAGCGGGCTGAAGGGCTCAGGGGTTCTCGGTGCATGGGGGGCTCACAGGGCAGAAGTCATGGGACATAGCCTGAGCCTCGACAACACAAGGCGCAAGACGCATGCTTTGCACTTGATACCTGCATGGAACGCCATGTCATGAATGCGCCGGACCTGAACCTGTTGATCACCCTCGACGTGCTGCTGAGCGAAGGCAGCGTCGCTCGCGCCGCTCAGCGTCTGCGTCTGAGCCCGTCAGCCATGAGCCGGTCGCTGGCCCGTCTGCGCGAAACCACCGGGGATCCGCTGCTGGTGCGCGCCGGTCGCGGACTGGTGCCGACCCCACGGGCGCTGGAACTGCGCGACCGGGTCAGTTATCTGGTGCAGGAAGCCGAGGCGGTTTTGCGCCCGGCAGAAGTGCTCGATCCCGGCCAATTGCGGCGCACGTTCACCCTGCGCAACACCGACGGTTTTGTCGAAACCTTTGCCGCCGCGCTGCTCGCCCGCATCGCCGAAGAGGCGCCCGACGTGCGCCTGCGCTTTGTACAAAAGGCCGACAAGGACAGCACGCTGCTGCGCGAAGGTCGGGTGGATCTGGAAACCGGCGTGGTCGACGACAGCACCGACCCGACGCTGCACAGCCGCATCCTGTTCCGCGATCAGTGGATCGGTGTGGTGCGTGAGGGGCATCCATTGAGCAGCGGCAAGGTCAGCGCCAAACGCTTCGCTTCGGGCCAGCACATTCTGGTGTCACGTCGCGGGCGCAGCAGCGGTCCGGTGGACGAAGCGCTGCTCGCCTTCGGCCTGACACGGGACATCGTCACTTCGTTCGGCGGGTTTTCCGCGGCGCTGACGCTGGTCCGAGAATCCGACCTGATCGCCACCGTCCCGGAACGTCACACCAGCAAACTGCGAACGGGTCTGCACAGTTTCGCCCTGCCATTCCGGATGCCGGACATCAGCGTGTCGATGCTCTGGCATCCGCGCATGGACGCCGACCCGGCGCACCGCTGGCTGCGCAATTGTGTGCGGGAAGTCTGCGCCTAGCGCGCCTCCCCGTCCTTGGGTTTATAAAACAGGAATTTCCCGGTCTCGGCGGTCTTGGTGTACTTCTTCGCCCAGCTCGGGTCGACGTTGTGATCGTGGAAGTACAAAGCGCCGTGGGTGCGATCGGGGAGCTGACGGTTCAGGGCCTTGCCGGCGATTTCCTTGGCCAGCGCATATTCGGCGTCTTCCTTGACCTGATCGGACTTGCCGTCGCACCACCAGGAAAACTGGCAGCTCTTGGTTTCCGAGCCCTGCTTGACCACCTCGCACACAGTGCCCGGAAAACCGTCGTGACCGAGGCGGTTCATCACCACGCTGGCCACGGCCTCCATTTCCGCCGTGTCCTTGCCCTTGGCTTCCCAATAGATACTGCGAGCCAGACAGGTGATGGGATCGTCCAGCGGCGCGGTGCCGGCCGGGTCGACGGCTTGCACCTCTTTCGGGGTGATGGCTTCGGACTTCGGCGCAGGAGGCGCGTCGGGTTTGTCGGCAGCCTTCTCTTCCAGTACCTCGGCTTTCGCTTCGGCCTTTTCCTTGATCGGTGCCTGATCCGTCGCCAGCACCGCGCCGCTCAGCAGGGTCAACACAAGACAACAGATCAGCCCGTGCAATTTCATGATCGATTCTTCCGGCAGCGCCCGTCGCGGGCAAAGTGTTACGTGGCTGAGACGCCCGGTTTCCGGGGATTTCGCAGAGTGTAGACGGCAGAATTCGGCGCAACGTTCCGTGCTGAAAACCACACAATGAAGAAAAAAGACATTGCACGACCCCGGGGCGTTTCGCGCATCATGGACGCACTCAGCCCAAGGGAGATTTCCATGCGCTTCATGCCATCCGTTCTGCGATTCGCCGCGTTGTCCACGGGCCTGGCGCTGGCCGCTTCGGCCATGGCCAGCGACGAGTCGCAATTGATCGAGTCGATCAACAGCTACCGCAGCCAGCCGCAGCGCTGCGGCACGCAGGCGTCCAGTGAATTGCCGCCGCTGTCGGCCGACCCGCGCCTGCATCTGCCGGCCAGTGGTGTCGTCGATCTGCAACAGGCCATGGCCAGCGCCAGTTACCCGATGGTCAATGTACAGGCGATCACCCTCAACGGCCCTCGGGATGCGGCTGCGGCGATGAAGGCGATTCAGGAGAGTTTCTGTCAGGTGGTGCTGGACCCGCAGTTCGTCGATATCGGCGTCAGCCGCGCCGACCGTGACTGGCGCATCACGCTGGCGCGACCGCTGCTGTCGGCACGCCTGGGCGACGGACAAGCCGAAGGCCAGAAATTGCTGACGCAACTCAACGCCGCCCGCAGCCAGCCGCGCCAGTGCGGCGGCCAGTCGTTCTCCGCGGCGGCGCCACTGGCGTGGAACGCAGTGCTCGGCGGTGTCGCCCAGGATCACAGCCGCGAGATGGCCAACAACAACTATTTCGACCACAAGGACCGCAACGGCGGCACCCCCGGCGACCGCGCCGAACTGGCCGGCTACAGCGGCCAGCAGGTCGGCGAGAACATTGCTGCCGGGCAGGACACCGTGCAGAAAGTGGTTGCCGGCTGGCTCGCCAGCCCCGGCCATTGCGCCAACCTGATGAACCCGCAGTACCGCGAACTGGGCGCGGCCTATGCAGTCGATCCGAAGAGCAGCGCCGGCATCTACTGGACCGCGATGTTTGGCGGGGAATAATTCTCAAGGCACCCTCCCATCAGAAGGATGCAAAAAACCGGAGCCAGGCTCCGGTTTTTTATGGGTCAGTGGGTCCTCATCCCCGCCGCATACATCGCCAGTTTCAGCAGACTCGCCACCACCGCCAGCGAAAGCACGCTGCCGGACCAGATCAGTAGTAGCCAGCCGAGTCGTTTGTACCAGCGACTTTTCAATTCACGCATCTCAATGGTAGCCATCGCCGATCCTCACTTTGCCGCGGAACACGTAGTAGTTCCAGAAGGTGTACATCAGGATCACCGGCAGGATGAACAGCGCGCCGATCAGGGCGAACAACTGGCTGGTAGCCGGTGATGCCGCCGCCCACAGGCTGACCGACGGCGGAATGATGTTCGGCCAGATGCTCAGCGCCAGCCCGATATAACCCAGGAACATCAGCACCAGGGTGAACACGAACGGCCAGTGGGTGTGTCGCTGACGCAACGAGCGCAACAACCCGAACAGCGCCACTGCCGCCAGTACCACCAGCCCGGCGAACACGGTCAGGTGCGCATGGTTGAACCAGCGGGTGGCCAGTTCCGGATGCAGTTGCAGCGTCCACACGCCGATCACTACCACCATCACCAGCAACAGCCAGGCCAGCGGACGGCTGTAGTGACGCATCCGCGACTCGAGCATGCCTTCGGTTTTCACCAGCAGCCAAGTGCTGCCCAGCAAGGCGTAAGCGATCACCAGACCGACGCCGCAGACCAGCGGGAACGGTGCCAGCCAGTCGAGACCGCCACCGGCAAACTGCCGATCCACCACCGGAATCCCGGCCACATACGCGCCGATCACCACGCCCTGGGAGAACGTCGCCAGCAGCGAGCCGCCAATGAACGCCCAGTCCCACAGATGACGTTTTTCAGCCGGCGCCTTGAAACGAAACTCGAACGCCACACCACGGAAAATCAGCCCCGCGAGCATGAAGATCAGCGGCAGATACAACGCCTCCAGAATCACTCCGTAAGCCAGCGGAAACGCGCCGTACAGCGCCGCGCCGCCTAGCACCAACCAGGTTTCGTTGCCGTCCCAAACGGGTGCGACGGTGTTCATCATCACGTCGCGTTCCTGCTCGTCGCTGATCATCGGGAACAGGATCCCGAGGCCCAGATCGAAGCCGTCCATGATCACGTACATCATCACCCCGAAGGCAATGATCACGCCCCAGATCAACGAGAGATCGATACCTTGAATACCCATGACTCAACGCTCCTTTATCAGTGGATCCGGGTCGCGGATTCGAGGTTGTCGGTAACCGCCGAGAGTGGCCGGCGCGGGGTCTGTATCTGGGTGCCTCCAGGCGGGTGTTCGTGGTGTGGCTGCGGGCCTTTGCTCACCAGTTTCATCATGTAGCCGATGCCAACGGTGAACACCGAGCAGTAGATGACAACGAACAGCGCCAGCGAAGTGCTCATCTGCGCCACCGAGTGATGGGACGCGGCGTCATGGGTACGCATCAGGCCGTACACCACCCACGGCTGACGCCCGACTTCGGTGGTGATCCAACCCGCCAGCAACGCGACCAGACCGCTCGGCCCCATCAACAGCACCAGACGCTGGAAGCCACGATGACGGTAGACCTTGCCATTGCGCCGCAGCGCCAACCCCAGAATGCCGACCAGAATCATCAACATGCCGAGCCCGGCCATCACGCGGAAGCTCCAGAAAATCACGGTCGAGTTCGGCCGGTCTTCTTTCGGGAAGCTTTTGAGCGCCGGAATCTGCTTGTCGAGGCTGTGGGTGAGGATCAGGCTGCCGAGGTACGGAATCTCGATGGCGTATTTGGTTTTCTCCGCCTGCATGTCCGGGATGCCGAACAGCACCAGCGGGGTCGGTCCGTTGTCGGCGTTTTCCCAGTGGCCTTCGATGGCGGCGATTTTTGCCGGTTGATGCTCCAGGGTGTTCAAGCCATGGGCGTCACCGACCACCGCTTGAATCGGCGCGACGATCAGCGCCATCCACAGCGCCATGGAAAACATCTTGCGCACCGGTTGGGTGTCATTGCCGCGCAGCAAATGCCAAGCCGCCGAAGCGCCGACGAAGAACGCCGTGGCGACGAACGCGGCAATCGCCATGTGCGCCAGACGGAACGGGAATGACGGGTTGAAAACAATGGCCAGCCAATCCAGCGGCATCACCCGGCCGTCGACGATTTCGAAGCCTTGCGGGGTCTGCATCCAGCTGTTGGAGGCGAGAATCCAGAAGGTCGAGATCAGCGTACCGATGGCGACCATCACCGTGGCAAAGAAGTGCAAGCCACGGCCCACGCGATTCCAGCCAAACAGCATCACCCCAAGGAACCCCGCCTCAAGGAAGAACGCGGTCAGCACTTCATAGGTCAGCAACGGCCCGGTGATGCTGCCGGCGAAGTCGGAAAACCCGCTCCAGTTGGTGCCGAACTGGTACGCCATGACCAGACCCGACACCACGCCCATGCCGAAGTTGACGGCGAAGATCTTCGACCAGAAATGGTAGAGATCGCGGTAAGTGTCGTTGTGGGTTTTCAGCCACAGGCCTTCGAGCACCGCGAGAAAACTCGCAAGACCAATGGTGATCGCCGGGAAAATGATGTGGAACGAAACCGTGAACGCGAATTGAATTCGCGCCAGGTCCAGTGCCTCCAGGTTGAACATGATGATGTCCTCATCAAGGCTGAAAAAGCGGCAACACACGGCCGGGCCACCGCCAGGCGCGAACGCCTGCAGCCAGTCAATGCAAAAGGGTTGGATCGCGTGGGTCGGCTACGCGACCGACGACGGGATCAGGTTGCTCGCCTCGGCGGCTTCGAGACGGATCGCCACGAATTTGGAGGTCGGTGTATAGGTGCGATCACCGTAGCTTTCCAGCGGCACCAGCGGGTTGGTTTCCGGGTAGTACGCGGCAGCCTGACCCGCTGGAATGTCATAGGCGATCAATGTGAAACCGCTGACCCGACGCTCACGTTCGTCGCCCCACAGCGCCACCAGATCGACCTTCTGCCCCGGTTCGAAACCGAGCCGGCGGATGTCCTGCTCGTTGGCGAACACCACGTCGCGCATGCCGTAGACCCCGCGATAACGGTCGTCGAGGCCGTACAGCGTGGTGTTGTACTGATCGTGGGACCGCATGGTTTGCAGAATCAGATGCGGTTTGACCGGCAGGTTGCGCACGCCTTCGCTGATCAGATGTTCCGGCAGCACGCACGGGGTGAACTGGGCTTTACCGGATTCGGTGTTCCAGACACGCTCGGAGGCGTCGTTGCCGAGGTGGAACCCCCCGGGGATCAGCAGCTTCTCGTTGAAATTCTCGAAGCCCGGTATCACGTCGGCAATCAGGTTGCGGATGCGCCCGTAGTCGCCCACCGCCCACTCCCAGTCGATCGGGTGTTTGCCCAGGGTCGCAGCGGCGATCCCGGCAATGATCGCCGGCTCGGACTTCAGATGGGCCGACTTCGGTTTCAACTGGCCGAACGACAAATGCACCATGCTGAAGGTATCTTCCACGGTCACGCCTTGCGGGCCTTCGGCCTGTACGTCGATGTCGGTGCGGCCCAGGCACGGCAAGATCAGCGCGTCGCGCCCGGTCACCAGATGGCTGCGATTGAGTTTGGTCGAGATGTGCACGGTCAGGTCGAGTTTGCGCATCGCCGCGTGGGTGCGCGGAGTGTCCGGCGTGGCTTGAGCAAAGTTGCCGCCCAACCCGATAAACACCTTGGCTTCGCCACGTTCCATAGCGCCGATTGCCATTACCGTGTTGTGGCCATGCATGCGCGGGACCTTGAAGTTGAAGCGCTTTTCCAGGGCGTCCATCAGCGCTTTCGGCGCCAGTTCGTTGATGCCCATCGTGCGGTCGCCCTGCACGTTGCTGTGGCCACGCACCGGTGACAGCCCGGCACCCGGACGGCCAACGTTGCCGCGCAGCAGTTGCAGGTTGATGACTTCCTGCAGGGTCGGCACCGAGTGCACGTGCTGGGTCAGGCCCATGGCCCAGCACATGATCACGCTCTTGGCGCGGGCATACATGCGCGCGGCCAGTTCGATGTCATGCAACGGCACGCCGGACTGCTCGACGATGTGCTCCCAACTTGTGGCATCGACTTCGGCCAGATAGCTGTCGAGACCCGACGTGTGTTCGGCAATGAATGCGTGATCGAACACCGGTTCGCCGCCGGTGGCCTGGGCTTCACGCTCCCACTCCAGCAGGAACTTGGCCATGCCGCGAATCATCGCCATGTCACCGCCCAAGGCTGGACGGAAGTACGCAGTATTGGTCGCTTCCCAGCCGTTACTCAGCATCTCGATCGGGTTTTGCGGGTTCTGGAAACGCTCCAGCCCACGCTCCTTGAGCGGGTTGATGCACACCACTTGCGCGCCGCGCTTCACCGCTTCACGCAGCGGTTCGAGCATGCGCGGGTGGTTGGTGCCGGGGTTCTGACCGATGACGAAAATCGCGTCGGCGTGGTGCAAGTCTTCATAGACCACCGTGCCTTTGCCGACACCGAGGCTCTCGCCCATGCTCACCGCACTGGCTTCGTGGCACATGTTCGAGCAGTCAGGGAAGTTGTTGGTGCCGTAGGCGCGGACGAACAACTGATAGAGAAACGCCGCTTCGTTGCTGGCACGACCCGAGGTGTAGAACTCGGCCTCGTGGGGGGATTTCAGGCCTTTGAGATGCTTGGCGATCAGTGCGAACGCCTCATCCCAAGTGGTTTCGACATAGCGATCGACCCGGGCGTCGTAACGCATCGGATGGGTGATCCGGCCCTGATATTCAAGCCAGTAATCGCTTTGCTCGGCCAGCGTCGACACCGTGTACTTGTTGAAGAACGCCGGATCGACCAGGCGGCCGGTGGCTTCCCAGTTCACCGCTTTGGCGCCGTTCTCGCAGAACTTCAGCATGCTCGCGCCGGGTGCTTCACCCCAGGCGCAACCGGGGCAGTCGAAGCCGCCGTTCTGGTTGGTCTTGAGCATGGCGCGGATGTTTTTCAGGGCGTTTTCACTGCCCAGCCAGTTCTTGGTGAGGCTGATCACAGCGCCCCAACCCGCAGCGGCGCCCTTGTAGGGTTTGTAACGGTCGACTTGTGACATGGGACTTCTCCATGACGATGCACACAGGCAAAAACCTGATCGGATTTAAACAGCGACGACTGACTTTCAAGTTCAAAAGCCGTCGTTTCGTTTGACGGGGCCAAGGATATGAACCGCTGCAAAAACTTGTCTAATCGCTATTAATGACTGCGTTATCGAAAGCGTCTATCACGGCTTTAAAACCTTTAAATCCAGGCACTTGCAAAACTAAGAAGCGCAAGAACCCGAATAATTATTTCATCATCGACAGCATCAATCGGCCGGTCATTAATAGTGATTGGACGCTGTCATAAGTTGCTCATAACCTGCGCCGACCCCATCCCTTCAATAGCGGATTTCACCCAAGCGAGGCTGTCATGTCAGAGCGCGTCTTGATCGATGGTTACAACCGCCGCGTCGACTACCTGCGCATGTCGGTCACCGACCGCTGCGACTTTCGCTGCGTGTATTGCATGGCCGAAGACATGCAGTTCCTGCCGCGCCAACGGGTGCTGACGCTGGAGGAGATCTATCAACTGGCGCAGAGCTTCGTTGCGCTGGGCACCCGCAAGATCCGCCTGACCGGGGGCGAGCCGTTGATTCGTCCCGGCGTCGTCGGGTTGTGCAAGCAAATTGCTGCCCTGCCCGGCCTGCGCGAACTGTGCCTGACCACCAACGGCTCGCAGCTCGGCAAACTCGCCGGCCCGCTGTTCGACGCCGGGGTCAAACGCCTCAACGTCAGTCTCGACAGCCTCGATGCCGAACGCTTCAAGCAGATGACCCGCACCGGCGACCTGGCACAAGTGATCAACGGCATCGATGCCGCCCGCGAGGCCGGATTTACCCACACTAAACTCAACTGCGTGGTGATGCAGGGCCGCAACGATCACGAGATCAACGACCTGGTGCAGTTCGCCATCGAGCGGGATCTGGACATTTCCTTTATCGAGGAAATGCCGCTGGGCATCATCAGCGAACACAGCCGCGCCGAGTCGTTTTTCTCAAGCACTCAGGTGCGCGAGCGGATCGCCGAGCGCTACACGCTGATCGACTCTGCCGAGTCGACCCAGGGCCCGTCGCGCTACTGGCGGCTGGCAGAAGCGCCGCACATTCGGCTGGGGTTCATCTCGCCCCACAGCCATAACTTCTGCGGTACCTGCAACCGGGTGCGGCTGACGGTCGAGGGGCGTTTGCTAATGTGTCTGGGTAACGAACATTCTATGGATCTGAAAGCGGTACTGCGTGCCCACCCCGGCCAACCGGAGCGACTGGAGAAAGCGATCATCGACGCGATGAAGCTCAAGCCTTACCGGCACAACTTTGAAGTGAACGACGACGTGCAAGTGGTGCGTTTCATGAACATGACCGGCGGCTGAACCGCCACGTTTTCAAGGCAAAAAAAGCATGATCATCCGGCCCAAGATCAATCAGTTCGCCGTCCTGTTTACCCTCAAGGGTTCGATTGCCAAGCGCATCGCCCTGCGCACCCTGATGGTCACGCTGCTGGCGTCGGCCATCGTGCTGGTGGAAATGCTCCACCCGAGCAACTTCACCAAGGTCAACGCCACGCCGTTCACCTTGCTTGGCCTGTCGCTGTCGATCTTCATGAACTTTCGCAACAACGCCTGTTACGACCGCTGGTACGAAGCGCGCAAGGCCTGGGGCGAAGTGATCGTGCATGTGCGCTCGGTAATTCGCGAAACCCATGTGATCCGCGAATCGGCACAGCGTCGCCTGTTGCTGCTCAACCTGTGCGGTTTTGCTCACGCGCTGAATGCGCGACTGCGCCGGGAAGACGAAGCCGCCGCCAGCGCCGAGTGGACCACCCCGCGACACGACGCACAGGTGCCGGACTACAGCGGGCGCATCCTGCAAACCGTCGGCCAGCAATGTTCCGATCTGCATGAAGCGGGCGATCTCAGCGAATGGCGCTACATGCTGCTGGCCAACCACCTGACCAGCCTGACCCAGGCACAAGCAGTGTGCGAGCGGATCAAGAACACCCCCCTGCCCTTCCCTTACACCCTGCTGCTGCACCGCACGATTTACCTGTTCTGTATCCTGCTGCCGTTCGCCATGGCCGAACCGCTGGGCTGGCTGACGCCGCTGTTCACGGCGATTGTCAGCTACACCTTCTTCGGCCTGGATGCGATTGCCGATGAGCTGGAAGACCCGTTCGGCCGGGATGAAAACGATTTGCCGACCGATGCGCTGGTGCGGGGTATCGAGCGGGATATTCTGGCGGAGCTGGGGACTGAGCCTTTGCCACCGGCGCTGAAACCGGTGGACTACGTCCTCAGTTAATCGACTGCCTTCCCCTTTGGGGAAGGAAAGTCATCAATCCAGATGCGCCCAGGTCATGCGAAACGAAGCGCCGCCCCACGGTGAATCGCCGACCTCGACCTGCCCACCATGGGACTGCGACACCCGCCGCACCAGCGCCAGACCGAGGCCGAAGCCGCCCGTGCGGCGGTCGCGGCTGGCGTCCAGGCGCGAGAACGGTTCGAAGATTTTTTCCCGTCCTTCCAGCGGCACGCCCGGCCCGTCGTCGTTGACCTGCACTTCGTACTGATCGCCGATGCGCACCAGCGACACCTCGACCCGCTGTTCAGCATAACGAATGGCGTTGCGCAGCAGATTGATCACCGCCCGCGCCATGAAGCGAGGCTCGATCCGCACCTCTTCGACCCGGCATTCGCCTATCAACAGTTGCACCCCGGCCGCCTCGGCTTCCAGGGCCACACTGCCCACCACACTGTCGAGCCAGTTGGCGGCCTGAATGTTTTCGCGAGTGATGACCGTCGCGCCGCGCTCAAGGCTGGCGTAAGTCAGCAGTTCGGAGACCATTTCTTCCAGTTCGCCAAGGTCGGCGTACATGTCGGCGATCAGTTCGCGGTTCTGGCTGGCGTCCGGCTGTTGCTTGAGCTGGTCGAGTTCGAACGACAACCGGGCAATCGGCGTGCGCAGTTCATGAGACACGGCGTTGGTCAGTTCACGCTGATTGGCGATCAGGCCTTCGATGCGCGCCGCCATCAGGTTGAAGTGGCCGGCCAGGTCGCGGATGTTCGAACGTTTGGACAGCTGGATCCGTACCGAGAGGTCGTTGTCGCCGAAGCGCTCGGCGGCCAGTCGCAGTTTTTCCAGATCGCGCCAGTGCGGACGGACCCAGAAGTACAGGACGATGCCGAGCAGCACCGCCAGCATCAGATAGGCCGCAGCGATGTAGAACGGCATCAGGCTCGGCTCGGGCGGCAACTTGATGCTGAGCAGTTGCGAACCACCGTCGATGTTGCTGATGAACTGGGTGTAGTCGTGACGGATCACCAGCAGGCCCTGGGCCAGTTCGGCTTTTTCCTCATCGTTGAGGTTCAGTTGATCGGCCTCGACCAGACTCAGCGTCAACCCGTAGTGCGGGCGCAGCGCCTCCAGTTGCGCCTCGCGCGCCGCACCTTGCTGGTCACGCATGTGCTCGATCAGCGACCAGGCCTGGCCCCGCACCGCCTCGCGGTTGTAGGCCTGCATCTGGTTGTCGAGCAACGCGTTGAAGGTGTGTTCGACGGTTTGCAGTGCCGCCACCAGCCCGACTGTCATCACCAGAAACAGCCCCAGAAATAACCGCAGCATCTACAACTCCCACGCGAACGGATTGAACAGATAGCCCTTGCCCCACACGGTCTTGATGCACACCGGTTCGCGGGGATTGTCCTTGAGTTTGTTGCGCAACTTGCTGATGTACACGTCGACGCTGCGATTGAGACCGTCGAAAGCGATGCCGCGCATGCGGTTGAGAATGTCATCGCGCGACAGGATATTGCCGGCGGCGCTGGCCAGCAGCCACAGCAATTCGAATTCCATGGTGGTCAGCTCGATCAGTTCGCCCGCCAGACGCACTTCGCGGCAACTGCGATCGATGATCAGATTGCCGAACTCCAGAGAGCTGACCACGCCACTGTCCGGCACCTGCCGGCGTTGCAGGGCACGCAGTCGCGCCAGCAGCACCGGCGGCTTGATCGGTTTGATCACGTAATCGTCGGCCCCGGACTCCAGGCCCAGAATATGGTCGAGGTCGTCTTCCTTGGCCGTCAGGATGACAATCGGCGTGTCCGACACGCTGCGGACTTCCCGGCATACATGCAGGCCGCTTTGCCCCGGCAACATCAGGTCGAGCACCACGACTTTGGGCTTGAATTCGAGAAACGCGGCCACGGCCAGATCGCCCCGATGCACAGTGCGTACCTCGTAGCCATGTTGTTCGAGAAAGTGTGCGATCAGCGCGGCCAGGCGCTCATCGTCTTCCACCAGCAGGACTCTGCCAAAACCCAGGTTATCCATAACAACCGTCGCCAACCCTCAGTGAAGTGGGCGCCATTATGGCGGCATTCGCGGGCGAGACGTTTGTCGCGGGCAGCAAAAACCGGCCACTTGGGCCGGTTTTCGTTGATGTTTCATACTCTTAAGAGTTTTTAACAATTCATGCCGCGACAGGCACGCCGCTGTGGAAACGGAATTCCTCGTCCGGCGATTCGATCAGGTCCTGCTCGGCGGCGCGGACTCTCTCGATCACCTGGGCAATGTCCTTGGCGTCGCCGTACTGATAGGCGAGTTTCAGGTAACCCTGGAAATGCCGGGCCTCGCTTTTCAGCAGGCCGAAATAGAACTTACCGAGTTCTTCGTCCAGATGCGGCACCAGTGCTTCGAAACGTTCACAACTGCGGGCTTCGATGAAGGCGCCGACCACCAGGGTATCGACCAGTTTTACCGGTTCGTGGCTGCGCACCACTTTGCGCAGGCTCGAGGCATAACGGCCGGCGTGGAGCTGGCGCAGTTCGATCTTGCGCCGTTTCATGATGCGCATGACCTGTTCGTGGTGCACCAGTTCTTCCCGGGCCAGACGCGACATCATGTTGATCAGATCGACATGGGAATGGTACTTGGCGATCAGGCTCAACGCGGTGCTGGCGGCCTTGAACTCGCAGTTCTTGTGGTCGATCAGCAGGGTTTCCTGATCGGCCAGCGCGGCCTGCACCCAGGCGTCTGGCGTGCGGCAGCCAAGGAATTCGTGGATTTCGGGAAGGATCATGGGGCTCACGGTCAAAGGTGTTCGAGCGAAGGGCGCCGATTATACCGGCCTGCCCGCAGACCACCAGCGCCAGCCCTTGATATGCATCAAGTCGCGGACGGATGCGCAGCAACTATAGTTGTGCAACGCCGTGCCTTTTCATTGCTGGAGACTCACTCATGCAAGCCATTCGCAGCATTCTGGTGGTCATCGAACCCGAACACGCGGAAAGTCTGGCGCTCAAGCGCGCCAAGCTGATCGCCGGGGTGACCCAGGCCCATTTGCACCTGCTGGTCTGCGACAAGAAGCACGATCACGCCGGTATGCTCAGCGTGCTCAAGGCCGCGCTTTTGGCGGACGGCTATAGCGTCACCACTGAACAGGCGTGGAACGAGAGCCTGCACGAAACCATCATCGACGTGCAGCAGGCCGAAGGCTGCGGGCTGGTGATCAAGCAGCATTTCCCCGACAGTTCGCTGAAAAAGGCCCTGCTGACCCCGGCGGACTGGAAACTGCTGCGCCACTGCCCGACCCCGGTGCTGCTGGTGAAAACCTCCGCCTCCTGGAAGGACCGAGTGATTCTGGCCGCTGTCGATGTGGGTAATGCCGATGGCGAACACCGCCACCTGCACACCACCATCATCGACCACGGCTATGACATCGCCAGTCTGGCCAAAGGGCATCTGCACGTGATTACCGCCCATCCGTCACCGATGCTCTCGGCGGCGGATCCGACCTTCCAGCTCAAGGAAACCATCGAGGCACGCTATCGCGAGCAATGCCGGGCATTCCAGGCTGAATTCGATGTCGATGACGAGCATTTGCATGTCGAGGAAGGCCCGGCGGACGTGCTGATTCCGTTCATGGCGCACAAGCTGCAGGCCGCCGTGACGGTGATTGGCACCGTGGCGCGAACCGGGCTTTCAGGGGCATTGATCGGCAATACCGCCGAAGTAGTGCTGGATGCGCTGGAAAGTGATGTGCTGGTGCTCAAGCCGCAGGAGGTTGAAGACCATTTGGTGGAATTGGCGGTGAAGCATTAAGCATCGCGGGTCATCCTGTGGCGAGCTCACTCGCCACAGGTAACGCTCACTCGCCGAGCGCATCCTTGAGGAAACCGGGCGCGATGTAGCGCTGATAATGCGCTTCCGACAGCAGGAAAAATTCCCGATCAATGGCATCGCGCAGTTCCGGCAGGTTCCAGTCGCGAAACTCCGGCAGCAGCACCATCCCGTAGGCTTCCAGATTAATGATCACCCGCGCGCCTCGCGCGATCAGCTGATACGCCCAGCAATATTCCGACTGATGCGGCACGAAGCGGATCTTGCGCTGTTCAAGCTGCTGGCGCAGGCGCGCCGGGTCGAAGACCTCGACCTTGCTGGCCATCACTTGTGACAGCAATTGCTCAAGACGCAGCCATACCGCACGTTTTTCCTCTTCGTTGTAACCGTTCCAGTGGATCACTTCGTGGTGGAAACGCTTGCAGCCACGGCACACCAGATCACCGTAAACAGTGGAGCAGAGGCCGACGCAGGGGGTCTTGATGGTCTGATTGGGCATAGAATGGGCAAAACACTTGAAACGCGGAACAGGTCGGCATGTTAGCCCTTTGTCCGGTATTCATCACCCCTCAAACGTCAGGGACAAGGGCTGGATCAAGGTTTGCCCCACCCGTGCACAACGCAACCAAAGTCCAATAGAGCGCGACTTACCTTTAAATTTTTTTTGCCGTAGAATCAGCCAGCCTTTTTAGGCGCCAATGTCCGTTAGAAGCTGTTTTCAAAGCGTCACGAGCACAGTCGTTCCTTCAGAGCGGTGTTGGCGATGGGTTTTTCCAGCGGGGAAAAGCCCAACGCCAACCCTCATCAGCTCCCCGTTCTGCAGGCGTAAAACTTTGAAAGCAGCTTCTGTAAGGAATTGCCGGTAATTCTGGCCGAACGACCCACAACGTCGTGAGGAGCATGAGTACGGCAATTTCGGGATGAGCGTCCCGGACACCCATTTGGGACCACTGATGAGGGTAATAACTGTGCTTGAAGCCTACCGCAAACATATCGAAGAGCGTGCAGCCCTGGGTATCGTTCCCCAGCCGCTTAACGCCGAACAAACTGCAGGCCTGGTCGAGCTGCTGAAGAATCCTCCGGCTGGCGAAGAAGCTTTCCTCGTTGACCTGATCACCAATCGCGTACCACCAGGAGTGGACGAAGCCGCCTACGTCAAGGCCGGTTTCCTCTCAGCACTGGCCAAGGGCGAAGTCTCCTCCCCTCTGCTGGACAAAAAGCGCGCTGTAGAACTGCTCGGCACCATGCAGGGCGGCTACAACATCGTGACCCTGGTCGAACTGCTGGACAACGCCGAGCTGGCGCCAGTGGCCGCCGAAGAACTCAAGCACACCCTGCTGATGTTCGATGCCTTCCACGACGTGGCTGAAAAAGCCAAGAACGGCAACGTTCACGCCAAGGCCGTGCTGCAATCCTGGGCTGACGGCGAGTGGTTCAAGAAGCGCCCTGTGCTGGCCGACAAGATCAGCCTGCGCGTCTTCAAGGTGACCGGCGAAACCAACACCGACGACCTGTCCCCTGCTCCTGACGCCTGGTCGCGTCCAGACATCCCGCTGCACGCCCTGGCCATGCTGAAAATGGCCCGTGACGGCATCGTTCCGGACGAGCAAGGCAAGACCGGCCCGATGAAGCAGATCGAAGAAATGCGCGGCCAGGGCTTCCCTATCGCCTACGTCGGTGACGTGGTCGGTACCGGTTCCTCGCGTAAATCGGCGACCAACTCGGTTCTGTGGTTCTTCGGCGACGACATCCCTTACGTGCCGAACAAGCGCGCTGGCGGTTTCTGCTTCGGCAGCAAAATCGCTCCGATCTTCTACAACACCATGGAAGATGCCGGCGCACTGCCAATCGAGTTCGACGTATCGAACATGAACATGGGCGACGTGATCGACCTGTACCCGCACGCTGGCAAAGTCTGCAAGCACGGTACCGACGAAGTCATCACCACCTTCGAAATGAAGACCCCGGTCCTGCTGGACGAAGTCCGCGCCGGCGGCCGTATCCCGCTGATCATCGGCCGTGGCCTGACCGAGAAGGCTCGCGCCGAGCTGGGTCTGCCTGCGTTCGACCTGTTCAAGAAGCCTGAAGCACCGGCCGAAAGCACCAAGGGTTACACCCTGGCGCAGAAAATGGTCGGCAAGGCCTGCGGTCTGGCAGAAGGCAAAGGCATCCGTCCTGGCACCTACTGCGAACCGAAGATGACCACCGTAGGTTCTCAGGACACCACCGGTCCAATGACCCGTGACGAACTGAAAGACCTGGCGTGCCTGGGCTTCTCCGCTGATCTGGTGATGCAGTCCTTCTGCCATACCGCGGCTTATCCAAAGCCGATCGACGTGACCACTCACCACACCCTGCCTGACTTCATCATGACCCGCGGCGGCGTTTCCCTGCGGCCGGGCGACGGCATCATCCACTCGTGGCTGAACCGCATGCTGCTGCCGGACACCGTAGGTACCGGTGGCGACTCGCACACCCGTTTCCCGATGGGCATCTCGTTCCCGGCCGGTTCCGGTCTGGTCGCGTTCGCCGCAGCCACCGGCGTCATGCCGCTGGACATGCCGGAATCGATCCTGGTGCGCTTCAAAGGCAAAATGAAACCTGGCATCACCCTGCGTGACCTGGTTCATGCCATTCCTTACTTCGCTATCCAGAACGGTCTGCTGACCGTCGAGAAGAAAGGCAAGAAAAACGCCTTCTCCGGCCGCATCCTGGAAATCGAAGGCCTGGAAGGTCTGACCCTGGAACAGGCGTTCGAACTGTCCGACGCCTCGGCCGAACGTTCGGCTGCCGGTTGCACCATCAAGCTGTCGAAAGAGTCGATCACCGAGTACCTGCAGTCCAACATCACCCTGCTGCGCTGGATGATCGGCGAAGGCTACGGCGATGCGCGTACCCTGGAACGTCGTGCTCAAGCGATGGAAGCCTGGATCGCCAACCCGCAACTGATGGAAGCCGATGCCGACGCCGAATACGCCGAAGTCATCGAAATCGATCTGGCCGACATCAATGAGCCTGTACTGTGCGCGCCGAACGACCCGGACGATGCCCGTCTGCTGTCCAGCGTTGCTGGCGAGAAGATCGACGAAGTGTTCATCGGTTCGTGCATGACCAACATCGGTCACTTCCGCGCTGCCGGTAAACTGCTGGATCAGGTCAAGGGTCAGCTGCCAACCCGTCTGTGGCTGTCGCCGCCGACCAAGATGGACGCTCACCAACTGACCGAGGAAGGCTACTACGGCATCTACGGCAAGGCCGGCGCACGCATGGAAATGCCAGGCTGCTCGCTGTGCATGGGTAACCAGGCACGCGTTGAGCCGAACAGCACCGTGGTGTCGACTTCGACCCGTAACTTCCCGAACCGTCTGGGCGACGGCGCGAACGTCTACCTGGCTTCGGCTGAGCTGGCGTCCGTTGCTTCGATCCTGGGTCGCCTGCCGACCGTCGAGGAGTACATGGAATACGCTGGCAAGATCGACAGCATGGCGGCCGATGTTTACCGCTACCTGTCCTTCGACCAGATTGCCGAGTTCCGTGAAGCTGCTGCGAACGCCAAGATTCCGGTCGTTCAAGCCTAACGCTGCAACGCAATGAAAAACGCCGCTCATCTCGCGATGGGCGGCGTTTTTTTATGCCTGTGAAAACTCATGCATTCAGCTTGAGCGCTTGCTGAACCGCCTCATCCACACTCAATCCGCTCAACAGCACCTGCTCGAGCTCCAGCGCTGGCAGTTGTGACAGTACGGTCTGCGCCTCATGCTTGAGACGCGCCAGAATCAACAGCTTGTCTTCGGCCCGCACCTGCAGGAAGAACGCTTCCAGCGCTTCGATGCTGGTGCCGTCCAGATCCGGCGACTCTTCCAGACTCAGGATGATCGTGTGCACCGCCGTCGGCGCATGACGGGCCAGCCGCAGCGCGCCGCCGAGAATCCGTTCCACGTTAGCGAAAAACAGTGCCTCGCTCGGACGCACGATCAGCACACCGGGGATTTCCCGGGCATCCGGATGGCGCTGCACGTCGACATAGTCGTGACCACCGCCCATTTGCCCCAGCACCTGGATATCCGCCGATGACATCTGCTTGAGCATCAGCACCACGCTGATCGCCACCGCCAGCAGCAAACCATCGAGCACGCCCAGCACCAGCACCGCCGCCACCGCGCAAATCACCAGCAAGCGATCACGTCGCCAGATGAAGTAGCGACCCAGCGGTTGCAGGCTCAGCGCCCGTCCCAAGGCGTGAACCACAATCGCGGCCAGTACCGGCTCCGGGGTCAGGGCGATGTAAGGCAGCACAGTCAAAACGATCAGCAACACCACTGCCGCCGCGACAACTCCCGCCAACCGTGATGTAGCGCCCGCCGCCTCATTGGCCGACGTTGCCGAATACCCGGCCCCGGCGGGCATGCCGTGAAACAGGCCCGACACCAGATTGGACGCGCCAAGAGCCAGCAGATCGCGATTCGAGGACACACGGTCGCCATGCTTCAGGGCAAACGAGCTGATCGAGCCATAGGATTCGGCATACAGAATCATCACCATGGCAAACGCCAGTTCACCCAGACGCAGCCAGTCGGCAAACGGCATGTTCGGCAACTGCGGCATCTCCAGCGCCAGATCGATAACCCCGATCAGCTTCACCCCGTAGGCCGGCAGGTTCAGCCATTGGCTGGCGGTAATGCCCAGTGCCACGACGATCAGCCCGCCCGGCACCCGGCGAAAACGGGCACAGGCCATCAGCACCAGCAACGCCACCAGCGCTACACCGGCACCTGCCAGATTCCATTTCGGCCACTGCTCGATCAACTGCGGCAGAAAGCGAACCAGGTTGCTCTCAGTCAGGTGGACATCAACGACGCTCGCCACCTGCTTGAGGATGATTGTCACTGCCAATCCCAGTGCGAAACCACGCAACACCGGTTTGGCGATGAAGGACGTTACACTGCCGAGCTTGAACAGCCCCGCCAGCAGAAACAGCACACCGGTCATCATCACCAGACCGACCGCCAGACTCAGACGCAATGCCGGATCGCCGCCAGCCAGCGAAGCCGTGGCAGCCGCCAGCACTGCCGCCGATGACGACGTGGCCGAGACCACAGCAAAGCGGCTGGTGCCCATCAATGCGTAACACAGCAGCCCGGCGAACAACGCGATCACCCCGGCCTGGGGCGGCAACGCGGCAATGCTGGAATACGCCACGGCCTCGGGCAGCAACAGACCGGCAATCGACAACCCGGCCAGCAGGTCCTGACTGCGACTTTGTACTTCGGGTCGGGAGGAAGCGTTTAGGGATTCAGTTGACAATCGGACCCACCCACCCTGGCAGATACCGAGCGTCCTGACTGCGGGCCAAATTCATGGCTTTCGTCTGCAATTTGGGACTGAGGTCACGGATCTGATCACTGGCAATGCGGCTGCGAAAGAAATCCGCCCAGAGAAACTCGCTGTAGGGCGTGGCGTCCTTGGCGTAGCCACCAGCCCGGCGCAGGCGTCCGGCGAGGCTGCGATAAGGGTCGTCCTGCAGATCGGCAATGGATTTGGGAATGGCTTCAAAGGTGCGCCGGACACCGCGCCCGTCGTAAGGATGTGCCCACTGATTGAAGTTCATCACGTTCCAGAAGGTAACCGTGTCGACAAATGAAAGGTCTTTGAGCACTAGCAAGGAGGCCTTCTTGACCTCTTCTTCGATCAGCGCGAGACCAAAGTGATGGTGATCGACGATGTAATAGACACCTTCAGGCCCGAGCACACTGGGAAACCAGTGATTGTCCAGCGCTGCCGCCCGCTCCTTGCGTTTGAGCTTTTTCCATTCCTGGCGCTTGTCGGCGACTTCGGCGAGGCCGACCGTAAGCTGCGTGGGATGGAGTTTTTCCAGTTTGGCGCTGATCAATTGGGGTCGGGCACGGGGCATAAGGCATCTCCGGGAAAAGTGCCTTTCAAGCGTAGCCGTTTATGCCTGGGGATGTGTGCTCTGGATCAGGCACTGAGAGGGTCTTGCAAAAGCGGGGGCGAATGGCTCGCCCCCGTCTGGAGCTGCTGGCCTGGAATCAAGCGGCCAGCGAGTAGATCAACGCCGAAATTGCCACCAGGCCTACCGCGGTGACAAACACGTTCGACGCCTGGCCGCGATAACGTGCCATCGCTGGCACTTTGCGGATCGCGTACATCGGCATCAGGAACAGGATCGCCGCGATGACCGGGCCTCCGATGGTTTCGATCATGCCGAGGATGCTCGGGTTCAGGGTCGCCACGATCCAGCACACCACCAGCATGAACGCTGCAACAATGCGATCCAGTGCCTTGGCACCCGGGCGCTTGCCGCTTTTCACGATCAAGCCCTTGAGGCCTTCGCTGGCACCGATGTAGTGACCGAGGAACGACTTGGAGATGGCCACGAACGCGATCAACGGCGCCGCGAACGCAATGGTCGGGTTGCTGAAGTGGTTGGCCAGGTACGACAGGATCGACAGGTTCTGCGCCTTGGCTTCAGCCAGTTGCTCCGGCGACAGGGTCAGTACGCAACTGAAGACGAAGAACAGCACCATCACCACCATCAGCAGGTGGGCACGCGACAGGATCTGCGAACTGCGCTCGTCGGCGTGAACACCGTAACGACGCTTCTGGTCCACCGCGAACGCCGAGATGATCGGCGAGTGGTTGAACGAAAACACCATCACCGGAATCGCCAGCCACAGCGTGTGCAGCAGCGCCGACGGCGCCGGCACCTGCGAAGCGGTGCTCAGGATGCCGCCGTTCCAGTGCGGAATCAGGTACACGGCGAGGAACAGCAGCGCAACGATGAACGGATACACCATCAGGCTCATTGCCCTGACGATCACTTGTTCGCCGCAACGCACCACGGCCAGCAGGCCGAGGATCAGCACGAACGACAGCAACGCGCGCGGTGGCGGCGTGATGTGTAGTTGGTGTTCGAGGAAGCTGGCGACGGTGTTGGTCAGGCCAACGCTGTAGATCAGCAGGATCGGGAAGATTGCGAAGAAGTACAGCAAGGTGATCAGCGCGCCGGCCTTGATGCCGAAATGCTGTTCCACCACCTCAGTGATGTCGGCGCCTTCACGACCGGAGAGCACGAAGCGGGTCAGACCGCGGTGTGCGAAGAAAGTCATCGGGAATGCCAGCAGCGCGAGGATCACCAGCGGCCAGAAGCCACCCAGACCTGCGTTGATCGGCAAAAACAGGGTACCGGCGCCGATGGCCGTCCCGAACAGTCCCAACATCCAGGTAGTGTCATGGCGATTCCAGCTCGACAATTGGGCTGGTGCTGCCGTTTCAAAGCGTTGTTCGACGCTATTGGCCTGATCATTCATCCGGTCGGATCTCCGCATTCCGGTCACTTGCCACTCGGTCAGGACGCGTCGGAAAAAACCGACAGACATGCTCCGGCCGAAACAGGGGCGCGATTCTCCGCGATAAATGTGCGGAAGCAAAGACTTAGCTGAGGAATGGTTGTACGGAGCAGATTGGAGGATTGTCGTTTTTTGGAAAAACCCTGTCGATGCCAGATACGTCTGATGTCGTTTTCTGACATGTTCCGGCGCCGAATGCGTCATGGGGAAAACCCGATCAAATCGATCGGGCCAACATGAAGCCAAGGGACATGCAAAAGATGCCCAGACCCAGCAAGCCCCAGATCGGGCGCATTTCTTTCCTGTTTTTGATCCGTATTTTTTCGGCCCACTCATCGTGTTCCCTTTCCAATTGTTCCATTCTGGCTTTGGCGTCATAGCTACTCATGTTGATTTCCTTTTGGGTCATGTGTCTGAAGATTGCGAAAGCCAACGCTCAAAACCTGAAAAAGACGCCCGCCAATGCCGCGCTTGCCGTTAACACGCCGGCCACTACCGCGACTGGATAAAAATACGTCTCCCACTTCAGCTTCTTTTCTTCCGCCAGAAGCTTCTGCCTTTCAGCCACAAGTTTTCGCGTTTCGTTATGCAGCCTGTCGAGTTCCAGGTTTTCACGGTTGTTCTGAAGCATTGGCCTTCCTTGGCTGATGGCAATTTCGGTCCAGGCCGCCGTTCCATCCTGAAGAGCGCGTCCTGTCCTGCTCTCTATGGTTTCGTGCTTCACATCTCGCCGTATAGCGGATAAATCCGGCAGCACTCGTAGGCAACATCCGTAAATCCCGCAGGACGGGGCATCCGTTTCCTAACGTTTTTAAACAAACTCACCGATTGGCATTTTCGGCTATACCCAATGGCGAAGCGACTGACAGCCCTTTCCAACCCCCTGCCCCATGGAGCCTTCCCATGCCCCTCGTCCGCGTCGAACTCAAGAAACGCCCCGACCCGACCTTCGCCAAACGCGTCGGTGAGCAGATCTACGCCGCCATGCGCAGCACGATCAATGTGCCGGAGCACGACAACTTCCAGATCCTGGCCGAGCACGACGGCGAGCATTTCGTCTTCGATACTCAATACCTGGGGATCCAGCGCAGCGACCAGTTGGTGATCATCCAGATCACCCTCAATGAGGGCCGAACGCTGGAGCAGAAAAAGGCGCTGTACCAGACCATCGCCCAGAACCTGAACACGCACCTGTCGATCCGTCTGGAAGATGTGTTCATCAACCTGGTCGAAGTAAAGAAAGAGAACTGGTCTTTCGGCAACGGCATCGCCCAGTACGCGAGTTGATGCACCTGCTCGCGATCCGCCGGCGCGGCGTCCGCGAGTTGTTCGGCACCGCCAACATCGACTTCTGACGAAGCGCCCGCGCGCGCCCCGTATCAGCTCCTACACTGGCTGGTGCGGGGCAATGCCGGCCATTGCCAAACCGCTCTGCAATCAGCACTCTGACACGACTTTCGCGACCGACACGCCGACGATCACAGGAGCCGAGCAATGCCCGCCACCGTTCTGGTACTGGTTGAAACCATCAATGACTATCTGCCCATTCTTGAACGACAGGGCTTTCACCTGATTCTTGCCCCGACTCCCGCCGAACGCGCCCAGGCCATTGCCACTCACGGTGCTCGTATCGATGCGGTGCTGACCCGTGGTCCGCTGGGGTTGTACGCCGAAGAAATCGCCGCATTGCCCACGCTGAAAATCATCTGCGTGATCGGTGCCGGCTACGAACAAGTGGACCTGCAAGCCGCCAGCAACCGGGGCCTGACCGTCACCAACGGCGCCGGCGTCAACGCCTCGTCGGTGGCCGACCATGCCATGGCATTGCTGCTGTCGCTGGTACGCGACATTCCGCGCTGCGATGCCGCCGTGCGCCGTGGCGAATGGCCAAAGATCATGCGCCCCTCCCTGGCGGGCAAGCGGCTGGGGATTCTTGGTCTCGGCGCAGTGGGCATGGCCATCGCCAAACGCGCGAATCTGGGTTTCGACATGGAGATCAGCTACCACAACCGCCAGGTGCGCAACGACGTGCCCTACGCCTTTTGCTCGACCCCCACCGAGCTGGCGCGAGCCTCTGACTTTCTTGTGGTTGCGACACCCGGCGGTATTGGCAGTCAGCATCTGGTGACCCGTCCCGTGCTCGATGCCCTGGGGCCGAAAGGCTTCATCGTCAATATCGCTCGAGCCAGTGTCATAAACACCGCGGACCTGATCACTGCCCTCGAACAACGGCGGATTGCTGGCGCTGCACTGGATGTATTCGATCACGAACCGCAGGTGCCGGATGCGCTGAAAACCTTGAGCAACGTGATTCTCACCCCGCACGTCGCCGGACTGTCACCTGAAGCCACCCAAGGCACCGTGGATCTGGTGGGGAAAAACCTGGTGGCGTTCTTTGCCGGGGAGCCGGTACTGACACCCCTTACGCTGCCGCCGAAGCAGAACAACCAGCGCGTGCACTAAAGTACGCCGAGCAACGTCCATAGCCTTCGCGATTCGGCGTCGGCCGAGATCAGCTCGCCGAGCAGTTCACTCAACGGCTTGTTGCCCCACTCCACCCCGCGCCGGATCAGGTATGGCACTGGGCTGTGGGGTTCGGTGCGGGCCAGGTATTCGGCGATCAGCAGCAATTGCCGATAGGCCTCTTCACGGCTCGCCGGCTCACGAAAGACCTGCGCCACAACGGGGACTTCCTCGACCGGTTGCGCCTCTACCACGGGGGCTTCGACGGGGGCGACCGGCGCCGGTTTTTGTGGGTGCATGGCGATGAACTCCTGAACCAGTTTCAGCAGCGCTTGAATGATGTCCTGCAAGGGCTGCAGACCCGGCCCCTGATCACCGAGGTACGTATCGCTCCAGGCGTTCAAACGTTGCAGGTGTTGCTGGCTCAGAAGCAGATTGCCCTGTTGGCGCAGCCAGAACGCCAGCGGCGTGGCGCGCACCTGTTCGCTGAGCTTCTTCTGTTCATTGCGTGCGGTCTCCGCTGAAGCCTTGGCATTCTTGCTGTCGTTGACCTGCACCTGTTGCACCTGCAAGCGGCGCCAGGTTTCCAGGTTGTACGCCTCGAAATCGCTGTTGTGCGAACCGAACAGCGGCACCCGGGTCAGCAGCACCTCACTGTACCGACGCACCAGCCATTCCAGCGGAATCACCCGCCATGACTGATCACCCTCCTCGGCCTGCGGGTGCAGTTGTTCGGGATAGCGCTCACACAATCCGGCGATCAGCGCCAGGCTACCGGGCAATCCATCCAGCCCCTGAAGATGCAGCCAGGCCTCGCCGAGCCAGGCGCTGAGCATCAGGTCCTTGCTGCGCTCGATCAGCAGCGTGGTGGTGAGTGTTTCCACTGCCGGCCAGTTCGCCTGTTTCAGCGTCGATTGCCAGACCCCGGTCGGCAGGCTCGCATCGTCTTCACGGCGCAGGTCGCGCAATTGATCGAACTCGCGTTCGTAACGCAGATCCGCACCACAAGGCGCATCAGGGCTGATCGGTGCAAGCAACTGATCGATCAGGTCGGGCAAGGTTGCAGATGGCAGGCTCACAGGCCCTCCTCACGGGATTCAATGGCGGCAGTAGTGCCGGTTGCCTGGAACGGTGAACGCGGCGCCCGGGTCGGCAACGGTGGAATCGACAGCGGCAGCTTCGAACCCTGACTCATCAACGACAGTCGCACGAACATCCGGGTGAATTCGCTGGTGACACTGTCATTGAGCGCGGTGACCGGCAGGCGCAGGGTCAGCGGAAAGTCCGTGTAATCCATGCTCGGCTGGCGCTGAACCGAGAAGTGCGCGCGCATCAGCCGCAGCAGCGACCATGGCCCGCCGTACTCCCAGCCCGCCTCCATATCCCGCACCACCAGGTTCGGTTGCAGCGGGTCATTGACGGGGCGTTCGCGACCGTTGCGCGCCCAGCGCAGGGTCAGGCGGATCGGCTGGCCGACCATCCAGCGCAGGTTCGGCTGCTCGGCGGCGGGATAGCTGATCTGCTGATTGCCGGCCAGCAAGCCCCCGGCGATCACCTGATCGGCACCGCGCTCATCGTCGCGGTCGGTGCGCCAGCGCACGTCCATCTCGACACCGAGAAGGCCGCTCTTGTCGCGCACGAACAGCGGGGTCAGCCAGAGGCTCGCCTGCTTCAAACGGTTGAGAAAGTCTTCCGCCGCCAGCCGTTCCGGGGTCTGACTCAGCACCAGTCCGGCCTGGGCCACCGGCAGGCGTTTGTCGATGACTTCCAGAAAATGCTGGACCCGCGCCGGGTCGGCATCCTGCGCCTGCAAACCGTTGGCAAACGGAAAGCGGTCAGCCAGGTACTGATTGAAATAGTTGGCCAGTTCATTCCACGCCGCCGCAGCCTGCTGTTGTTGCAGGTACTGGCAACGCTGCATGGCCGACTGTTGCAACTCCACCGCACGCATCGCCAGAGTGCCGCGCCCGCCCGCCAGATTGGCGGTCTGCAACACCTGCACGCAGGAACCGGTGTCCATCTCGATGAAATCACGGCTGACCAGTTGCTCGATCTGCGCCGGCGAGCTGGCCGGGTTGGACTCCTTGAACTTAAGCAGTTCGTCGTTGAGCGCGCTGAACTGGGTCACCCGTTCGTAATCCAGCGCCGAGAGATTGCCCTGTTGAGTCATCAGCCACTGCAGCGCCGAAGTGCGCCGCTCGGTGATGCCGAGCATGGTGTTGAATTGCTGCTTGAGGCTCAGTTTCAAATCCTGCACATCGCTGGCGCCGTACAGTTGCAGGCCGAGGTTTTTCGAGCCGTCCCACTGACTGATTTCAGTCCGGCCGCCGAACAGCGGTTGCGCGGTGATTTCATCCAGACCGTTGACGATCTGCGCCATGGCCCGGCGATTCAGTGCGCCTTGCAGACGCGCCGCCAGATCACTGCGATGGACTTCGACAAAGGCCTTCTGCAAAGCCATTGCCTGCTCGGCCTGCACGTTGAACACCGCGTAAGGATGCGTCTGGTCGTTGTGATCCTTCAGGCTCAGCCACATGGCCTGTGCCGCCGCACCTTCTGCCGCTTGCAGCAACGCCTCACGATAAACCGGCGGAATGCGCGGCAGTTCTTCGGCGACGTAACTCTTGTAGCTGGCGAAGTAGTTGAGCGAGGTATTGAGGTCGTCACCATCGACGGTCTGACCTTGCAAGTTGACGTTGTCTTCGGTGGCGCGCATCGCGATGGACACGAAGTCTCGTTTGAACAGCGCCTGCACCGCGTTATTGAGCTTCACCACCTGATCCTGCAACGCCAGTTGCCCGCTGCCTTGTTGCACCAGCAAGTTGCCGCGCGAACCGATCTGGGCGATCCACTGGTCACGGAAACTCTGCTGCAACTTGCCCGCCTGGGCATCGAGTTGTTGCTCGACCGCAGGCCCGAGCAGCGTGCTCTTGCGCACCTTGTCGAGAAATTCGCGGTAGCCCGGCACCAGCTCCTGCCCCTTGCCGCGGCCCCAGGTCGAGTTGGTCAGGGCAATCGCGGCTTGCAGGTCGTCGATCAGCGCACGCAGGTCCTCGAGTTCGCTGAGGCTGTTGCCACTCCCGGCCTCGAGCTGCTCCAGATGCAACTTGAGATAGCCGGCACTGCTGACAAAGTTGTCGGCCAGGAAATACTGATCGAGCCAGCGTTCCATCAGTCCGTTGAAATTGCTGACGATCAACGGCCGCTCGACACTCAAGTCCAGCGCCTGCAAATCACCGCTGTCCCCCGCCGCCAGCAGCCGGTTGTAATAAGCGGCGTGAGGTAACGTCGCTGCGTTGAGGTTGAGCGACAGCGCGTTGTTGCTCAGTTGCACCAGATCGTCCAGCGGTGCCCGCTGATTGTTCTGCACCTCAGCGAACAACTGGTTCTGTTGCTCCAGGCGCAACGCCCGGTCCACCAGGTCCGTGGCTTTCTGGTAGTTCTGCCACTGGGCCGGGTCTTCGCTTTCGACGCTGTTGCGCCGATCGGTCGTGCGGATCGCCTTGAGCTTCGCAAGCTCCGCCACCAGCAACGCATGCAGCGGCTGAACCATATGACCCTGGGCAGCCTGGAACACCGCCCGTTCGATCTTCACGTCCACGGAAGAAATCCACGAAGACGGAAACGCCAGCGACACGTAGTGCCAGTGAGGTGCCTTTTCCAGCACCCGCCAGAAGCTCTGCACGTTGCGCCGGGTCGGCTCGACGCGGTGCGCCTCATCGGTGACCGTAACGTAGCTCTTGTGCGCGCGCTGCATCAGCCGCGCCAGTTCATGGGCATCCTTGACCGACTGGTTCCACACCCAGAACATCGCCAGCGCCCAGACGACCCCGACCACCAGCGCCACGCCGGCCGTCAGCCGTTGCCAGCGCTGACGCAGGCGCAACAGTCGCGGCACCCCCTGTGCCAGACCACGCTCGCCCACCAGACGCTGGCGCCACAGCTGACGCATGAACACGCTGCGCTGCAGACCACTGTCATCGGCACTGAAGCCGTCCAGTGCGTCGTCGGCCGGTTGGTTGGCGCTGAAATACACGCCGCGAAAACAGGGTGCCTCGCCCTGAGCGTTGCCCTGGAACACCGGTTCCAGCACGTTCTGCAGACCCCGTCGCAGGGTTTCGAGACGCTCGGGCAAGGCGTACAGGTCCGCAGTCAACTGCCCGGACAACGTACCGAGTTCAATCACCGCTTCGGCGACGGCGCGGTGCAGGCGATCCAGCGCCTGATCGCTCCACTGCCCCTGCCACACCGCATCTCGCGCAAACGGCGATGACCAGCCCAGGGTACGTTCGCGTGCCTCATCCGGCAGCGCGCTGATCAGGTCCTGAAATCCCGGCAGTTCCTCAAGACCGGTGACGATCACGTACACCGGCACGCTCAAACCAAAACGTTGCAACAGGTCGATGAAGCGTCGGCGCGCCGCAAGACCCAACTGCGTCGCCTGCTCCAGATTGCCCAGGCGACTGACCGGCACGGTCCAGATCACCCCGTCGAGCGGACGCTTGCTGCGCAGGCGCAGGATCAGTCCAAGCAACCGCCACCAGCCACCCCGTTGCAAATGCATGCCGTCTTCCGGCAGAAACAGGCCTTGGGGCACCACCAGCACCGCCCCTTCAGGGTCCGACCACCAACGGCCGAACCAGGCCGGTTTGTCGGTGGGTTGCAGGCGCCATTCGGTCACCAGTTGCGTGCCCTGGACCTCATCGCCGAGCATCAGCAGCCATGGCAACTGATAGCGATCGTGAGTGCCCTGCTCTTGCTCCATGTGCCGCACAGCGAGATAGAAACTGCGGATCGCCGCGCCGCTTCGAGTGCGCAGCCACCACACCGCCACCCCGACGATCACCAGCAGCAACAGCACCGCCACCACCCACGCGACGATCGTCAAGGTACTCATGAGTCTTGCTCCGGCACCGCTATCGAGTCGGTGGTTTGCAGCACCGGCTCCAGTTCGGAACGAATGTCACTCCACAAGAACTGGCCAACCCCGGTCAGCAACAGCACCATCGCCAGAATCCCCAGTGCCAGACGAAAACCGTCCGGCAACGCCGTGCGCACCGGCAATTGCAGCGGCGCAACCAGCGAAGGTTGTACCAGGCGCTGGCTGACATCGTCGTAACTGGCCTCGTCCTGCCAGGCGAAGGTGAACAACGCCAGCCGCCACTTTTGCAATTGCGCCTGGCTGTGCTCGCCGCGCAGACGTCCGTGGAAACCGAGAATCAGACATTGCAGATAGACGTTGGCGAGATCGCGGGTGGTGGGTTGCTGCTCATCGAGAAGAGTCTGGATCGCCGCCGGCAACTGCTCACCCGCCTGACGACTGGAATACAGGCGTGACTCCAAAGGTTTTTCCTGCCAGGCACTCTGGCCCGGCCATGGGCTGAACAGCAGCGTTTCATCGACCAGCGCAACGAAGGCGTACACCAGTGCCTTGACCTGTTCGGTCGCCGAGTCGCCAACCCGTGAAAACGCCGTGCGCCACAGCCGTTGTGAAGCCTGGGTGGACAGCTCGACCACGGTTTCGACCAGCGCCGCATCGTCCTCGATGTCCTTGGGCAATTGAGTCCAGTCCAGTTGCCATTGCTGCCACGTCTGCCGGAACGCGCTGCTCAACGGTGCGTCCTGCAACCCAAGGCTTGCGGCACTTCCTTGCGACATACGGCGTTCCTTGTGTGATCAGGCACTTTCACTGTTCTGGGCGACAAACAGCACCACTTGCCACGGACTGCTGGTCAACCGGGTGGCCGGCGCGGCGATCACCAACGGCAATTGCGCGTCGAACCAGTTACCTTCGGCTGTCACCACAAACAGTCGGGTGTCGTCGCCGACGCTGTAGGCCACTTGTTCGTTGCGATTCATGGCCTGGTGCGTCAGGCCGCTCATGCGCTGGCGGCTGAGCAAAGCGATGTGCGGCGCCGAGGCAATGATCGCGCCGCGCAACCACTCGCCGGCCGCCTGCTCGCTGGCGCCGTTGGGCATGCGCAGGCCGATGACCAGCCGCTGGCTCGGCTGCTCGTCCGGCAACTGAATGGAAAAGCTGTGTTCGCTGCGCTCGAAAGCGATGCTGCGATAACCGGCACGAATCAGTTCCAGCGTGGTTTCCAGCCAATCGAGCAGCGGCTCGTAACCGCGCTGCAACTCGAAAAAATCCAGCGGCGCAAATGACGGCACGCCCGCCAACGGATCCAGCGCCGACCACGCGCCGGCCAACCCCAGCAACTGCACGTACAAACCCTGCGGATGAGCAATGCGACTGTTCAGCGAACCTTCGACTTCCGGCAGCCGCGTCCATAACGCGGTCAGTTGGCGACGGATCTCCAGCGCGTCGTCCTGATTGCCGGACTGTTGTGCCTGACGCAGACGCCCGCCCAGGAACAGGCATTTCTCCCGGGCCCGCGCGCAGAGCCCGGCAATTCGCCGACCCAGCGGCGACTCCGGCAAAAGGACCGGCGTCGGCGGCGTATAGGGCAACGGCAGAAAACCGCCGCCCTCCTTGCGGATTTTCAGCAGCGGCAGGCAGATTGAATCAGCCTTGTTCAACTGTGTGCACAGACGCGGGTTGGGTCGCCACACGGTAATCGATTCGGGGAACTCGCCGCTGGTGAGATCCGGCAGAGCCTCGCCGACCACCGACTGCAATCGCCCCTTGAGCGGCAGCAATTGACCGGCGCGCCACAGCGGACTGATCGCCAGGTACACGGTGACGGTCGCATCGTCGGTTTCGTTGATCGAGGGGCCGACATCCAGCTCCAGCACAGGCCCGACACCCGCCTGCAGATTGACCGGCAACCCGTCGGGCATCGTCCCTTGCAATGACACCACGCGTACCACCCCGGCACTCATCGCCGAAGGGTCGAAATCCATGTGGCTGACCCCAAAGAACCACGGATTGCACGCCTGCGCCAGATGCGCGCCGAGCGCTTCGGCCCGCAGACCCTGCAACTGAAAATGCTGTGGCAGCAATTGCATGCCTTCATGCCAGCAGACCGCATCAGGTAGCAGACTCATACGACTCCCTTCGACTGCGCCGCGAACCGGCGGCGGACGGTTTTTTTTCAGTTTTCCTTGCTGACCAGGGTCATTTCGCGGCTGTCGAACTTGAGCCATGCATCGCTCTGATCGTCCAGCCGCAAGCGGTGCGCTCCGGGTGTGTTATAGCTGGCGAAGACCAAAAGTCCAGCCGCCCGCTTGCCCCCCAGCGGGAAGGGTTGGCGGTCGATGAATTGCCCCGGCACCAGCTCCAGTCCCCACACGCTCATCAGCTGACGATAGTCGCGCTGGTACTGCTCGCGCCCGGCGAACCACTGCTGGGCGCTGATGCCTGACAGTTGCTTGAGCAGGTCAGGGTCATTGACCGCGATGAAATCCACGGCGATCGGTGTGTCGTCATTGGCCTTGGGCGCGACGTCGAGGGTCAGGCTGTCGAGGTCGACTTTCGGCCCGAAGAACGAACAGCCCGCGAGCAGCGCAAACCCGATTGTTAGAAAAAGTCGTGAAGACAAAATGAATTTTCCTTTTCGCGAGACAGTCCAAGAATGTTTTTCGCTTGCATTTTTATAGACCTGTTCTAGCGTCTTGGGTAGTTCGGTTCCTACAGCCGAATGTGGAAGGTTTGTCAAAGGAACGACAGGTCATCTGCCTCCCTTTCTAACCTGTGGTCCAGCAAGGGAAAGCGATGAACGGGCCTCCCCGATGCATTGCGCCCGCTCATCGCATCGGAGTCCGCCGACATGGCAGAAAGTACTCAGCACAAGCTCGACCGGGTGCGTCCACCCAGAGTGCAAATCACCTACGACGTCGAAATCGGTAATGCCATCGAGAAAAAGGAATTGCCGCTGGTGGTCGGGATTCTTGCCGACCTCTCGGGCAAGCCGCTCGAACCACTGGCAAAACTGACTGAACGCCGTTTCACCGAAATCGACCGCGACAACTTCAACGACGTCCTCGCCTCCATCGCTCCCCGTGCCACCCTGCAAGTCAACAACACCCTCAGCGGCGACGACAGCAAGCTGAACATCGAACTCAACTTCAAGCACATCGACGATTTCGACCCGGTCAAGGTGGTGGAGCAAGTCACCCCGCTGCGTCGTCTGTTCGAAGCCCGTCAGCGCCTGCGCGATCTGCTGACCAAACTCGACGGCAACGACGATCTCGACAAACTGTTGCGCGATGTCATTGCCAACACCGAAGGCTTGCAAGAGATCAAATCGGCTCGCCCGGACACCGCTACCCCGGCAGTTGATGCCGAGGCCCCGGCCGAACCGCAAGCCTGATCGTCCACCTGACCGAGGAAGAATTCGCCATGCCCGCCGCCGCCCAGAATCAAGCCAGCGAAAATGCTGCCGCCGAAACTTTATCCCTGCTTGACCGGATCATTGCCGAGGGCCGCATGGCCCATGACGACAGCCAGCAGGACTATGCCCGCGACATGCTCGCGGAGTTCGCCACCCAGGTACTCGACGAAGGCATGGCCATCGACAAGGACACCGTGGCGATGATCAACGACCGCATCAGCAAGATCGATGAGCTGATCAGCGCCCAGCTCAATGAAGTGCTGCACCACCCGGACCTGCAAAAACTCGAAGCGTCCTGGCGCGGCCTGCACATGCTGGTGCAGAACACCGAAACCAGCACCCGGTTGAAGCTGCGCCTGCTCAACGTGACCCAGAAAGAGCTGCAGAACGACCTGGAAAAAGCCGTGGAATTCGACCAGAGCGCGCTGTTCAAAAAGATCTACGAAGAGGAATACGGCACCTTCGGTGGCCACCCGTTCAGCCTTTTGGTCGGTGACTACACCTTCGGCCGTCACCCACAGGACATCGGCCTGCTGGAAAAACTCTCGAACGTCGCCGCCGCTGCGCACGCGCCATTCATTGCCGCCGCCAGCCCGCGACTGTTCGACATGAACAGCTTCACTGAACTGGCCGTGCCCCGTGACCTGTCGAAAGTGTTCGAGAGCCAGGAACTGATCAAGTGGCGCTCGTTCCGTGAAAGCGAAGACTCGCGCTACGTCTCGCTGGTGCTGCCACACTTCCTGCTGCGCCTGCCTTACGGCCCGGACACTTCGCCTGTGGAAGGCATCAACTACGTCGAAGACACCAACGGCACCGACCACAGCAAATACCTGTGGGGCAACGCCGCATGGGCGCTGTCGCAACGCATCACCGAAGCCTTTGCCAAGTACGGCTGGTGCGCGGCGATCCGTGGCGCTGAAGGTGGCGGCGCAGTCGAAGGCCTGCCGGCGCACACCTTCCGTACCAGCTCCGGCGACCTGTCGCTCAAATGCCCGACCGAAGTGGCGATCACCGACCGCCGGGAAAAAGAGCTCAACGACCTCGGCTTCATCGCCCTGTGCCACAAGAAGAACAGCGACATCGCGGTGTTCTTCGGCGGCCAGACCACCAACAAGTCCAAGGTCTACAACACCAACGAGGCCAACGCCAACGCACGGATCTCGGCGATGTTGCCGTACGTGCTCGCGGCCTCGCGTTTCGCTCATTACCTGAAGGTGATCATGCGCGACAAGGTCGGCAGTTTCATGACCCGCGACAACGTGCAGACCTACCTCAACAACTGGATCGCCGACTACGTGCTGATCAACGACAACGCGCCGCAGGAAATCAAGGCGCAATACCCGCTGCGTGAAGCGCGGGTGGACGTCACCGAAGTCGCCGGCAAGCCCGGTGCCTACCGCGCGACCGTGTTCCTGCGGCCGCACTTCCAGCTCGAAGAACTGACGGCATCGATCCGACTGGTCGCGACCCTGCCGCCTCCGGTGGCAGCCTGACCTGCCTGCGCCCGCAGGATTTCCCTGCGGGCGCTCCCCCGTTTGTCTAGCGCTACAACCTTCAGGAGTTTCAAGCGATGGATGCAATCATTCTCGACCTCGGCGGCGACATCAAAGGCGACAGCCTGCTCGAGGGCTACAAGGACAAGATCGAAGTCATGTCCTACAGCCACAACGTGGCGATGCAGGTGACCAACGACGTCAGCAACTCGGAACGTACCTCCGGCCGGCCGCACATCGGTGAATTTACCCTGACCAAATTCATCGACAGCTCGACCCCTTCGCTTAACGAGTACTGCTGTGCCGGCAAGCCGATCCCGGAAGCCAAGATAACCATCGGTCGCAACGCCGCCGAAGGCAGCGGGCAGATCATGCCGTTCATCATCTACACCCTGACCAACGTGGTGATCTCCAACGTCAGCGTCAGCGGCGGCACCGGGGGCAAACCGGTGGAAACCCTGTCCCTGAACTTCACCAAGATCAAATGGGAACTCACCGCGCAGAAAGACGACGGCACCAAGGAAGGCACCGCCGGCACGGTCTGGGACCTGGCGGCCAACAAGGCGAGCAAGTAACCGGACGCCCTCGCCATGGCTGGCACCGACATACGCGCACCGCTGTTCGAACGTCTCGCCTGGAGCGAGGCCGACGAGCCGCCGGTGTTCGATCGGCAGGACTTGCTCGACTCGGTGCACACCGAGCTCGGGCGCCTGTTCAACACCCGCCGTGGCCCGCGCGCACTGACGACGCCCCCGAGCGTGATCGACTACGGCATCGCCGACTGGAGCGCCCTGCAACAACAGCGCAGCGATGACCGCCGTCGCCTGGCGCGGGACATTCGCGAGGCCATCAGCCACTTCGAACCGCGCCTGCTGCTGGGCGAGGTTCAGGTCAATCCCCTCCCCGAACAGCCGCAGCGATTGAGCATCCGCCTGCTCGGCGAATTGCGCAGCAGCTCGCTGCACTGGCCGGTGGCCTTTGTCATCGAGCCCGGCAACGCAGGGCTGGAGGTGCGCCATGAGCGACTCGATTGACCCGCAACTGCTCGACTACTACCAACGTGAACTGACTTGGTTGCGCCACGCCGGCAGCCAGTTTGCCGAACGCTATCCGAAAGTCGCGCGGCGATTGGAGCTGTCTCCCGGTGAATGCCCGGATCCGCACGTCGAGCGTTTGCTCGAAGGCTTCGCCCTGCTCGCGGCGCGTCTGCAACGGCGTCTGGATGATGACTACGCCGAGTTCAGCGATGCCTTGCTTGAGCAGCTCTATCCCTTGGCCGTGCGCCCGTTGCCGTCCTGCGCCATCGTGCAATTCGAACCGGACCCGAGCAAAGGCAAACTCGACGGCGGCTATCCCCTGCCCCGGGATACACCGCTGTTCGTCACCACCAACAAGGGCGAAAGCATTCACTTTCGCACCAGCGCCGCCGTGCGGCTGTGGCCCATCGAAGTGGCCGAAGCGCTGTTGCTCGGCAGTGACGAAGCCCAGGCGCTGACCGGCGTGGCGCAGTCCCGTTCGGCCTTGCGCCTGAGCCTGCGCTGCCTGGGCGAAAGCCAATGGTCCGAACTGGAAATCGACAGTTTACGCATTCACCTGGCCGCCTCGCCCGTGATCAACGCCGGCCTCTATGACCTGCTCGGTGCCCACGCGGTGCAAGTACTTGCAGGCTCGCCGGGGAGCATTCCCGCCAAGGTGAAGGGACTGCCGCAGATCGTCGGGTTCGCCGACGGTGAAGTACTGCTGCCGGACGAGGACGGCGTACATCCAGGCATGCGTCTGTTGGCGGAATATTTTGCCTTCCCGGAGAAATTCCATTTCTTCGACCTGCCACTCGGCAGTGTTTCCAGCGACAGCCAGACGCTCTACCTCTACATCGTTTTCGACCGTGCGCCGGCCGGCCGATTGCACTTGCAGGCCAGCGACATCGCCCTCGGCTGTGCACCGGTAATCAATCTGTTCCCACGCACCTCCGAGCCGCTGCGCCCCGACGGTACCCGCAGCGAATACCGCTTGATTGCCGACAGCCACCGGGAAAACAGCGTCGAGATCCACAGCATCCGCGCGATGCGCTCCAGCTCCAGCGCCGGCGTGCAACGCCTGCCCGCCTATTACGGCAGCCAGCACAGCGGCGGCGATCAACAGCGTTACTGGCATGCGCGGCGAGTCAGCGGCCAGGCACCGAACCGGCTCGGCAGTGATCTTCTGGTCAGCGTCGTCGATACCCGTTTTGAACCGCAAACCGACCTGCCCGACTACAGCCTCACGGCCGAACTGCTGTGCACCAACCGACACCTCGCCCAGAGCCTGCCGGCCGGCACGCCACTGGGGTTCGAGCGGCCCGGGCCGGTGGCGTGGGCACGCCTGCGCAATCCGCCGAGCTCGCAGAGCCAGCCGCGACTGGACGGCGACTCACGCTGGCGGCTGGTGTCGCAACTGACCCTCAATCATTTGTCGCTGGTCGAAGGACCGCAGGCGCTGGATGCGCTTAAGGAGATTCTGCATCTGCATAACCTGCGCGATGAAGCCAGCGCCCTGCGTCAGATCGATGGCTTGCTGAGCCTGGCTTGCGAACGGGTGATCGGCCACGTCGGTGCCGATGCCTGGCGCGGCTGGCGCAACGGACTTGAAGTGCAATTGCAGCTCGATCCGCAGCATTTCGTCGGCAGCAGCGCGGTGCTGTTCTCGGCGGTGCTAGCGCAATTCTTTTCGGTGTACGCCACGGCCAATCGCTTTGTGCGCACGGTGCTCATGCAGGCAGACAAGGAGGTCAAGGCATGGCAACCCCAAGCCGGCATGCCCCTGTCGCTCTGACACTGGGCCAGCGACTGCGCCGCGATCCGCAGGCGTTCGAATGGTTGCAGGCGTTGCTGTTGCTGGAGCGCGAACAGCCGCAGGCCGACTCCCTTGGCTCAGGCACGTCGCCGCAGGCCGAAGCGCTCAAATTGCGCGGGCCGTTGACGCCCGTGTTCGCCGCCAGCCAGATCGAAAGCCTTGAGGAAAAATCCGGTGAACCGCTGACCCTCAACTCGCCGATGTTCGGCCTCGGCGGCCCCGACGGTCCGTTGCCCTACGCCTATCAGGAATGGCTGCAACAACGGGCCAGGGCCAAGGATCACGCGCCCGCCGAATTCCTCGATCTGTTCCAGCATCGGCTGCTGAGCCTGCTGTACAAGGTGATGCGCAAACACCGGATCGCCCTCGGCTTTACCACGCCCGGCGCTTCGCCGGTGCAGGCGCAATTGCGGGCGCTGACCGGGTTGATGCCCAAATCGTTGCAGGAGCGCCAGGCGATTCCCGACTGCGCCGTTCTGGCCTGCACCGCGTTGTACGCCGATGGCCGCCGGTCGTTGGCGGGGTTCGCAGCGATTGTCCGCGAGCAATTTTCAGTACCGGTGGAGCTGAGCGCCTATGAAGGTGCGTGGCGTGAGATTCCGGCCGCCAGCCGCAGCGTCATGAAGGCTGGCGGGCGCAATCTGCAACTCGGTCGCACAGCCGTAGCCGGCACGCGGGTCTGGGATGAGCATGCCGGGATTCGCCTGACGCTCGGCCCATTGTCCTCGGCGCAGGCCGCGCGTTTTTTGCCGGACGGTGAGGCGCACCCGGCACTGGCCAGTCTGGCAGCGCTGTATTTCGGCCCCGATCTGGACGTGAAACTGGTGATTCTGGTGCGCGGTGCCGGGCCGCTGAAGCTCAGTCGCCAAGCCCCGGCACTGTTGAGCTGGAACGGCGGTTTGCAACGTCAGGCCAGCGTCACCGTGCAACGGATCGAAACCCGTCTTCGTCAGCTGGAGATCACCTGAAATGGAACTGGCCAGCCTGATCGGACGCCTCAACCCGGACAACCGCCGCGCCCTCGAACGCGCCGCCCAACGCTGTCTGCAGCGCGGGCATCACTTTGTCGAGATCGAGCATCTGTTGCTGGAATTGCTCGACATCGACGGCGGCGACTTTGCTTTCCTGCTGCCGCGTTTCGGGCTGGAACGGGATGCGCTGACGGCTGAAATCAACAAGGCACTGGACCTGTTCAAGGCGGGTAGTACCCGCACCCCGGCACTGTCCTCGCATACGCTGGGATTGTTGGAAGACGCCGTGGTGCAGGCCAGTGTGCTGGGGATCGACAGCATTCGTTCCGGGCTTTTGCTACTCGCATTGATTGATCGTGACGAGCGCCGAAGTCTGTTGCTCAACAGTGCGTCGTCATTGCTGCGGATTCCCAGGGAAGCCTTGCGCGCGAATCTGCTGGAGTGGACGGAGAACTCCCGCGAGCACGCAGGCCCGCGTTCTGTGTCTTCTGGAAATCCGGCGCCACGTCAGGACTCGGTGCTCGATCAATACACCCAGGACCTGACCGCTGACGCTCATGCCGGGCGCATCGATCCCATCGTTGGTCGCGACGGCGAGATTCGTCAGTGCATCGACATTCTTTTGAGACGCCGGCAAAACAACCCGATTCTGGTCGGCGCACCGGGCGTGGGCAAAACCGCCGTGGTCGAAGGCCTGGCGCTGCGCATTGCTGCCGGAGATGTGCCGCCGTCGTTGCAGGAAGTCAGTCTGCGAGTGCTTGACCTTGGTCTGTTGCAGGCTGGTGCCGGGGTCAAAGGTGAATTCGAACAACGACTCAAAGGCGTGATCGACGCCGTTCGCAGCGCCGACAAGCCAATCATCCTGTTCATCGACGAAGCCCACACTCTGATCGGGGCAGGCGGCGCCGAAGGTGGCAGCGATGCGGCCAACTTGCTCAAACCTGCGCTGGCCCGTGGTGAGTTACGTACGTTGGCCGCCACGACCTGGATGGAATACAAAAAATACTTCGAGAAAGACCCGGCCCTCGCCCGCCGCTTCCAGCTGGTGCAGGTCGAAGAACCGGATGAGATCACCGCCGTGGAAATGCTCCGTGGTGTGGCCGCCAAACTCGAACAACACCACGGCGTGCAAGTGCTGGACGCGGCGATCCACGAAGCGGTGAAACTCTCGCACCGCTACATCTCCGGCCGCCAGTTGCCGGACAAGGCCATCAGCGTCCTCGACACCGCGTGCGCCCGGGTCGCCCTCGGCCAGCACGACGTGCCGCCACCGCTGGAAAGCCTGCGCCACCGGCAAAACAGCCTCAAGGATGAAGTCGAGCGCCTGCGCCGGGAGCAGGCCACCGGGCTGGACCATCGTGAACGCATCACCCTGCTGGAGGGTGAATCGAACACCAATGTGCAAGCGATCCGCGAACTGGAAACACGTTGGAGCGAAGAGCGCGTGGCCGTGCGTGAACTGCTCGAGACCCGCCGCGAATTGCTGGCGTTGAGCGAAAGCGCCGACAGCGACAAGCCCGACGAAGCCACCGACAGCCGCATCGATCATCTGGCCGCCGAACTGCTGCGCCTGGAGGCGGGACTGGATGCGATCCGCCAGGACGATCCGCTGGTACCGGAACAGGTCGACAGCAAAACCGTCGCTGCCGTGATCGCCGGCTGGACCGGCATCCCCGTCGGCAAAATGCTTGCCGACGAAGCCCATGCCGTGCGCACCCTCGGCACCCGCATGGGCCAGCGCGTCATGGGCCAGAGCATTGCGCTCAACACCATCGCCCAGCGTTTGCAGGCCTATCGAGCGGGGCTCACCGATCCACAAAAACCGGTCGGCGTGTTCCTGCTGGTCGGCCCCACGGGCGTTGGCAAAACCGAAACCGCCTATGCGTTAGCCGATGCGTTGTACGGCGGCGAACGCAATCTGATCAGCATCAACCTTTCCGAATATCAGGAAGCCCATACCGTCAGCCAGCTCAAGGGCGCCCCTCCGGGTTACGTCGGTTACGGCAGCGGTGGCGTGCTGACGGAAGCTGTTCGACGCAAACCGTATTCGGTGGTGTTGCTGGATGAGATCGAGAAGGCGCATCCGGATGTGCTGGAAGCGTTTTACAACGTGTTCGACAAAGGCTTGATGGAGGACGGCACTGGGCTGGTGGTGGACTTCAAGAACACCGTGATGCTCGCCACCAGCAACGTCGGTGCTGAGTTGCTGCTCGATACGCCCGTGTCACAGATCGGCTCCGAGCCCTTCAACGAGGTGCTGCACAAAGTCCTGCTGCAAGCCTTCCGACCGGCATTTCTGGCGCGCATGACGGTGGTTGCGTATCGGCCGCTGGATGAGCAGACGCTGGAAGGGATTGTGCTGGCGAAGCTGGAGAAATTGCGTGGGCGCTACAAGGCTGCGACCGGCAAGCAGTTCGAATTTGATTCGGGAATTGTGAAAGCGGTACTCGCCAAGTGCAGCGCGGCGGGTGCACGGGATGTCGAGAATGTGTTGATGACGCAGGTGACGGGGAAGTTGGCGGAGTGGGTGTTGGAATAAAGCGTACCCAAGGTTCATACGGAAACAAAACGACGGGACGAAAACATGGGGAATATACATTTCAACTTGAACAACTCTGCGCACCTTGGAGGATTGGCGCCGCCCCCCTTGGCCGCTGGAGGTTTTGGAAACGCGCTTTTGCCAGGTGGAATGTATGGCATGGCGGGGACGTACATCATTGTCAACTCCAACTCCAACAACCGCTACATCGGTATCGCCAACGATATAGGCACACGCTTCAACACCCGCTTGGCGACGATTACAGAGACCGGTTTTTTGCCGGCCGAAATGGCCAGAATCGGCGTCACCTGGGGAACAACCACTTGCCAGAATACCGCTCCGGTCTTTGGCGTCGCTCCCGCTCCCGTGCTTGCAGTACCCGCCCCTCCGGCTGCATTCAATGCATTGATCGATGGTGTCGCGGTAAACCTGGAGCGCTTGCTGATTCGCTTTGTCATCACTCAACTGGGTGCCGGCGGTACCGTTTCCAACAACGCCATGGCCGTAGCCCCGTATGCCAATCCGACTGCAAATCCCATTACCGTCCGCTTGACCTGGGGGGCCATGGGCGGCCTGTACCTGGCCGGGTTTCATCAGGCGATATGGAATGTGGGAATGATCAACGCATGGTGAAAAACGCCAGCGCCCGGGCCTGTAAGGAAAAACAAGGACATTGAAATCAAAGGGGACAGATTTATTTATGAAACAAATAAATTCGTCCCCTTTTTTACACTCGACAAAATATGTTCGGCGGATTTTTCATACATCATCAAGCCATCCGTCACTGACTGACGGGAAACAGCAAAGGAAACAGAAAATTAGATGAAATACGGACATAAGCAGGTTTTTCGCTGCCATTTCAATGAAGACTAACCGCCCTCATGCAACTGAAGAACAGGGCATTTGATAAACACAACAAAGGATTGTAAACATCATGCCAGATCACCTCGTTACGTCCGACCAGATGAATTTATTGAGAGTGGGCGAGCGCGTCATAACCGATGTAAAAAACTTATTAATCAACGGAAGCGGAAATCAAACACACTCAAACGTTACGGGACTAAATCATCTCGCAACAGCGTTAAGCTACAACTACGGAAATGCGTTCGGCCCTTTCAGACCCCGAAGGATCATTGCCATAGCACAGCAAACAGGCGGAGGGAACTGCGATCAGACGGGAGCCATTTCATATGCATATTGCCGTGACCTGCTCGACAACCTTCACGAATCCGCCTGGGCTTATGTACCTGGGCATACATTTGCTTTGATTGGTTTAACCGGCACAAACACCGACGAATGGATTGCTGTTGACCCTTGGGTGGAGCACGCAGTACCGACGCTTTACAAACATCATTTCTCTCACGGCAACAACTTACAGTTTTATTCAAAAAAAACTGGAACCGGCAAAAACGCTTACACTTCGACCAAAGTGCTTAACCAGATACAGACTATTATCCAGGCCACGTTACCTGCCCAAATATTTTTAAACTCCACTGTCATCTACAACCAATACAGCCATGGAACACCCTGGAAGAATGGCATTTCGTACAAATACATTGAACAAATAGTACTTGATTAGATGTGGAGAAACAGACGCTCCTCACGGCTTTAAATATAAGTGAGACTCCTATGCCTCGTTCCACCGACAACAACACCACCCTCTCCCTCACTGCCACCTCGCTCTCGGCGCTTTACCCTGAGTCATTTTCCGGGGAGGAAACGCTCAACGTATTGAGCTTGCAAATCATCAACGGCCTCAACGACGGCACCTCCCTCACCCTGACCAGCGCCATCGCCAGCCACGTCACCACCACCCTGCACAACGACGCGCAACTGCGCCCGTTCGACGCCTTGGTCGCGGAGATCCGTCAACTCCCCGCCGACGCCACCGCCGAGCGCTATCAGCTGGTTCTAAGGCCATGGCTCTGGTGGCTGACCCTGGCCAGCAACAACCGCGTATTCCAGAACCTCGCCACTTCGGACATCGTGACCACGATCTTCAAGGCCCACGGCTTCACCGATTTCAAACTCTCGCTGACCGGCAGCTACACCCCCCGCGAATACTGCGTGCAATACGGCGAAACCGACTTCGCCTTCGTCTCACGGCTACTGGAGGAGGAAGGCATCTTCTGGTTTTTCACCCACGACGAGGGCAAGCACACGCTGGTGCTGGGCGACAGCAATGACGCCTTCGTGCAGATCCCCAACGGCCCGAAGGTCAAGTATCTGGCTCAACAAATGGGCGAGCGCGAGTTGCATGGCATCCGCTCGGGTCAAGTGTGCCTGCAAGCTGTGGCCGGGGTGTACAAGGCAACGGATTACGAGTTCACCACGCCGACCACGTCACTCTTCGGCCAGGCCGAGGCGGTTGCCGGGCCGCGTTCCTTCTATGAGCATCCGGGTGGTTACAACGCCAAGGCTCGGGGCGACGCATTGACCAAACAACGGGTCGACGGGCTGCGCAGTGAAGAGAAACGTTTTGTTGGCGAGAGCGACTGCCGCTGGTTGATCCCCGGCCATTGGTTCACTCTCGACGGCCACGAAGACGCGAGTCTGAACATCGATTGGGTCGTCACGCGAGTCACCCACGACGCCAGCCACGAAAGCTATCGCAACCGCTTCGAAGCCATCCCCAAAGCCACGCCGTTTCGCCCGCCCCGCACCACACCGAAACCGCGCATGCATCCACAGACCGCGATCGTCGTAGGCAAGTCCGGCGAGGAAATCTGGACCGACGAGTACGGCCGGATCAAGTTGCAGTTCCCCTGGGATCGCGACGGCAAGAACGATGAAGCCAGTTCCTGCTGGGTGCGTGTGGTGTTGCCGTGGAGCGGCAAGGGTTTCGGCATGCAGTTCGTGCCGCGTATCGGCCAGGAAGTCATCGTGACCTTCATCGACGGCGATCCGGACCGGCCGCTGGTCACCGGTTGCGTGTACAACGGCGACAACGCCCTGCCCTACACCTTGCCGGCGAACCAGACCCAATCGGGGATCAAGACCCAATCGTCCAAGGGTGGCGGCGGCTTCAACGAGCTGCGTTTCGAGGACAAGAAGGATGCCGAAGAGGTGTTCCTGCAGGCGCAGAAAGACTTGAAGATCAACGTGCTCAACGACACCACCGCAACGGTCGGCCACGACGAAACCCTGACGGTGCAGAACGCCCGCACCCGCACGGTCAAGGACGGCGACGAGACCGTCACGCTGGAAAAAGGCAAACGCAGCGTGACGATTCAGACCGGCAGCGACAGCCTCGATGTGAAAGACAGCCGCACCGTGAAAGTCGGCGCCGATCAGAACCACAGCACCGGCGGCAATTACACCGACAAGGTCACGGGCGATTACAGCCTGACGGTGGACGGCAACCTGACGATCAAGGTCAGCGGCACCCTCACGCTGCAAAGCGGTGGCAGTTTCACGATCAAGAGCGGCGCGGATCTGGCGACTTCGGCCAGCACCTCGATCACTCAGAAGGCCGGGACCGCCATGACCAATCAGGCCGGTACTTCGCTGGACAACAAGGCCGGAACCACGCTGACCAACGACGCCGGCATCAGCCTGACCAACAAGGGCGCGGCCTCACAGACCGTGGACGGCGGCGGCATGCTGACCATCAAGGGCGGGCTGGTACAGGTCAACTGACAAGGAGAAGCCATGGCGATCACACCGCTGGATCTGCAGCAGAACGACAAACACCTCAAGGGGCGATTGCAGGACGGCCAGCTCGACGGCCCGCTGAACATCAAGGAAGACGGTCGCCAACAGGCAGACCTGAATTACAGCCAGGGAGAATTACAGGGCACATCCCTGCTCTACCACCCCAACGGCAGGGTCTCGGCGCAGATGCCGTTCGTGCGCGACAAGCTGCAAGGCGTCGCCAGTTTCTACGCGCCCGAAGGCTGGCTGCAGCGCAAGGCAACCTATCGGCGCGGTTTGTTGCATGGCGAGGCGTTCAACTACTTTCCCGACGGGCAAGTGGCAGAGGCCGAGTTTTATCGCGACGGCGTGCGTGAGGGGCGTTATCAACGCTTTCATCCCAACGGCAAACCGGCGGTGGATGCACGTTATCTGAATGGGCAGTTGATGGAACCCGAACAGGGATTTGCCGAGGATGGGCGACCGCTGGATGCCGATGGCAAGCCGATTTCCCGGGTGCGCTGGTGGTTTCGCAAATGGACGGATCCGCAGCAGGCCTGACTCAGGGAATCAACATCTGCATCTGCCCCGGCATCACGATCTTGATCACCCCCGCCCAGTTGCACATCAACGTGCTGTTGGCATCGATCGCCGGCATCCCGCCCAGCAGCAGGGTCGGCGCACCGCCGGGAATCCACGGAGAGGCGGTGGCGGGAATGCACGGCATCGGCGTTAACACCCCCAGCGCAGCAGCCGTGGCAGCGGCGACCATCGGGTTGGCCATGCTCATGCACATGCCGAACGTGGTGACGTTGACCAGCGGAATGTGATCCATGATGTTCGCCGCCGGCATCCCGCCGGTCAGCGTGCGGTTGACCGGCAGCACGTTGAGCACCGCCGGCGCAGCACCGAAACTGCATTGCAGGGTGGCGCTGGCACAGACTTGCGGGCAGCCCATTTCAAAGCTCCTTCCTGGACACGGCATACCCGCTAAACCTTAGTCGCCAGCGGCCCGCCGCGCACATTCCCAAAGGTGATTATCGTGCAACACGCTAACCTATAAGACCGAACCGCGCTTGTGACCGCCCGAGCGCGCCATTAGATTAGCCAATGATGTCTGGCCTCCAAAATAAGCAGAAGGGATAAGCATGGCGCTTACTGACCAGTCCACCCGTATCCGCTCTGGCGAAGAACTCGATGCCAGCCTGATCGATCCGTACCTCAAGGCGCACATTCCGGGCCTGACCGGCACGCCGCAGATCAGCCAGTTTCCCGGCGGCGCGTCGAACCTGACCTACCTGCTGGAATACCCGGACCAGGAATTCGTCCTGCGCCGTCCGCCGTTCGGCCACAAGGCCAAGTCCGCCCACGACATGGGCCGCGAATTCCGCATCCTCAACCAGTTGCGCGACGGCTTCCCGTATTGCCCGAAAGCCTACGTGCATTGCACCGATGAATCGGTGATCGGCGCCGAGTTCTATGTGATGGAGCGGGTCAAGGGCATCATCCTGCGCTCGGACCTGCCGCCGGAACTGGGCCTGGACGCAGCGAAAACCGAAGCCCTGTGCAAGAGCTTCATCGACCGCTTCGTCGAACTGCACCGGGTCGATTACAACGCCTGCGGCCTCGGCGATCTGGGCAAACCGGAAGGCTACGTCGCCCGCCAGATCAAAGGCTGGAGCGAACGCTACGAAAAAGCCCTGACCCCGGACGCGCCGCACTGGGAACAGGTCAAAGCCTGGCTCAACGACAAGATGCCGGCCGACCACCCGACCTCCAGCATCGTGCACAACGACTACCGCTTCGACAACGTCATCCTCGACCCGAATAACCCGATGCAGATCATCGGCGTGCTCGACTGGGAACTGACCACCCTCGGCGATCCATTGATGGACCTGGGCAACACCCTCGCCTACTGGATCCAGGCCGACGACCCGGCACCGGTGCAACTGATGCGCCGCCAGCCGAGCCACGCCCCGGGCATGCTGACCCGCCGCGAATTCGTCGACTACTACGCCGAGCGCTCGGGCATCCAGATCGACAATTTCGACTTCTACTACACCTATGGCCTGTTCCGCCTGGCCGGGATCGTGCAGCAGATCTACTACCGCTTCTTCCATGGCCAGACCCAGGACAAACGCTTCGCGCAGTTCATTCACATGAACAAACTGCTGGAGCAGATGAGCCTGCAGGTCATTGCCAAATCCAGCCTCTGATGACGGCGTTATAACAAGGCTTACTACAAGGGAATCCCATGTCCAAGACTCAGTTGTTCGACCTCGACGGCAAGATCGCTTTCGTCTCCGGCGCCAGCCGTGGCATCGGTGAAGCCATCGCCAAACTGCTGGCCCAGCAAGGTGCCCATGTGATCGTTTCGAGCCGCAAACTCGAAGGCTGCCAACACGTAGCCGATGCCATCATCGCCGCCGGCGGCAAGGCCACCGCCGTCGCCTGCCACATCGGTGAAATGGAACAGATCAGCCAGGTCTTCGCCGGGATCAAGGAACAGTTCGGCCGCCTGGACATCCTGGTCAACAACGCCGCGACCAACCCGCAATTCTGCAACGTGCTGGACACCGACCTCGGCGCCTTCCAGAAAACCGTCGACGTGAACATCCGCGGCTACTTCTTCATGTCGGTGGAGGCCGGCAAGCTGATGCGTGAGAACGGTGGCGGCAGCATCATCAACGTGGCGTCGATCAACGGCATCTCGCCGGGAATCTTCCAGGGCATCTACTCGGTGACCAAGGCTGCCGTGATCAACATGACCAAAGTCTTCGCCAAGGAATGCGCGCAATTCGGCATCCGCTGCAACGCCCTGCTACCGGGCCTGACCGACACCAAGTTCGCCTCGGCCCTGGTCAAGAACGACGCAATCCTGAAACAGGCCCTGACACAAATCCCGCTCAAGCGCGTGGCCGACCCAAGCGAAATGGCCGGCGCCGTGCTGTACCTGGCGAGCGACGCCTCAAGCTACACCACCGGCGTTTCGCTGAACGTGGACGGCGGCTTCCTGTCCTGATCCGCCGCTGAAGCAAACGAAAAGGCAGCCCAAGGGCTGCCTTTTTCATGCCTCCAGAATCTTCGGCAACTGCCAGCCGAAATGCACCGACAACAAGCGCAATAACAAACACGCCGCCCCTGCCAGCAACGCAGCCGCCACCGGCGAAACGCCCAGTCTGCGCCCGATGATCAACACCGCCGCGCCGACAAATGCCGAACTGGCATACAAATCCGCCTGCAACACCACCGGCACCCGCGCCAGCACAATGTCCCGCAGCACCCCGCCACCGACGCCGGTAATCGTGCCCATCAGCATGGCCACAAACGGCGAAATGCCGAAATTCAACGCCTTCTGCGCCCCGGCCACGGCAAACAGCGCCAGCCCCGCCGCATCCAGCACGATCAAGGTCGAACCGGACCAGCCCAGCACCCGCTCATGAAAAACAAATGCCACCCCGCCCATGGCAAACGCCAGCGCCGGATAACGCCAGTCAGCCACGGCCTTGGGCGGCGTAGCGCCGATCAACAGATCACGCGTCACCCCGCCACCGAGCGCAACGATGAACGCAATCACCATCACGCCCAGCAGATCGAGTTGAGCGTGCATCGCCGCAATGGCGCCTTCAACGGCAAACACCGCGGTGCCGACCAGATCGGCCACCAGCACAATCCACTCGACCCGCGCCTTCGACGGCGCGTGCGTTATTGAGTGACGCAACGCGTCTTGGTGATGTGTCGGGTTACCTGTCCGTCGGCATACATGTCACCGGCGACCTCGGTGTTTTCCATCACCTGACAGGTGCGTTCAGGTGGCGGAGGCGGCGCTGCCGGCGGAGGGGGTGGAGGACTGGCACAACCACTGAGCAGCACCAGACCTAAAGCCGACAACAACGAAAAACACACGCGTTTCCCAGGATTGTTCATAGGATGACCCGCGATAAATGGAAGAAAAACTCCCGTCGCCGAGCGTGCAAATACCCGGTTATGGAAACCGAACCACTCATTCCTTATAGACCAGTGGACTGCAAGTGCCAGTGAAATGGCTCGAACTGGCAGGATTTGCTGTCGATTTTCGGGATGAGTCGACTGATCCATCGCCACCGCCGACAAGCCATCCCCCACAGTTGAACGTCGGATTGAGACGCAGAGCGTCCCGGGCTGCATTCCCACGCCGAGCGTGGGAACGATCAACTCGACTTACGCGTTTGCTTTTGCTTCCCACCACTCAACACGATGAGCGTTAGCTCGAGTACCGCTTTTGATCGCAGGGCCCGTCGGCAGGCTGAGTGAAGGGATTGATCCGGGGGTGGGAGCGCAGCGACCGTTTGGCGAAGCCAAACACATCGAGAGGAGGTGCAGCGAAGCAAACCGTAGGCGATGCCCCCCGGATCAATCCCGGAGCGAAGGAACCCGAGCCACAGCGAGGGCCGTACGTCAGGGTAAAGCCTTTTGGGTTACCTTTTCGGCGTTTGGAAAAGGTGACTCGCCGTAAGGGCGAAACCCTAAGAAGCCGTTACCACAGCAACGGATATTCACATCCCCCCCTGAGCTGGTCGGCCCAAAGGCCGCCAAGTTCACCCGGACGAGCGCAAAGAATTACTCTCAAGCTCATACCGCAATTCATCAATCAAGGCATCCACCGCTTCCGGCGTGCGCAAGGCATCCAGACTCAACCCACTGATCACCAGATCAACCTGCCCGGAAGCCGGGTGATACAACTTCACCGTAAGCGAATGATCCCCATCCACCACACACTCACAAGCCAACGGCGAAAAACTACGCTCAAGCCGAGCCCGCAACTGCGCCAGATAAATCATTGCGCCAGCTCCACACAACCAGACTCAACAACAAACAACACATTCATAAAGGGCTGATCCATTAGCAGGTTCCAAAAAGGCACGATCACGATAAAAACGCATCGCACCCCACCAGACTAAGAACAGCCCGCCCGATCAAACACCCGAATTTGCACCCCATGAACTAGTGCATTTGCACCTTACCGCTGCCCCCGGCCGCCCCCCGAAAACAACCCACGCTCCCGCGCCCAGACAATCGCCTCACTGCGACTGTGCACATCGAGCTTCGAATACACCGTCGCCACATGATTGCGCACCGTGTTCGGCGCCAGTTTCAAGCGCGCAGCAATCTCCTTGTCCGCCAACCCCTCACAGATCAACCCCAGCACATCACGCTCGCGAGCCGTCAGGTCGGTAAACGACACACTTGGAAGTTGCGGCGAATTGACCTTCTTCACATTGGCCAGTTTTTCGATCAGCGTACGGCTGAACCACGACGCATCCTTCATCACCTCTTCAATCGCCGCCACCAGTTCGAGCTCGGTACGCTTGCGCTCGGTGATATCCATCAGCACCAGCAGATAGCACACAGTGTCCTGAATGTTGACGGTGTCAGCGGATACCGCGCACTCCAGCAATTCGGCGTCTTTCCTGCGGATCCGCATATCGACGCGATCGATCCGGCCGCTCTTCTCCAACGCTGCCAGCAACCGGGCGCGTTCCGCCGGTTCATCGATGAAATCCAGTTGCGCGACGGTCTTGCCAAGCACGTCGTCGCTCTCGTAAGCCAGGGTATCGAGAAAGGCCTGATTGACGTCGATCAGCCGCTGCTCGTCGGCGCTGCAAATCAGGATCGGCACCGGGGTCAGGCGAAAGGCCTTGGCGAACCGTTCCTCACTCTGACGCAGGGCGACCTCGGCCTTGTGCCGCAGCTCCATGTCGACGAACGAAAACAGCATGCAGTCTTCGTCGTTGAGCACCAGCGGCTGGCCGGCGACGATCACCTGTTTGCTGCCACCGTCCGGCAAGCGCAACTCAGCCTGCATCTGCGGAATGGTCGCGACATCGCGCAGGCGCTGGATGGCCAGGTCCTTGCGCTCGGCCTGTTCGAGAATATCCAGTTCATAGGTCGAGGCGCCGATCACCTGATCGCGGGTGTAGCCGGTCATCTCCAGAAACCCCGGATTGACCTTGATGTAACGCAGATCGCTGAGGCGGCAGATCACCGCCGGCGCGGGGTTGGCGTTGAAGGTTTTTTCGAAGCGCTGCTCGGCGTTGGCCCAATCGGTGACGTCGCTCATGATCAGCACCAGCGATTCGGTCTCGCCGTCACGATCGGTCAGCACCATGCTGCGCACGCTGTGCACCCAGGTGCGTTCTTCATCACTGTGCGGGGTGACTTCCACCAGCACGTCACTGAAAGTTTCCCCAGCCGCCACGCGACTGATCGGGTACTGCTCCGGCGTCAGCGTGTGGTTGTTGCGATAACGCAGGTTGAAGCGCTCGGCATACTCCCCGGCATTGTTGCCCAACTCGCCGATGCGACTGACGCCATGCATCGCCAGCGCAGCTTCGTTGGCCCAGAGGATGGTCTGGTCGAGTTCCAGCAGAATCACCCCGTCGGACAGACCGGCGATGATCTGTTGCAACTGACGGCGATTGGTTTCGGTGGTCAGGACGTCCCGGCTCATTGGCTCTCCACAAGTACACTCATGTGAAGATTACGACCGCAGGCCGTTGTGATCGTGCCGGTCAATTTTGCCCTTGGTCAGCGCGATGGGTGATCCACCAGTTCCCGCAGCGTATCGAGAAACAGCTTGAGCACCGGCGAGGCATCGTCCGCCCGATAGGTCGCGTACAGCGGCACTTGCGGCAGCGCCGGGGTCAGGCGCCGGAACACCAGTCCGGCCGGCGCCAGTTGTTCGATGGACGCCGGCAACAGCGCCACGCCGAACCCGGCACGGACCAGACTGAGCAAGGTCTGCACCTCGATCACCTGCTGGCGGATCTGCGGGGTGAACCCGGCCTGAATGCAGCACTGATAGAGAAAATTGGCGAACCGCGATTGCTTCAATTCCAGCGCCACAAACGGCTCCTGCGCCAGATCAGCCGGCGCCAGCACCTCGCGTCGGGCCAGCGGGTGATCCTGCGGCATCACCACATGGATTGGCTCATGGATCAGCAGTTCATTGCGTAATTGCGGATCGTCATAACCGACGCGGAACACGCAGGCGTCGATGCGTTTCTCCTTCAACGCCTTGACCTGCGCCGCCGGGGTCATCTCATGCAGACGCCAGGTCACCTGCGGGTAGCGCTCGCGAAACAGGTGCAGCGCTTTGGGCAGTACGCCGACCATCACCGAGCTGATCATGCCGATTTCCAGCTCGCCCAGTTGCCCGCGCCCGGTCTGGCGGGTCAGGTCCAGCGCCCGCTCGAGTTGTTCGAACACCAGCGGCGCCTGCTCCTTGAGCATCTGCCCCGCCGCCGTCAGCTCGACCCGATGATGACTGCGCTCGAACAGCGGCGTGCCAAGTTCTTCCTCCAGCAAGCGGATCTGCTGGCTCAGGGGCGGCTGGCAGATGTGCAGCCGTTCGGCGGCACGGCCGAAGTGCAACTCATCGGCCAGCGCCATGAAGTACCGCAGCAAACGCAGGTCCATGGTGGCTTACCCCAGGTTCAATGGCGTGGAACGCTGACGCACCCCGGTCAGGCTGAACAGCGCATTGGCAATCGCCGGAACCACCGACGGGCTGCCCAGCTCGCCAACGCCGCCCGGTTTGTCCGGCTGACCATCGAGCACGAGGATGTCCACGGGCGGCATGTCGGACATCCGCGTAACGCGATAGTCGTGGAAGTTGCTCTGCACCACCCTGCCCTGCTGGATGTCGAGACGATCGAACAGCGCATGACCGAGGCCCCACATCAATCCGCCGTAAATCTGCTCCTCGACCCCGCCGGGCGACACCGCCAGACCGCAATCGACCACACAGGTCAACTTCTCGACCCGGGCCTTGCCGTCCACCTTCGTGACCCGCGCCACCACGGCGATGAAACTGGTGTAGCCCTGATTGGTGGCGATCCCCAACGCCGTATCCGGCGGCAGTTTCTGGCCCCAACCGGCGCGTTCGGCCGCCTGCTTCAGCACCGCGACATGCCGTGGCCGTTCCTGCATGTTGGCCAGCCTGAACGCCAGCGGATCTTCAGCGGCGGCATGGGCCAGTTCATCCATGAAACTTTCCACGGCGAACACGTTGGGAATGAAGCTCACCGAGCGATACCAGCCGCTGGGCACGTTGCTTTCGTGCTTGACCCAGGTCAGGTCCAGGTGCGGCGGACGGTAGGCGAAGTCCCACGCGGTGATGGCCTCGGTGGTGCTGTAATCCATGTGATCCGCGCGCTCGAAATAGCCCGGTTCCCACTGTTCCGGCGAGGCTGGCGACACCGCATGCAGTTGCAGCGCCGTGAGTTTACCTTGGGCATCCAGTGCGCCCTTCGCCCGATGAAGCGTGGCCGGGTGATTGAACAGCGCGCGCATTTCGTCTTCGCGGCTGTTGAGCAGTTTCACCGGCACGCCGGTCTGCTGCGCCAGATACGCGACTTCGAACAGCCAGTATTTGGCTTCCCGCGCACCGAAGCTGCCGCCGGACACCAGTTCATGAATCGTGACCTTGTCCTTGCCGATGCCGCACACGGTCTGCGCCGCTTCCAGTGCCGACGACGGAACCTGCACGCCGCCCCAATAGGTGATCGCCTTGTCCTTGACCTGCGCGGTGATGCAGATCGGCTCCAGCGGGTTTTGCACCTTGTAAGGCATCGTGTAATCGGCTTCGAGCAACTTCGCCGCGCCCGACCATTGCCCGGCGACATCGCCCTGGGCCATGGCTTTGACGGTTTGCGTTGCCGGATCGCTGATCGCTGCGATCTGTGCTTTGCTCAGCTCGGCGCTGTCGAAACCGGCCAGCGGGGAGTCGCTCCATTTGATCTCCAGCAACTGGCGCCCCTGCTGCGCGGCCCAGAAGGTGTCGGCCAGCACTGCGACGCCTTCGAGGTTGCCGCCGAGCACATCCGGCCGCCCCGGAATCGCGATCACCTTGCGCACGCCCGGCACTTGCAACGTGGCCGCCGAATCCACCGCGACAACCTTCGCGCCCACCACCGGCGCACGCTGAATCACCGCCACCAGCATCCCCGGCAACTGCACGTCGATGCTGTACTTGAAGCGCCCGCAGACCTTGGCCGCCGCGTCGCGTTTGTGGCGCAACTTGCCGATGTATTTGAACTGTGCCGGATCCTTCAGCGTGACGTTGGTCGGTGCCGGCAGATGCGCTGCCGCGCCGGCCAGTTCGCCGTATCCGAGGCTGCGTTTGCTCGAGGCATGCACGACCCGGCCTTCTTCGGTGGAGCAGCTCTCGGGGCTGACTTTCCACTGCTGCGCCGCCGCACTGATCAGCAGCGCCCGCGCCGTGGCGCCGGCCGTGCGCAGGCGATCGTATTCCAGCGACACGCTGGTGCTGCCGCCGGTGGAGAAGACTTTCCAGACCGGATGAATATAGGTTTCAAAGAACGGATCTTCCGGGGTGATGACCTGCACGGTCATCGGGTTCACATCCAGTTCCTCGGCCACGCACGCGGCCAAAGCCGTCTGGGTCCCGGTGCCGGAATCGTGCTTGTGCACCACCAGTTTCACCGTGCCGTCGGGCAGCACGCGCACCCAGGCGTTGGGTTCGAATTCGGTGGCCGAGGTTTTCACTTCAGTCGCCGCCGTTCCGGAAGGCAAATACAACGCAATCGCCAGACCGGACGCCACCGTCACCGCCTGCTTGAGAAACACCCGGCGCGAGGGTTCATCAACGTTGCCGTGGATGAGGCTCATCACGCCTCCTTCGGCGCATTCGCCGCACGTTTGATCGCCTTGTTGATGCGCCCGTAAGTGCCGCAGCGACAGATATTCCCGGACATGGCGTTGCGGATCGAGTCGTCGTTGACCGGCGCGCCGGTGTTAAGCAGCGCGGCGGCGGACATGATCTGCCCGGATTGACAGTAGCCGCATTGCGGCACATCTTCGGCGACCCAGGCCAGTTGCAGCGGATGATTTTCGTTGGGCGACAAACCCTCGATGGTGGTGATGCTGTGGCCCGCGACGGCGGCCAGCGGCAACTGGCAGGAACGCACCGCGACGCCATTCAGGTGCACGGTGCAGGCACCGCACAGGCCCATGCCGCAGCCGAATTTGGTGCCGGTGAGTTTCAACTGATCACGCAACACCCATAACAAGGGCATGGAGGGGGACGCTTCATCCAGCTCGCGTCGTTCGCCGTTAACCGTGAATGCAATCATTGTCAGGCTCCAAAAGAGCGGCCCGTCTTTGTGCGGGCCTGGTCACCGATTATTGGAAGCCCGGGCAACACGCGGCCAGCGACGATTTCTGCCAACCGGTGTAAGCAGGACTAACAACATGTACAAGCGATACCCGTCGGTGCAGTCCATGAGCGCGTTCATCCACGCGGCGCGCAGCGGCAGCTTTTCCAGCGCAGCGCGCAAGCTCGATCTGACTCACAGCGCAATCAGCCAGCAGATCCGCGCCTTGGAAGAATTCATCGGCCAGCCGTTGTTCGTGCGCGAAGGCGGCGGCAGTAACCTGACCGACGCCGGGCAGTTGTTTGCCAGCGTGCTGTCGGATGGTCTGGCGCAGATTGATCGGGCGTTGTCTTCGGTGAAGAACCGCAGCATGGCCCAGCGCCTGACCCTCGACGTCGACAGCGAACTGGCCCAGAGCTGGCTCAATCCGCGCCTGCCGCAGTTGCTCGATGGCTTGCCGGATTACGAAGTGACAATCCTGTCGATGCCGCGCAGTGATCGCAGCACGTTCGAACGGGTGGACCTGTCGCTGCGCTACGGCTACGGCGATTGGGACGATTGCGAGATGACCCAGATCTGCGGGGATCGGGTGTTGGCGGTGGCAGCTCCGGTGCTGCTTGAGCGCCATGGTTTACAGGTGCCGTTGAACCCGGCGCAGATTCTTGAATTACCGCTGCTGGGGTATACGCGGCGGTCGTGGATTCCGTGGCTGGATGCGGCGGGTATGCCCGCGGTGGAGCCTGCTGCTCGCGTCGTATTTGATAACGCGGCGAATCTCATCGCGGCTGCCGAGGCGGGTGTCGGCGCGGGACTGGTACGTGGATTACTGGCCGCCGATGCGTTGCGCAGCGGGCGGCTGGTGGCGTTGAACGAGGCGCAGATTGCGGCGCATTACAACCTTTACGCGGTGTGGCCCCATGGGCAGGCTGAGCGCGTGGCGCCTGTTGTTGAAGTGATCAAGCAGTTGGCCCGGCAAACACAGTCCTGACGCCATCGCTGACAAGCCCATATCGAACAAGTATCACCACCCCACCCAATTAATATTGTACGAACCCTCCCCCGCCTTCCAATACTCGCCTCAAGCAACCACCCACCCGGGCCGGATGCGAACAGGCGAGGGAATGCGCAAGTGCTGCGCATAGAAACGGCCGATTGCCCGGGACGTGGATGCTGTGGGCCGCAAGGCTCCCTTCCCCGCTATCAGGAGATCGACTTCAATGATCATCGATATCAGCTGCTATCCCACGGATCTCGTGGACCTCGCCTGGAGGCATGACGGTGACCCGTTCACCGGCGAGCGTCTGCTGGAGATGATGGATGGCCCGTACATGGTCAACGGCAAGCCTCGCCGCATCGACAAAGCCTTCATCCAGCCACCGCAGGGCAACACCATTTACACCTGGACCGACGGCGAACTGTCGGGCCGCGAATCCATCGACGCCTACATGGCCTACACCCTGAAAATGGTCCAGACCTACCCGGACCGTTTCATCGGCTGCTTCGTCTACAACCCGCGCTGCGGCGTGGAAAACGGCGTCGAGGCGATCGAGCGCTACGTCAAGGAACACGGTTTCAAGATGGTGCAGATGCAGGCCAACATGCATGCCTACCGGCCTGACCGTGCACTCGACTGGGTGCGTCCGGCCTTCGAGAAATGCGCCGAACTGGGCATTCCGGTCAAGTTGCACACCGGCGACGGGCCCTACAGCATCCCCTCGGAATGGGTGCCGATGATCAAGGAATTCCCCAACGTCGATTTCATCATGGCCCACTTCGGCGTGCAGACCGGCGGCGTCTATGTGTTCGAACCGATGCAGTGGGCAATGGAGCTGCCCAACGTCTATTGCGAGTCCGGCTGGTGCCTGCAATCGCGGATTGTCGAGTTCGCCAAAGTCCTTCCGACCCACAAGATCCTGTTCGGCACCGACACCCCGCCGAACGAACCGGGCATGTGGCTGCGCCTGCTCGAAGTGCTCTGCCACGAGCCGCCGCAGGGCCTGAATCTCGACGAGGACACCCTCGAAGACTACCTGGGCAACAACACCGCACGGATGATCGGCCTTCAGCCGTCCCCGCCGCCGCGTTCCGTTTCCGAAGCAGAGGCGCAACTCAAGCGCCCCGTCACCACTCAACTGGCCAGGAGCTGAACCGATGATCATCGACACCCATCTGCACCCCACCAACCTGGTCGACGAGGCCTGGCGTCACACCGGCGAACCGTTCACCGGCGAGCGCATGCTCAAGCTGATGGACGGCCCGTACATGATCAACGGCAAGCCGCGCCGGATCGACATGGGCTTCATCCAGCCGCCACCGGGCAACACCGGGTATCGCGACGGCAACCGCCGTGGCCGTGAGGGCGTGCGTGACTACATGTCCTACGTCGCCGAACTGTGCGTGAAGTACCCGGACCGCTTCATCGGCAATTTCAACTTCAACCCGCGCTGGGGACCGGAAAACGGTGCGGCAGAGCTGGAATTCCACATCAAGGAATACGGCTTCAAGATGCTCAAGCTGCACGCCAACATGCACGGCTATCGCCCGGATCGCGCACTCGACTGGCTGCGTCCGGCGATGAAGGTCTGCGCCAAGTACAACATCGTGGTGCTGATCCACACCGGCGATGGCCCGTACACCATTCCGACGATGTTCTACCCGATCATCCGCGAATTCCCGATGGTCAATTTCATCATCGGTCACTTCGGCATCCAGACCGGTGGCAACTACTCGTTCGAGGCGTTCTGGATGGCGATGGACACGCCGAACGTGTACTGCGAATCCGGCTGGTGCTTCCAGTCGCGGATCGTCGAGTTCGCCAAGGAGCTGCCGCGCAACAAGATCGTGTTCGGCACCGACTCGCCGCCGAACGAACCGGGCATGTGGCTGCGCGAGCTGGAAGTGTTGTGCTCGCCGGCGCCGCAGGGCCTGGGGATCGACGAGGATCACCTTGAGGACTACCTGGGCAACAACATCGCCCGGTTGTGCGGGATCGAACCGACCCCGCCGCCCAAGGACCTGGCCGAGGCGGACATTCGTCTGACCACGACCTACCTCTAAACCCGTACACAGCGACTTTACAGGCGCGAAGATGACCCGGCGTTCGCTCGACCGGCAGGCCAACGGCTTGTCGATCGAACGCCAGCCTCACCCCTGCGCGCCTGCTTTTTACGAGGTGAAACCATGACCCGTTCGACGCTCGGCGACTCTCAGGATTTTCACGTATTCATCGACGCCTATCGCCGCCAGTACCCGGACGATGTGCTGACCATCACCCAACCCCTTTCTGCCGATCAGGACGTCACCGCCCTGGTCGATGCCCTCGCCGCCCAAGGCCGCGACCCGCTGCTGATTTGCGAACACGTCGGCAACCTCGGTGTGCCGGTGGCGACCAATCTGTTCGCATCCCGCCGGCGTATCGCCCGGCTGTTCGGCGTCGGCGCCGCGCAGTTACACGAAACCTTTCAGACCCGCGCCAACCAGCCGATCGCGCCGCGCTACGTCGAAACCGGCCCGGTACTCGACGAGGTGTTCGAAGGTGAAGCGCTGGACCTCGCACTGCTGCCGATGCTCAAGCATTTCGACAGTGATCGCGGCCCGTACATCACCAACGCAATCATCATCGCCGAGGACCCGCTCACCGGCATCGCCAACATGAGCTATCACCGCTCGATGCGCCACGCCCGTCAGGCGTTGGCCACCAGCCTGCACTCACGCGGGCATCTATGGCGGATGTTGCAGACCGCTCGCGAACGCGGCGAAGAACTGCGCGTGGCCATGGTGGTCGGCGCGCACCCGTTGTTCATGCTCGCCGCTGCGGCTCGCTTGCCTTATGGCAGTGACGAACGTGCGGTGGCCGGCGGGCTGTTCGGTGCGCCGCTGGAACTGGTCAAGACCCCGCGCTACGGCATCGGCGTGCCGGCTTACGCCGAGTTCGTACTCGAAGGCGCGATAGACCCGGCGGCCTATGCCGAAGAAGGTCCGTTCGGCGAGTTCAGCGGTTACTCCTCGGATCGCTCGACCAACAACGTGCTGCGCGTCGACACCCTGTTGCGACGCAAGGACGCCTGGCTGGTGGACGTGATGGGCGGGCGCTATGCCGAACACCTGACCCTGGCGCGGCTGCCCCGCGAAGCGGAAATGAGCGAGAAGCTCAAGGCACGCTTTCCCGCCGTCACCGCCGTGCATTACCCGAACTCCGGCACGCATTTTCATTGCTACGTAGCGCTGGACCAGAGCCGCGACGGTGAGGCCCGACAGATCATGCTGGCACTGCTCGGCTGGGATCCGTACCTGAAAACCGTGATCGCGGTGGACAGCGACATCGACCTCACCGACGACAGCCAGGTGCTGTGGGCACTGGCCACGCATTTCCAGCCGCATCTCGACATCTTCACCATCGACGGTTTGCCCGGCAGCCCGCTGGACCCGTCATCCTCGGTCAATGGCACCACCTCGCGGATGGGCCTGGATGCCACGCGCGGCTCTGGGTTTGACGGGATCAAGGCGCAGCTCGATCAGGACGTGCTCGAACGCGCGCGGCAACTGCTCGACGGTCTGCCATCGTGAACCGTCAGCGGATGGTGGTCGGTATCAGCGGCGCGTCCGGCTTCATCTACGGTGTACGCCTGCTGGAGCTGCTGGCCGATCTGAACATCGAAAGCCACCTGATCATCAGCCGCGCCGCGCTGCTGACCATGGCCCACGAAACCGACTACAAACTGGCCGACGTCACCGCCCTCGCCAGCCACTATCACCGTGCCGATGACGTGGCCGCCGGGATCGCCAGCGGTTCGTTCCGTTGCCTGGGCATGGTGGTTGCGCCGTGTTCAATGAGGACGCTGGCAGAGATCGCCACCGGCACCTCATCGGGGCTGATCGGCCGCGCCGCCGATGTCACCCTCAAGGAGCGCCGCACGCTGGTGCTGATGGCCCGCGAAACGCCGCTGACCCTCGCCCACCTGCGCAACATGACCGCCGTCACCGAGATGGGCGGGATCATCGCCCCGCCGGTGCCGGCCTTCTATGCCCGCCCCGCCAGCCTGGCGCAAATGGTCGACCACAGCCTCGGCCGCGTCCTCGACCTGTTCGGCCTCGATGCCGGCGTTGCGCTGCGGTGGGGTGAAACCCCGGCCCCCGACCAAATCCAGCCTTACTCCCCTTCATCGTGCACCGGTCTATCACTACCAAGGAGCCTCACATGAACACCCCTTTCAACGCCCCGACCCCGAACACGAAAATCCCGGTCACCATCCTCACCGGGTTCCTCGGTGCCGGCAAAACCACCCTGCTCAATTACATCCTCAAGGAAAACCACGGCCGCAAGATCGCGGTGATCGAAAACGAGTTCGGCGAAGTCGGCATCGACGGCGATCTGGTGCTCAGTTCCGAGACCGAAGAAATCTACGAAATGGTCAATGGCTGCGTGTGCTGCACCGCCGAAGTCCGCGAGGATCTGGTGCGGATCGTCCGCGAACTGGTGGCGCGCCCGGTGCGGCTCGACCACATCCTGATCGAGACCAGCGGCCTGGCCGACCCGTACCCGGTGGCCCAGAGCTTTTTCATCAACGACCCGATTGCCGAGGAAGTCGAACTCGACGCCATCGTGACCATGGTCGATGCCAAGCACATCGCCCAACACCTGGAAGACCTGCAACTGGACGGCGTCGACAATCAGGCGGTGGATCAGATCGTCTGCGCCGACCGTATCGTCATCAACAAGGTCGATCTGGTCAGTCCTGAAGAGGTGGAAACTCTGCGCGGCAAGATCCGTGGTTTGAACGCCACGGCGGATCTGGTGACCTCGACCCACGCACAGATCGACCTGTCGAAAATCCTCGGCATCGGCGCCTTCGAATGCACGCAGAAGCTGATGGAAATCGGCGCGGATCAGCACGACCACGATCACCACGACCATGACCATCACGCTGAAGAGCACGAACACGATCCGAGCGTGTCCTCGGTAGGCATCGCCGTGGACGGCGCCGTCAACCTGATGGCGTTCCACCGCTGGATCAGTGAGTTGCGCAACGCTCAGGCCGACAACCTGTACCGCATGAAAGGCGTGCTGGCGGTGGCCAACGAAGACCAGCGCTATGTGCTGCAAGGCGTGCACAGCCTGGTGGAGTTCCGCGCCTCGACCGCGTGGGGCAGCGAGCCGCGCTCAAGCAAGATCGTGTTCATCGGCCGCGACCTGGATCGGGCGGCGCTGAACCAGGGCTTTGCCGCCTGCCTGGCCGGCTGAAGCCCGGCATCGGAGCCGGTGGATGGCGGTTCCGGGCACACAGAACGAATACCCCTCTGTACCGAATAACAACAGCTAGAGGTGATTCCCCATGTCGTCAGCCAGTTCTTCCTCCACCGTCCACCCCGTCGACCGCGTCTTGCCGGTGCGACAGATGCTCACCCTCGGCCTGCAACACATGGCCGTCTCGTACATCGGCGCCATCGCCGTGCCGTTGATTGTCGCCAGTGCCTTGAAGATGTCTCACGCCGACACGGTGGTGCTGATCAGCACCACGCTGTTCTGTTCCGGCATCGCCACGCTGTTGCAGACCGTCGGTTTCTGGAAGTTCGGCGTGCGTCTGCCGATCCTGCAAGGCGTGGCGTTCAGCAGCGTCGGCCCGGTGATCGCCATCGGCAGCAACCCGGAGGTGGGCTTCGCCGGGGTCTGCGGGGCGGTGATCGGCGCCGGAATATTCACCCTGCTGATGGCGCCGTTTGTGGGCCGTTTGCGACGATTTTTTCCACCAGTGGTGACCGGCTGCATCGTCACGGTGATCGGCTTGCAGCTGTTCCCGATTGCCTATGAATGGGTCGGCGGCGGGCGCAACGCGAGCAATTTCGGCGCGCCGGCGTTTCTCGCGGTGGCCGTGGTGGTGTTGCTGACCATCCTGCTGGTCAACCGTTATGGCAGCCCGTTGCTGCGCAACATGGCGGTGCTGGTCGGGATGCTGGTGGGCGCCGGTCTGGCTTACGGTCTGGGCATGGGCAACTTTCATAGCGTGCAGGACGCGCCGTGGCTGACCGTGCCCTACCCATTCTATTTCGGTTTGCCGACCTTCAGTCTGATCCCCATCGCCACCATGGTCGTCGTGATGATCGTGCAGATGGTCGAGTCCATGGGGCTGTTCGTGGCCATCGGCGACATCGTCGACAAACCGGTAGACGACAAGCAGGTAATCAACGGCCTGCGCGCCAATGGCCTGGCCAGCACCATCGCCGGGATGTTCGCCGCGTTCCCGTTCATTGCCTTCATGGAAAACGTCGGGCTGGTGATCCTGACCGGCGTGCGCAGCCGTTGGGTGGTGGCGATCAGCGGTCTGCTGATGTGCTCGATTGCGCTGGTGCCGAAGGCCGGCGCGATCATCGCCTCGATGCCGACCGCCGCGCTGGGCGGTGCCGGCATCGCGATGTTCGGCGTGGTCGCGGCGGCGGGCATCCAGACCCTGGCCAAGGTCGACTACGAGCGCAATCGCTACAACGTGCTGATTGTCGGTTTCACCATCGCCGCCGCCCTGGTGCCGGTGCTCGCCCCGGCCCTGTTCAAACAACTGCCCGAGTGGTCACAGCCGTTCCTGCACAGCAGCGTGGTCATCGCCTGCCTGGTGTCGGTGCTGCTCAACGCGGCGCTCAACGGCGTCAGCGTGCCAGAAACCACACCCGGCAAATCCGCCTCGCACATCCTCTGACTGGAGCTGCCCATGACTCAACTTCAAAACATCCTGATCAAGAATCCGGTCGCGGTGATGACCGGCCTGCGCGGCCCCCGTGCCCGGGCCGATGCCGTGGACATCCGCGTGGTCAACGGCCGGATCGCGGAAATGGCCGCGAACCTTGAGCCGCAACCCGGGGAGCGGGTGATAGACGCGCGTAATTCCGTGGTCTATCCGGGCTGGATCAACACCCACCATCACCTGTTCCAGAACCTGCTCAAAGCCGTGCCCGAAGGCTTGAATCAGGACCTGCAAGGCTGGCTGGCGAGCGTGCCCTACCCGCGTCTGAACCGTTTTACCCCGCAACTGGCGCGGATCGCCGCGCGGCTGGGGATGGTCGAACTGCTGCTGTCCGGCGTCACCACTTGCGCCGATCACCACTACCTCTACCACGCCCACGGCAGCACCGAGACCGGCGACTTGCTGTTCGACCTTGCCGAGGAGTTCGGCCTGCGTTTCGTGCTCTGCCGTGGCGGCGCACTGGAGTCCGCCAGCGCGCATCCGGGCTTCTCGAAAACCGCGCTGCAACCGGAATCCCTGGAGCAAATGGTCGGCGATCTCGAACGGCTGAAATCGCGATACCACCAGGACACTCCGGATGCTCTGCGGCGGGTGGTAGTGGCACCAACCACGCCAACCTTCTCGCTGCCGCCAACGCTGCTGCGTGAACTGGCGCATACCGCACGCGGCATGGGGTTGCGTCTGCACACGCACTTGTCGGAAACGCAGAACTACGTGAATTTCTGCCGCGACAAGTACAACTGCCTGCCGGTGGAATTCGTCGCCGAACACGAGTGGCTCGGCCCGGACGTCTGGTTCGCCCACGCCGTGCACCTGCAACCGGGAGAAATCCGCATGCTCGCCCAGACCGGCACCGGCGTCTCCCACTGCCCGGTGAGCAACGCGCGGCTGGGCAGCGGCATTGCACCGATTCCGCAAATGTATGAGGCCGGCGTGCCGATCTCCCTCGGCGTCGACGGCGTCGCCTCCAACGAATCCGGGAGCATGGTCGGCGAAGCCAACACCGCGTGGCTGATCCACCGCGCCGAACAAGGCGCCTCGGCCACCACCGCCGAAGACGTCATCCACTGGGGCACGGCCGGCGGCGCACAAGTGCTCGGCCTCGGCGCGGTCGGCACATTGGAAGTGGGTCAGGCAGCGGACCTGGTGATCTACAGCCTCGACCATCCAAGGTTCTACGGCTTCCACGACAATGCCGTCGCACCGGTCGTTGCGGGTGAGCCGATTGCGGTGAAGTACAGCCTGGTGGGTGGGCGGATCGTGGTCGATGACGGGGTGATTCCGGGGCTGGATATCGAGCGGATGCGGGCCGAGGCTTGGGAGGGTGTGCAGGCGATGATGAAGGTCGACGATTGATACATCTCCGGTGGGAGCGACGGTGCGACGATTCGTCTCGTCGGCTCCCGCCCGCGGCATTAGCGACTTCCCGTTTTGTCGACTAACGTTAGTACCTCATCGGATTGAGCCCCTGCCAGCTACACCGGGCTCTTGATCAAGGAGAGACTGATGACATCCAACCGCCTCATCGAACAGACCTATCGCACCTGGTCCAGCCCCATCCTGCTGGAGCTGAAAAAGCGCGAACACCAGATGGCGCCGGCCGAACGCCAGGCGCTTGAGAATGTGCTGGTGGAAAGACGATTGCTGGACGTTGGCAACCCGAACGGCAGTGACCGTCGCAAAGGTTCGGCGAACAACAACGAAAGACTTGGGTAGTCGCAAGCCCAATGTGCAAAAACTGTGGGAGCAAGCTCGCTCCCACAGGTAAAGCTTTGCTTGGCAATAGAATGTTTTGCCGACCTATCCAGCTCTGTCCGTGTTCACGCCGCTCGTTGCCCACCCGCCACCGCCGCCGAAGCCGCCAGCATCGCCCGCAACAACACCGCACAGCCCGCCGCCAGATCGTCCGGCGCGGCGTTTTCGATTTCGTTGTGGCTGATGCCGCCCTCGCACGGCACGAAGATCATCCCGGCCGGGCCGAGTTCGGCGAGGAAAATCGCGTCATGGCCGGCGCCGCTGACTATGTCCATGTGCGACAGGCCTAGACCTTTGGCGGCGCCGCGGACGGCTTCGACGCAGCCTTTTTCGAAGTACAGCGGCGGGAAATCGGCGGTCGGGGTCAGCTCGTAGGTCAGGCCGTGTTCTTCGCAGGTCGCTTCGATGACTTGCTTGACCTCGGCGATCATCGAGTCGAGGCGTGCCGGTTCCAGATGCCGGAAGTCGAGAGTCATGCGCACTTCCCCCGGAATGACGTTGCGCGAGCCCGGATAGGCTTGCAGGCAACCGACCGTGCCGCAGGCGTGAGGTTGATGGCCGAGGGCAGCGCGATTGACTGCGCCGACGATCACCGAAGCACCGACCAGAGCATCCTTGCGCAGGTGCATCGGGGTCGGACCGGCGTGGGCTTCGACGCCACGCAGTTTCAAGTCGAACCACTTCTGCCCCAAGGCGCCGAGTACCACACCGATGGTTTTCTGTTCGTCCTCAAGAATCGGGCCTTGCTCGATGTGTGCTTCGAAATAGGCGCCGACCTTGTGCCCGCTGACCTTGCGCGGCCCGGCGTAGCCGATGGCGTTCAGCGCTTCGCCGACCGTTATGCCGTCGGAATCAACCTTGGCCAATGTTTCTTCGAGAGTGAATTTTTCCGCGAACACGCCGGAGCCCATCATGCACGGGGCGAAGCGCGAGCCTTCTTCGTTGGTCCAGACCACCACTTCCAGCGGCGCCTCGGTTTCCACGCCAAGGTCATTGAGGGTGCGCAACACTTCGACCCCCGCCAGCACGCCGAAGCAACCGTCGAACTTGCCGCCGGTGGGCTGGGTGTCGATATGACTGCCGGTCATCACCGGCGGCAGGTTCGGATTGCGACCGGGCCGACGGGCGAAGATGTTGCCGACTTCATCGACCGTGACGCTGCAACCGGCGCCCTTGCACCACTGCACGAACAGGTCGCGGGCCTGGCGGTCGAGGTCGGTCAGGGCCAGGCGACAGACCCCGCCCTTGACCGTGGCGCCGAGCTTCGCCAGCTCCATGAGCGACGCCCACAAGCGGTCGCGGTTGATGTGCTGATGGGTCGATTGCAGAACGTCTACGGCTGCGTTCATGGGGATCTCCTCAGGCAGTTCTTATGGAAATTACAACGGCGATTTGACGATGACCGGGCTCGTCCGCATCGCGCACAACCCGTAATAGATCAACCCGCCCAGCGCCGAGCCGGTGAACCAGCCGTAGCTGTAAAACCAGCTGAACGCGCTGCTTCCCAGCGACAGCAGGGTCAGTACCACCGGCACGCCGAACGCGATGAACCCGGCCCAGTTCCACGCCGGGTACACGTCGTCGCGGTACAGGCCGGCCAGGTCCAGTTGCTGTTTCTTGATCAGGAAATAGTCCACCACCATGATCCCGGCAATCGGCCCGAGCAGGCTGGAATAGCCCAGCAGCCAATTCGAATACACGGTTTCCAGGCTGACATCGGAGACGATCAATCCAAGTTTCTTCAACAGTTCATGGCCCATCAACGCCAGGCCGACGAACCCGGTGAGGATCACCGCCTTGGTGCGGTTGATGACCTTGGGCGCGATGTTCTGGAAGTCGTTGGTCGGCGAGACGATGTTGGCGGCGGTGTTGGTCGACAGCGTGGCGATGATGATCAGCGCCATGGCTACCGCAACCCACACCGGGCTCTGGATATGGCCGATCAGAGTCACCGGATCGGAAACGCTGACGCCCACCAGTTTCACCGATGCCGCGGTCATCACCACGCCCAGCGCGGCGAACAGGAACATGGTCAGCGGCAGGCCGAAAATCTGCCCGAGAATCTGATCCTTCTGGCTACGGGCATAACGGCTGAAATCAGGAATGTTCAACGACAATGTGGCCCAGAAACCGACCATCGCGGTCAGCCCGGCGGCAAAGTAGCTGACCACGCTCGCGCCCTCGGGACGTTTCGGCGCAATCGCCAGCAACTCGGTCATCGACACATTCGGCATGGCCCACACCAGCAACCCGATACCGACCGCCACCAGCAGCGGCGCCGAAAGGGTTTCCAGCCATTTGATCGACTCGGCGCCACGGATCACCACCCACAGGTTCAGCGTCCAGAAGATCATGAAACCGATCACCTCCCCCGTACCGCCGAGGGATTTCCAGCCCTCGAACACCGACCCGAGAAACAGATGAATCGCCAGCCCGCCGAACATGGTCTGGATGCCGAACCAGCCACACGCCACCAGCGCGCGGATCAGGCACGGCACGTTGGAGCCGAGAATCCCGAAGGACGAGCGCAGCAGCACCGGAAACGGAATGCCGTATTTGGTGCCGGGAAACGCATTCAGCGTCAGCGGGATGAGGACGATGATGTTGGCGAACAGAATCGCCAGCAGCGCCTCGCCGACGGTCAAACCGAAATACGCGGTGAGTACGCCGCCCAGAGTGTAGGTCGGCACGCAGATCGACATGCCGACCCACAGGGCGGTGATGTGCCATTTGTTCCAGGTTCGTTCGCGCACCTTGGTCGGTGCCATGTCTTGGTTGTAACGGGGACTGTCGAGGACGTCGCTGCCGGCTTCGAGTTCGAACAAGCCGTCGCGCTCGGTCACTTGCGATCTGTTCTGTTGCATGGCCGCTCCACTGTTCTTCTGATTATTTTTCGCTCATCAGGCGGCTGCACATGGGGGTGCGAGCCGGACGATGGCCGGAGGAACTGACAACTTTCATGCACCGGCCATGCTGTCAGCGGCGGCATCAATAAACGTGCCGGGTGCCCCGCTTGCGCATCGGGCCGTGCTTTTAAAGCTTTGTAACTGACTGATGTTGATCAGTTTTAATTATTCACCTGGTGAGTCCGCGAACACTTGACTGAACACTCAGGCTAAATGCCAGGCAAGTTGTCCGAACTGTCAGGACTCAATCTGGTGCACTGCACTTTTTTTCATCGTGGCCGCTCAGTTGCAGCTCAACTTCAAGCGGCTGATTTCACATAGGAAATCTTGCTCATATTTCCAACCTGTCAAGTGCGTCAAAATGGTGAAGCGCCTCACCATTTTGGTGATTTACGATTTTTATCGTTATTTTTCAGCACGTTAAAACAGCAATAAGCTTATAAAAAATAATCTTGATCAATTTCAGAACTGCGACTAGCGTCTATTCCTGACAGCGCTGACAAGATTACGCTTTTGGCGCTGCAAACAATAAAACATCTAGAACCGGCACAAGTCGGTCATGCCTGCGAGGAACTCGGAATGTCTCTGTTGATCCGTGGCGCCACCGTTGTTACCCATGATGAAAGTTACCGCGCCGATGTCTATTGCGCTGACGGCGTGATCAAAGCCATTGGTGAAAACCTGGATGTTCCCACCGGCGCCGAAGTGCTCGACGGCGGCGGCCAATACCTGATGCCCGGCGGCATCGATCCGCACACCCACATGCAGCTCCCGTTCATGGGCACCGTGGCCAGCGAAGACTTCTACAGCGGCACCGCTGCTGGCCTGGCCGGCGGCACCACCTCGATCATCGATTTCGTGATTCCCAATCCGCAGCAGTCGCTGCTCGAAGCCTTTCACCAGTGGCGTGGCTGGGCGGAGAAATCGGCGTCCGACTACGGCTTCCATGTCGCGATTACCTGGTGGAGCGAGCAAGTCCGCGAGGAAATGGCCGAGCTGGTCAGCCATCACGGGATCAACAGCTTCAAGCATTTCATGGCCTACAAGAACGCGATCATGGCCGCCGACGACACGCTGGTCGCAAGCTTCGAACGCTGCCTGGAACTCGGTGCGGTGCCGACCGTGCACGCGGAAAACGGCGAGCTTGTCTATCACCTGCAACGCAAGTTGATGGCCCAGGGCATCACCGGGCCAGAAGCGCATCCGCTGTCACGACCCTCGCAGGTCGAAGGCGAAGCGGCAAGTCGGGCGATCCGCATCGCTGAAACCATCGGCACGCCGCTGTACCTGGTGCACGTCTCGACCAAGGAAGCCCTCGACGAAATCACCTATGCCCGCAGCAAGGGCCAACCGGTCTACGGTGAAGTGCTGGCCGGGCATCTGCTGCTGGACGACAGCGTCTACCAGCACCCGGACTGGCAGACCGCTGCCGGCTACGTGATGAGCCCGCCGTTCCGTCCGCGCGGGCATCAAGAGGCACTGTGGCATGGTCTGCAGAGCGGCAATCTGCACACCACCGCCACCGACCATTGCTGCTTCTGCGCCGAGCAGAAAGCCGCTGGCCGCGACGACTTCAGCAAGATCCCCAACGGCACCGCCGGCATCGAAGACCGCATGGCGGTGTTGTGGGATGAAGGAGTGAATTCGGGGCGGTTGTCGATGCAGGACTTCGTCGCCCTCACCTCCACCCACACCGCCAAGATCTTCAACCTCTACCCGCGCAAGGGCGCGATCCGCGTCGGCGCCGATGCCGACCTGGTGCTGTGGGACCCGCAAGGCACCCGCACCATCTCCGCCAAGACCCACCATCAGCAAGTGGACTTCAACATCTTCGAAGGCAAGACCGTGCGTGGTGTGCCGAGCCATACCGTCAGCCAGGGGAAAGTGGTCTGGGCCGATGGCGACCTGCGCGCCGAGCGCGGTGCGGGCCGATATATCGAACGGCCGGCGTATCCGGCGGTATTTGATTTGCTGAGCAAGCGGGCTGAGTTGCACAAACCTGTGGCCGTCAAACGCTGACCTCCGATCGTTCCCAAGCTGAACGATCAAACCACTGCCCGACAGAGGCAGAAAACCTCAAATAACCGTGAGGCAAAAAACCGTGATCGAGACCCTGAACCATCTCCCGCACCCGCACGAAAGTGCGGCCGCCCTCGCCGGCCATTTCACCGATCTGGCGCCGCCGCTCAACGACCGTCAGGCACATCTGGAAGCCTCGCGCTGCCTGTATTGCTACGACGCGCCGTGCGTGAATGCGTGCCCGAGCGAGATCGATATCCCGTCGTTCATCCGCAATATCCATCAGGACAACGTGCAGGGTGCGGCGCAGAAAATCCTCTCGGCAAACATCCTCGGCGGCAGTTGCGCCCGGGTCTGTCCGACCGAAATCCTTTGCCAGCAAGCCTGCGTGCGCAACAACGCCCATGAATGCGCGCCAGTGCTGATTGGCTTGCTGCAACGCTACGCCGTGGACAACGCGCACTTTACCGAGCATCCGTTTCAGCGCTCCGCCGCTACTGGCAAACGCATCGCCGTGGTCGGTGCCGGCCCGGCGGGGCTGTCCTGTGCCCATCGCAGCGCCATGCACGGTCACGACGTGGTGATTTTCGAAGCGCGGGAAAAGGCTGGCGGGCTCAACGAATACGGAATCGCCAAGTACAAACTGGTCGACGACTACGCGCAGAAAGAGCTGGATTTCCTCCTGCAAATCGGCGGCATCGAAATCCGCCACGGCCAGAAACTCGGTGAAAACCTGACCTTGAGCGAACTGCATCAGCAATTCGACGCGGTGTTCCTCGGTCTCGGCCTCAATGCGAGCAAACAACTCGGCTTGGCCCACGAAGACGCGCCCGGCCTGCTCGCCGCCACCGACTACATCCGCGAACTGCGCCAGACCGACGACCTGTCGCAACTGCCGCTGGCCGAACACTGCATCGTCCTCGGCGCCGGCAACACCGCTATCGACATGGCCGTGCAAATGGCCCGCCTCGGTGCCCGCGACGTCAACCTGGTTTATCGCCGTGGTGCGGCGGACATGGGCGCCACCGGCCATGAGCAGGACATCGCCAAGGCCAATCAGGTGCGGCTGCTGACCTGGGCGCAACCAGACGAAGTGCTGCTCGATGCTCAAGGCAAGGTGCGCGGGATGCGTTTCGCCCGTACCCATCTAGTGGAAGGTCGCCTGCAAACCACTGGCGAGACCTTCGAGCTGGCCGCCGACGCGATCTTCAAAGCCATCGGCCAGGCCTTCGACGGCAGCGCCCTCGCCGACCCGCTGGCCCGTGAGCTGAAACGTCAGGGAGAACGGATTCAGGTCGATGAAAACCTGCGCACCAGCATTCCAGGTGTGTACGCCGGCGGCGACTGCACCAGCCTCGATCAGGACCTGACCGTGCAAGCGGTGCAACACGGCAAGCGCGCCGCCGAGGCGATCAACGCTCAACTGATGCTCAACGTGGAGGCTGCGTAAATGGCCGATCTTTCGATTGTCTTCGCCGGAATCAAAGCCCCCAACCCGTTCTGGCTGGCCTCCGCGCCGCCGACCGACAAGGCCTACAACGTGGTGCGCGCCTTCGAGGCGGGCTGGGGCGGCGTGGTCTGGAAAACCCTGGGTGAAGACCCGGCGGCGGTCAACGTGTCCTCGCGCTACTCGGCACATTACGGCAACAACCGCGAAGTGCTGGGCATCAACAACATCGAACTGATCACCGACCGCTCGCTGGAGATCAACCTGCGGGAAATCACTCAGGTGAAAAAGGACTGGCCGGATCGCGCGCTGATCGTGTCGCTGATGGTGCCCTGCGTCGAAGAGTCGTGGAAACACATCCTGCCACTGGTGGAAGCCACCGGCGCCGACGGCATCGAGCTGAACTTCGGTTGCCCCCACGGCATGCCCGAACGCGGGATGGGCGCGGCGGTCGGTCAGGTGCCGGAGTACGTCGAGCAAGTCACGCGCTGGTGCAAGACCTATTGCTCGCTGCCGGTGATCGTCAAACTCACACCGAACATCACCGACATCCGCGTCGCCGCCCGCGCCGCACACCGGGGTGGTGCCGATGCGGTGTCGCTGATCAACACCATCAACTCGATTACCAGCGTCGATCTGGAACACATGGTCGCCCTGCCCACCGTCGGCAGCAAAAGCACCCACGGCGGTTATTGCGGCTCGGCGGTCAAACCGATCGCGCTGAATATGGTCGCGGAAATCGCCCGTGATCCGCAGACCCAGGGCCTGCCGATCTGCGGCATCGGCGGCATCGGCAGTTGGCGCGATGCGGCGGAGTTCATCGCACTGGGCAGCGGCGCGGTGCAGGTGTGCACGGCGGCGATGCTGCATGGTTTCCGGATTGTCGATGAGATGAAAGACGGCTTGTCGCGCTGGATGGACAGTCAGGGTTACGCCAGCATCGCCGAGTTTTCCGGGCGCGCGGTAGGCAATACCACGGACTGGAAGTACCTGGACATCAATTATCAGGTGATTGCGAAGATCGACCAGCAAGCGTGCATCGGTTGCGGGCGTTGCCACATTGCCTGCGAGGACACTTCACACCAGGCGATCAGCAGCCTGAAACAGGCCGATGGCACGCACAAATATGAAGTGATCGATGATGAGTGTGTGGGGTGCAATCTGTGCCAGATCACCTGCCCGGTGGCGGACTGTATCGAGATGGTGCCGATGGAAACGGGCAAGCCGTTTCTGGACTGGAATCATGATCCGAGAAATCCCTACCATGTAAGTGCCTGAGTCACAGATCGTTCCCACGTCGATGCGTGGGAACGATCGATCAAGGCTCCAACCCGATCCCCCGCAAAATCACACTCGTCACCGTCTGTACCGCCCGCTCGAACTGCATGTCCGACAACGGCTGATGCTCATTCAGGATATTCACCTGATGATCAAAGTCGGCATAGTGCTGGGTCGACGCCCAGATCATGTACAGCAGGCTCGACGGTTCCACCGGTAGAATCCGCTTGTCCTCCACCCACTGCCGGATCTTCGCCTCTTTCATCTTCGCCCAGTCGTACAGGCTGACATCCAGCGCCTCGCCCAGGGTCGGCGCGCCGTGGATGATTTCGTTGGCCCAGACTTTCGAGCCGTAGGGCCGGCTGCGCGAGTGATTCATCTTGGCGCGGATGTAGCTGCTGAGCACCACGCGCGGATCGTCGAACATCTCGAAGCACAGCGCGTCCTGCTTCCACACCTCCAGCAGGTCGAACAGCACGGCGCTGTACAACTCGCTCTTGGTTGAAAAGTAGTAATGCAGGTTGGATCGCGGCAGCTGCACTTCAGCAGCGATGTCCGCCATGGCGGTGCCACCGAAACCTTTTTCGGCGAAGACTTTTTCCGCCGCCAGCAGAATCTTGTCGACGTTGGTGCGGCGGATTTCGATCTTGTGATTGCCCATGAGGGCTCCCTGAAGACAACGTTGTTGAAGACTAGCATCCGCTCTGGGCAAGGGGCGACAGCCGAGAACGATTCTTCACACACTTGGGCTTTTTTCTGGTTTAGGATCGCCCTCCTTCTTCCCGTCAGACACTGAAGGATCCTGCCCATGACCATTCGAAAGCGCATCGCTGCGGATGATCCGCAACTCGCCGCGCTGTGGGAGCGCTCGGTCCGCGCCACCCACGATTTCCTCCCGGAAGACGACATCCACCGGCTGTTCCCGCTGGTGCGTGACACCTACCTGCCCGCCCTGGATGTGCAGGTTTTCGAGAACCCCGACCACTCCCCGGCAGGTTTCATCGCCACCGACGACGACACCGTGCAGATGCTGTTCATCGACCCGACCCGGCGTGGCCAGGGGATCGGCCGGCGCTTGCTCGACCACGTCCGCCGCCCGCTGCTGAAGGTCGACGTCAACGAACAGAACCCGCAGGCCCACGGCTTCTACCGGCACTACGGATTCGAAGACATCGGTCGCTCGGCACTCGACGGCGAAGGCCGGCCGTTTCCGGTCATTCACATGCGCCTGAAAGCCTTGTGACCCAGGTTCTATACTCAGCCCGCCATTTCACTGAAGGGAATCTTTCCATGTCGATGAAAAACCTGTTCACCGCTGGCGCGCTGCTGGCTTCGCTGGTTGTCACTTCCCAGGCCTTCGCCCACGCCCATCTGAAAAGCCAGACCCCGGGCGCCGACAGCACCGTCGCGGCACCGACGGATCTGCGTCTGGTGTTTTCCGAAGGCGTCGAAGCCAGCTTCACCAAAGTCACCGTGACCCACGACGGCAAGCCGGTGGCGGTCAAACCGCTGACCACCGAAGGTGACAAGAAGACCCTGATCGTCACCCCCGAAGCACCGCTGACCGCAGGCGAATACAAGGTCGAATGGCACGCCGTATCCGTCGACACGCACAAGAGCGAAGGCGCCTATCAGTTCAAGGTTGGCCAGTAATTCATGAGTGACGCGCTGGTGTTGTGCCGGTTCCTGCATTTCATCGTGGTGTTGATGCTGTTCGGGGCCTGGCTGTTCCGGCCGCTGCTGCTCAAGGGTGAAACGCCGGCACTGGATCGACACCTGGCGCGGCTGGCTCGCTGGTTGGCGGCGGTCGCGCTGGTCAGCGGCGTCGCCTGGGCGTTGCTGATCACCGCGAGCATGGCCGGTTCGGCAGCTGCGGCATTCAATCCGGCCACCATCGAGCTGGTGCTGGGCCATACGTTTTTCGGTCAGGTGTGGCGCTGGCATCTGCTGATCAATGCATTGTTGCTGGCGTTGCTGTTTACCCCGTGGCGTTCGAACCAACCATTGCGGCTGGGCCTGAGTGCGTTGCTGCTGATGACGCTGGCACCGGTCGGACACGGGGCGATGCTCGACGGTTTCAGCGGCCAGATGTTGATCCTCAATCAAGTGATTCATCTGACCTGTGTCGGTGCCTGGCTCGGCGGGCTGTTGATGCTGGTGATGATCCTGCGCCAGTCCGGCGAAACGGTGCGCTACGTCTTGCAGCACTTCAGCGGGGTTGGCTACGGGTTGGTTGCCGGTCTGCTGATCACCGGATTGATCAACGTGCGCGTCCTCACCGGTCAGTGGTGGCCGACGCCGTTGTTCTCGGGATTCGCCCTGATCCTGCTGATCAAGGCCTTGCTGGTGCTCGGAATGCTTGGGCTGGCGCTGCTCAATCGCTTGCGCATCCGTGATTGCGAACAGCGCGTCGACACCCTCAAGCGCAGCGTGATGCTCGAATGGTTGCTGGGGATCGGCGCCGTGGCGGCGGTTTCCGTGCTCGGCACCCTGCCCCCGATGATCGCTGCCTGACGTCAGTGTTTCTGAGTATCACCCTTCGCCGTATCGATGCTGACCACCACCGACATTCCCGGCCGCAAACGCTCGATTTCCTGTTGGTCCGGATCGATGGTCACTCGTACCGGTACCCGCTGGGCGATCTTCACGAAGTTGCCGGTAGCGTTGTCGGCCTGCAATAACGCGAACTCCGAACCGGTGCCGGGCGAGATGTGCTGAACGTGGCCGGTGAATTTGCGGTGGTTCAGCGCATCGACGGTGAAGCTCACCGGTTGCCCGACCCGCACGTTGTCCATCTGGGTCTCTTTCATGTTGGCGATCACCCACTTCTGGTCCGGCACCAGCGCCATCAGTTGCGCCCCGGAATTGACGTAGGCACCGAGGCGCACGCCGATCTGCCCGAGCTGGCCGTCACGCGGGGCAATGATGCGGGTGTTGGACAGGTCGATCCGCGCCAGTTGCACGGTGGCCTCGGCACTGGCCACCGCGGCCTCCAGCGAGCCGCGATTGACGATCACCGTTTGCAGATCCTGCCGGGCGATTTCCAGATTGGCCTTGGCCTGCGCTACAGACGCAATGCTTTGCGCGTTGGCGGCCAGCGCCACGTCCATCTCGCGTTTGGACACCGAGCCATCGTTGACCAGCGCGCTGTTGCGGCGCAGGTCAGCCTCGCTTTTGCGCAACTGCGCCTCGCTGTCGGCCACCACCGCCTGCCGCAGTTTGATGGTCGCCTCGGCGCTGTTGCGTTGTTGCACCACATTGGCCAACGCGGCTTTCTGCACCGCCAGTTGCGCCAGCGACTGGTCGAGACGCTGCTGATAAATCCGGTCATCGAGACGTACCAGCAGATCGCCGGCCTTCACGAACTGGAAATCCTGCACCGGCACTTCATAGACATAACCACTGAGCTGCGGGCCGATGATCGTCACCTGCCCCCGCACCAAGGCGTTTTCAGTGGTTTCGACTGCACTGCTGAACGGCGGCAACTGCCACGCATACAGCACGATCAGCACGCCGACGATGGCAATCGCGGCAAAGCCCAACGACGAGATGATCCGCACACGCAACGAGCGCGGCTCGGTGTTCGGCGATGACGGCGGTGCCACACCTTCAGGCGTGGCGGCAATGGCATTTGTGGTCGTGGTGGTCGGTTCGGTCATGAAGAAGTGGCACCGCTGGAAGATACGGAAGGTGTCGGGGCGACGGCTTTGGTGGTGCTGATCAGCCATAGCGCACGGATGGAAATCCAGATCATGGTGAGGATCGCGATCACCGCGATCAGCATGAACACATCGTTATAGGCCAGTACGTTGGCCTCGCGGGTGGCGGCGTTGGCCAGGCTGCGAATGCCTTGCAGGTTGCGCAGGCTCGGGTCCGCTATCAGGGAGCCGACCGCCGAACCGCCGCTCTGCACCCGGGCGGCCACCAACGGGTCGGACAGCACCAGTTGCTCGACGATATGGCTGGAATGAAACTTCTCGCGAACGATCTGGAACGTACCCAGCAACGCCGCGCCGATCAGGCCGCCAAGGTTGTTGCAGATCCCGAACAACACCGAAAAGCTCACCAGATTGCGCGGGTTGGTCAGCACGTTGCGCGTGCCGAGGACCATGGTCGGGCCGAGGAAAAAGGTACTGCCGAAGGCCAGCAGGAACTGGCTGAAATACAGGTTTTCCGGGCGAGTCAGGTTGTTCGAGGAACTGTCGATGATCGAACCGGTGGCCATCAACGCCAGCGAGACGATCAGCGGCATCAGCAGGTGTTTCGGGTCGATGGTCAGCGCACTGGTCAACAGCCCGGCGACGCTGCCGATCAGCATCACGACATACAGGCTATGAAGTTGCTGGCTGCTCATGTTCAGGTTTTGCATGAAACCCACGGCGCCGGTGGACTGCTCCGAGGTCACCATGCGAATCAGGATCACCGCGAGTGCCAGGCGGATCATCACACCGCTGCCGAGCCAGCGGGTCATCAGCATTGGGTTGCTGCGGTTGTGCTCGATGGCCAGTCCCGCGAGGATCAGGGCAATCGACGCAGCGAGGGCAATGCCGATCCATTGTGCTTCGAACCACCAGTCGATCCGGCCGAGGGACAGCACCGCGCACAGCAAGGCCACGCCGCTGGCGAGGATCGCGAAGGTCAGGAAATCGAGGGGTTCAAAGGTCTTGAAGCGGTCACCCGGCGGCAGCTTGAGCATCAACACGCAGCCCAGCGACAACAGCGCCATGCCCAGTTCAAACAAGTACAGGCCGCGCCATTCGGCAATCTGCAGCAGGTCTTCGGAAAACAGCCGCGCCAGCGGCAACGCCAGTTGCGACGTGCCCAGACCCAGCACCAACGCCTTCATCCGCCACTTGGCCGGAAACGCCTGCACCATGTAATACAGGCCCAGCGAACTCAACGCCGCGCCGACCATGCCGTGAGCCGCACGCACGGCCACCGCCGAATTCAGGTCATTGACGAACAGATGCCCGAAGGTCACCAGCGCGTACAGCACCAAAAACACCTCGGTGAACGCCCGCAAGCCGAACTGCTGGCGAAACTTTACCAGCAGCAGGTTCATCGACACGTTGGTCATCACATACGCCGCCGGCAGCCAGGCCATCTCCGCCGTGGTCGCCCCGAGTGCACCTTGCAGATAAGGCAGGTTGGCGACCACCAGCGAATTGCCCAATCCGCCCGTCAACGCCACCAGCAACCCGACCAGCGCATAGGCCAGACGCTTGGGGTTGGAGTGCAGCGGCGTCGAGGGGGATCCGGGCAGACTGGGCTTCTCGTGAGGCTGCCAGTTGCGCGGGGCGTATCGATCCATGGAAAGGCCTTGTACGGTGATGGCTTGAGTGTGCCGCAAATCTGCAGTCAAACACATATCCCTGTGGGAGCTTGCTCCCACAGGTCAGTGGTGGATTCGTAAATTTTGTTTAAAGGTCATCTCGCCCGCAGCGGATTTTTCCCAAGCGTAGCGGATGCCAACCTTGCCGCACTTCTCAACCTGCAAGGTGCCCGTTATGACCACTTCCCGCTGGCAACGCTCCCCGCGTCTGCTGAAAAATCTGCTGGCAGCCACCCTGTTGCTGCCCGCCCTCGCCTTCGCCCAGGAACGCCCGTGGCCGGATGGCTCGCAACTGGTGATTTCGGTGTCGATGCAATTCGAAACCGGCGGCCAGCCCGAGGGGGCTGAAAGTCCGTTCTCCGGCACGCCGCTGCCTAAAGGTTATCCGGACTTGCCGGCGCAGACCTGGTTCGATTACGGCTACAAGGAAGGCCTGTGGCGCATGCTCGATCTGTGGGATCGCACCGGCATCAAGGTCACCTCCCACGTGGTCGGTGAAGCGGCGCTCAAGCACCCGGAACTGGCCAAGGCGATTGCCGAGCGCGGCCATGAACTGGCAGCCCATGGCATGCGCTGGGCCGATTCGTACAACATGAACTACGCCCAGGAAAAACAGTTCATCGGCGACGGCGTCGCGGCGGTGGAAAAAATCACCGGCCAGCGTTCGGTCGGCTACAACGCCAACTGGCTGCGGCGCAGCCCCAACACGCTGAAGGTGTTGCAGGATCTGAATTTCACCTACCACATCGATGATGTCAGCCGCGATGAGCCCTTCGTGACCATGGTCCGTGGACGAAAATTCGCCGTGGTGCCCTACACCCTGCGCAACAACGACATTGTGCTGATCGAAGGCCGGCACTTCTCCGCCGAGCAGTTTTATCAGCAATTGGTGCTGGAATTCGATCGCCTCTACGCCGAAGGCGCGAGCAAGCGGCGGATGATGTCGGTGAGTCTGCACGATCGCATCGGCGGCACACCGGCGATGGTCGAGGCGATGGAGCGCTTTATCCGCTATGCGCAGTCACATCCGAAGGTGAAATTCATGCGCAAGGATCAGATTGCCCAGGTGGTGCTGACCGAGAAAAACCCGCTGATCGACAACACCGAGGCGGCGTACAACCAGTGACAAAAAAATCGCAGCCAAGGCTGCGATTTTTTCTGCTTGACGACTCACGCCCGCAGCAGCATATAAGCCGCAACCACCAGGCACACACTGGCGAAACCCACCTGCAATGTCCTCGCCGGTACTCGCGCGCAAAGTTTGCGCCCGATGATCATGCCGACAATGCTGGCCACGATAAACGCCGCGCCCAAATGATCGATCCGCACCCCGGCATGAAACGCACCGATCACACCGATAGCGGAAATCAGGCTGATCACCATCAGCGACGTGGCGACGATGCCGCGCATCTGCACATCGGTCAGTTGCTTGAAGGCCGGCACGATCAGGAACCCGCCGCCGACGCCGAGAAGTCCGGACACCACACCGGTGACCGCCCCCAGTGCCGCAAGGGTTGCGGTGCATTTGGCAGTCCAGTCGAACCGGCCGGTCTGTTCATTGAGCATGCAGTTCTTCTGGCCCCAACTGGCGTGACCATGATCGCTCGGCCCCTCTTGCTGGCGTTCGCGGCGCAGCATGCGCCAGGCCACCATCACCATCAGCAGGCTGAAGAGGATCATCAGGACCTTCTCCGGCAACTGGTGCGCGAAGTAGATGCCCAGCGGCGAAAATACCGCCCCGAGTGCGGCGATCAACAGCGCCGCGCGGTAGCGCACCAGTCCATGACGCAAACCATCGATGGCCCCGACCGCCGCCGCACTGCCCACGGCGAACAGCGCGACCGGCGCCGCTTGCGTCATCGTCCAGCCCAGACCAAGCACCAGCGCCGGCACCGCGAGAATCCCGCCACCGGCCCCGGTCAGCCCGAGGATCAATCCCATAACCACGCCAAACAGACTTGCCAGCAACATAGGGAGTTCTCAGTCGACTTTGGACAGACTCGTCAACCACTCACGGCCCTTGAGCATGCCGTTCCAGTAGAACCACGGCAGCAGGGACGCCTTCAGCCACCACGCGGAACGGCGCGGCACGGTCGGGTCGAGGGGAAAGGTCGGCAGCAACTTACCGCCATAGCCGAACTCGGCGAGGATCACCTTGCCCTTCTCCACCGTCAGCGGGCAGGAACCGTAGCCGTCGTACTTCAGCGGCGGTGCCAGAGACTTGCGCTGGGCCAGCAGGTTCTCGGCGACCACCACGACCTGCTTGCGCACGGCAGCAGCGGTTTTCGCGTTGGTGGTGTTGCAGATATCGCCGAGCGCGAACACCTCCGGATAACGCGGATGTTGAAGGCTGTGCGGGTTGACCTCGCACCAGCCGGCGGCGTCGGCCAGCGGACTTTGTGCGATGAAGTCCGGGGAAACCTGTGGCGGGACGACGTGCAGCAGATCGAAGGTCTTGGCCACCTGAGTGACATTGCCATCGGCGTCCTTGACCTCGAACCAGGCGGTTTTCGCCGGGCCGTCAACCTTCACCAGGTTGGCGTTGAACGACAGGCGGGCGTTGTACTTCTCGATGTACTTCATCAGTGGCGGCACGAACGTCGCCACGCCGAACAATGCCGCGCCGGCCAGATTGAATTCAACCTCGACCTTGTTCAGAACGCCTTTCTTGATCCAGTGATCGCAGGACAGGTACAGCGCCTTTTGCGGGGCGCCCGCGCATTTGATCGGCATCGCCGGCTGAGTGAACAGCGCCTTGCCGCCGCGCAGTTTCTGTACCTGATCCCAGGTGTATTGCGCGTGGTGATAGCTGTAGTTGGACGTCACGCCGTGCTGGCCGAGATTTTCCTGCAAGCCTTCGATTTTCTCCCAGGCCAGGCGCAAGCCGGGGCAGACGATCAGGTTCTGATAGGTGACGGTGCGTTGATCGTTGAGGTTGAGACGACGCTGGTCGGGATCGATAGCGGTCACAGCCGCCTGAATCCAGGTGGCCTGACGCGGCATGACCTTGTTCATCGGTCGGGCGGTGTCTTTGGCGTCGTACGCGCCACCGCCGACCAGGGTCCACGCCGGCTGGTAGTAATGCAGGGTGCTCGGCTCGATCACCGTGATTTTCAGGCCGGGATCGCGCTTTAGCAGGCTCGCGACAAAGCCGATGCCGGCAGTGCCGCCGCCGATGACCACGATGTCTGCACTGATGGATGGGCCCCAGTGTTGATCGTTCATTGCTTGTTCCTTATTGCTGCACGCAAGGATAGCCGGGTCTATTGCGCCCAGCTTTTGAGCACGGCTCCGCAGTAGAGTCCGGACAGGGTTTTCATCACCTGGATGACCTCATGACTGGCGAGGCCGTAAAAAATGTACTTGCCTTCACGACGGGTCGCGACCAGCCCTTCATCACGCAGAATGCCCAATTGCTGGGACAGGGTCGGCTGGCGCACGCCGGTCATTTTCTCCAGCTCGCCGACATTGCGTTCGCCCTGGGTCAACTGGCACAGGATCAGCAGCCGGTCCTCGTTGGCCAGGGCCTTGAGCAGCGAACAGGCCTTGGAGGCCGAGGCCCGAAGTTGGGCGACTTCACATTCGGTCAGACTGGATTGCATTTGCAGGATGCCTTCAACGTCACTTAAGCTGCGGACATTATGTGTTTACATAAAGTGTTGCAACCCTGACTTTCCATCCTTCTGCACAGGACCCTGTCCATGCCCGCGCTGATTGAAGCTTTCCTCGACCCCGCCTCCTCGACCTACAGCTACGTGGTCTACGAGGCCGATGGCGGACAGTGTGCAATCGTCGATCCGGTGCTCGACTACGACGCTGCCGCCGGCCGCACCTGCACGGCCCAGGCAGACAAAATCATTGCCTTCGTTCGCGCCCACCATCTGCAAGTGCAGTGGTTGCTGGAAACCCACGCCCACGCCGATCACCTGTCCGCCGCGCCCTACCTGCGCCGCGAGCTGGGCGGCAAGATCGCCATCGGCGAATCGATCAGCAAAGTGCAGAATGTGTTCAAGGCTCTGTTCAACCTCGAGCCGGAATTTCGTGTCGACGGCTCACAGTTCGATCACCTGTTCGCACCGAACGAGTCGTTCAGGATCGGCAATCTCAAGGCGACCGCTTTGCACGTTCCCGGCCACACACCGGCGGACATGGCCTACCTGATCGATGGCGAGCAAATCCTGGTCGGCGACACACTGTTCATGCCCGACGTGGGCACCGCCCGTTGCGACTTTCCCGGTGGCAACGCCCATCAACTGTTCCATTCGATCCATAAACTGCTGGCCTTCCCCGCCAGCGTGAAGCTCTATGTCTGTCACGACTACCCGCCGCAAGGTCGGGAATCGCAATGCCAGACCACCGTCGGCGAACAACGCAAAAGCAATATCCATGTGCATGACGGCATCGACGAAAACGCTTTTGTCGAAATGCGCACCAAACGTGATGCGGGGTTGGGCATGCCGACCCTGCTGCTGCCGGCGATTCAGGTGAATGTACGGGCGGGGAATCTGCCGCCGGCGGAAGGCAATGGCGTTGTCTACCTGAAGATTCCCATCAACTCTGTGTAGGAAAAATTCAGTCAAGGAACCGGGAATAACGGATTTCGCACCTGTCGCGTCGGATGCCATGAACTGGGCGTAATCTCGGCCAGCAGGCAGACTTCATTGGGCAATCAACCAATGGAGATTTGGCAATATGGATATTCGCCGTAACCACCGAGATATGTCGCCGCAAGAGAAGTCCGCCTTCATCGAAGCGGTGCTGAGGTTGAAAAACAACGTTAACAGTGTGCTGCGCCCCGGTCTGCAGAGCCGCTACGATGACTTTGTCCAGATACACAAGAATTCGATGGGGCGCGGTAATCCGCTCGTCCCCAACCCGCACCAGAGTCCCCTGTTTTATCCATGGCACCGTGTACTGATCCGCCAGTTCGAGCTGGCTCTGCAGTCCGCCGTCGATGATCCTCGGATCACCTTGCCGTACTGGAACTGGCAAATCAGCGGAACCGACAACCCGTTCACCTCGAACTTCATGGGCGGCAATGGCGACAACACCCAGAACCAACAGGTAACGACCGGCCCTTTTTCCAATAACCAGTCGGCATTCATCGTGTCTGTATGGGACGAGGGAACCGGTAGCGCTGCCTTGCGTCGCGATCTGGGGGCTGCTGGTGCTTTGCCGACTCAGGAAGCCATCATCTCGGCCCTGAATAGAACACCCTACTGGATGGAATCGGGTGGCTGGGAAAACATTTCAGAGAACGAATTGCACAATCCAGTGCACGCGTGGATTGGCGGCAACATGATGGAAGCCTCTTCTCCCAACGACCCGCTGTTCTTTCTGCACCATTGCCATCTGGACCTGCTGTGGGAGCGCTGGAAACGGCAACACCCCAATATCCAGTCCTTCCCGTTTGTCGACCTGAGTGAATCGACACTGGTCTTTCACCCGGATAACGAACTCGCGCCCTGGCCCCAGAGCTTTACCGTTCAGCAGGCACTTTTTACGGAAGAACTCGGTTATCGGTATGAATACCTGTGAACTGCACCGGGTTCAGTTACCCAATGTCAAACCGTTCGCCGGCAACGGCAGCGCCGTTTTGTAGCGCACTTGCTTGAGCGCAAAGCTTGAGCGGATGTTGGCCACCCCCGGCACTTTGGTCAGAAAATCCATCATGAAACGCTCGAGCGACTGAATGGTCGGCACCAACACCCGGATCAGATAATCCGGGTCGCCGGCCATCAGGTAGCACTCCATGACTTCCGGGCGATCTGAAATCGCTTCTTCGAAATGCTGCAGCGCTTCCTCCACCTGCTTCTCCAGGCTCACGTGAATGAACACGTTCACGTGCAGCCCCAGCAGATCGGCATCCAGCAGGGTCACCTGCTCACGGATCAGCCCCAGTTCTTCCATCGCCTTGACCCGGTTGAAGCACGGTGTCGGCGACAAATTGACCGAACGGGCCAGGTCGGCGTTGGTGATGCGCGCATTCTCCTGAAGGCTGTTGAGAATGCCGATGTCGGTACGGTCCAGTTTGCGCATGAGACAAAACCACCTGTTTTTTATGTTTATGCAGATTTTCTATCTGCAAATGATCTCCAGCGCAACGAAACAGAGAGAAATATTCTTCTTGCCCGGGCCTATGATTGTTGTAGGACAAGATTTCTTTTATCGAAGAATGACTGCCAGCTCACTACAAGAAATTCACAAGATCGAGCGTAGAAGCCATGACCCAAGCGTATGAACCGCTGCGTCTGCACGTCCCTGAACCTTCGGGCCGCCCAGGCTGCAAAACCGACTTCTCCTACCTGCATCTGACCGATGCCGGCACGGTGCGCAAACCTTCCATTGACGTTGAACCCGCCGACACCGCCGACCTGGCCCGTGGCCTGATCCGCGTGCTCGACGATCAGGGCAACGCCCTTGGCCCATGGGCCGAGAACGTACCGGTCGAGATCCTGCGCAAAGGCATGCGCGCGATGCTCAAGACCCGGATCTACGACAACCGCATGGTGGTCGCCCAGCGTCAGAAAAAAATGTCGTTCTACATGCAGAGCCTTGGCGAAGAAGCCATCGGCAGTGCCCAGGCCCTGGCTTTGAACACCGACGACATGTGCTTCCCGACGTACCGCCAGCAAAGCATCCTGATGGCCCGCGACGTACCGCTGGTCGACCTGATCTGCCAGTTGCTGTCCAACGAGCGCGACCCGCTCAAGGGGCGTCAGCTGCCGATCATGTACTCGGTCAAGGACGCCGGTTTCTTCACTATCTCCGGCAACCTCGCCACCCAGTTCATCCAGGGCGTGGGCTGGGGCATGGCCTCGGCGATCAAGGGCGACACCAAAATCGCCTCGGCCTGGATCGGCGACGGCGCTACCGCCGAATCGGACTTCCACACCGCCCTCACCTTCGCTCACGTTTACCGTGCGCCAGTGATCCTCAACGTGGTCAACAACCAATGGGCGATCTCGACCTTCCAGGCCATCGCCGGTGGTGAAGCCACCACCTTCGCCGGACGCGGCGTCGGTTGCGGCATCGCCTCGCTGCGGGTGGATGGCAACGATTTCTACGCGGTTTATGCAGCTTCCGCCTGGGCTGCCGAACGCGCCCGCCGCGGCCTCGGCCCGACAATGATCGAGTGGGTCACCTACCGTGCCGGCCCGCACTCGACCTCCGACGATCCGTCCAAATACCGTCCTGCCGACGACTGGAGCCACTTCCCGCTGGGCGACCCGATTGCTCGCCTGAAACAGCACCTGATAAAGGTTGGCCACTGGTCGGAAGAAGAGCACGCCGCCGTCAGTGCAGAGCTCGAAGCCGAGGTGATTGCCGCACAGAAACAGGCCGAACAGTACGGCACCCTCGCCGGCGGCCAGATTCCGAGCGCCGCGACCATGTTCGAAGACGTCTACAAAGAGATGCCGGAGCACTTGAAGCGCCAGCGTCAGCAGTTGGGGATCTGACATGAACGACCACAACAACAATATTCAGTTGGAAACCGCCATGACCACGACCACCATGACCATGATCCAGGCCCTGCGCTCGGCCATGGATGTGATGCTTGAGCGTGACGACAATGTGGTGGTGTTCGGCCAGGACGTCGGCTACTTCGGCGGCGTGTTCCGTTGCACCGAAGGCCTGCAAGCCAAGTACGGCACCTCGCGGGTGTTCGACGCACCGATCTCCGAGAGCGGCATCGTCGGGACCGCCGTGGGCATGGGCGCCTACGGCCTGCGCCCGGTAGTGGAAATCCAGTTCGCCGACTACGTCTACCCGGCCTACGACCAGATCATTTCCGAGGCGGCTCGCCTGCGTTATCGCTCGGCCGGCGAATTCACCGCGCCGATGACCCTGCGCATGCCTTGCGGTGGCGGCATCTACGGTGGCCAGACCCACAGCCAGAGTATCGAAGCCCTGTTCACCCAGGTCTGCGGCCTGCGCACCGTCATGCCGTCCAACCCGTATGACGCCAAGGGCCTGCTGATCGCCTCCATCGAAAACGATGACCCGGTGATATTCCTGGAGCCAAAACGCCTGTACAACGGCCCATTCGACGGCCACCACGAACGTCCGGTAACCCCGTGGTCGAAACACCCGGCTGCACAAGTCCCGGATGGCTACTACACCGTGCCGCTGGACGTCGCCGCCATCGCCCGTCCGGGCAAGGACGTCACCGTGCTGACCTACGGCACCACCGTGTACGTGTCGCAAGTCGCCGCCGAAGAAACCGGCGTCGATGCTGAAGTCATCGATCTGCGCAGCCTTTGGCCTCTGGACCTGGACACCATCGTCAAATCCGTGAAGAAAACCGGCCGTTGCGTGGTGGTTCACGAAGCCACCCGCACCTGCGGCTTCGGCGCCGAACTGGTGGCGCTGGTGCAAGAGCATTGCTTCCACCACCTGGAAGCGCCGATCGAACGCGTCACCGGTTGGGACACCCCCTACCCGCATGCGCAGGAGTGGGCGTATTTCCCAGGGCCGTCCCGTGTGGGCGCGGCGCTGAAACGGGTCATGGAGGTCTGAATGGGCACGCACGTTATCAAGATGCCGGACATCGGCGAAGGCATCGCAGAAGTTGAACTGTCGCAGTGGCACGTCAAGGTCGGCGATCTGGTCGTTGAAGATCAGGTGCTGGCGGATGTGATGACCGACAAGGCAATGGTCGACATTCCGTCGCCGGTCCACGGCAAGGTGATTGCACTCGGCGGTCAGCCGGGTGAAGTGATGGCGGTCGGCAGTGTGCTGATCAGCATCGAGGTTGAAGGTGCGGGCAATCTGAAAGAGTCCGACAAACCGGCGCCTGTTGCAGCGAAGGAAGCACCTGTCGCACCGAAAGTTGAAGCGGTCGTTGAAAGCAAACCCGCCGCGCCACGTACGGCTCCGGTTTGCCAGGGCCCGATGGTTGCCCGTGAAGCCGATGAGCGTCCGCTGGCCTCGCCCGCCGTGCGCAAACATGCGCTGGATCTGGGCATCCAACTGCGTCTGGTGCGCGGTTCCGGTCCGGCCGGTCGCGTGTTGCACGAAGACCTCGAGGCTTATCTGACGCAAGGTCAGTCGAACGCTTCGGCGCCGGTCGCCGCCGCTTACGCCCAGCGTAACGATGAAGAACAGATTCAAGTGATCGGCATGCGCCGCAAGATTGCCCAGCGCATGCAGGACGCCACCCAGCGTGCTGCACATTTCAGTTATGTCGAAGAAATCGACGTCACCGCGATTGAAGAACTGCGTGCCCACCTGAATGAAAAACATGGCGCCAGCCGTGGCAAGCTGACCCTGCTGCCATTCCTGGTCCGCGCACTGGTCGTCGCCCTGCGCGACTTCCCGCAGATGAACGCCCGTTACGACGACGAAGCCCAGGTCATCACCCGCCTCGGCGCGGTGCATGTCGGTGTCGCCACTCAAAGCGATGTTGGCCTGATGGTCCCGGTGGTGAGTCACGCCGAGGCTCGCAGCCTGTGGGACAGTGCGGCGGAAATCTCCCGTCTGGCCACCGCCGCGCGCAATGGTAAGGCCAGCCGCGATGAGCTCTCTGGCTCGACCATCACCCTGACCAGCCTCGGCGCCCTTGGCGGCATCGTCAGCACCCCGGTGCTGAACCTGCCGGAAGTGGCCATCGTCGGCGTGAACAAAATCGTCGAACGCCCAATGGTCGTCAAAGGCCAGGTGGTTATCCGCAAGATGATGAACCTCTCCAGCTCCTTCGATCACCGCGTGGTCGACGGCATGGACGCCGCGCTCTTCATCCAGGCCATTCGTGGTCTGCTCGAACAACCCGCGACCCTGTTTGTGGAGTGATGGCATGCAAACTCTGAACACCACGCTGCTGATTATTGGTGGCGGTCCTGGCGGTTACGTCACAGCCATTCGTGCCGGGCAACTGGGCATTTCGACCATTCTGGTCGAGGGCGAATCGCTGGGCGGTACCTGCCTGAACATCGGCTGCATTCCGTCGAAAGCACTGATTCATGTGGCCGAGCAGTTTCACCAGACTCAACACCACAATCAGCATTCGGCACTGGGCATCAGTGTTTCCGCACCGACCCTCGACATCAGCAAAAGCGTCGAGTGGAAGGACGGCATCGTTGATCGCCTGACTACCGGCGTCGCCGCATTGCTGAAGAAAAACAAGGTTCAGGTCATCAACGGCTGGGCCAAGGTCATCGACGGCAAGACCGTGGAAGTCGGCGACACCCGCATCCACTGCGAACACCTGGTGCTGGCCACCGGCTCGAAAAGCGTCAATCTGCCGATCCTGCCGATTGGCGGGCCGATCATTTCGTCCACCGAGGCGCTCGCGCCGAAGTCGATTCCGAAACGTCTGATCGTGGTTGGCGGCGGTTACATCGGTCTGGAATTGGGCATTGCCTATCGCAAGCTCGGCGCCGAGGTCAGTGTGGTCGAGGCGCAGGATCGCATCCTGCCGGCCTACGACGCCGAACTGACCCAACCGGTGCACGAAGCACTGAAACAACTGGGCGTGAAGCTGTACCTGAAGCACAGCGTGTTGGGTTTCGACAGCAAGTTGCAGGTGCGCGATCCGAACGGCGACACCTTGAACCTGGAAACCGATCAGGTGCTGGTGGCCATCGGTCGCAAACCCAATACCCAGGGCTGGAACCTTGAAGCGCTGAACCTGGACATGAACGGCTCGGCGATCAAGATCGACAGCCGCTGCCAGACCAGCATGCGCAACGTCTACGCCATCGGCGACCTGAGCGGCGAGCCGATGCTGGCCCACCGCGCCATGGCTCAAGGGGAGATGATTGCCGAGCTGATCAGCGGCAAGACTCGCGAGTTCAATCCGACCGCCATCGCCGCCGTGTGCTTCACCGACCCGGAACTGGTGGTCGTCGGCAAGACGCCGGACGAAGCCAAGGCGGCGGGGCTGGATTGCATCGTGTCGAACTTCCCGTTCGCAGCCAATGGCCGGGCGATGACCCTGGAATCGAAAACCGGCTTCGTGCGGGTAGTCGCCCGTCGTGACAATCATGTGATTGTCGGCTGGCAGGCGGTGGGTGTCGGGGTATCTGAGCTGTCGACCGCGTTCGCGCAAAGCCTGGAAATGGGCGCACGACTGGAAGACATCGGCGGCACCATTCACGCGCACCCGACCCTGGGTGAAGCGGTGCAGGAAGCAGCGTTGCGTGCCCTCGGGCATGCGTTGCACCTGTAAAAACCCGATGCGGGGGAGTTTTTTCATAAGCAGGCTAATAAATCTGCTGCTCCCCCCATCGCCCGGGCTGCGAAACCGCTCAAGAATGAAGTATTGTTGTGCCCATCCAAAAAAACGTCAGAAGCCTTGAACCGCTTCGGCGGTTGTTCAGTGATAGAGGGTGTCATGGGTAACGAAAGCATCAACTGGGACAAGCTGGGTTTTGACTACATCAAGACCGACAAACGCTATCTGTCGTACTTTCGCAACGGCGAGTGGGACAAAGGCACCCTGACCGAAGACAACGTGCTGCACATCAGCGAAGGCTCCACTGCCCTTCACTATGGCCAGCAATGCTTCGAAGGCCTGAAGGCCTATCGTTGCAAGGACGGCTCGATCAACCTGTTCCGTCCGGACCAGAACGCCGCGCGCATGCAACGCAGCTGCGCCCGCCTGCTGATGCCGCATGTGTCCACCGAGCAGTTCATCGAAGCGTGCAAGCAAGTGGTTCGCGCCAACGAGCGCTTCATCCCGCCTTACGGCACCGGCGGCGCGCTGTATCTGCGTCCGTTCGTGATCGGCGTGGGAGACAACATCGGCGTGCGTACCGCACCTGAGTTCATCTTCTCGGTGTTCGCGATTCCGGTTGGCGCCTACTTCAAGGGCGGCCTGACCCCGCACAACTTCCAGATCTCCACCTTCGACCGCGCCGCGCCACAAGGCACCGGTGCCGCCAAGGTCGGTGGCAACTACGCCGCCAGCCTGATGCCAGGCTCCCAGGCCAAGAAAGCGCACTTTGCTGACGCCATCTACCTGGATCCGCTGACCCACAAGAAGATCGAGGAAGTCGGTTCGGCCAACTTCTTCGGGATCACCCACGACAACAAGTTCGTGACCCCGAACTCGCCGTCGGTACTGCCGGGCATTACCCGTCTGTCGCTGATCGAATTGGCCAAGTCCCGTCTGGGCTTGGAAGTGGTCGAAGGCGACGTGTTCATCGACAAGCTGTCGGACTTCAAGGAAGCCGGCGCCTGCGGTACCGCTGCGGTGATCACCCCGATCGGCGGCATCAGCTACAACGACCACCTGCACGTGTTCCACAGCGAAACCGAAGTCGGCCCTGTGACCCAGAAGCTCTACAAGGAGCTGACCGGTGTACAGACCGGCGACGTCGAAGCGCCAGCTGGCTGGATCGTCAAGGTTTGATCTGACGGCCAGATGCACAAAAGCCCCCATCGAGAAATCGATGGGGGCTTTTTCATTCGCCTCGCTCGCTGGCCTTCATGGCAATCCGCTTGCCTGCACGACCGGCAATCCCGCTCGCCTGCCCGTTTTGCTGCTTGCCTGTGCGCGCCTGGGTAATCAACCCCGGGATCAATTCCCCCTCCGGCAGGTTCTTCCAGAAACGCATGGGCAAGTGCCCTTGCATGACCTTCTCGTTCAACCGCGCCGGGTTGAAGATGTGGCTGTAGTACGCCAGCCACAACTCGCCCTGTGGATCATCAACGTTCTGCGCCAGTTGCTGCCATTCCACCGGGCACTGGCGCTGATGAATCATTTGTTCGCCATCGTAATAAACCCCATCACGCGGCGTAGCGATCAGCCAGCGATGGCGCCCCATGCGCCCGATGAAGTGTTCACTGGCGCTGTGCAGGATGTCGTGGGCCGGTTCGTGCCACGCCACGTATTGCGGGCCCGGCAGCTCTGACGGGCGCTCGATGAAACGCACGAACGCATGCAGATGATGGGCTTCGCGCTGCACCTGCTTGATCCGCCGCTGCAACTCGCTACCCAGTTTGTCGCCGGCCATCATTGCCGTGCGATCGCCATGGCTGACGCGCCAGAGCACTTCGTAAAGCAGACTCCAGCGCTGATCGCCACGGTAGCGTGACGCTTGTTCCAGGGTGTCGAGCAATGCGCGCGGAATACGCGCCTGAAATGGTCCCTGTCCGTCCGGCACCGACACATCACTGGCAAACAGATCACTCACCCCTTCCGAAGCCCAGCTCACCAGACTCGGATCGATTTCATGGCTGAGTAGCCAGCGCGCCTGTTGGCGCCAGGTGTCGAACAAGTCATCGCAATCAAGATTGATCATCCCCACAAACCCATCTGCTGCGGCATCGGTCGATCGCGCAACTGCTGATAGAGCATCTGGCTGGTGACCTCCGCTTGCTGCGGGTGGTAGTCGCTGGTGATGATGAATGGCTTGGCCTTGGCCAGCACACAGCGCATGCGAGCCACATCTTCGTAACGAATGCGCCGTTGTTGACGCAGTTCCACCAATCGCTCGGTGGTACGCAGGCCGATGCCGGGAATGCGTGAAATCAACGCCGGCTCGGCGCGATTGAGGTCCAGCGGAAACACCTCGCGATTTTGCAGCGCCCAGGCCAATTTCGGGTCGATGTCCAGCGCCAGATTGCCCGGCCCCTGAAGCAATTCACCAGCGGTATAGCCATAACCGCGCAATAGAAAATCAGCCTGATACAAGCGGTGCTCACGCATCAGCGGCGGCGCGGCCAGCGGCACGCTTTTCGGGCTGTCGGGAATCGGGCTGAACGCCGAGTAATAGACCCGACGCAGGCGGAAGTTGCCGTAGAGCGCCTGAGCGCTGTGCAGGATGGTGCTGTCGTCGGTGTCATCGGCACCGACGATCATTTGCGTGCTCTGCCCGGCCGGGGCGAACTTTGGTGCGCGGGGTTCGTTAAGCACCGTCTGCACACCGGTGTAGATGGTGTTCATCGCCTGCTTGATCGAACCGATCTGCTTTTCCGGCGCGAGGGTTTGCAGGCTGGCATCGGTGGGCAATTCGATGTTGACGCTCAAGCGATCAGCATAACGCCCGGCCTCTTCGATCAGCGCCGGATCGGCTTCGGGAATGGTCTTGAGATGGATGTAGCCACGGAATTCATGCTCTTCGCGCAACAGCTTCGCGACACGTACCAGTTGCTCCATGGTGTAGTCCGCCGAACGGATGATCCCGGAGCTGAGGAACAGCCCGCTGACGCAATTGCGCCGGTAGAAATCCAGGGTCAGCGTCACCACCTCCTCGGGCGTGAAACGCGCCCGGGGCACGTCGCTGGAGCGGCGGTTGACGCAGTACTGGCAGTCGTAGAGACAGAAATTGGTCAGCAGCACCTTGAGCAGCGAAACGCAACGCCCGTCCGGCGTGTAGCTGTGGCAGATGCCCATGCCATCGGTGGAACCCAGCCCGCTCTTGCCCTCGGAGCTGCGCTTGGGCGCGCCACTGCTGGCGCAGGAGGCATCGTACTTGGCGGCGTCGGCGAGGATGCTGAGCTTGTCGATGAGTTGCATGGCATGGACCTTATACTGTTCGCATATACAGTATAGAGTCCGCCCACGGGTCACAAGTCGTAAAACGACCCTTCGTCAGTCAGACTTATTACAGTCGGCTGTCAGCTGCGATGGTCGAGGATTTACGCACCGGGACAGGCTGCATCGCTTCGGGCCATTTCACCCCGAATCGCGCTGTCATCTCCTTACGCCCCACCGCCGTCAACGTCAGCGCCCGACTGTCCAGATCCTGCGTCACCCATTTGCGCTTCAACGCGGTCTGCAACAGCGCCGCTCCAAGTGATCCACCCAAATGTGGCCGGCGCATGCTCCAGTCCAGACACGGGCAGGCAAAGCGTCGGCGCAAGGTCGACAGATCCCTGACCTCGATTCCCAACCCTTCGAACAGCGCCTCTCCGCTCTCGCTCAAGCGATAAACCTGCTCATCGGTTTCCACCAGCCAACCCCGCTCCAGCAACCGGTCATGCAGCATTACCGCCAGCGTGCCGGCCATATGGTCGTAACAGGTGCGAGCGAATTGCAGGCGATCCGGCGTGTGCGGTTTGAAGGTCGGTGCGGGGTTCTGGCCGATCACCATCAGCGCTTCGAGCGCCTGGGCCACGCGTTTGTCGGCGAGGCTGTAATAACGGTGGCGGCCCTGCACGTGCAGGCGCACCAGCGCCAGGTCCTTGAGTTTGGCCAGGTGTGCACTGGCGGTCGAGGCGCTGACGTCGGCGAGGGTCGCCAGCTCCGTGGCAGTGCGAGCGTGGCCGTCCATCAGCGAGCACAGCATTTTGGTTCGCGCCGGTTCAGCGATGGCGGCGGCCACTTGCGAGACGCCGATGTCTTGATGTTCTGCGTGCATATTTCGCTCCCGGACGAATCATCGCCCTCAAGGACTGGAGATAGTAGCAACACTATTCCCACCGACAAGGTTGCGATCCATGGACCCGATCATTGCTGCAACTCACTCCGATCCTTATCCCTACTACGCCGAACTGCGCGCGTCGGGTGGGCTGACTTTTCATCATGGACTGAAACTGTGGGTCGCCAGCAGCGCCCGGGCGGTTTGCGCGGTGTCGGCGCATCCGGATTGCCGGGTGCGCCCGGTGCAGGAACCAGTGCCCAAGGCCATCGTCGATGGCATGGCGGGCAAGGTGTTTGGCCTTTTGATGCGGATGAATGACGGCGAAGCTCAGCGCTGCCCGCGTTCGGCCATCGAGCCGCCCTTAGGCCTGTTTGATCGGGAAGAAGTCAGCGCTTTGGTGTCCGCGCGGCTGATAACGAACGACGCCGACGGCCTCTATAAAGCCATGTTTCGCGGCCCGGTGTGCGTGGTTGCATCACTACTCGGATTCACCCCGGCGCAAGCGCGGGTCATCAGTGAACTGACGGCGGATTTCGCGGCGTGTCTGTCGCCGTTGAGCAATGACCTGCAACTGGCGGCAGCCCATCGGGCGGCGGAGCAATTGCGCGGATACTTCATTGAATTGTTGGCGGATCCGAACCCGTTTCTCGCGGACATCCAACAGCGTTTTGTCGGCGATGAAGACATGTTGCTCGCCAACCTGATCGGCCTCTGTTCGCAGACATTCGAGGCCACCGCCGGGCTGATCGGCAATGCGCTGGTGGCTTTGCAGCGCCAGCCTGAATTACACGCGGCGTCAGTGGATTCGCTGCTGGCTGAAGTCCAGCGGTTTGATCCCTCGGTGCAAAACACCCGACGATTTGTCGCGACCACTTGCGAAATCGACGGCATGCGACTGGAAGCGGGCGATGTGATTCTGGTGTTGCTCGCCTCGGCCAACCGCGACCCGGCGCTGAATGAAAACCCGGATCAATTTCTGCCGGATCGCCCGAACCGCCGCAGCTTCACGTTCGGCAGCGGTCGTCATCAATGCCCGGGGCAAAGATTGGCGATGACGATTGCCAGCGCCACCGTAGGTAAAATCCTTGCTCATGACATCGACCTGAAGCGGTTCGCCTGGCATTACCGCCCTTCGCTCAACGGGCGAATTCCTCTGTTCAGCGAGAGACAGCCTTAGGCGTTGCGCAATTCGATCGTCAGGTGCGACAACTCATGCACCGGTGCCAGACGCTCGCGAATCGCTTCAGCAGTCACGCCAGCCGCCGCGACTACGCTGACAATCGCCGCCCGCGCCTGCGGGCCGACCTGCCAGACGTGCAGGTCGCTGATGCGCACGTCGTCGGAGGTTTCCAGCAGTTCGCGAATCTCTTCTGCCACCGGTTCATCGGTGGTGTCGAGTAGCACGGCGGCGCTGTCGCGCATCAGGTTCCAGGCCCATTTGGCAATGACGATGGAACCGACGATGCCCATCACCGGGTCCATCCACACCCAGCCCAGGTAGCGACCGGCAAGCAGCGCAGCAATTGCCAGCACCGACGTCAACGCATCGGCGAGTACGTGCACGTAAGCTGAACGCAGGTTGTTGTCGTGATGGTGGTGATGACCATGATCGTGGCTATGGCCGTGGTCATGATGACCGTGATGGCCGGCCAGCAAAAACGCACTGAGCAGGTTGACGCCCAGGCCGACCACGGCAATCAAGGTTGCTTCGCCGAACGCCACGCTGGTCGGTTGGAACAAGCGAAAAACCGATTCCCCGGCAATGCCCAGCGACACCAGCCCCAGCACCATGGCCGAGGCAAAACCCGCCAGATCACCGACCTTGCCGGTGCCGAAACTGTAACGGCGGTTATTGGCGTTGCGCCGGGCAAAACCATAAGCCGCCGCAGCGATGCCGAGGGCGCCGGCGTGGGTCGCCATGTGGAAACCGTCAGCCAGAAGCGCCATGGAACCGGTGAGGTAACCGGCAGCAATCTCGCCGATCATCATCACGAATGTCAGTGCCACGACCCATAAGGTGCGACGAGCATTGTCATCGTGGGATGCACCGAGGAACTGGTGATCGTGGGAAAACGTTTCAGCCTTGAGTGTCATGGCGTGGGTGCTCACTTGGAATAACGGCGAATGGCTTGCAGCAACTCTTCCACGCCTTGGGCGCGGGCTTCGTCGCTGAGGTCTGGATGGGCGACATGCTCGCGGGCGTGGGCCTCGATGAACTGCTCCATCAGGCCGTTGATTGCCCCACGAACCGCCGCCATCAGGTGCAGCGTCTTGGCGCAATCTGCCTCGGACTCCAGCGCCCGTTCAACCGCCTGAACCTGCCCGGCAATGCGCCGAACCCGGTTAAGCAACTCGCCTTTGTGTTCGTGTGTGTGCGACATACCTATACCCCCTACCCCTATATGGCGAGCATAGTCGCTGTTCGGATTGAAAGGGGCAAGGTCAAATTTGGGTTGGGAGATAAACGGATGACTTCAGCCTACGCACACCTCCTGTGGGAGCGAGCTTGCTCGCGATGGCGGACTGAAAAATGAAGCATCATTTTGCCCCCATCCGGGAGGCTACATTGCCTTGCGCCTTTGCCTACAACTACGCCAGAATCCGCCGGCTTGTGCGGCTTGGGAGCTGCCAGTAACTTGATTCGCATCACTGAATGGTCAGTGAACGGGTTTAGTCGCTCGGTGCTTTTTCTCAAGTTCGCAAGCTGTCATTCAGTCAGGTATCTCTACGCCTGTGCTCAATGGTAGCTGTGCGCAGGGCGCCTTCGGGTGCGCCGGTAATGCTTGGGTACTGGTCGACTAACCTGCGTACAGCTGCCACCTATTGTTTAGTCGCAAGAACGTGTCAGCCTCATTTTGAGGTTACCCAGCAAATGTTCAAATACGTTCCCGATCCACCCGAAACAGACGCACCCAACGAGTCCGACCCGACTTCGCCCTACTCCTCCACCGATTCAAAAAAACTCCACGAAGCCGCCGAGCGCGCCCTCGACCATTACCTGAAACCCACCGCCCCGAAACAACACTGCCCCGGCCGCATGTTCCTCGTCGCTCCCGACCTGGATCAACATGCCCTGCTGGCCCACGCCTGCGAATCGATGACTTCGGCCAGCGTGATGCTCAGCGACTTCGCCGCGCTGCTGGACCCGCCCTACCGCAGCACCGTGCTGGGCATCGCCCAAGTGGTGATGTGTGGCGAACTGGCTGTGAACCGGGCGCTGGACACTCTCGATGCCACGACCTGAGGGATCCCAATGGAAAGCAAATCCGATGCACACGTCGTCGCCGCCCTGATCTCCATCGGCCTCAACGAAAAAGACAGCCAATGGGCCGAAAAGGCCTGTCTGCTGCTGCTCGAAAGCGAAAGAAAATCCATCGTCACCGCCGCTCTCGAGGCCCTCGCCCAGCTCGCCCGCGATCACGGCAAACTGGACCGCAACCGATTAATGCCGGTACTTAACAGCGTAAAACGCAGATTTCCGAGCCTGACCAGCATGGTTGCCGCAACGCTGGATGAGATTGCAATAGCTGCGTAACGTCTCAGGTAAAAGGGAAAGAAAAAACCCGCTGTCTCCGTGAGGGGAGGCAGCGGGTTTTGTGTGCAAACGCGATCACCGCCGAAAGTCAGACAGAATGAAAGGCGTATGCCCCCTCAAATAAACCTCAACCTCTTCCAGCGAAAGCAACCCGTCACGGGACAAAACGGTGGCTTCTTTGTCATCGTCGCGGGTCACTGTCACGGTGTAAGCGCCCTCCTTCTCCAGCAAAACACCGGTGAACCTGACCTTCTGCCCATCTTCCTCGGCGAAGGAAATTGCGGACAGTGGCTTTGACACCAGGGTCTGAGCCTTGCTGGCCAGAAAGGCTTTTCGCCGTGCGAGGACATCCTTTCCGACGAACCACAAAAAAATCATCATGGCCGCGAAGAATACCAACTGGATGTTGTAAATCGGACTCCGTCGTCCCGGGTGTTCGATAGTCAACCACGCAACGGTTTCGTAAATGATCTGTTCAACATCCATCGACCTGATCCTTGAGCAGTTCGAACGAGATGACCTCCGGTCATCAATCCTCCCGCGTCAAAACCTCCAGCAACTCAATCTCAAACACCAGATTCGAATTCGGTGGAATCTTGCCCATCGTCCGCTCGCCATAACCCAGATGCGCCGGCACCAGCAGTTTGCGTTTGCCGCCAACCTGCATGCCCATGATTCCGTGATCGCAAGGATTTCATGTATCGGTTTATATACGACCATTACCAGGAAGTGGTGCCTGAGGTAGCGGGACTAGTGGATATTCAAATTCTGGGCGTAGAACGTATTCACGGCCTGCCGCAGTTAGGGTGACGTATTTTCCAGATGTAGCGTATTGAAAAGAGATAAATTTCCTCTTCTCAAGTACGTCCATGGCTCCATCGGCCTGCAAAAGCGTTAGACCAATTTGAACAGGAAAATCTTTAGTACGGCAATCTTTGCCAACGCTGTCATAAGCCGCTATTGCAGCAATGACCTTACTCTGCTCGTCTGTGAGAGGAAGTATTTTTGGCACCTGTAAATCCTTGATCTTCGCGTGAGCAGCATCTAACTCCATATCAGCGTCTTTTAGCTTTCCATTGGCATCAACGATCACCCAGACCACTACCCCCATCATCAGCAAAGGCAAGACCGTGACTACAACAAGCATCCACAACGGCAGGGGAACCGTAAGGATCATCCAACTGCGCACGCTCTGTAACCCGCGCCACATTACAGAGATTGCCGGGCTAAAAAAGGACACGTCGTAGTAGCTCTCAACGAACTTGGTAGCTGGAACTCCTAGGCCTGGAACTAGCGCCCATGCACCGAGCGTTCTCATCAAATGGAATTTCGTCTTCTGCTTCGCACCTTCTTGCTGCATATCGTCACCCTAGTTGCCTTAGATGCCGGATGTTACCAGAGTAGCCCTGTGCCATAACGCCGGTTATTTGCCCCCCCCGCACTATTATCAAGTGATGCCGAAGCCAACATTCAACTCCTTGCCGAAAACGCCTTTTTTGTAACAACCGCTTGAACCTCAGAAGCGTCCTACATCTTTCAAACTCTTATTCAGATAGCGTCCTTCACGCTTTGAAAAGATGAAACAAGGACGCTCATGCCTCGAAAAACACTCCTCCCCCGGATTCAAAATCCGCCGTCAGGTGACGGGCACCACATCACTACCCGCTTCATGACTGCTACCGAACTTGCAGAGCAGGATGCCAGACAAAAGAAATACGACGATATGCTGGCCAGACAACAAGCCTATGAAGATCGTTTTGTTCGGCAGACGCCACAACAGAGTCAACTCAGCGCCGTAGGTTGTGTATTCGCCAAAAGCTGCAACCTCCCCAATGGCGTCATCAACCATGAAAGCCCGGCAGGGTTTATTCCTGTCGAAAGGCTTGCCAACTTTGGAGCGTTCTCACTGCTTGGGGGGCGCGAAAAAGATGCGTCGGGAAACATTCCCCTCAAAAAAATCAGCGGTGTCAATTTGCCGTCCGCACTAGGAACTCTTGTGTTGGGCAGTCCTGCTTTTAGCGCCGGCGCAAGCGCCGCTTCCAGTGTTGGCGCAGTCACGGGCGGCGTTGCAGGAGGTGCATTGGCGGGAATGGTTGCACTTCTGTGGCCATCGAATCTGGGGGACAGTTCGCTCTATACCGAAGAACAGCTCAGATCACTGAAGGAGGGCCGAACACGTATCCGGCTTCACGTAGAGCAACAGGCCGATGGCAGTCTCAAAGGGTACGGGTACAACACTCAGAAGCGCCCTCACTGGGAAATGATTCCGGTCGTGCAATTCGTTGCTCAAGGCTCTCGACAGGTGGCTGACTTTGGCAATGGCATCACATTGACCTGGACGCCAGCCGTCGATCCATCCAGCACTTCAGTCATCCCGCCGCTGGAAAGTGCTCCGCAAACGCCGACTATCTGGATTTATCCGCCGACAGAGCAAGCAGACAAAATCATCGTCAGCCCGCTTTATCCGCCAGAGTACGAGGATTTCATCCTTGTGTTTCCGGCCGACTCCGGTATCAAGCCTCTCTATATTGTCTTGGCGTTGGAGTTTGATGCTGCCAGTTATCATGGAAAGGCAGACACTCCTGTAAAGAGCAAAGGCCCTGCCAATGGTCAGGAAGCTTTGGAGAATTCAATTCAGGTAAAACCTACATCACCTCGCAGAATTGGTATCGATCCAGAGACCAGCGAATTTGTCGTCTTTGATCGCACAGGGGGCGATGTTTACCATGGACATGTCAGACCTTGGGACAAACTCCATCAGGATATGAAAAACGCGCTAATCAAAGCCAAGAAAACGGATAACAAAGGCAACATTCTGGGAGCCAAGAAGTGAGTTTGACCTATAAAGACCCCTCTATTAGCCATGATGAAGCAGTGAGACTTCTTCAAAGCCACACAGACACAGACGTTATCCAGGCTTTGATTTCTATAGGCCTCAATGAAGAAGACAGGATTTGGGCCCAACAAACTTGCTTGAAGTATTTCGACAGCAGCAATGAAGCCGTAGTCTCCTCCGCCATTACCGCTCTCGGCCACATCGCTCGCAGGCACGGCGAGCTGGACAAAGATGCCGCCTTCTCAGCGCTGGAAGAAGTAAAGACAAGATTCCCCTCGCTGGAAGGCGTGATCGCAGACACGCTTGACGATATTGAGGCATTCACCTGACTCATCGAGTCCTTGCATGCCGGACGTTGTGATCAGGGGCTTCCCTCATCACAACGCCCTCGTCCCGCGAAATTCAATCCTCCCGCGTCAAAACCTCCAGCAACTCGATCTCGAACACCAGATTCGAATTCGGCGGAATCTTGCCCATCGTCCGCTCGCCATACCCCAGATGCGCCGGTACCAGCAGTTTGCGCTTGCCGCCGACCTGCATGCCCATGATCCCTTGATCCCAGCCCTTGATCACCCGGCCCGTGCCGATCACGCACTGAAACGGTTTGCCCCGGCTCCAGGACGAATCGAATTCGGTGCCGTCTTCCAGCCAACCGGTGTATTGGGTGGTGATCAACGCGCCTTTGACGGCGGCTTTTCCGTCGCCGGGCTGAAGATCGATTATCTGCAGTTCATCATTCATAACATTCACTCTATTGTTCCGCTGGCCGCCGTTTTCCCAGAAATGCCGGCCATTGGCAACCGTTTGACCCCACGTTGGCCGTGACGGATGATGGCCACCCGCTACCAATCCTGATCGATACGCCATGTCAGCACCGCTCGAATGACTCAACTCTGGATCAGTCTCGCCATTGTCGTTGTGTTGATGGTCGTGATCGTCGTGCTGATTCGTCGCGAGCGTGCCCTGCGCCGGCAGCTCGCCGAGTATCGCGAATTGCTCACCCGCGCCGCCGAAGGCCAGAACATCCGTCAGGATGGCGATGCCGAGCGCTTCAAGCGCAGCCAGTATTTTGCGCGGATCGGCACCTGGGACTGGGAGGTCGACACCGACCGGCTCTACTGGTCGGACGCGATCTTCGGCATGTTCGGGTTCAAGATCGGCGAGGTGACACCCTCCTACGCCCTGTTTTGCTCGTGCGTGCACCCCGACGACCGTGCCAAGGTGCGCGCCGGAGAATTGCGCTGTCTGGAAACCGGTGAAAACCACGATGAGGAATACCGCGTGGTCTGGCCCGACGGCACGATTCGCTGGCTGCGGGAAACCGGCAACGTGGTACGCAACGATCACGACGCGGTGATCAAGATGATGGGCGTGGTGCGCGACATCACCGAAGAAAAGGCCTCGGCCAGCTACCTCCAGCACCTCGCTCATTTCGACCCGTTGACCGGCCTGCCCAACCGCCTGGTGCTGGAAGAACGGCTATCGGAAGCACTGGAACATGCGCGCATGACCGAGACGCGGGTGGCGTTGGTGTTTATCGATCTCAACGGCTTCAAAGCGATCAACGACCGCTACGGTCACGCCGCCGGCGACCGCGTTCTGATCACCACCGCTACGCGCCTGAAACGCATCCTGCGGGTCAGCGACACCGTCGCCCGGATCGGTGGCGACGAGTTCGTGGTCATCCTGCAAGGCCTCGTCCCCGGCCTGAACCTTCAGGACGAAGCCCGCAGCATTTGCCAGAAAATCTTCATCGAACTCTCCCCGCCCATCACCATCGGCAACGACCAACGCCACATCGGCACCAGCCTCGGCGTGGCGGTATTCCCCGACCATGCACCGACCATGGACCGGCTGCTGCATATTGCGGATCTGGCGATGTATGAGGCCAAGCGCAGCGGGAACAATCAGTATCGGTTGGGTGGCGAAAGCCCGGTGCGGGCAAGTGCACCGGGGTTTGGAATGTGACCGTTAACGCTCCACCGGTTTAATGTCCACAATCGTCCCGTTGGTGATCATCACCATCACGTACTTGTCATTCATCTGCACCCACTGCGCCTGAGGATCAGGTTGCTTGAGGCCTTTCTGTTTCCAGTTCTTTATGGCTTTTTCGCTGCGCTGATAAATGTCCGGGGCGCGGTCGTTGACCTTCAGTTCGCGGCCGTCGGTGGGCGAGCGTTCGACGGTGTCGGTCGAGGGTTGCGCCGCTTGAACGATTGGGGTGATCCCGGCGATGCCGGCGACGAGGACCAGGCTGGCGATCAGGGTCTTGTTGTTCATCGGTGAACCTCCTTCAGATGTGTGATACCAGAACTCCGACTGCGGGGTTCTGGAATCATTCCTTGTTTATTGATGGAAGTTGAGATTGTAGCCACGCTCCGGAACGCGATCCGGGCTAACCCGCCACCGGGCCAATACAGTCAACGGCATCCATTTGCGATAAGATCGCGCCCCCCCCCCCCGCCGAGTGAATAAGGACATCACCGTGAAGATCTACCTCATCGTCAATCTGGTATTGCTTGCGCTTCTGGGGCTCTACGCTGTCAGTCTTTTCAACAAACTTGTTGCCCGGCGCAACGAGATAAAGAACGCATTTGCCCAGGTCGAAGTGCAGCTCAAACGCCGCTATGACCTGATCCCCAATCTGGTCAGCATCGCCAAGGGTTATCTGGCCCATGAGCGCGAAACTCTCGAAGCGGTGATCGCCGCGCGCAATGCCGCCGTGGCCGGGCTTGAGGCGGCACAGTCGAAACCGGGCAATGCCCAGAACATCGCGCAATTGGGGCTGGCGGACAGTGCACTCAGCAGCGCCGTGGGTCGACTGAACCTGACGCTGGAAGCCTATCCGGAGCTCAAGGCGTCGCAGAACATGCAACAACTGAGCGAAGAACTGAGCAGCACCGAAAACAAGGTTAGCTTCGCGCGTCAGGCGTTCAACGACGCGGTGATGGCCTACAACACGCTCAAGCAGAGTTTTCCGGCGGTGCTGCTGGCGACCAGTTTTGGCCATCGCGAGGACGCGGTTCCGTTGAAGTTTGCCGATACGCTGGCCATCAAGACCGCGCCCAACGTTTCTTTCTGATTGCTGCTCTCCATGGATGGCCCGATGAATTTTTTTGAACGACAGACCCAAGCTCGAAACCAGACATCACGGCTGATTTACCTGATGATTCTGGCGATTGTCATGCTGATCGGGATGACCAGCCTGCCCTTCGTCTTCAATGGTTTTGAAGATTATCTGAGCGGGACTGGCACGCTGGCGGATGCGTTTCTGGCAATGGCCGTTATTGCATTGTTCATCAGCAGCATCGTGGTGATTGGCGGTCTGCTGAAATATCGGCAACTGCGCGCGGGCGGCAAAGTCGTCGCCGAGAAACTGGGTGGCCGCCTGCTCAATGGCAATGTGCGTACCCTGGACGAGCAGCGGTTGATGAACGTCGTCGAAGAAATGGCGATTGCCTCCGGCACCTGCCTGCCGGCGGTGTATCTGCTACCGGACGAAAGCATCAACGCCTTCGCGGCCGGATTTACACCGGAAGACGCGGCCATTGGTGTGACCCGTGGCGCAGTGAAACTACTGACCCGAGAAGAACTGCAAGGGGTGATCGCCCACGAATTCAGCCACATCTTCAACGGGGACATGCGCCTAAATACGCAACTGGTGGCGGTAGTGCACGGCCTGTTGGTGCTGGGGCTGGCTGGCACTTACATACTGGCCAGCCTGCTCAAGCGCGACAAACGCGACGTGCGGTTGATGCTGGTGGTTTTTGCGCTCGGGGCCGCACTGTGCGTGGCCGGGTTTATCGGGAATCTATACGGCAATCTGATCAAGGCCGCTGTCAGTCGTCAACGTGAGTTCCTCGCCGATGCCAGCGCGGTGCAATACACGCGCAATCCGCAAAGCATTGTCGGCGCCCTGAAAAAAATCGGCGCCCATGCACAAGGCTCGGTGATCAGTTCGCCCCGTGCCGCCGAGTTCAGTCATTTGTTTTTCAGCACCGGCGGCTCAGGTTTGCTGAGCCGGATGTTTGCGACCCACCCTGATCTGAGCGTGCGGATTCGTCGAATCGATCCGCAGTGGGATGGGAGTTTTACGACGGCTGCCGCAACCGACAAACCGATGCCAGATCAGGTGGCGGCAACGGCGGATTGATTCAAAATCCACGCCCACGGATGGCTAGATGAATTTCTTCGAACAACAGTGCCGGGCCAAACGTCGCTCGGTGCAGCTCGTGATTTTGATGTTTTTTGCCGTACTCAGCCTGATTCTTGTGTTTTGCATGCTCCTGATTCTGCCGCTCTCATACGGCAAAACGCTTGAAAACATGGCGTCGGACTGGCAGTTTTTCGCGACCGTCGCGGCGCTGGTAACGGCTGTTGTGTTGCTCGGCGGGCTGGTCAAATACGTCGAACTGACAGGGGGCGGCAAAGTAGTCGCGCACCGCTTGGGTGGTCGTCTGATCAACCATAACGCGCAGACTCTGCAAGAGCGCCGCTTGGTCAATGTGGTGGAGGAAATGGCCTTGGCGTCCGGCACCGCCGTTCCTTGCGTGTATCTGTTGCCAGACCTGGGCATCAATGCATTTGCTGCCGGCCTCACGCCTCAGGATGCAGTGATCGGCGTCACTCAAGGTGCGATAAGCCTGTTGTCACGCGATGAACTGCAAGGCGTTATCGCCCACGAATTCAGCCACATCTACAACGGCGACATGCGCCTGAACACCCAACTGGTCGCGATCGTCCACGGGATTATGGTGATCGGGTTGGCAGGAAACTATCTCTTGCGCGGTCTTGAGGACACACCACACTCATCTGCCAATCGCAAACAGCCGACCATCCTGGTCAGCATGTTTGGCACTGCGCTGTGCATTGTCGGTTTCTCCGGGACGTTCTTTGGCAACCTGATCAAGGCAGCAGTCAGCCGGCAACGCGAATTTCTGGCCGACGCGACCGCCGTGCAATACACCCGCAACCCCGACAGTATCGGCGGGGCACTGAAGAAAATCGGCGGGTACAAAATGGGCTCGACCCTGAGGGCCGCCCGCGCTGCCGAATTCAGTCACCTGTTTTTCGGCCCTGTCACTTCCAGCGCTCATCTGCTCTCGGGCCATCCGGATCTGCGTGAACGCATTCGCAGGATAGACCCTGACTGGAATGGGACCTTCGTGAACGTCACCGAACCACAGCAGGACTCGATGGTCGCCAGAACCGTGCGGGCAGTGCCGACCAAAGAACTGCCATAGCACGCCATTGATCCGCTTGGCACATCAATCCATGCCAACTATGCAATTAACAAATCGATCCCTGCGCGCCACTATCCGCCCCAATAAGAACCGTGCGCCGCCTCCCCGTCGCGCACGTCATAAAAGCGGTGGAGTACTTTTCTATGACAGCCTCAATCCCACACGGCGGCTCGCGGGCCGGCGCCATTTTCCGGGTCACCTCGGGTAACTTCCTCGAACAGTTCGACTTCTTTCTGTTCGGTTTCTACGCCACGCAGATTGCGGCGGTGTTCTTCCCGGCGAGCAGTGAGTTCGCCTCTCTGATGATGACTTTTGCAGTGTTCGGCGCAGGCTTTTTGATGCGTCCGCTGGGGGCTATTGTGCTCGGCGCGTACATCGATGACGTCGGTCGTCGCAAGGGCTTGATCGTCACCCTGTCGATCATGGCCAGCGGCACGATACTGATTGTGCTGGTGCCCGGATATGAAACCATCGGTCTGTTCGCCCCGGCGCTGGTGTTGATCGGGCGGCTGCTGCAAGGGTTCTCTGCCGGTGCGGAACTGGGTGGGGTTTCGGTGTATCTCTCGGAGATCGCTACGCCCGGCCGCAAAGGCTTTTTCACCGCCTGGCAGTCGGCCAGCCAGCAGGTAGCCATCGTCGTCGCCGCTGCGCTGGGTTATGGCTTGAACCAGTGGATGGCACCGCAAGCAGTCGCCGATTGGGGCTGGCGGATTCCGTTTTTCGTGGGCTGCATGATCGTGCCGTTCATCTTCTTTCTGCGGCGCAATCTGGCGGAAACCGAAGAGTTCGCCGCCCGCAAACATCGCCCGAGCATGAAGGAAGTGTTCCGCACCCTCGGCCAGAACTGGGGCGTGGTGCTGGGCGGGATGCTGATGGTTGCCCTGACCACCACCGCGTTTTACTTGATCACCGTGTACGCACCGACCTTCGGCAAAACCGTACTGCACCTGAGCACATCGGATGCGTTGCTGGTGACCTTGCTGGTGGGCGTTTCCAACTTCTTCTGGCTGCCGATTGGCGGGGCGTTGTCCGATCGTGTCGGCCGCCGTCCGGTGCTGATCGCCATGGCGTTGCTGGCCCTGGCCACTACTTATCCGGCGCTGTCGTATCTGGTACAGGCGCCAAGCTTCAGCCACATGCTGCTGTCGCTGTTGTGGCTGTCGTTCATCTACGGCCTGTACAACGGCGCGATGATTCCAGCGCTGACCGAGATCATGCCGGTGGAAGTGCGGGTGGCCGGTTTCTCCCTGGCTTATAGCCTCGCCACTGCCGTATTCGGTGGATTCACTCCAGCCATGTCGACCTTCCTGATCCAGTACACCGGCGATAAAGCCGCACCGGGTTACTGGATGAGCATCGGCGCACTGTGTGCATTGTGCGCGACGCTGTATCTGTATCGCCGCGCCGGCGGTCGTCTGCAACCTGCTACTGCCTGAGAACATCACCATGAAAAAACTGTTTACCGTTACAGCCCTGCTCGCCGGTCTTGCGTTCAACGTTGCGGCCCAGGCCGAAGAGCTGCGGGTCATGACCTCCGGCGGTTTCACCGCTGCCTACAAGATCCTCGGGCCGAAATTCGCCGCTGCCACCGGCAACACCCTGGACACCCAACTCGGCCCGTCGATGGGCAAGGCACCGGAGGCAATCCCCAATCGCCTTGCCCGTGGCGAAAAGGCCGACGTGGTGATCATGGTCGGCTACGCCCTCGATGATCTGATCAAACAAGGCAAGGTCGACCCCGCGTCGCGGGTAGAACTGGCGGATTCGCGAATCGGCCTGGTGGTGCGCGAGGGTGCCCCGAAACCGGACATCAGCAACGTCGATGCCCTGAAGAAAACCCTGCTTGATGCAAAATCGGTGGCCTACTCCGACAGCGCCAGCGGCGTGTACATCGAGCAGCAACTGTTCAAGAAACTCGGTATCGAAGATCAGCTGAAACCGAAGGCCAAGATGATCCCGAAAATCCCGGTGGGTTCGGTGGTCGCGACCGGCGACTATCAACTGGGCTTCCAGCAGGTCAGCGAGTTGCTGCCGGTGCCTGGTGTGAGTTTTGTGGCGAAGATTCCTGAATCGGTGCAGTCGGTGACACGATTTGCTGCGGGTATTCCGGTGGGTGCGCAGCATCCGCAGGAAGCAAAAGCGTTGCTCGCCTACCTCGCGGCACCTGCCGCCCAGGCTGACGTGCAGGCCACCGGGCTGGATTCGGTCAAGCGCTGACCGTCGGCGGCTGGACTTTCATTTCCACGACCAGCCGCTCCAGTTCCAGTGCCGCCGGGGTCAGCGTACGACCCCGGCGCTTGATGATGCCGACGCTGCGCATCACTTGCGGATCGGTCAGCGGCACCCGCGTCAGGATCGGATGATCCGCCGCCGGCATCGCCATCAACGGCACCGCCGCCACACCCAGCCCCGCCTCCACCAGACCGATCATGGTCGTCACATGCCGCGTCTCGCAGATACTCGGACGCTGCGGCACCACTTTGGCCAGCGCCTGATCGAGCAGAAACCGGTTGCCCGAGGTCTTGTCGAGCGAGATGTAATCCTGCCGGTAGAACTCGTCCCAGGTCACGCTGCTGCGCCCGGCCAGCGGATGATCGCGGCGACAGGCAACCACGTAGCTCTCCTGCACCAGCGGCTCGAAATCCACGCCCGCCTCCTGGGTGCCCATGAAACTCAGACCGAAATCCGCCTCGCCATTGACCACCGCGCTCAGCACGTCGTGGGCGCTGGAATCGAGGACTTTGACTTTGATGCGCGGGAACTGCCGGTGATAGCGGGCGACCACGCTCGGCATGAAGTAATACGCCGCCGACGGCACGCAGGCGACAGTCACGTGGCCCTGCCGATTCGAGGCGACTTCACTGATGCCGAGCAACGCGACGTCCAGATCGTCCAGCAAACGCTCGACGCTGGGCATGAAACCGCGCCCGGCCTGAGTCAGGCTGACCTTGCGTGTGGTGCGTTCGAACAGCTTCACGCCGAGGGCGTCTTCGAGCTTTTCGATGCGTCGGCTCAGGGCCGGTTGCGACAGGCGCACGGTGTCGGCAGCCTTGCGGAAACTGCCCTGCTCGACCACAGCGCGAAAGGCTTGCAGGTCGTTGAGGTCGAAGTTGATGGCCATGGGAGACTCGAGAGGAATTGATTCGCTGAGGCTATAAATGTAACCAATTGATGCAATTTATTACAGAAGCACATCTGCTCAAGCAGGCTCTGCGCTGGATCTGCAATCATTTCAGCCTTTATCCTGTCGCCCCCCGCCGTACCGCGTTACTGGAGTTCCGCTCATGCCCCATGAAGGCAATCTGTTGCAAGCCGCTGTCGTGTTTCTGTTCGCGGCGGTGCTTACCGTTCCCCTGGCCAAGCGCCTGCAACTGGGCGCGGTGCTCGGTTATCTGTTTGCCGGGGTGATCATCGGCCCGTCGGTGCTGGGCCTGATCGGCAATCCGCAGAGCGTCAGCCATATTTCGGAACTGGGCGTGGTGTTGCTGCTGTTCATCATCGGCCTGGAACTGTCACCGCGACGTTTGTGGGTGATGCGCAAATCGGTGTTCGGCGTCGGTCTGGCGCAAGTGCTTTTGACCGGTTCGGTGATCGGCGTTCTGGCGTTGTCGGTGTTCGGCCAGCCGCTGAACAGCGCGATTGTCTTGGGTCTGGGCCTGGCGCTGTCGTCCACCGCGTTCGGCCTGCAAAGCCTCGCGGAACGCAAGGAACTGACCAGCCCCCACGGTCGTCTGGCGTTTGCGATTCTGTTGTTCCAGGACATCGCCGCAATCCCGCTGATCGCTCTGGTACCGATGCTCGCGGGCGTCGATCACCACACCAGCACCGCCGACGATGTGCGCCACAGTTTGCAGGTGCTGGGCAGCATCGCCGTGGTCGTGATCGGCGGGCGTTATCTGTTGCGCCCGGTGTTCCGAATCGTGGCGAAAACCGGTCTGCCGGAAGTCTCCACCGCCACCGCGTTGCTGGTGGTGATCGGCACCGCGTGGATGATGGACATGGTCGGCGTGTCGATGGCGCTGGGCGCATTCCTCGCCGGGTTGCTGCTGGCAGACTCGGAATATCGCCATGAACTGGAAGCGCAGATCGAACCGTTCAAGGGGCTGCTGCTGGGGCTGTTCTTCATCAGCGTCGGCATGGGCGCCAACCTCAGCCTGTTGCTCAGCGCACCGATCACGGTGCTCGGGCTGACGCTGCTGCTGATTGCGCTGAAGTTGCCGCTGTTGTTTGTGGTCGGGCGTCTGGCTGGCGGGTTGAGCAAGGTCAGTGCGATTCGACTCGGTATCGTGCTGGCGGCGGGCGGTGAATTTGCCTTTGTGGTGTTCAAGATCGGTCGCGATCAGGGTCTGTTCGAACCGCGTCTGTACGACTTGCTGGTGCTGACCATCACCCTGTCGATGGCGGTGACGCCGTTGCTGCTGTTGATCTGCGCACGACTGGTCAGCCCGAAGGTGCAGCCGGTGGAGGTGCCGGAGAAATTCCGCCAGATCGACACCGAAACTCCACGGGTGGTGATTGCCGGTATGGGCCGGATGGGCCAGATCGTGGCGCGGATCCTGCGGGCGCAGAACATCAAGTTCGTGGCGCTGGATACCTCGGTGGAAACCATCGAACTGTCACGCAGTTTCGGCGGCGTGCCGGTGTTCTACGGTGACCCGATGCGCCCGGAAATCCTCAGCGCGGCCAAGGTCGGGGAGGCGGAATATTTCGTGATTGCCACGGACGATCCGGAGACCAACATCAAGACCGCCGAAATCGTGCGCAAGCTTTACCCGCACATGAAGATCATTGCCCGGGCGCGTAACCGGCAGCATGTTCATCGTCTGGTGGATGTCGGCGCCGATCCGATCCGGGAGACCTATTACTCCAGTCTGGAAATGAGCCGTCGCACACTGGTTGGCCTCGGCTTGACCCAGGCCCAGGCCGATGCGCGGATCAAGCGCTTCAAGCACCACGACGAACAGGTGCTCGAGGCTCAACACGCGGTGTACGACGACGCGGCCAAAGTCCTGCAGACCGCCCAGGAAGCACGGGCGGAACTGGCCAGACTGTTCGAGTCGGATCAACTGGAAGAACAATCGGGCAAGTCCTGAGCCCCGCAATCAATCCTTCCCACGCAATGCGTGGGAGGGTTCTAATCAGGCCATCTCCAGCGCCCGCTCTTCCTGCACAGGCGCCACTGTAAACCGGTCCGCCAGAAACGGTGTGATGTCCAGCGGCAGCGGTTCATCGTTGACCAGTTTGTCCAGCAATACCCCGGTGATCGCCGACGTCAGCACCCCGGTGCGGAAGTGCCCGCAGGCGTTGAGGTAACCTTCCACCCCGGCCATCGGTCCGAGAATCGGCAACTCATCCGGCGAGCCCGGACGCAACCCGGCCCAGGTGCGCTTGAGGTTGATGTCCGCCAGTTCCGGCAGGCATCGCACCGCGCCCTGCACCAGCCCGGCGATTTCCGGCCAGGTGGTGGTGACGTCGAAGCCCTTGTCCTCGGTGGTGCTGCCGATCAGGATTTCGCCGTTGTCCTTTTGCGCCATGTAGCAATCGCTGGTGGTCAGGCAACCGTTGAGGATTTTCGGCAGGCGCTCAGTGAGCAGGATCTGGCCTTTCACCGGTTTCACCGGAATCCGGATTCCCGTGGCCCACTCACTCAAGTCCGCTGCCCAGGCGCCAGCGGCGTTGATCAGGGTCTTGCAGTGGAACACCCCGGCTTCGGCCGTTTGTACACCGGTCACCCGCGTGCCGTGATGCAAAACGCCGGTGATGTTGGTGTTGACGTACATGTCCACGCCATTCTGCCGGGCGCCTTCGGCGTAGGCGTCGGCGAGGCGGAACGGGCTGACCTGGTGATCGCAGAGAAACTCCAGCGCGCCCCGCGCTTCATGGCTGACGCTCGGTTCGGACTCGCGCAATGCAGCCTGATCGAGCCAGCGCACCTGATCGGCCAGGTGCGGAATGCAGCCGACGATGTGCTCGGCGTACAACCGGTCCTCGTCGTCATAAATGACGAATTTGAGCCCGGTCTTTTCGAACTTGAAATCCATCCCGTGATTGTCTTTCAACTCACGGTGCAACGCCGGGTACAGCGCGTTGGACTGCAAGGCAAAATCGAAGAACGACGGCGGCAGGATGTGCGGCGTGCTGGAATCCACCGCTACCGCCGCGCCCTGGGTTTCGCGCTTGCGATTGGCCGACATCATGCGGAAGAAAATCACCCCGCAGCCCAGCCCCACAGATTCACCGATGGCCCACAAACCGCCGGCCGAGGCGCGGGTCGCGTTGCCCGGACGCTTGGCGTCGATCATCGCGACCTTGAGGTTTTTGCGCTTGGACAACTGATAGGCGATGGACGCGCCGATCACACCGCCGCCGGCGATGACCACGTCATAGAACTTACTCATGGGAAACGGCCTCCGTGCCGAGGGACTGGAACGCGGAAAAGGGAATCGGATCGACCGGGAAACGCGGCCGCAGCCAGCCGACATCCTTGCGCCCGGTGGCCTGACGCAAGCGGTCGCTGCAATAGCCGACGCACATGCGCCCCTGGCAGTCGCCCATGCTCACGCGGGTGCGCATTTTCAAGCTGGCGATGTCTTGCACGCCCTGCTCCAGCGCGCGGTCGATGTCGGCGCGGGTCGCATGTTCGCAGCGGCAGATCACCGTGTCCGCTGCTGGCAATGCGATTTGCCCGACACCGCGTTCGGTGTAGCGATCCACCGCCGCACGGAAACGCACGATGGCTTTGAGTTTGCTCAGGTAACGGTCACGACGGACCCGCGCCAGTTCCTCTTCCAGCACACCGCGTTGCAACAGGATCGAAGTGGAGGCGATCTTGCCGGTCAGCATTGCCGCTTCACCGCCGCGAATCCCGCCCATGTCACCGGCCAGATGCACGTGAGGCTCGCTGCTTTGCTGCCAGATGCTGGCGTTGGCGCGCAGGTAACCGTCGTCGCTGAAGCCGTGATCCAGGCCCATTTGCTGACTCAACTGAGTACGCGGAATGAAGCCGTAGCCGACCGCCAGCGTCTTCGCCTCGAAGCGTTCGATACGGCTCATGTCCGGTTCCCACGTCGCCGAGTACGGCGCCACGCTGACGCTTTTCAGCTCGCCTTCGCCGTGCGCTTCGACCACGCCCCAGCCGTAGTTCATCGGGATGCCGTGCAGTTTCAGGTAGGCGAGCATGCTCAAGCCATCGAGAAACAATTGCGGTTTGTTCAGCAGCGCCAGACTCTCCTTGGCAATCTTGCCGAACGCGCAGGCCTCGTAGACACCGGCAACACTCACGCCCGACGCGTGCAACTGGGTCGCCACCAGCGGCAACAGCGGCCCGGTGCCGGCGATGACCACCGGTCCCTGCGGCTTGACCACGCCACTTTTGATCTGCAATTGCAGACCGCCGAGCATGATGACGCCGGGCAGCGTCCAGCCGGGAAACGGTACGCTGCGTTCGTGACAACCGGCGGCCAGCACCAGTTGCGGGTAGCTGATTTCGTGCAGGCGCTCATCGCCATCGAGCACCACCAGCGAGCGGGTGCCTTCGGCGCCGACTACCCGGTGATGCAGACGCACGTCGATCAGCCCGGCCTGCTCCTGAAAGTCGCCGTGCAGTTTGCTCAATGCCTCCGAGTAACGTGGCCCCAGATAATCCAGCTGCACGCCGTCACGCAGCGGCCCGCGATAGACCACGCCGCCAAGACGCGACGCCTCTTCAAGCAAGGTGCTGCGCACACCATGGCGCGCCAGTTCGATGGCCGCCGCCATGGCCGCCGGGCCGCCGCCGACAATAACCGGATGCTGACTCATGGCGCCTCCTGTCCGTGAATGCGGTTGACTTGGGTTTCGACCTGCATGCCGTCACGTACCACGGTCTGGCAGGCGCGGCGCTTGTGCCGGCCGTTGATTTTCACCAGGCAGCACTGGCACACGCCCATGCCGCAATAGGCACCGCTGATCTGGTTGTGATCGTTGCGTGCGACCTGGCGCACGCCGAGGGACTGAATGACGCTGAGCACGGTTTCGCCGATGGCGGCAGTGACCGGCTGGCCGTTGATGTGGACAGTCATATCCGCCTGCGTCAAAGGCTGGATATCGAAGGTTCTTTCTAGGCAGTGCATTGCAATGATCATCCGTGAAAAGTTCAGGTGAGGTTGAAACAGCTCCTTGCTGCACTACACCTCGCCGGCACGTGGGGGTTGTCTCTCTATCGGGCCGGCAGGTTGGTTCCGCTCGCGCAGCAACGTGCGCGCAAGCAATGTAGTCGATCCAGCGGCAAGGGCCTGGAAATTTCACGGTAGGGGATATCGCACCGAGGAATATTGATCCAGGCCATGGAAATGACTGTACGGTTCTGTGCCGATCAGTTGGAGAAGACGAACTGCCCTTTGATCTTTTTCGAGCCGATGAAACCGAGGTCGGGGAACAGCTTGGTTTTCAGCCACGCGACATAAAACACCAGGGCCAGGGTGAGGCCTGCGCTGACCAGCGTGGCCACCGGATCTTCGGCGTAGTCCTTGAACAGACGTGGAAACTGGCTGAGCGAGAGGATCACGAAAACGGTGTAGGTCTGCGCGGAGTACTTGTAAAAACCCCACGCAAACAGCAGAGGGATAGCGCCCCCGATCAGCGTAAGCACCAGAGCCAACCCGAGACTGGAGTTCCAGCCCAGGGCAAATCCGATCAGGGCACCGATCAACGCCTGAATGCCGAATAAAACAATCAGAATCGTGACCTTGCGCGCATGCTGGCGTTGCAGTGCCGGGTCAATGCGCGAACCGATCCAGTAAGCCAACACTCGATCCTTGACCGCCCCACCCGACAACGCCTTGAAGGTTTCGGTCTTCGAACGACCGGCATCCAGCATTTCATCCAGTTGTCGCTTGGTTTCCTTCTTGTCCAACGTCTTCATCCTTAAACAGAAATTGAAGCGGCCGATCCGCTTCCGGCGTCGATTCTGGCTGCTGGCTCTCTGGAAAGCAAAAAGCCGCTTCAACCCGAAGGTGGAAGCGGCCGAGGCAAAAGCCCCAGAGGGATCAGTGCACGAACAGGGCGATCAGGATGATGATCGGGATTGGCACGCCGAGGAAAAACAGCAGTAATGAGCGCATGGTGATGCTCCTTGATTAGCGGACTGGGGGCACAGTGGTCGTGGTGTAGGTTTCGACTTCGACGTACTCGACCGCATCCCGGCGGCGACCGCCGAAGGTGGCCGACAGGCTGGCGAAGAACGCACCGGCCAGCAGTGCGATGAACATCCACAGCGAGGTCCAGGCAGCGACTTTGGCGGCGGTGTCAGCGGCTTGCTGTGCTTTGATCTTGGCGTCGGCAATGGCTTTTTGCGTACGGGCGTAGATTTCATCGACGCGACGTTCGGCATCTGCCTGGGTCAGGTTGGTACGTTGCGCGACCAGTTGTGCGAGATAGGTACGATCCTCGGGGCTGAGCTGACCGTTGGCCAGGCTCTGGGCGAAAATCCGGGTCACGGTGCCACGGGCGGCGTCATCGCTGACGGCGGCGGGACGGTCATCGCGGAACAGGCTGTCAACGAAGTAACCATACTGATTGCTGTCGGTGTTGGCGGCGGCAGTACCGGCCGCTTGGGTCATGGCACTGGCCGCACCACCGGCGACACTCGCACCGGCCTGCACACCACCGCTGACGATGCTGCTGACCGAACCGACCACCAAAGTAGCCGTGACCAGCGTGGCCACGCACCAGGCGAGAAAACCATGGGCGGTGTCGCGGAAATACACCTCGTCACCGTGCATGTTCGCCCACTTCACCCGCAGGCGACCGGCAATGTAGCCACCCAGGCCGGAAGCGATGATTTGTGTAGCGGCCAGCCAGACAATCGTTGAAATGCCCAGGCCCTTGGCGCTGACACCCTCCCCGGCCCACGGTGAAACAGCGGAGAAGCCCAGACCGAAGCCAAGCAGCACCAGAATCATCGACAGTGCCGCAGCGGCTGCGGCCCCGGCGAAGATCGCGCCCCAGGACACCCCTGAGACGTTGCTCGACTCGCCATCAAAGGCAGGATAAAACCCATCAGAGGATCTATTCATTGTTGTTCTGCTCCCGGCATGAAAAATGGTGTTACAACTCGTCAGCAGATGAATTGCAGTGACCGTGCCAGTCGCCAACATTAAATAAATCTTTTAAATTCAATGATTTAAAAATAAGGAACTTCCCGGGACCATGCAATTTGCAACAACGGTGCAATCGCAGCGGGTTTTATGCATTGGCACAAAAAAACGGCCCGGGCCGTTTGTATCAACTACAACATGAAAGTTAATTTAAAGCGTTATTGCAAAATCTTGGCAAAATGCTGCCATTCCGTTTGAACCGATCAGCAGGCCCACCATGACTCGCATCCTGACCATCGAAGACGACGCCGTGACCGCCCGGGAAATCGTCGCCGAACTGAGCAGCCACGGCCTCGACGTGGATTGGGTCGACAACGGCCGCGAAGGCCTCGACCGCGCCGTCAGCGGCAATTACGACCTGATTACCCTCGACCGCATGCTGCCCGAACTCGATGGCCTGGCCATCGTCACCACCCTGCGTACCATGGGCGTGTCCACGCCGATCCTGATGATCAGCGCCCTGTCCGATGTCGATGAACGCGTGCGCGGCCTGCGCGCCGGCGGTGACGATTACCTGACCAAACCCTTCGCCACCGACGAGATGGCGGCCCGGGTCGAAGTATTGCTGCGCCGCCAGAACAACGGCGGCACCCAGCCGACTACTCTGCGTGTGGCGGACCTGGAACTGGACCTGATCAGCCACGAAGCCAGCCGTGCCGAACAGGTGCTGACGCTGTTGCCGACCGAATACAAACTGCTGGAATTCCTGATGCGTAACAGCGGCCAGATCCTGTCGCGGATGATGATTTTCGAGGAAGTCTGGGGCTATCACTTCGACCCGGGCACCAACCTGATCGACGTGCACATCGGTCGCCTGCGCAAGAAGATCGACCCGCCGGGCAACGTCCCGCTGATCCGCACGGTGCGAGGCTCGGGTTATGTCATTGCCGAACCCGTCTGACGGTTGGCGTTCCTCCAGCAGCCGGCTGCTGGCGCTTTACAGTTCGTTGTTCGTGGCCTGGAGCGGGATCCTCATGGGGGTCATGTATTTCGAGGTGTCCGGTTACCTCGACAACCTGGCCAAGCATTCGTTGATGCAGCGTCAGCACCTGTTCTCGCACTTTCGCGGCGAACAGCTGGAAGACGCACTCGCCGCCAGCATGACCTTCGACATTCGCGGAATCGACGCCTACGGTCTGTTCGCCGCCGACCACACCTACCTCGGCGGGGCCTTGCAGCAGATGCCCGCCGGCCTGCCGCTGGACGGCAAGATCCACGAGCTGCGCGACTGCTCCGAGTCCGACGACCCGACCCTGCCTGCCGACAGCTGCGATGCTGTCGCCACCCCGACCCGCGATGGTCGCTGGCTGGTACTGGTGCGCGACAACGGTTCGCTGTTCGCCGTGACCCGGATCATTCTGCGCGCCCTGCTCTGGGGCGTTTCGCTGACGATTGTGCCGGGGGTCATCGGCTGGCATTTGCTGCGGCGTCGGCCGTTACGACGAATTCGCGCAATTCAGGCCAGCGCCCAGTCGATTGTCGCCGGAGACCTGACTCATCGATTGCCCGTATCCAATCGCCGCGACGAACTGGACATGCTCGCGGCCATCGTCAACGCCATGCTCGATCGCATCGAGCGCCTGATGAACGAAGTCAAAGGCGTGTGCGACAACATCGCCCACGACCTGCGCACCCCGCTGACCCGCCTGCGAGCGCAGTTGTATCGCATGCAACAGCAGGCCGGCGAAGGCTCGCCGGAGGCCGCGCAACTGGATCTGGTGCTGGCCGAGGCGGATACGCTGATGGCGCGTTTTCGGGGTTTGCTGAGGATTTCCGAACTGGAAGACCGCCAGCGCCGTTCCGGATTCGTGGAGCTCGATCCGGTGCGGCTGCTGCAGGAGCTGCACGAGTTCTACCTGCCGCTGGCGGAGGAAGACGAACTGCGTTTCGAGCTGAACATGCCGGAAACCCTGCCGATGCTCAATGGTGACCGAGCGCTGTTGTTTGAGGCGCTGGCCAACCTGTTGAGCAACTCGATCAAGTTCACCCCGCCGGGAGGCACGGTGATTTTGCGTGGGGTCAATGATGCGGGACATACGCGGATCGAAGTGCACGATTCCGGCCCCGGCATTCCAGAGTCGGAACGGGAAGCGGTGTTCCAGCGTTTCTATCGCGCTGAGGGCGGGCAACCGCAAAGCGGTTTCGGGCTGGGGCTGTCGATCGTCGCGGCGATTGTCAGCCTGCACGGGTTCAGTCTTGAGGTGGGTCGCAGCGACCTGGGTGGGGCGAAACTGGTGCTTGATTGTCGACAGCGTCTGATTTCACAGTCCTGACTTTTGGGCAGTGATCGTTCCCACGTGCGTGGGAACGATCATGAAACTCAGGCCGGGTAGTTGGCCCGCAGCGCTTCCAGTCCACCCTGATAGATGCCGCTGAACAGCGCCACCACTTCCTCATCGCTCACGCCCTTGGCGGTGAAGCGCCCCGACCACGTCACCTTCGCGCCCTGACCCTGGGCTTCGACGCGAATCGTCGCCAGATAATCGGTGGCCGGAAACGGTGCCTGGAGGATCGAATAGCTGTAGGTCTTGCCGGCGTTATCGAAGCTTTCCAGGCGCTCGACCACCTCCCCGCCATCGGCGGTTTGCAGGCTGCGCACACGCCCGCCCTCACTCAGTTCACTCTTGGGAATGAACGGCAGCCAGTCCGGCAGCGTGTTGAAGCCGCCGATCAATTGCCAGACCTGATCGGCCGAAGCCGGGATGTCGATGGATGCTGATGCTGTTGCCATAAATAAATGTCTCTCTCAAAAATTCAGATTGCCAGGCTGTCGACCACGCCGCCGTCGACGCGCAGTGCGGCGCCGGTGGTGGCCGAGGACAGCGGTGAAGCGATGTACGTCACCAGGTGCGCGACTTCTTCGACATTGGCCACGCGCTGGATGATCGAGGTCGGACGTGCTCGGCGCACAAAGGCGTCGGCTTCATCCCGCAGGCTGCGACCGGATTCGGCAGCAGCGTCCTTGAGCATCTCTTCGACGCCATCGGTGAAGGTCGGCCCGGGCAGGATTGCATTGACCGTAACCCCGGTGCCGGCCAGGCGTTTGGCCAGACCATGGGACACCGCGAGGTTGGCGCTTTTGGTCACGCCGTAGTTGATCATGTCGGCCGGGGTCGCCACGCCGGATTCCGAAGACAGGAAGATCACCCGGCCCCAGCCCTGCTCGACCATCGCCGGCACGTAATGCCGCGACAGGCGCACGCCGGAAATCACGTTGATTTCATAGAAGCGCGTCCACTCATCGTCGGGCGCGTCGAAGAAATCCACGGCGTTGTAGATCCCCAGGTTGTTTACCAGGATGTCGGCTTTCGGTTCGGCGGCAAACAGCTTTTGCGCGCCTTCGGCCGTGCCCAGATCCGCCGTCAGACCGCGCAGTTTCGCGCCCGGAACGGCTTGTCGAATGCTCGCCAGCGCCTGGTCGACCTTGGCCGAGTCTCGGCCGATCACCACCACCGTGGCGCCCGCCTCGGCCAGCGACTGGCTGATGCCCAAACCGATACCCGCCGTGCTGCCGCTGACAATCGCCAGTTTTCCGCTCAGATCGATCTTCATGCTTTCACCTCGTCGATAGGTAATGGTGCACGTTCGGACACCAGTTTCGCTTCACGCATGGCCTGCCAGAAACCGGCCGGAATGACCGCCGACAGCGCCGCCATGTCTTCGGCGATGCGCCCCGGTTTGCTCGCGCCGGGAATCACTGCCGCCACTGCCGGATTGGCCAGCGAGAATTGTAGTGCAGCCGCTTTGATATCCACGCCGTGGGCCGCGGCGATGCGTTTGATCTGTTCGACCCTGGCAATGATTTGTGTGCTGGCCTTCTGGTATTCGAAGTGCGCGCCACCGGCCAGGATCCCCGAGCTGTAAGGGCCGCCGACGACGATTTCAACGTTCTGCGCCCGCGCCGAATCCATCAGGCGCTGCAGGGCCCGTTCATGGTCCAGAAGAGTGTAGCGGCCGGCCAGCAGAAAGCCGTCGGGCTGCGCCTCGATCAGATCAAGGGTCAATTCGCAGGGTTCAACCTTGTTCACGCCCAGCCCCCAGCCCTTGATCACGCCCTCTTCACGCAGACGGGTCAGGACTTTGAAGGCGCCGGTGCGGGCCTGATTGAAGTACTCCAGCCATTGGTCGCCGTAGAAATCCTGAGCGATGTCGTGAACCCAGACGATGTCGAGGCGATCGGTTTTCAGGCGTTCGAGGCTGTCTTCGATCGAGCGCAAGGTGGCGTCGGCGCTGTAGTCGTTGACGATCTTGTTCGGGCGACCGTGTTCGAACACCCCGCTTTTCTCGCCCAGATCCCGGGCGGCGGCGTCTTCGACTTCATCGAGAATCACCCGGCCGACCTTGGTGCTGAGCACATAGTCGTCGCGCTTGTAGCGGGACAGTGCTTCGCCGAGGCGGATTTCCGAGAGGCCCGAGCCGTAGAACGGCGCGGTGTCAAAATAACGCACGCCGGCATCCCACGCCGCATGCACGGTGGCCTGGGCTTCTTCCTCAGGAATGGCACGGAACATGTTGCCCAGTGGCGCAGTGCCGAAGCCCAAATGGCCGGGCAGCTTGTCTTTCAAACTCATGGGGATTTCCTCGTAGTGTCTGGGTCGTGGATGACCGTTGAGCAGATCCTAGATTGCGACAATCAGACCGTCCAAGACATAATGCGCAGCACTTGAGTCCCTGAAGGTCTGACATGATCGATTTCCGCCAATTGCGCTACTTCGTAGTCGTCGCCGAAGAAGAGCACGTCGGCCGCGCGGCTGAGCGTCTGCATATTTCTCAATCGCCGCTGAGCCGGCAGATCGCCCAGCTCGAAGAGCGCCTGGGCCTGACCCTGTTCGAACGCAGCCAGCAGCGCATCCGCCTGACCCGCGACGGCCAGACGTTCCTCGCCGAGACCCGCGCCCTGCTGACCCACGCCAATCGCCTGGAATCCCTCGGCAAACGTCTGGGCCGTGGCGAAGAAGGTGGTTTGTGCATTGGCTATATCGAGAACGCCATGCACGCAGGTGTTTTGCCCAACGCATTGCGCGTGCTGCGGGGAGATCGGCCGAACGTGCATGTCGCGCTGTACAACCTCAGCTCCGCCGAACAACTTGAGGGCCTGCGTCAGCGTAGCCTCGATATTGCGCTGGTCAGCGAACCGCCGACGACCGACGATCCTGACTTGCTGGGCTTTCAGGTGTTGGACGATCCGATGTTGTTGGCGCTGCCGGAACAGCATCCACTGGCCGCACAGGCATCGCTGAGCCCGGAGGATCTGGCCACTCAGGAATGGATCGGCGTGCAACCGCGTCAGGATGCCTGCGACGACTTCCTCAGCGCCTGCCTGCGCGCCGGCTTCACCCCGGATGTGCGCATGCAGGCGACCGAGCCGTTTACCGCGTTGGGGTTGGTCGCTTCGGGGCTGGGGATTGCAATGATCCAGAAAGGCCTGAGCCACAACGCCCCGCCGGGTGTGGTGTTGCGGGAGGTGCCGTGGCTGGCGTTTACCACGCCGTTGTGGGCGGCTTGGCATCGGATCAATTTGCGGCCGTTGGTGGAGACATTCAGGACGATGCTGACGGGCCCGGACATCTCGGGGGCGTGACTAAAGGCGTGGTTCAAACGCCCAACCGCGCCCACCCCGCGACCAACTGCGCACTGATACTCACCCCGCCACACACCACAATCACCACATCCCGAGCCCCCGCCAGCGCTGGATGATCCAGATAAGCCACCGCCAGCGACACCCCGCATGCCGGCTCCACCAGTTGCCGCAGATCACTGGCATAACGCACCACGCCCATGATCGCGTCGTCATCGGACAGCACCAGACATTCGTGATCGAACTCGCCGATGTGTTGCACCGGCCACGCCGCTACCTGCGCGGCGCCAAGGGAGGTAGCGACGGTGTCGATCTTGCTCAGGCGTACCGGGTGGCCGGCCTGTACGGCGGCGGCAAACGAGGCGGCGCCCTGGGTTTCGCAGGTGATGATCCGGCAGTCACGTCGGTCGTGGCGCAGCAGTCCGGTGAGGATCCCAGCCAGCAATCCCCCGCCGCCGACCGAGGTAACCACGGTGTCGACCTGCGGGCAGTCTTCGAGGATTTCGTCGATCATCGTGCTGTGCCCTTGCCACAACACCGGGTGGTCGAAGGCCGGGACGTACTCGGTGTCTGCCGCGCTGGCCATTTCTCGCGCACGCTGGTTGGCTTCGTCCCAGACTTTGCCGTGGACGATGACTTCGGCGCCGGTGCGGCGAATCCGCGCGCGGGTCGCTTCGGGGGTGGTGTGCGGCACCACGATGCAGGCTTGCAAACCCAGACTGGCCGCCGCCACCGCCGTAGCCAGGCCTGCATTGCCGCCGGACGGGCAGACGACTTTGCGTTTGCCCTGCGCCGCTGCCTGACTGCACAACAACCCCATGCCCCGCAGTTTGAAAGAGCCGCTGGGTTGCAGGTTTTCCAGTTTCAGCCAGATACGCCGGGAGGTGGTCGACAGAGTCGGATGGAGGATCAACGGCGTGCGGATGTGCAGCATGGCGGGCTCCTGTTGAGGCCACGTCCGGGCGACCGCTGCGTCGGAGCGTGGACGGATGAAAGTGAAACGTCCCTGCCTGAAGCTTAGTTCACCTCGCCCACACAACGCTGAACGCCAGGGATCGTGCCCGGATCTACACTGAACGGAACAGCCGTGAGGTGCCTATGAAAATGTCAGCACAAATGACCGTGGTCGCGGTGCTTGCCACCCTCGCCTATCTCGGGCTGGCGATGTGGGGCATCGGTGGTGTCGCGGAGTTCTTTTCCCACGGCGCACTGGTGGTAGTAGCGATGGCGACGCTGGCGATGGTCGTGGTGTCGTTGTTCAGCGAAGTGAACCTCAATTCCGGCGAGCGCGAGGACCGGGCCAATCGCTGGGTGATTCCGGCGTTCGGCGTGATCGGGTTGGTCAGTGCTTTTCTGCCGGCTTACTGCGACCGCGTCGGGTTCTGGACCGTGGGCCGTGAAGGCACCCGTTGGCTGGGGGCGTTGTTGTTCATCGCCGGCGGCGCGTTGCGGCTATGGCCGGTGTTTGTGCTGGGGCATCGGTTCAGCGGCCTGGTGGCGATTCAGCCGGGACATCGTCTGGTGACCGATGGCATCTACACGCGCCTGCGCAATCCCAGCTATCTGGGGCTGGTCGTCAATGCACTGGGCTGGGCACTGGCGTTTCGTTCGGTCGTCGGGATCTTGCTGGCGGCGCTGACGCTGATCCCGCTGATCGCCCGCATCCATTCAGAAGAAGCCTTGCTGCGCACCCAGTTCGGCGCCGAATACGATGCCTATTGCGCGCGCAGCTGGCGGTTGTTGCCGGGCGTTTACTGAGGTTGCAGGCGTAACTGGCCGTTGTTGTCGATGCTCAGCGCAACGTCGCGGTAACTGGCGATGGTCGCGTGTGAGGTCTCAATCGGATGCTGGTGAGTGGCGGTGATGATCATCAGCGGCGCACCGGCCGCTTCTGCCGCCTGAATACCGACAGTAGCGTCTTCGAAAATCAGGCAATCGGCCGGTTCAAGACCCAAACTTTTTGCGGCCAGTCGGTAGCCAGCCGGGTCAGGTTTACCCGCCGTTACGTCTTCGGCCGTGATCATCACCGCAGGCTCGGGAATCCCCGCCGCCGCCATCCGTCGCAACGCCAGATCCCGTGGCGCCGAGGTCACCATGGCCCACTGGTTTGTCGGCAATGACTTGAGAAACGCCGCCGCACCGGGAATCTCGACAATGCCTTCAACGTCTTCGATTTCCGCTTCAGTGATGAACGCTGCTTGCGCCTCGGCGTCCACACCCGGCAGCTTCAGACGTGTAATGGTATCGATGGCGCGCACGCCGTGGATGGTTGGCAGAAACGTTTCGACGTTCACCCCGTGGCGCTCGGCCCAGGCCGCCCAGATTCGCTCGGCAGCGGCGATGGAGTTGAGGACGGTGCCGTCCATGTCGAACAGGAACGCGCCGAACGCGCGATTGAAAACAGCATCATGAGCAGACAAGGGATCGCATCCTTAAGCAGAGCCGAGCAAATGTGTCCGGCAATGTAGCATCTGCCGCGGGCTTCAGTGCGGACGCGGCGCCTTGGATTTGAACGCGTCGTCCACACAATCGAGCAACTGGCCGATGGCCCAGGGCTTCTTGATGAACGCCACCGGATGGCGGACGCCGGAAGTTTCCGGCGTTTCATAGCCGGACATGACCATCACCGGTTTTTCCGGCCAGCGCTCGCCCACCAGATTGGCCAGGTCCGCCCCATTGAGAGTGCCGGGCATGGTGATGTCGGTGAGCAGCAGCGCGACTTCCGGCGCGTGCTCTTCCAGGTATTGCGACGCCGCATCGGCACTGGTCTGCGGCTCGACCTTGAAACCTTCCTCCTGAAGAATTTCGCACAGAAACTCCAGAATCAACGGATCGTCTTCCACTACCAGAATCAACCCGCCAGGAAGGTGCGCGCTCGAAGACGGAACTGGACACATGAACTGGCACTCCCTGAACAACATGAACGTTTTCAGCGGAATGAAACCGCTGCTTATCTGGTATGAGCGGCACCTTGTACAGAAATTCATTTTTGATACAGGTCTTTTCGATAACGGCGGTCGGCGGGCCATCGCCACGGCGCATTTGTGGTTAAAATGCCCGCCCTTTTTGCTGGCCGATCCCGATTGATGAACCCTCAAGCCCTCGCCGTTCTCCACGCCCACCTGCTCACCGCGCTGACTTCGGCACCGGCCGAAACCCGGCGCCTGTTCCATGGCCGTGGACGCTGCTGGCCGGGGCTGGAACAAGTCACCGTGGACTGGCTGCAAGGCGTGGTGCTGGTGTCGCTGTTCAAGGAACCCGAGGCCTCGCAACTGGAAGACCTCAAGCATCTGTTGCTGGAGATCACTCATTCGGAGCAATGGCAGCAATCCGGTGCTCACACCCTGCTGATCCAGCACCGCTACCTGCCGCAGAGCACCGCCGAATGGCTGCTGGGGGACGAGATCGACGAGATGACCATCGTCGAGGACGGGCTGAAATACCGCGTGGATCTGGGCCGCAAGCAGAACGCCGGGCTATTCCTCGACATGCGTTACGGCCGCAACTGGGTGCGCGAGCACGCAGCCGGCAAACGGGTGCTGAACCTGTTCGCCTACACCTGCGGTTTTTCGGTAGCGGCCATCGAGGGCGGTGCCAGCCATGTGGTCAACCTCGACATGTCCCGCGCGGCGCTGAGCCGGGGCCGCGACAATCATCGTCTCAACGGCCATGACCTGAGCAAGGTGAGTTTCCTCGGCCACGACCTGTTCAAGTCCTGGGGCAAGGTGATCAACAGCGGCCCGTACGATCTGGTGATCATCGACCCGCCGTCCTTCCAGAAAGGCAGCTTCCTGCTGACCAAGGATTACCAGCGCGTGCTGCGCCGCCTGCCGGAACTGCTGACAGCACAGGGCACGGTGCTGGCGTGCATGAACGATCCTTCGTTCGGTTCGGATTTCCTGATCGACGGCGTGACCCAAGAGGCGCCGAGTCTGCGTTTCGAGCAGCGGCTGAAGAACCCGCCAGAGTTTCCGGATATTGACCCGGAAAGCGGCCTGAAGGCGCTGCTGTTCAAGCAGATCGGATGACCCCGTCAGCGCGGGCGCAACACCAGCGCAAACAATTCGCCATGCCCGGTGACGTTGAGCTTGTGATAGAGATTGCGTCGATGGACCTTTACGGTCTCCGGCGAAATGTTCATGTGCTGAGCCATGGCCTTGCTGGAAAAGCCCTGGAGAATCAGGCGTGCCGTGTCGATTTCGCGTGCGGTCAGCCGCGCGTCGAAACGATCCAGCAAGGCGGCCAGATCACCGACCGGTGCCTCGACGGCCGCGCCTTGCGGCGGCATCAACTGCACGTGCCGACGCATTGCTGACAACACCCAGTCCCGCACGCAGAGCAGGCGCCCCTGCTCCTGCAAACTGAACGCCGTCGAACGGCCCATCGACAAGCCCAGCACGCCGCCATCGAGGTTCACCATGAATTGCAGCTCATCCGCCCCGACCACCGAACGGAAGTAGCTCAGGTAGTACTCGCTGTGCAGAAACTGGTCCGGCGCCACGGCCGCGAGACTGTGCAAACCGTCGGCAATCCCGGCGACGGAGGCCTGATAGAACGGATCGAGCAAGTACATACCGGCACAGTAACCGGCCAGTTCTTCCTGCTCGTCGGCGCGACCCTGGCTGTCGAAGTCGATCAGCAATTGCGGTGGCCGCCCCGCCTGCATCACCGCCACCAGAGCATTGTCCAGCGGCACCAGCAGCCGCACCGTATCGACCAGCGCCCGCCAGAAGCCGTCCTGACCGACCGTGGCGAACAGCCGCGACAAGCTCTGATGCACCGGCAATTCCTGCAGCAACGCGTCCACGCACTACCCCTTTTGAGTAACCCATGATGGGAATGGGTGCGGCGCGGCCCGCCCGATAGGCTGACCACTCCTGTTCATCACCGGCCTGCCAACAGGCCAGGAGTGCCGCATCATGCGTTGTCATCGTGGGTATATCAACCTGGGCCTGGCGGGCGTTGTGTCCGTCGCACTGACCGCGCAAGCGGCCGAAGCGCCGAGCGTGCATGTTTACAACTGGTACGACTACATCGGCCCGAACACCCTGCATGATTTCAAGCGAGACAGCGGCATCGAACCGGTCTACGACACCTTCGACAGCGCCGAAGTGCTGGAAGGCAAACTGATGACCAGCCACAGCGGCTACGACGTGGTGGTGGCGAGCAACTTCAGTCTGCCGACCCTGATCAAGGCCGGCGCCCTCGCCCCGCTGCCCCGCAATCAACTGCCGGGCTGGAAGAATCTCGACAACGATCTGCTCGGCAAACTGGCCAACAACGACCCCGGCAACCAGTACGCCGTGCCGTATCTGTGGGGCACCAACGGCATCGGCTACAACGTCGACAAGGTGCGCGCCGTGCTGGGCGACAAGGCGCCGGTGGATTCCTGGGATCTGGTGTTCAAGGAGGAGAACCTGGCCAAACTCGGCGAATGCGGCGTGGCGATGCTTGATTCACCATCGGAAATGCTCCCGGTCGCGCTGCACTATCTCGGCCTGCCGCCCAACAGCACCAACGCCGAGGACTATCAGAAAGCCGAAGCGCTGCTGCTGAAACTGCGCCCGCACATCGCCTACTTCAACTCTTCGAAATTCATCAGCGACCTGTCCAACGGCAACATTTGCGTGGCGGTCGGCTGGTCCGGCGCGATGCTCGAAGCCAAGACCAACGCCGAGCAGGCCGGCAACGGTGTGAAGATCCAGTACAGCCTGCCGAAAGAAGGCGCGCCGGTGTGGTTCGACACGCTGGTACTACTCAAGGACGCGCCGCATCCGACTCAGGGCCTGGCGTTCATCGACTACCTGCTGCGGCCCGATGTGATTGCACCGGTCAGCGATCACCTGTCCTACCCCAACGGCAACCGCGCCGCCACCGCGCTGGTCGCCGAAGCCACCCGCGACAACCCGGCGGTGTATCCGTCTGCCACAGCGATGGCGACGTTGTTCACCCTCGAGCCCCTGCCCAAAGCCACCGAACGGGTGCGCACCCGGGTCTGGAGCAAGGTCAAGAACGGCCAATAATCAAAAATGAACAGAGAAGAAAACACCATGAAACCAAGAGCCCGCGACCTCGACATCCGCATCGGCCAACTGCAGCCCGGCCCGCTCAATGCCATCACCGACGTGCCCGGCGTGCGGGTCGGCCACAGCAATGTGCGGGGGCAAAGCGCCTCTGGGCGCGACATCTGCACCGGCGTTACCCTGATCGAACCCCGTGCCGGCTCGACCAATGCACAACCGTGTTTTGCCGGCGTTCACGTACTCAACGGCAACGGCGATGCCACGGGACTGGAATGGATTCGCGAAGCCGGCCTGCTGACCAGCCCGGTTGCCTTCACCAACACCCACAGCCTCGGCGTGGTGCGCGATGCCTTGATCGAACTGGATCGCGCGCAGCAACCGGACGACGGTCGTCTCTACTGGAACATGCCGGTGGTGCTGGAAACCTTCGATGGCTTGCTCAACGATATCAACGGCTTTCACGTGAAGCCCGAACACGTGGCCGAGGCGATGAGCAATGCCGTTGACGGCCCGGTGCAGGAAGGCGCGGTGGGCGGTGGCAGCGGCATGATCTGTCATGAATTCAAGGGCGGGATCGGCACCGCATCGCGCCGATTGAGCAAGGCTCAGGGCGGCTGGACGGTGGGCGCCATCGTTCAGGCCAACCACGGGATTCGCAGCGAATTGCGGGTCGACGGCTACCCGGTCGGGCGTTACATGGAACAGGTGGATTCGCCGTTCCTGCGCGCTTCGCTACCGCATCCGGGCATGGGTTCGATCGTGGTGTGCCTGGCCACCGATGCGCCGCTGTTGCCGCACCAATGCACGCGACTGGCACAACGGGCCAGTCTCGGTCTGGCGCGTACCGGGGGTGGCAACGAAGATCACAGCGGTGACATTTTCATTGCCTTCGCCACCGGCAACGAACAGGTCCCGCCCGCTGCTTACGAGGGCAAAGGCGCGCCCACCTGCGACGGCTTGCGGATGGTCAACAACGACCACATCAGCGAGCTGTTTCTGGCGGCGACCGAGGCGGTTGAAGAGGCGATCATCAACGCCTTGCTGGCCAGCGACAGCACCGAAGGCAACGGGCACTCGGTGCCGGGGCTGGATGCTGCGACCTTGCTCGCCGCCCTCGAAAAAGCAGGCTGGCCCGGCGCTCGCTGAAACTGTTCCCAAAGACCATTAGCGGAACAACCCAAGTCCGAGTTCGCGCGCCGCCTGCAGTTGCACCGCTGGGTCGCGCAGCTCGGACTCCAGCAACAACGCCGAGCCGGCCACCGTCGCCCCGCAGTAGTCGAAGATGCCGTGATCGATCTGCACCTTCATCGCTGCGCCGTAGCCGTGGCGGTCGTAGGTGCGTGCATCGGCCCCGCCGAGTCCGACCAGATGCACGCGCAATCGTCCGAGCTTCTTCTGCGTCTTATCGCCGTCGAAATCAAACGCCCAGCCATTGCTGAACACCCGGTCGATCCAGCCCTTGAGCATCGCCGGCATCGACCACCAGAACACCGGATACACCAGCACCAGCGCATCGGCGCGGTCGATGCGTGCCTGTTCGGCCAAGACGTCGGCTGGCGGTACGGATTCGCGATGATGCACGGCCCAATCGGCCACGCCAAAACGCGGATCGAATTTCTCGGCGTGCAGGTCAGCGATTTCGAAGGTGTTGGACGGATCACTCTCCGACAGGCCTTTGGCGATTTTCTGCGCCAGCGCATGGGTCAGCGAACGGGGGTCATCATGGGCCACAACTATCAATGCGTGCATGGGGAAATCTCCGGTTGGTGATTGCTGACCAAGGGCTTATCCTTTCGATAAGTTACACTTGGTAAGTTACCTTCAGTAAGTTACGTTTGGTATATAAGAAATGTCAACCACGGAAATCCCCGAACCCGTTCAACCCCGCCGACGCCTGTCCCGGGAAGACCGTCAGCGCCAGTTGCTCGACATGGCCTGGCAATTGATTCGCGAAGAAGGCACCGATGCCCTGACCTTGGGTTATCTGGCGGAAAAAGCCGGCGTGACCAAACCGGTGGTCTATGACCACTTCACCACCCGCGCCGGATTGCTCGCTGCGCTGTATCAGGATTTCGACAGGCGCCAGACCGCGCTGATGGATGTTGCGCTAGGCAATTGCGAGTCGACGCTAAGCGGCACCGCCTCGGTGATTGCCACGGCGTATGTCGACTGCGTGTTGACTCAAGGCAACGAGATTCCGGGGGTGATTGCCGCACTGGCCAGCACGCCGGAACTGGAGAAGATCAAGCGCGAGTACGAGGCGATCTTCCTGGAGAAATGCCGTCATGTGCTGTCGCCGTTCGCTGACGGGGGCGACATTACACAGGCGGGACTACGCGCCATTCTCGGTGCCGCCGAGGCTTTGTCTCAAGCAGCAGCGATCGGAGAAATCAGCGCCGCGCAGGCCCGCGACGAGCTGTTTGCAACCATCACCGCGATGGTCGAAAGGGCCGCCGTCAGCGCCGCCAAAGCAAGTGACTGACGGTACTTGAGAGCGCCGCCGCACCTTCCTACGATGGGGATACGCAGTCGCTTGGTTCACCAAACCATTGCGTAGGTGCGGGTGACCTGAACCCCAATCAAGCTCGCACCTTGTTCATGCGCATCTTGAGCCTCACTGGCTCTACTCCTCCCCATCAAAGAGTCTTGAGGCTCTTTTTTTGTCACTGAAAATCAGCGTTCCGGTTCGCGGCGGATTGAACGCCATGCCGCCTGCGCCAGCAACTCGCGATAAGCCTTCGGACTGCCCTGCACTCTTCCCGACAACCACGCGCGGCAATAGCTGTCGGCCTGGCCGACGATCAGTGACGGCAGCAATTCGGCCGGGCAATCGTTGAGTTCGGCGGCGCGTCCGGACTCGGCGAGCCAGGTGCGCAGCCCCAGATTGCGCGTCTTGTTGCGAGCAGCGAGTTCGTCCTTGTGCGGCCCCCGGGTCACGGCATAACGCGCGTGATATTGGAACCGTGCCCATTCCGGCTGGTTCTCGACCCAATCGACGTAGCTGTAGACCAGCGCCTGCACGCCCTCTTCGGTTGTCGTTGCGTCGTTCAGATACGCGTCGCGCAAGCGCGCCTGATCTTCCAGCGCAGTGAAAAACAGTGCGGCCACCAGTCCTTCCTTGTTGCCGAAGTGGTGGTAGATCGCGCCGACGCTGGTGTCGCACTCGGCACGGATCATTTCGATGGTGGTGGCCTCGATCCCCTGTTCGTTGAACAGGCGCAAGGCCTCGCGAAAGATGTCGCGCTTGAGTTCGGCCCGGCGTCCGGGGTAGCTGCGCTCGAGGAGATCTGCGGTATCCATGGGGTTGAAGGCCTTGTAAATCCGGTTGAAAGGCACGCCCGTGCCGGTAATCGAAACGCGCCTAGGTTGACAGATTTCCCATGGACAGAATACCGTTCCGTTACAGAACATTATTCTGTAACGGAACATAATTCTGCAAATTCCCTAATCGCGAGGCTTCACCATGAGTCAGTTTCTCAGCATGTTCACCAGCGTCGGCCCCGAAGCGTTCAGCCAGATGGCCTGTCAGGTCGCGCCGTATTTCAGCAGCATCAATCCGTTGGTCAGCGAATTGCGCGCGGGTTCAGCGACGGTGCAGGTGCCGTTCCGCCGCGAGATCACCAACCACCTCGGCACCGTGCACGCCATCGCCATGTGCAACGCTGCCGAACTGGCGGCCGGGATGATGACCGACGTGTCGATTCCGGCCGGTGCACGCTGGATTCCCAAAGGCATGACCGTCGAGTACCTGGCCAAGGCCAAATCCGATGTGACCGCCGTGGCCAATGGCGAAGCGCTGGACTGGCAGACCGAAGGCGACAAGATCGTGCCGGTGGACATCCACGACGCCGAGGGCAAGAAAGTGTTCACGGCGCGAATCACCATGAACGTGAAGCTGTCCTGAAATCACGGGCACAAAAAAGCCCTTGTTGCGGTCATCACAACAAGGGCTTTTTGCCTTTGGCCGGATCAGTGCACGGTCAGGCGCTGGCGGACAAATTCTTCGGTGTGCCGCGTGACTTGATCCAGATGCCGGTCACGTTGCTTCTCGGCATCGACCATCGCCCGTTTGCCGTGCTTTTGCAGCAAATAGGTGTGGATCTGCTGCACTTCGAGCGAGCGGTAGATCGGCGTGGTGTCGATAAAACCGCGCAAACCGTTGCTGCGGTAATGCCGGGTGCTCATCAGTACCTGAGTCTCCAACTGGCCCAGCACTTCAAAGCCCAGCGCCTCGAAATACGGGACTTTACCCACGCTGCACGTCAGCTCGGCATGCGGGTAACGCGTCAGCATGTCGGCGATCAACGCCCGAGCCACGCCCTGGCGGCGGTACGGCTGCTGTACCGCCAGATAGGCCACGTTGCACGCCTCCCAATCACCCTGCACCGGCAAGTACAACAGGAAGCCGATCACCTGCTCCGGGTCTTCGTCGTCGGTGGCCACCAGCAGTTCCACCTCGGTGCCCTTCTCGCCGTTCAACGCCTCCAGATACAAATGCACCTCGTAGCCCACCGCGTACTGATAAACGTTGTACAGCAGATTGCTCGGGCCCAGACCGATGGCGCTGATGTCGGTCAGGTAGTCGACCACCATTTGCAGGATCTGGCTGTTGACGCCTTCGGGGCACGGGGATTTGTAGTGGGTGATGCGGGGCATGGCGGGTGAACTCCGGGGGTAAACACAGGTTGCCACCGGGCTGTCCGTGGCAAACGCCGACATAATACCGCGCCCGGGCGCGGACACCGGCTAAAGTTGCCCGCTCCGCCGCCGACTCAGCTTTTCTCTATTCCGAAATCACGAAGGATCGTCCGATGTACTACCCGCGCGAAGCCCAAAGGGATCATCTCTACAACCGTATCGTGATGTTGACTGTCGCATGCTGTGTAGTGTTGCTGCTGGCCGGCATGGCCCGCCATCAGGGCATTCGTTATGGTCTGTTGCAGTTCAACGCCATGGAAGTCAGCGGCACCGTCACGCAACTGGAAGAGATCCGGATGAACCAGAATGGCAAGATCCTTCACTACCGCTACACCGACGATCAGGGGCAGATCCACGAAGATCAGTTCATCGACGAACGCTACGCCGAGCACACGCAATATGAAGTGGGCGGGCCGATCCCTCTGCTGGTTTCACGATGGTTGCCGGAGAAGAACGCCATCGCCGCCGAACTGTACAGCTACCGCCCGGGCTTCTACATCATGACCGGCGGCCTTTTGCTCGGAGTACTGTTCCTGCTGATCTCGGGCAGGACGTTCTGGAAAATCCAGGCCATGAAAGAAGAAGATCGTTTCTACTGATTCATCCTCTTTTTCCGGCGCCGTTCCTGACAAAAATTTCATCCGGCCGGCGTCGGATCTTTCGCCGATTTGGCGTCCAATTCTTCAGCTGCGTTCATTTCCCGACGCAGGCCCTGAGGAGTTGTCATGAACGTTTTGCGTTCCCTGTTCAAATGGCGAAAAGCCCTGCTGCTGTTGCCGCTGACGCTGGCCGCGCTGGCCAGTCCCCCAGTATTTGCCCAACCCGAAATGATCATCCGCGAAGCCCCGCCACCGATGCGCATGGAACCGATGCCCGGTCCACGGGCAGGTTATGCCTGGGATCGCGGCCACTGGCGCTGGGAAGGCCGGGGTTATGTCTGGATGCCCGGTCACTGGCAACCGGTGCGTCACCACGGCGCACGCTGGGAACCCGGCCACTGGCAGGCGCGCGGGCCGAACTGGTACTGGATTGAAGGCCATTGGGTGCGTTGATCGCGCAACCGTCTGCCAACGTTACCCACCAGGAACATCACCATGTCGAAAACCATAAAAACCTTGATCACTGCCACGCTGGTGGCAATCACCCTGTCGGGCTGTGTCGTCGAACCGGCGCGCCCGCACCGGCCACCACCGATCGTCGAAGTGGTTCCGGCGATGCCTGCGCCGGGTTATCACTGGGTCGCCGGGCATTACCGCTGGGCCGGCAACCAATGGCGCTGGGTGCCGGGGCATTGGCGGGCGTATTGAGGCCGGTCACTGGGCCGGTGCAACGACCTTGAACTTGATCGCGATGTCGTTCGAAACCACGGTGTCGGCCCACTCGCCGGCACCGAGGCCAAATGCGTCGCGCTTGAGCACAAGCTCACCGTCGAAGATGCCGATGCTGCTATCGGGTTTCAGTTGCACCGGCACCTGCACCTCGCGGGTGACACCTTTGAGCGTGAGTCGGCCGGCAACCAGGTAATGGTTTTCATCGACCCGACTGAAACGGGTCGATTCGAATACAGCCGTCGGAAACTTTTGCGTGTCGAACCACGCCGGTTTCACCAGTTCGGTATTGGCGTCTTCGCTGCCGGCGTCGATGCTCGTGAGGTCGATGTGCAACGTGGTGCGGGCGTTGCTCAGATTGGCAGTGTCGAAGTCCAGCGTCGCATCGAACTTGCCGAACGTGCCGTACATTCGCGAGCCCATCTGGTTGTAGGTAAAACTGATCTGGCTGGCGCTGGTATTGACCCGGGTGTACTCCACCGCCTGCGCCGCCGGCATGACGATCAGGCAACACACAGCAGCCAACAACAATCGAATCGACATGGGATGCTCCGGTGCCTCGATGGGCCTCGACTGACTTAAGCAAACATCCGGCGGTTATGCCAGCCCTTCCACGCCACGTCGATTATCCCGTCAAACCAGCCGCTCGATCTTCTGATGCTGCCAGACCAGTTTGTAATACAGCGTCTGCAGTACCAGCATCCCCAGATACGCCACCGGAAACGCCATCCACACGCCCTGCAAACCAAACTGCCCGTCCAGCCAGTACGCCGCCGGCAACTGCACACCGACCACGCAAATGATCGCGATCGCGACGGGCACCAACACTGTGCCGCTGGCGCGCATGATGCCGCCGATGATCGCCTGGAAGCCGAAGATCAACAGGCTCCACAGCATGATGTGCAGCAAGTGCTCGGCCATCGCCCGGGTCGAGTCTTCGGTGAGGAACAGCCCCAGCAACCAGTGTGACAACAGGTAACCGAGCACGATCAAACCACCGGTCAGGCACACGTTGATCCACAGCCCGGTGCGCAGGATCGGCCCCATACGTTCCAACCGCCCGGCGCCAATCGCCTGGGCGCCGAGGATCGACGCGGTGATTGCAATCGACAGCGCCGGAAACTGCACGTAGTTAACGATCTGCGTCACCGCGCCATACGCCGCCGTCGCCTGGGAGCCGTGCTGGTTGACCAGTGCCAGGATCACCAGCTCCGACAGCGACAAAACAATCATCTGCACCCCGGTCGGCAGGCCGATACGCAACACTTTGCCGAGAATCTCGCCGTCCAGCCGCAACGACGCAAAGAACTCCCGGTCCGGCGCCAGCGGATGGCCTTTGCGGATCAGGCTCCAAGCCAGCCACGCCATCGCCGCCAGCGTACCGGCCAGACCGGCGAACGCCGCGCTCTGAATGCCCAGTTGCGGCAAGCCGAACCAACCGCGAATGAACGCCGGGGTCAGCGCCAGACCGACAACGGTCGACAGCAGCAGCGCGAGCATCGGCGACAGCGTGTCGCTCACCCCGCGCAACAGCTGGGTGAACAACACGTATACCAGCACAAACGGCAAGGTCCACATCATCACCCGGGCGTAGGAAACCGCGTCATCCAGCACATCCGCCGGCGTGCCCAACCCCTGCAACGCCTGACGCGCAAACACACTGCCAAACACCGCCGCGACCAGCCCGATCAACACCCCCAGCAACAGCGTCGCCCCGGCAATCGCCTTCACCATATGCGACTCGCGTGCGCCCCACGCCTGACCGATCAACACCCCTGCCCCGGCCCCCAGACCGATGACCAGCGCGATGAAGAAAAAGATGATCGGAAACATCCCCGAGACCGCCGCCAGCGCCTGGGTGCCGAGCATCTGGCCGATGTAGATGCTGTTGACCGTGCCCGACATCGACTGTAGGAAGTTCGACAGCACCATGGGGGCGAGGAACAGCAGGTAGGTTTTCCAGAGGGGGTTTTGGGCGGGGGTTTGCATTGAGAGTCCGTCTCGGGAGGAGGCAATGTGGGAGAGTCTAAGGTATGCATAGCCGTTCAGGTCGTACCCCTTTGCATTAAAACTTCGTAATCTCCACCACCTGTCCAAAATGGAAGTGAACCGATCCCATGTCCCGCGTCTCGACCCTGCTGACCTCTACCCTTTTTGCCGTTCTGGCGACGACAGCCAACGCTGCCCCGACACCAGCGCCTGAAGCGCTGCAAAGCCTGCTGAGTACCCTGAACGAACGTCTGAACATCGGTGATCTCGTTGCCCTGACCAAGTGGGACAGCGGCAAGCCGATCCAGGACAGCCCTCGCGAAGCCCAGGTCATCGCCAATGCCAGGACGCTAGCCGCCGAACACAAACTCGATCCGGAAGACGTGGCGCAATTGATCGCCGCGCAAATGGAAGCCAACAAACTGGTGCAATACGGTTTACTGGCGAAGTGGCAAGCGGCGGGGGCCGCACCGAACACGCCCCGCCCGGATCTGGGCAAGCAGATTCGGCCGCGCCTGGATGAGCTGCAAACCCGTCTGTTGCAGCAATACGCCGACTTCACGCCCTACCGTCACGACCCGAATTGCCCGGTGTGGCTGGCCAACGCGCGTAGCAGTTTGACTCACGACGCGCTGCACGAACTTGCCCTGAGCCGCGCTACCGGTGAGCTATGTATTCGGGCAACAGCCCCGTGAATCGGGGCTCAGGCATCCATCGCTGGCGTCGATAGTCACCATCACGTCAATGAAGTTCTCATAAAAAATCCCGGGCGTAACATCGGCTCCATACCAACCAAACAACACCCCGGAGCACACGATCATGAAACGCCAAATCCTTCTCGGCATCGCTTTCTCGGTTCTCGCAGTCAACGCTTTTGCAGCAAAACCCGCTCACACCATGATCGCCGAAGGCGGTTCGGATCGATTGATCGAACAGCGTGTAGCTGAAGGTGGCTCGGATCGTCTGCTGGAACGCCGCGTTGCCGAAGGTGGCTCGGATCGTCTGCAAGAACGTCGCGTTGCCGAAGGTGGCTCGGATCGTCTGCTGGAACGCCGCGTAGCTGAAGGTGGTTCGGATCGTCTGCAAGAACGTCGCGTTGCCGAAGGTGGCTCGGATCGTCTGATCGAACGCCGCGTTGCCGAAGGTGGCTCGGATCGTCTGCAAGAACGTCGCGTTGCCGAAGGTGGCTCGGATCGTCTGATCGAACGCCGCGTAGCTGAAGGCGGTTCGGATCGTCTGCAAGAACGTCGCGTAGCTGAAGGTGGCTCGGATCGTCTGATCGAACGCCGCGTCGCATGACCTGAAAACGCTTTCGCAAGACAAAGAAAAGCCCGGCCTGATCAGCCGGGCTTTTTCACATCCAGCCGTCGCTTATTGAACGGTTTTCAGCTTGACCACATCACCGGAAACCTTGGTGGTGTAGCCGCTCAGAACCCATGCCCAGAACCAGTTTTCCTGAACCTGGGTGTTGATCATGGCATCGCCGCCCTTGGCCTGGATGGCGGCCTCTTGCGCGCGGACGAAACGGCTGTTCTGCCGGATCGGGATCACGCCGAACAGCATCAGGCCGGTGGCGGTCGCTTCGCTGTGGCCGATCACGGTGTACTGGTTGCTGTCGTAGTGCTTGGTATTCATCGGGGTGCCGGTGCAACCTGCCAGAACCACACCGAACAGTGCGGCGGCGACTACTTTGCTGAGGTATTTCACTGCAAGACTCCATGGGTAAACGCCCGGGATCCATCTCTCGGGCGGCGCACACTTTACTGGAGGCAGTGGCACATTGGTATCAATCTGGAAATGTTTCATGACGCGCGCGGAATACCGGCACTGCTCTCCACAACGCCCGGCCCCTCGTTATTGCTCAGTGAATGACTGAAGATATGCCAACAAATTATCGATCTTCTCCTCATCACTCAGCCCCCAGAAGATCATCCGCGTCCCCGGCACCACGCCTTTCGGATCTTTCAGATACGCCGTCAGCGTTTCGCGGTTCCAGGTGATGCCGGAGTTCTTCATTGCATCGGAGTACACGTAGTTCGCCGACGTCCCCGCCGGACGGCCGATGATGCCGTTGAGTTGCGGGCCGAATCCGGGGCGGGCGGATTCGCCGACCTGATGGCAGCCGCCGCACAGGCGCGGGAAGATTTTGCCGCCGGCCTCGGCATCGCCAGCCGCCAGGGCAGGTGTGCTGAGCAGGCCTGCGTTGAGGATCAGGGCGAGGGTCAGTAACGCGGTGTTTTTCATCGGGAGCATCCAGATCTTCGGCGGCGCCAAGGGTAATCCTGCGGGGAGCGTTGCGCTACAGGTAAGCCGCGATCACCTGCCGGACTTTGAGCAAGGCTTGACGCAGGACAAGCATGTCCACCGAGCCCAGCGCCAGTCGTATCGCGTGGGGCACATGGGCGGATACGGTGAACGGCTCGGCGTTGGTGACCGAGATCTGCGCCTTCATCAGCTCGATCACCACCTGATCGGACCTTGCGTCTTCCGGCAGCGGCAGCCAGAGGAAATACGAGGAAGAATGGCCAACCCTCGGCAAGCCTTGCAGGATTTCAGCTGCCAGCGCCTGACGGGCCCGGGCGTCATCGCGCTTTTGCGCCTCCAGCAAGGTCACCGTTCCGTCGTCAAGCCAGCCGCAGGCCATCGCGGTCATCACCCCCGGCGTGTTCCAGGTCGTGGCGCGGATGATGCGCTCCAGTGCCGGGACGATTTTCAGGGGCGCGGCGATGAAGCCGACGCGCAGGCCCGTGGCGATGTTTTTCGAAAGCCCCGAGACGTACACCGTGCGCTCCGGCGCAAGATCCGCCAGCGGTGGCGGCGGGTTATCGACCAGAAAGGCGTAGGCAGCGTCTTCGATGATCGTCAGATCATGCTGTCGGGCAATCGCCACCAGTTGTTCACGCTGCGCCAGCGGCATTACCCAGCCCAGCGGATTGTGCAGGGTCGGCATGCTGTAGACGGCGCGCACCGGGCGGTTGCGGCAGAGTCTGTCGAGTGCCGCCAGATCCGGGCCGTTTGCGGTCACAGGAATCGCCACCACTTCCAGATGCAGTGCTTCGGCCAATACCTTGAAGCCCGAATAGGTCAGCGCATCGGCCGCGATCACATCGCCGGGGTTGAGCTGTGCCATCAACGTCACCGCCAGACCTTGCTGGGCGCCGTTGACGATCAACACTTGCTCGGCGTCGACGTTCAAGCCTCGAGCCTGCAAGTGCCGGGCAACCGAGGCCCGCTCATGCTGGCGCCCGGCGTGGGGTTGATAACGCAGCAGCGCTTCGAGGTCGCCGGACAGCGCCAATTGCCGCAAAGCGGTGCGCAACAGATCGGCCTGCCCCGGCAGCGACGGGTAGTTGAAGTTGAGGTCGATCATGCCGACGGCGATGTCTTTCTGGTCGATCCCCTGCCCCGGCAATAACGCAGTTTCCCGGACAAACGTGCCGCGCCCGGTTTCGCCGCTGACCAGCCCCATCGCCTCAAGCTCCGCATACACCCGCGACGCCGTGACCAGCGCCAGCCCTTCGCTGGCGGCCAGTTGCCGATGGGTCGGCAAACGCGTGCCGGGCAACAGGCGACCGCTGCGAATGTCGGCGGCGTAGGTATCAACGAGGGTCTTGTAACGGGAGCGTGGCATGTCGAGATGTATCCATGACAATTCTTTGATTGTGCTGATTCTCAACCCTAGGATGAGCCACAAGCAACCCCACTTTTGAGCCTGACCCGATATGGAACGAACCACGAATCTGCCCGCCCCGACCCTGGAAAAAACCAGCGGCTGGATCAACGGTTTCATCGGCGTCGTGATTTTCAGCGGCTCGCTGCCGGCCACGCGGCTGGCGGTGCTGGAATTCGACCCGGTGTTCCTCACCGTCATCCGCGCCACCATCGCCGGGGTGTTGGCGTTGTGCCTGTTGCGGCTGTTTCGCGAACGACGTCCGGCGCGGGATCAGTGGTTCTCTTTGTTGATCGTGGCACTTGGCGTAGTCGTGGGATTCCCGCTATTGACCGCCCTCGCGCTGCAATACGTGACGTCGGCGCATTCCATTGTGTTTGTAGGATTGCTGCCACTGGCGACGGCGATTTTCGGTGTGCTGCGCGGCGGTGAACGACCGCGCCCGGTGTTCTGGATCTTTTCGGTGTTGGGCAGTTCGCTGGTGGTCGGCTTTGCAGTATCCCAGGGACTGACCGCCTCGCCCACCGGGGATCTGTTGATGCTGGCGGCGATTCTCGCCTGCGGTCTCGGTTATGCCGAAGGTGCAAAATTGTCGCGCACCTTGGGTGGATGGCAGGTGATCTGCTGGGCGCTGGTGTTGTCGCTGCCGGTGATGGCCGTGTTCAGCGTATGGCGGGCGCCCGCCTCGTTCAGCGGCATCAGCGTGTCGGCTTGGGTGTGCCTGGCTTACGTTTCGCTGTTCAGCATGCTGATCGGTTTTGTGTTCTGGTATCGCGGACTGGCTCAGGGCGGGATTGCGGCGGTCGGGCAGTTGCAGTTGTTGCAGCCGTTTTTCGGTCTGGCGCTGGCGGCGACGTTGCTGCATGAACACGTCAGCCTCGGCATGCTGGTGGTCACTTTGGGCGTGATCCTGTGCGTGGCCGGGGCGAAGAAATTCGCCAAGTGATCAGCTCGTTCCCGCTTTCCATTCCCGTGGACTGAGCCCGGTCTTGCGTCGAAACGCCCGGGCCAGCGCCGAAGGACTTTCATAGCCGACCTCTTCGGCGATCAGGGCTATCGGTCGGCCTTCGCGCAGGCGTTTCTGCGCGAGGCTGATTCGCCAGCTCACCAGATAATCCACCGGCGTCTGCCCCACCACTCGCCGGAAATGCTCGGCAAAACCGGCACGGGACAAATGTGCGGTCGCGGCCAGTTCGGCGACGCTCCAGGCCTTGGCCGGCTGATCGTGCATCAGACTCAACGCACGGGAAATCTTCGGGTCGGCCAACCCCGCCATCATCCCCGGCTGCTGGTTGCGACTGCTGATGAGATGGCGCAGCAACAGAATCACCAGCAGTTCGAACAGCCGATCCATCACCGCTTCGCGCCCGCAATGACCGTCGAATGCCTCCTTGAACAACCACTCCAGGGTGCTGGCCATTTCCGGAAGGTCGGCGAGTTTCAGCACCAGATAATCCGGTAGCGCCGCCGCCAGCGCGTTGCCCGCGCCACCATCGAAGGTCAGTGAGGCGCACACCAGTTGCGTGTTCATGGCCTCGTCGGCGAACAGTCGGTGGGCAAACGGTCGGGGGAAGAAAATCAGCGTCGGTTCACTGAGGGTGAGTTCGGGATCATTCCCCGGTTTGAGCAGCACTTGCCCGGCCTGCAACAGATGGACATGGCCACACAACTGATCGCCACCGTAGGCGCTGATGCCGCAGAAAGTACCGCTGTGGAAAGTGCCGGCATTCACGCCGAAGTGGCTGAGCAACGTGGACAAGCGATCCATGGGTGAATCCTCGACGACAGGTTTGGACGATCTGTCGCATATCCTCGACGATTTGCACCCAAGGCGCCAGCCTCACTCAATAACATGACCTCCATCCCCGGCGCACTTCGCACCGGACTTTCGGAGAGTCACCATGAGCCGCATTGCCCCGATCACCCTTGAAAACGCGACCGAAGCCACCCGTCCGACCCTGGAAGGCGTGCAGAAAAAAATCGGTTTCCTGCCGAACCTGTTCAAGACCCTGGCGGTTGCCCCCGCTGCACTGGATGCCTACGTACAAGTCTCCGCCACGCTGGGCAAGACGTCGCTGAGCGCCAAGGAAAAAGAAGCGGTGTACCTCGCCACGTCGCAGGTCAACGGCTGCGATTACTGCCTGGCGGCGCACACCTTGTTTGCCAGCAAGGCCGGCCTCGCGGCGCAGGAAATTGTCGAGGCGCGTCACGGTCGGCTGAATGCCTTCGCCACCCTCGCTCATCAACTGACGGAAACCCGCGGTCACTTGAGCGATGAACAGATCGCCGCCGCCCGCGCTGCCGGTATCGACGACAAGAAGATCATCGAAACGATTGCCATCGTCGCCGTGCAGACCCTGACCAACTACCTCAACAACGTGGCGCTGACCGATATCGATTTCCCGGCCATCGATGCCTGATCAGTGACCGGGGTCGATCTCAGTCGTGATCGACCCCGGCGCGTTTCAGCAATTTCTTGCAGCGCTCGGACAGGTGAAACACCTGCAGCTGCTTGCCGGCCTTGGCGTAACGTTCGCGCAGGGTTTTCAGCGCAGCGATGGCCGAGTAGTCGACAAAGCTCAGGTGCCGGCAGTCCAGCGTCACCCGCTGTGGGTCGCTGGCCGGGTCGAACTGATTGAGGAACGACGTGGTCGAGGCAAAGAACAGCGTGCCGTGCAGGCGATACAGTTTGCTGCCGTCGGCTTCCAGATGTTCATCGGCGTACAACTCGCGCGCTTGCTGCCAGGCAAAGTTCAGCGCCGCGATGATGATCCCGCACAACACCGCCGTGGCCAGATCGGTGAACACCGTGATGGTCGTTACCGCGATGATCACCAGCACATCGTTTAGCGGCACTTTGTTCAGCACCCGCAACGAGGCCCAGGCAAACGTCTGTTGCGACACCACGAACATCACACCCACCAGCGCCGCCAGCGGAATCCGCTCGATCAGCGGCGACAGAAACAGAATGAACAGCAGAATCAACACCCCCGCCACCACCCCGGACAACCGCCCGCGTCCGCCGGAACTGAGGTTGATCACGGTCTGGCCGATCATTGCGCAACCACCCATGCCGCCGAACGCGCCGGACACCATGTTCGCCGCGCCCAGCGCCACGCATTCGCGATCCGGATAGCCACGGGTTTCGGTGATTTCGTCGGTGAGGTTGAGGGTCAGCAGGGTCTCCAGCAGGCCGACCAGCGCCATCAGGATCGCGTAAGGCGCGATGATGTGCAGGGTTTCGAGGTTGTACGGGATGTCCGGCAGCGCGAACGTCGGCAGACCGCCGGCGATGTGTGCCATGTCGCCGAGGGTGCGGGTCGGCAGGCCGAACAGGTAGACCAGCAGTCCGACGCCGAGAATCGCCACCAGTGCCGGCGGAACGGCACGGGTCAGGCGCGGCAGGATGTAGACGATGGCCATGGTCAGCAGCACCAGCCCGGTCATCAGGTACAACGGCGTGCCGCTGAGCCACTGCTCGCCGCTCTTGAAATGCTCCAGTTGCGCCAACGCGATGATGATCGCCAGACCGTTGACGAATCCGAGCATCACCGGGTGCGGCACCATGCGCACCAGTTTGCCCAGCCGCAACAGCCCGAACGCCATCATGATCAAACCACCGAGCAACACCGTCGCCAGCAAGTACTGCACGCCGTGCTGCACCACCAGCGCGACGATCACCACCGCCATCGAGCCGGCCGCCCCGGACACCATGCCCGGCCGGCCGCCGAACAACGCGGTCAGCGTGCAAATGATGAAGGCGCCATACAGGCCCATCAACGGATTGAGGTGAGCCACCAGCGCAAACGCAATGCATTCGGGCAACAGGGCGAACGAGGTGGTGAGTCCGGCCAGGACATCGGCGCGCAGACGAATCGGTTTCATGGTTTACCTGACAGCGCGGCCGAGACTGGCGGCCGCTTTATTCGCGGGAAAAAGAGGGTTGCGGATGTTACGCAATTGCCCGGGCACGGGCCAGCGATCGCTGACAGGGACGGCCCGGCGCTTTATGCTTGCGCGCTTCGTTGATCGACGGGTTTGAACATGTCACTGCTATCTACCCGCGAAGTCTGCCAGCGCCTGCGCGATGCGGCATTGGGCGTTTGCGCATTACGGCGTATTGCACACGAATCCGGGACCGGCCAGATGTCGGTCGAGATCGACGGCTGGCACCTGTCGCTCGACTTTGACGGCCAACGCCTGCACCACTGCCTGCAATGCCGCTGCCCGGAAGGTTGCGTATGGACGCTCGACACCACTCAACGTTTCGGCACCGACCCTGTCAGCCTGCTCAGCACCTGGGAACTGGCGCAGATCGAGCGACTACTGAGCCGGGCCGACTGACCGAATCAGCCCCGTCGCAGGTCCAGGTTGTAGGTGTAATAGCCTGTGTCACGCACCCAGCCAAGGGATTCGTACAGACGCTGAGCCGTGAAATTATCGGTGGCGGTTTCCAGTACCAGGCCCTTGGCGCCGGTTTCCACGGCAAAGTCCCGTGCAGTGTTCATCAGCAATCGCCCGACGCCACGACCTCGAGCGGCCGGTGTGGTGAACAGGTCGCTGAGCAGCCAGGTGCGGTGGGCGTCTATCGAAGAAAATGTCGGGTACAACTGCACGAATCCCAGCGCCTCACCGTTTTCATCTTCAACCAGAAAAATCGCTGATTCATTGGCAGCCATGCGCTCGGCGATGAAGGCCCGCGATTGCTCAAGGTTCGATGGCTGGCCATAGAAGCCGCGATAACCGTCGAACAGTGTGGCCACCGCATCCAGATGTTCCGCGCTGGCGCGTATTGCCTGAAGACCCATATTCCCTCCCCGATCCCGTCAAATGATTGCAGCAGCATAGCGCTGCCCGTCGAGTTCGCTGGCTTAATCGCTATATAGTTTTATATATTGCGAACCCGAAATCGCCAGACTTTCAATGTCTTCCATGAGCAGCATCCGCGAACGCAACCAGCAACAGATTCTCAAGGCCGCCAGCGAAGAGTTCGCCGCCAACGGCTTCGACGCGACCCAGACCCGCGACATCGCCGCCCGCGCCGGTGTGCCCAAGGCCAATCTCTATTACTACTTCCAGAGCAAGGAAAACCTCTACGGCAAAGTGCTGCTCGGCTTCGTCGAACCGCTGTTGGAAGCCTCGGCGGTGCTGCGCGAAAGTGACGACCCGCTGATCGGCCTGCGCGCCTATGTCGCGGCCCGCATCCGCATCGCCCGTGAGCATCCGGCGATCGCCAAAGTGTTCAGCGGTGAGTTGCTGCTCGGTGGCCGCCAGTTGCCCGACGAATGCCGCGACCTGCTGCACGGCGAAGCCCGGCGTAATGTCGAGTGTCTGCGCAGCTGGATCGACCGCGGGCTGCTGGCGCCGGTCGATCCAGAGCATTTGATGCTGTTCATCTGGTCGGCGACGCGCACCTACACCAATATCGGCTGGCAAATGGGGCGCATCACCGGGCGCGAAGTGCCGCAGGATGAGGATTATGCGGTGGCGGCGGACACCATTACGCGGCTGGTGCTGGGCGGTGTGGTGTCCGAGCCGGTGAGTGATGTTCGCAGGTTGATGTTTGCGACTTAAGCGGCGGAGTCATGGCATGAAGTCCAGAGGTAGTGCGCGGTCACCTTCCATCCGCTCGTACCATGACTGGAACTGAGCAGGCAGGCGCTTTTTCCATTCCGGTACGTTGGTGTAATAACGGGCTCGCGTGTGTCCCCCTTTCTCAGGCACCAGCATCAGCACCCAGAAACGGTTACCGGCCGCACGCATCAGAATGGCCGCGTTCATATTGCCCAGTCCGCGCACCCACATCTCGATGACCTCGGCATCAGGCACATCAACCGCCGGGTCGCCGACGGTCATGGTACTCGTACGGTCCACCAGCTTCTGATAATCACCCTTGAGCAATTTATGCAACGCCTGATCCTCTTGCTGCGTACGAGCAAGTCCAACGCTGAGCAAGTTGTAATTCATCGAAAGTGGTTTATCAGACGCCACATAACGACCTGAGTAAAAGACACCCATACCGCCGCCGCAATCAACGTCATCGCCATTCTGCGTGACGTCCAGAACACCATTGATCGCTCGAAAAACAAGCGTGCAACTACCCTCTTCGAAACGAGCCTCACCACCGCTCAACACAGCAATACCTTCCAGGTCACCAGAGTTGGCGCCCTCCTGTGCTGAAACCTCAAAGCGGATGTGTGTGGCGTCCTGACGCTTGGTGATCACTTCAGATCCCGAGTTCACCCCGTGAGGAATCAACTGCCATGTGGAATCCCAGTTGAACGCTCTGGCCGCATATTGCAGCTCAGTCAGGCGCATCAGATATTCACGACGCAAGCACGCCGGTTCAGCGCCACAAAGGCTGCGGTTCTTCAACCATGCTCTCTGATCGGCCTTGAGCACTTGCGGGTCAGCCACCTGCGCCAGCGTTGTCGTCCAGAGCTTTCCGAGTTTCTCATCAAGACTCGAGGTATACGGATCCGCACAAATGGCTTTTTCAACCGGACTGGAAGCGCCGGCACAGTCGAAACTGGCAGCGTGGGAGTGGGCAGCAAAAACGAGGGACGTCAGCAGCAAGGCGTGACGGAGATTGAAAGCGAGCATCGACAGATTCCATTCCTGAGGCGGCGGCAGTATGCCGGGCCCGGGCTATCGATGCTCTGGATTTTTCACCGGTTATCGGGGACGTCTGCAAGAGAGCGTCAGAACGCAATCTCGGCCGCCGGCTTCACATCGATCCGCGCCACGGAACCGGTCAGGTGCGCCCAGTCCTTGTTGTGTTCGGCGATGATGTCTTCCGCGCTCATGTTGCCGTTGTCGACGGTGGAATGCGCGTCGGCTGCCAGCTCCACGTCGTAGCCCAGTTGATGGGCCTGGCGCACGGTGGCGTTGACGCAGTAATCGGTCTGCAAGCCGCAGATCACGAGGCGATCGAAGTCTTCGCGGGGGATCAGCTTTTGCAGGTGGGTCTGGTAGAACGAGTCGTTGGCGGTCTTGTCGACGCGAAGGTCACTCGGTGCGGTGGTCAGGCCATCGGCCAGTTGCCAGCCCTCGGCTCCGTAGGCCAACGGGCTGCCCTTCTCGTTATGCTGGATCAGCACGACTGTGACGCCAGCCTTGCGCGCCCGGGCGCTGAGGCCGTTGATGGTGTCGATCACCCGTTTGATGTCGTGACACTCGTATTCGCCTGTGCACAGGGCGCGCTGGACATCGATGATCAGCAATGCGGTGGTCATGGGGAGCCTTCCTTGATCGGTCCTTGAGACAGGGGCGGACGTGTGCCCGCCCCCTTTTTACCCTTCTCAGTAACCCAAAGACAACCCGGTGTTGCGCCGTGGATCGTTGGCGCCGTAGAAGCGATTCTTGCCGACCGGTTTACCGCCCAGCGACGGTGCTCCGACCAGAATCGCCGCGATATGGTTGGCGTCCTGCGGACCCGCGAACTTATGACCCCAGCTCTCGAGAATTTTCTTCGTGTCGGGGCTGGCGGCGTAGTCCTCGAGGTTGGTTTGTTCCGGCATCCACTGCTGGTGGAAGCGCGGCGCATCGACCGCTTCCTGCAGGCCCATGTCGTAGTCGATGACGTTGAGCATGGTCAGCAGCGTCGCGGTGATGATGCGACTGCCGCCCGGCGTGCCGACTACCATCACCACTTTGCCGTCCTTGGTCACGATGGTCGGGCTCATCGACGACAGCGGCGCCTTGCCGGGCGCGATGGCGTTGGCTTCCCCCTGAACCAGGCCGTACATGTTCGGCACGCCCACTTTCGAAGTGAAGTCGTCCATTTCATCGTTGAGGATCACCCCGGTCTTGCTCGCCATCACACCCGCACCGAACCAGTCGTTGAGGGTGTAGGTGACGGACACCGCGTTGCCCCATTTGTCGACGATCGAGTAGTGCGTGGTGTTGCTGCCTTCATGAGGCGCAACGCCAGGTTTCAGCTCGGCGGAGACACCGGCTTTCTGCGGCTGTATCGCGTTGCGCAGTTTGGTGGCGTAGTTCTTGTCCAGCAGGTGCTCGATCGGGTTTTTCACGAAATCCGGGTCGCCCAGATAGCTGTTGCGATCCACGTAGGCGTGGCGCATCGCCTCGATCTGGTAGTGCATGCCCTGGGCCGAATGGAAACCCAGATCCTTCATCGGATAACCTTCGAGGATGTTCATGATCTGGCAGATCACCACCCCGCCAGAGCTTGGCGGCGGCGCCGATACCACGTGGTAACCGCGATAGTCGCACTCCACCGGGGCCAGTTCGCGAGTCTTGTATTTGTCGAGGTCGGCCTGGGTGATGATGCCCTTGTTGGCCTGGCTGGAGGTGACGATGGCGTCGGCTACCCAGCCTTTATAGAAGCCATCGGCGCCTTTCTCGGAAATGGTACGCAGGGTCTTGCCCAGATCCTTCTGCACCAGTTTCTGCCCGACCTGCATCGGCTCGCCGTTGTGGAGGAAGATCGAGCCGGAATCTTTCATGTCCTTCTTGAACACGTCGGTGGCGTAGTCAAGCAAATCGACGTCGCCCTGCTCCAGTTCGAAACCTTCTTCCGCCAATTTGATGGCCGGCGCGATCATGTCCTTGCGCGGCTTGGTGCCGTACTTGGTCAGCGCCAGTTCCATGCCGGACACGGTGCCCGGGACGCCAACAGCGAGGTGGCCACGGGTACTCAGATCAGGAATGACGTTGCCCTGCTTGTCTAGGTACATGTCGGCGGTTGCGGCCAGTGGGGCCTTTTCCCGGAAGTCGAGGAAGGTCTTGCGTCCGTCCGCCAGTTGAATGGTCATGAAACCACCACCACCGAGGTTGCCCGCCGCCGGGTAAACCACCGCTAGTGCGTAGCCGACGGCGACCGCCGCATCCACCGCATTGCCACCACTTTTCAGAACATCGACACCCACGTGGGTCGCCAGGTGCTGGGCGGTGACCACCATGCCGTTTTCGGCGGCGACCGGGGCAACCGAGGCGGCGTGGGCCATGAGGCAGCTGAGCGCCAATGAGGTCGCAATCAGCGATTTGGCAAAAGGTTCGTACTTCATGAGTCGGTCTCTTCTTTTTATAAGGTAGGAAAGCGCTTCAAGAGCAACAGCCAGTATGGTCGTGATTGCGGTTTGCGCCTCCCCGATCCGGCAGTATGCTGGGCGCCGTTGCCGACCCGACCCGGAGTTTTCCCCATGGCCTACACGTTCATCACCCTGCCCTCGCCCGTCGGCGAGTTGAAGCTGGTCGCGAACGGTTCACGACTGGCCGCCATCCTCTGGGAAAACGACAAACCGGACCGGGTGCGCCTCGGGCCGATGACCGAAGCACCGGACAACCCAGTGTTGATGAAAACCGCGCGACAGCTGGAAGAATATTTTGCCGGAACGCGAAACGCGTTCGATCTGGAGCTGGACTTTGCCGGCACCGAGTTCCAGAAAAAGGTCTGGGCCGCATTACTCACCATTCCGTTCGGCGAGACCCGCACCTACAGCCAGATTGCCGAACAGATCGGCCATCCCAGCGCGATACGTGCCGTCGGCGCGGCGAACGGCAGAAACCCGATTTCGATCATCGCACCCTGTCACCGGGTGATTGGGGCTTCGGGAAAGCTGACCGGGTTTGCCGGAGGTCTTGAAGCCAAGGAGCGCTTGCTGACACTGGAAGGTGGCCAATGGTCAGACGTCGGCAAAACCGGTGATCTGTTTTAAGCGCCGAAGAAGTTATTCATCGCCGCGTATTGCAACAACATGATGGTCTTGGCATCGCAGATTTCGCCTCGATGGAATGCTGCCAGTGCATCGTCGAAGCGCCACTCCAGAACCTCCAGTTCCTCGGTTTCCTCCTCCAGGCCACCACCGTCGCTGACCTTTGACGCCGCGTCGTATTCGGCAACGAAGAAGTGCAGCTTCTCGGTCACCGAGCCCGGACTCATGTACGCCTCGAAGACTTTCTTCACATCGTGCACGCGATAACCGGTTTCTTCCTCGGCTTCGTCACGGATGCGCTGCTCCGGTGCCGCGCCTTCCAGCAGTCCGGCAGCCACTTCGATCAGCAGACCGTCATGGCCGTTGACGAACACCGGCAGGCGGAACTGGCGAGTCAGCACCACCGTGCGTTTTTCGCGATTGAACAACAGAATCGCCGCACCATTGCCGCGGTCGTAGACTTCGCGGGTCTGACGTTGCCATTCACCGTTGTTGCGCAGGTAGTCGAAGGTGATTTTCTTCAGCAGATACCAGTCGTGGGACAACACCTGAGTGTCGACGATGTTGATCCGCTCGGCGGTGTTGGGCATGACGCTTCATCCTTTGTCTTGACCGGAAAAGCCCCATGTTAGGCGAAAAAAAGCCCGGCAGCGCTACCGGGCTTTTTCATTCGATTACCGCTGACGGGCCATGTCGGCCATTGCGACATCTGGCACCTGCGTGGCTGCCGCCACGCCGTTGATCAGCGGTCCATAACGCCGGCTGAACTCCCAGTTGTACGGCACACGATCCTTGCTGGTGCCGTTGTCCCAGTTCACCGACCAGGTCATCAGGCCCTTGATCGGGTGCCCTTTGACCGCCAGGCGTTTCATCGCGTTGCCGACCGAATTCTTGTCGATCACGTAACCAGTGGCAGCGGCGTCAACGTTGGCAGGCAGGCCGATGACAAACTTGTCCGCAGGGATCTTCGTAAACCCGCGCGTGCCGGTCACCAGACTTTCGGTCAGGTAGTAGAGGAAGTCCTCTTTCATCGCATCGTTGTTTTGCGCGATCCAGGCTCCGTTGCCATTGTTGGCCTCCGGCACCCAAACACCGTCACCGCCCTGGTTGTAGAACTGCGGCGCGATGAAGTCGTAGTAGCCTTCCAGTGCCTGCAGGTAACCGACGTATTTGCCGGAGGTGGTCAGGTATGGAAACTCCGGCGCCATGCTGATGATGAAATGCTTGCCCTGGCCTGCGTAGTGATCCTTGACCAGTTTCAGGGCGGCCGGCAGCACGGTCTTGTTGGCAGCGAAATCAATCGCGCTCTGTTCAAGATCGATGTCCAGCCCGTCGAAGCCGTAGGTTTCCACCAGACGGATGATTTCGTTGGCCAACGGCTGCTCCTGCCCGGCACGCAACTCGATGTGCGCATCGGCGCCGCCGAGGGAAATCAGTACTGCCCGGCCCTGACTGTTGAGTACGCCAACCTGACGGCGGAACTCGGCATCGGAGACGTTATAGGGCTTGAAAGTCGGAATCCCGCTGCCCTTCATGAACGCCACCGCGACCACGTTGTAGTCCTTGGGCACGTTTTCCAGGGCTATATTGGCGAACTGACCGCGCTGATAGCCATCGCTCGGGCCGGCCGGCCAGTTGTGCCAGAAGCCCATGAGGATCTTCTTGCCGGCGATACTCGGCATCAGCGAAGCCGCGTCGCTCGCCTGGTTTTGCAATAGGGTGAAGTCGATATTTGACATGTTCTAATCCTTCAGAACGTGTAGATGGGTGTTACGGACTTATTTGAAGTCCACATCGAAGGCCTGATAGAAGGCGTTGCCGGTGTTGGCGACGATCCACATCAGGACAACAACGTGATGCCCCTGCTTGTTGGCCGGAAGTTTCACCGCGTGATTGACCTTGGCCTTCAGCTCCGCCGAATGACTGTAGTACGGCACTTGCGGATAGAAGTCCTCGGCGAACGGTTTTGCTTCCAGTTGCGCGCGGGTGATGCGTTGTTTCGGGTCCCAGCCATCCTTGGTGATCAGCCAGCGGTAACCGCGAGTGGTGTGCGGCGCGGTGTATTCCCATTTGACCTCAAGGGTCTGGCCAGGGGTGACGTTGAGCAGCGGCCAGGTGAACGGGCGACCAAGCTTCTTGCTCATTTCCTCGTCGGTGAAGTTCACACAGTCACGGGCGTCGTCCTTGCCGCCGCTGAGAATGTGACCATCGGCCGGAGGCACGACACTCGGGTTGTCCGACTCGAAAGGCGCCGGGAACGGGCCGGCCACCAGTGCCGGGAAGTTCTTGCCGCCTTCCATCTCGTTGACCTGCCAGCCGCCGAGCAATCCTTGCTCGATGGCCACCGCACCGCGGCTTGCAGGGGAAATGACGCGACCGTGTCGCACTTGGGTTTGAGCTTGTGGTTGGTTCATGTTTTTCACTCCGTTGATTTAAGAACTCTCCTTTCCGGGGAGAGGCCTTCAAGCTAACGGAGGGGGATTTTTTGTCCATCGGCGGTTTTGTCGCAGCCTGTCGTGGTGAAACCCGTAAAACTCCGAAAATACTGGATATAAATACAGTGCATTGCGACGACGCTCACCCAACACATGGCAAAAAGCCTACACGGCGTCATTACAAAAACCTGCATTCAAGCACTCAGGGAAGCTGCGCCTTGAATTCCTTTTCATACTGCCCGGCAAGCTGTTCTTTCTGCTTATCGTCGAGCAACTTGCCGGCCATCTGAAAGAACTTCTGCTCCTCTTCCTTCAAGTGGTGATGGACCTTGTCCGAGAGCTTTTTCGCTGTGGCCAGCCAGGCCGGGCTGGACATTTCGGTCTCGTCGAGCTCCTCCATCATTTCGTCCATTTCATGGTGTTCGGCGATGGCGTGGCGGCTGAGGTCGACGCCGTTGTCGAACTCCATCAACGGGATGTAGAAGTGGCGCTCTTCGGCTGTCTCGTGGGCTTGCAGCTCGGCCTTCAGTTGCTTGTAGGCTTCGACGCGCTCCGGGGTGTCGCCGCTGTTCTTGATCAGGGTCCTGGCGTAGCCGCGTTGACGATCGTGGCTCTCGCGAAGGGCTTCGAAAATGTTCATGGACTCTCCCAGGCAAACGCATTCGGAATGAACGCCTTCAAGGGCTAGACCCCGGCGCGGGAGCAACGGTTCCGGGCGATTGCCTCAATCGACTGCCGCACGATAGGCTGCGGGTTCATCACTACAAGGAAGACAACATGACGTTGCGGATCGAGCTGTCACAGGACCCCACCGAAGAACAGCGCGCAGCCATCCTCGCGCCCCTGCGAGCCTATAACATCGCCAAGGCAGGGCCTTCGCTGTACGAGCCGGTCGCGCTGCTGGTGCGCGACGATAACGACGCAATCCTCGGTGGCCTTTATGGGCACACATTCTATCGGTGGCTGTTCATCGAGTTGCTGGCCGTGCCGGAAGAAGGCCGGGGCCAGGGTATCGGCTCGAAACTGATGCAGATGGTCGAGGAATTTGCGCGAGAAAAAGACTGCGTGGGAATCTGGCTCGACACCTTTGAGTTTCAGGCGCCCGGGTTCTACAAGAAGCTTGGCTATGTCGAGTGTGGCGAGATCAAAGATTATCCGCTGGGGCACAAGCGGCACTTTTTCCAGAAACGCTTGATTGATTGAGTTCAGCGTCCCCCTCGCCAGCAAACTGGCGAGGGTCGCAGACATTTCAGCGCATTCAACCGCTCGTTACAGACAGGTCGCCAACGCCGCCAACCGGCGCTTGGCGACAAAGTCGTCCTTCTGCGCGTAATAGTTCAGCACCGTGCCCGACGCATCAGTGGTCAAGTCGACGAACGACTCCGCCGAACGGGTATAAACCGTCGAGCCGCCCTTCTTGCCCGGTTGCAGATAGGCCGCCGCATCCACGCCGAACACCGCTTCGTCCTGCCAGGCGAATTGCACACACTGGGCCACAACTTTCTCGGGCTTGTCCGAGTTCAGGACTTTGTAAGGGGTTTGCGTGCGGGCGTCTTCCATCACCGAACCCGCGCAACCGGCCAGCAAGGTTGCCGCCAGTGCCACCATCAGCATTCGCATTGCATTCGCTCATTCGGAAAAAAGCGGACTGTATCACCGCAACGCGCAAAATCGTTCTGCTTTACTGCATTTAGCGCGCGACACCCGCCGACAGCTGCGGCACATTAAGGTCATCAGCCCTACAAGGAAGCCCCATGGCGCCTACCGACCAGCGACATGAACATGCCCTCAAACTGTTTCTCGACGCACGCCCTGAGCTACGAGAAACCCTCGACCATCTCAATCCGTTACTGGCCCAGGCCAAAGGCGAAACTCCGGCGCAGTACCGCGAGGAGCGTCTGCACGAGGCCTTTGAAGCCGAGGCCGAAAGCCAGGGTTTGTTCGCCTGGGAACTGACGCTGCAACTGACTGCAGCCACACCCGAGGAGTATCAGGCGCAACGCCTGGAAGTGCACCGCGAGGTGGCGGAGATGGCCGGGATGGAATGGTTGGAATATTGCGACCTTTATGGCATAGAACTCTGACCTCTACGCAAGGACATCCGCGCCAATGCTGCCAACTGCCTCGACTCACCGCGCCAGCCCCGGCCACTTGCATACACAGAAATGGCGCGGTCGCATAGGGCTGGCAATGGTCGCCGCGCTTTCGGTGCTGGCGGGGATGACCGATGCCATCGGCTTCATGGCCAGTGGCGACTTCGTTTCATTCATGAGCGGAAATACCACACGGCTGGCGGTGGCGATCAGTGATGGCGATGTGAGCCTGACGCTGCGGCTGGTGATCCTGGTCGCCACGTTCATCCTGGGCAACGCCCTCGGCGTGGTGATCGGTCGCTTGGGCGGGCGCCGCGCACTGCCCTTGCTGCTGTGCATCGCGACGCTGCTCTGCGGGGCCGCCGCCTGGCCGTCCGAGGTACAACTGCCGGCACTGCTGGCGGCGATCATCGCCATGGGCATGCTCAATGCGGCGGTGGAGGAAGTGAACGGTCTTGCGGTCGGGCTGACCTATGTCACCGGTGCACTTTCACGGTTCGGTCGCGGTCTGGGTCGCTGGATAATGGGCGAGCGACGCAATGGCTGGCGCGTGCAACTGGTGCCGTGGAGCGGCATGTTCATCGGCGCCATCCTCGGTGCCGTGCTGGAGCATCATCTGGGGCTCAAAGCGCTGTACGCCAGCGGCTTGCTGGCTGCGCTGATCGGCCTGGTCTCGTTGAAAATCCCCCGGCGCTGGCAGTTGGGTTACATGCCGCGCTGAAGTCTGCGGCAACATCCGCTTCGCCGCCCCGTCGAGAAAGCTTTATCATGGCCGCAGTTTTGCTGATCGAGTCCGTCATGAAGTTCGCCATTGCGTTGTTTTCCGCCGCCCATGCCCCCTCCTCGCGCCGCGCCCTGCTGTTCGCGCAAGCTGCGCTGGCCGGTGGGCATGAAATTGTTCGGCTGTTTTTCTATCAGGATGGCGTCTACAACGCGTCCGACGCCGTGGTCACGCCGCAGGACGAACTGGACCTGCCCAAGCAGTGGCGCAACTTCATCGCCGAACAAAACCTCGACGGTGTGGTGTGCATCGCCGCAGCTCTGCGTCGTGGCGTGTTGAATGCCGAGGAAGCCGGGCGTTATCAGCGTGATGCCGTGGCCGTCAGCGCGCCGTGGGAATTGTCCGGCCTCGGCCAGTTGCATGATGCGGTGCAAGACGCCGACCGCCTGATCTGTTTCGGAGGCGCATGACATGGCCAAGTCCCTTCTGATTATCAGCCGTCAATCGCCGTGGTCCGGCCCCGGCGCCCGCGAAGCGCTGGACATCGTGTTGGCCGGCGGTGCCTTCGATCTGCCGATCGGTTTGCTGTTTCTCGACGACGGTGTGTTGCAACTGGCTGCCGGGCAGAACGCCAAGGCCCTGCAACAGAAAGACCTGAGCGCCAACCTGCAAGCATTGCCGATGTTCGGCGTCGAAGAGCTGTTCTACTGCGCCGACAGCGCCAATGCCCGCGGCCTCGGCGATCGTTCGCTGGATGAAGCGCAGCCTTTGGCCGCCGAGCAAATCACCGCCCTTATTGACCGTTACGACCAGGTGATCACCCTCTGATGTCGACTTTGCATGTGTTGTCTCATTCCCCGTTCGGTGACGAACGCCTGACCAGTTGCCTGCGTCTGCTCGGTTCTGCCGATGCACTGTTGCTGTCTGGCGATGCCGTTTATGCGCTACAACCCGGCACCGCACCGTTCAGTTCATTGGAAACCCGTCGGGTGAAACTGTTCGTGCTGGCCGAAGACGCGCAAGCCCGTGCCGTGCAGGTTCCGGAATGGGCCGAAGCCATCGATTACCCGGCCTTCGTCGAACTGTCGATCTACCACGACAAGGTCAACACCTGGCTATGAATGCGCTGACTGTCGGCGCCCGCGCCATTGAACTGGATAAGGACGGCTTCCTGGTCGACCTCAACGACTGGTCGGCAGAAGTCGCCAGCGCCCTCGCCGCTGCCGAAGACATCGAACTGAGCGCCGAACACTGGGAAGTCCTCGAACTGCTGCGCAGCTTCTACGCCGAATTCCAGCTGTCGCCGGCCACCCGGCCGCTGATCAAGTACACCGCGCTCAAGCTCGGCGCGGAGAAAGGCAACAGCCTGCACCTGAACCGACTGTTCAAAGGCACCCCTGCCAAACTCGCCGCGAAACTGGCGGGCCTGCCCAAACCGACGAATTGCCTATGACCGACTATCCAGCGCTGACCCTCGAAACGCCCGCCGAGCATCCGTTCGCCCAATTTGTGCGCATCCTCGGTAAGGGCAAGCGCGGCGCCCGTGACCTGACCCGCGAGGAAGCAAGGGAAGCCATGGGCATGGTGCTCGACGAAGCCGTCGAAGAAACCCAACTCGGCGCCTTCCTGATGTTGCTGCGGCACAAGGAAGAAAGCGCCGAGGAAATGGCCGGTTTCACCGAGGCCCTGCGCGAACGTCTGCAGGCGCCGGCGCTGAACGTGGATCTGGACTGGCCGACCTACGCAGGCAAGAAGCGTCACCTGCCGTGGTATCTGCTGGCGGCCAAGTGCCTGGCGCAGAACGGCGTGCGCATCTTCATGCACGGCGGCGGCGCACACACTGCCGGGCGTTTGTATTCCGAACAGTTGCTCGGCGAGCTGAACATCCCGCTGTGCCGCAACTGGCAACAAGTCGGCGCAGCGCTGGACAACGGTGGCCTGGCCTTCATGCCGCTGGTGGACTGGGCACCGCAGTTGCAACGGATGATCGACCTGCGCAACACCCTCGGTTTGCGCTCGCCGATCCACTCGCTGGCACGGATTCTCAATCCGTTGGGCGCGCGTTGCGGTTTGCAGAGCATTTTCCACCCCGGCTACCAAGCGGTGCACCGCGATGCCAGCGGTCTGCTCGGCGATACGGCGATCGTGATCAAGGGCGACGGCGGCGAAATCGAGATCAACCCGGATGCCGACAGCCACTTGTACGGCACCACCGGCGGCGAGAGCTGGGACGAGGAATGGCCGCAGTTGTCGGCGCAGCGTCACGTCAAACCGGCGTTGCTGGATATCGAGCATTTGAAGGCTGTCTGGCGCGGCGATGTGGTCGACAGCTACCCGCAAATGGCGCTGATTTCGACCATGGCGTTGGCGTTGCGCGGCCTCGGCCAGAGCCGTGAACAGGCTTTCGAAATCGCCGAGCAATACTGGGCTGCACGGAACAAATCGATTTAACCGATCATTCACGCCCGATCTTTGCGCTTTTTGTTCGAACTCATCGGAATAGACTCCACTCCAACGATTATTGGTTTCTGGAGTCTTGATCATGGGTTTACTCGTCGACGGCCGCTGGCAGGACAAGTGGTACGAAAGCAGCAAGGACGGCGCGTTCCAGCGCGAACAGGCGCAGCGCCGTAACTGGGTCACTCGCAACGGCGAGCCTGGCCCGAGCGGCGAAGGCGGTTTTGCCGCCGAAGCCGGGCGTTACCACCTTTATGTCTCCCTCGCCTGTCCGTGGGCGCATCGCACACTGATTCTGCGCAAGCTCAAGGGCCTGGAAAGCCTGATCGACGTTTCCGTCGTCAGCTGGCTGATGCTGGAAAACGGCTGGACCTTCGACCAGAACCTCGGCTCGACCGGCGACAAACTCGATCACTTTGACTTCATGCACCAGCGCTACACCGCTGACACCGCCGACTACACCGGCCGCGTCACCGTACCGGTGCTGTGGGACAAGAAACTCAAGCGCATCGTCAGCAACGAATCGGCGGAAATCATCCGCATGTTCAACAGCGCCTTCGATGATTTGACCGGCAACGATCTGGACTTCTATCCGGCGCCGTTGCGCAGCGAGATTGATGCGTTGAACGAGCGAATCTATCCCGCCGTGAACAACGGCGTATACCGCGCCGGGTTTGCCACTTCGCAGCAGGCCTATGAAGATGCGTTCGATGATGTGTTTGCCGAACTGGATCACCTGGAACAGGTGCTGGGCGCCAACCGTTATCTGACAGGGGAATACCTGACTGAGGCGGATGTACGGTTGTTCACCACGCTGATTCGTTTCGACGCGGTGTACCACGGGCACTTCAAATGCAATCTGCGGCGGATCAGCGATTATTCGAATCTGTCGAACTGGCTGCGTGAGATGTACCAGTGGCCGGGCATTGCCGAGACAGTGGATTTCCAGCACATCAAGAACCACTACTACGGCAGCCACAAGACCATCAACCCGACCGGGATTGTGCCGAAGGGGCCGAAGCAGGATTTCAATGTGGCCCATGACCGGGACAGGTTGGGCGGGAAAGGGGTTTGGCGCAGAGGTTGAGAACCAGATCGTTCCCACAGCGTGGGAACGATCCCTTCAGAGTCGTCAGATTTGACCCTGAGCGCCCTCGAACCACGCCAGTTTCTCGCGCAGTTGTACCACTTCGCCGACGATCACCAGTGTCGGCGCATGCACTTCATGCTCCGCCACCAGACGCGGCAGATCGGCCAGTGTGCCGGTAAAGACTCGCTGATTGACCGTAGTGCCCTGCTGGATCAGCGCTGCCGGAGCATCGGCCGCGCGACCATGCTTGATCAATTGCTCGCAAATGATCGGCAACCCCACCAGCCCCATGTAGAACACCAACGTTTGCGCCGGCGCGACAAGGTCGGCCCACGGCAGATCGGTGGAACCATCCTTCAAGTGCCCGGTAACGAAACGCACCGACTGTGCGTAATCGCGATGGGTCAGCGGAATTCCGGCATACGCCGCACAACCGCTGGCCGCCGTGATCCCCGGCACCACCTGGAACGGGATGCCATGGGCCGCCAGTTCCTCGATCTCTTCGCCGCCACGGCCGAAGATGAACGGATCCCCGCCCTTCAACCGCACCACGCGCTTGCCAGCCTTGGCCAGGTCTACCAACTGCTGGTTGATCTGATCCTGCGGCACAGCGTGATCGGCGCGACGCTTGCCGACGTAGACACGCTCGGCATCACGACGGCAAAGCTCAAGAATCGCCGGTGCCACCAAGCGGTCGTACAGCACCACATCGGCTTGCTGCATCAGACGCAAGGCGCGGAAGGTCAGCAGATCCGGATCGCCCGGCCCTGCGCCGACCAGATACACCTCGCCAGTGGTAACACTCGCTTCGCCGTCGATTTTCGCCTGCAATAGACGCTCCGCCTCGGCGCCCTGCCCGGCCAGTTGCCGATCTGCAATCGGCCCCTGGAATACGTCTTCCCAAAAACCGCGACGTTGCTGCACATCCGGGAACAGACCTTTGACCTGATCGCGGAACCGCGCAGCCAGACCGGCCAGATGACCGTAGGTCGAAGGAATCCAGGTTTCGATCTTGGCGCGGATCAGCCGGGCCAGCACTGGCGCATCGCCGCCGCTGGAGACCGCAATGATCAGCGGTGAACGGTCGACGATCGCCGGGAAAATCACGCTGCACAGCGCTGGCGCATCGACCACATTGACCGGCACGCAACGCCGATGGGCATCGGCGGAGACTTGCGCGTTCAAGGCTTCATCGTCGGTGGCGGCAATGATCAGCCCGCAACCGTCCAGATCCGCTTCGGCGTAACCACGCAACCGGCATTCACCACCGCTAGTGGCAACCAGTTCGCGCAGTTGCGCCTCGATTTCAGGTGCGACCACCCGCAGCAGCGCACCGGCATCGGCCAGCAGGCGGGATTTGCGCAAAGCAATTTCCCCCCCACCGACAACCAACACACGACTGCCGCGCAGGTTGTGAAACAGCGGCAGATATTTCATTTAGCCGATGACCTCGAGGCCACCCATGTACGGCTTCAGCACGTCCGGTACGCGGATCGAACCGTCGGCCTGCTGGTAGTTTTCCAACACCGCAACCAAAGTACGACCGACCGCCAGACCGGAACCGTTCAGGGTGTGCACCAGCTCAGGCTTGCCGGTTTCCGGGTTGCGGAAACGCGCCTGCATGCGGCGGGCCTGGAAATCGCCGCAGTTGGAGCACGACGAAATTTCACGGTACTTGTCCTGGCTCGGGATCCACACTTCCAGGTCGTAAGTCTTGACCGCGCTGAAGCCCATGTCGCCGGTGCACAGCGCCAGAGTACGGTAAGGCAGACCCAGCAGTTGCAGGACTTTCTCGGCGTTGGCGGTCAGGCTTTCCAGCGCGTCCATCGACGTCGACGGCTCGACGATCTGCACCATCTCGACCTTGTCGAACTGGTGCTGGCGAATCATGCCGCGGGTGTCACGACCCGACGCGCCGGCTTCGCTGCGGAAGCACGGGGTGTGGGCGACGAACTTGATCGGCAGCTGTTTCGAATCGATGATTTCGCCGGCCACGATGTTGGTCAGCGACACTTCGGCGGTCGGGATCAAGTACAGATCGGCTTCGCCTTCACGGGCGATCTTGAACAGGTCTTCTTCGAACTTCGGCAACTGACCGGTGCCTTGCAGCGCAGGAGCCTGAACCAGATAAGGCGTGTAGGCCTCTTCATAGCCGTGCTCGGTGACGTGCAGGTTGATCATGAACTGCGCGAGTGCGCGGTGCAGGCGGGCAATCGGGCCGCGCAGCAGGGCGAAACGGGCGCCGGACAGCTTGGCGGCGGTTTCGAAGTCGAGCCAGCCGAACTTCTCGCCCAGGGCCACGTGGTCCTGAACCGGGAAATCGAAAGCAGTCGGAGTACCCCAACGGCGGACTTCGACGTTGCCGTCTTCGTCTTCGCCGACCGGTACCGATTCGTGCGGCAGGTTCGGGATGCCCAGCAGGATCGAGTCCAGTTCGGTCTGGATCGCGTCCAACTCGATTTTACCGGCGCTCAGTTCGCCCGCCATGCGCTCGACGTCCGCCATCAGCGGCGCGATGTCTTCGCCGCGCTGCTTGGCCTGACCGATGGATTTGGAACGCGCGTTACGCTCAGCCTGCAGTGCTTCGGTGCGGGTCTGGACGGTCTTGCGCTGTTCTTCCAGCGCTTCGATGCGCGCGACATCCAGGGCAAAGCCACGGGAAGCCAGGCGGTCCGCTACGTCCTGGAGGTTGCTACGTAACAGTTTGGAATCGAGCATGTCGGTTTCTCGTTATCAAAGTTTGGTCAGGGACAGGCCGGCCCACGTCGCGAGCAGCCCGCCGAATACGCTGATGGCCGCATAGCCCAGGGCCAGCGGCACTTGCCCGCTTTCCAGCAGACGCACCGTATCCAGTGAAAAGGATGAAAAAGTCGTCAGCCCCCCGAGGAAGCCGACCATCAACCCGGCACGCACCTCGATGGGCACTTCCGGGCGTATCAAAAACAGGCCGTACAACACGCCGATCAACAGGCAGCCCACGATATTAACGGCCAGCGTCGCGGTATAGAAGTGCCGCGGCCAATTGGCGTTGACCCAATTGCCGGTGGCGAAGCGCAACAAGGTGCCGGCAATCCCGCCGACGGAGACTGCAACGATCAATGGAACCACTATTTTCTCCGCTGCCGGGGGCTTAAACGATCGAGTTGGGCGAGGTGGTTGAGCTTCTCGCCGATCTTCAGTTCCAGACCACGGGGCACCGGTTGGTAGAACGGAATCGGGTCGAGTTCTTCCGGGAAATAGTCTTCGCCGGCCGCATAGGCGTCCGGTTCGTCGTGGGCATAACGATATTCGTCGCCGTAGCCCAATTGTTTCATCAGTTTGGTCGGCGCGTTGCGCAGGTGCAGCGGCACTTCCAGGGAGCCATGTTCGGCGGCGGCGCGCAGCGCGGTCTTGAAGCCCATGTACACCGCGTTGCTTTTCGGCGCACAGGCCAGATAGGTAATGGCCTGAGCCACTGCCAACTCACCTTCCGGGCTGCCGAGACGCTCCTGCACTTCCCACGCGGCCAGGCACAAACTCAGGGCGCGAGGATCGGCGTTGCCGATGTCTTCGCTGGCCATGCGCACCACGCGGCGGGCCAGGTACAGCGGATCGCAGCCGCCATCGATCATCCGCGCGAACCAGTACAGCGCGCCATCAGGATTCGAGCCACGCACCGACTTGTGCAGCGCGGAAATCTGGTCGTAGAACGCTTCGCCGCCCTTGTCGAACCGCCGGCGAGTGTCGCCGAGCAGGCTCTGCAGCAGCTCGGTGCCCATCTCACTGTTGTCTTCGGCCAGGTCCGAGGCGTTTTCAAGCAGGTTGAGCAGGCGCCGGCCATCGCCATCGGCGGCGGACAACAGCATCTGGAAGCCTTCATCGCTGAGGGTCAGATGACGCTTGCCCAAACCACGCTCTTCGGTGAGAGCACGGTGCACCAACTTACGCAACGCCGCTTCGTCGAGGCTCTTGAGTACATAGACCCGCGCCCGCGACAGCAATGCGTTGTTCAATTCGAACGAAGGGTTTTCGGTGGTGGCGCCGATGAAGATCAGCGTGCCGTCTTCAACGTACGGCAGAAACGCATCCTGCTGGGACTTGTTGAAGCGGTGCACTTCATCGACGAACAGGATCGTGCGCTTGCCGTACTGGCCGGCCTGCTGCTTGGCAATCTCCACCGCCTGACGGATCTCCTTTACGCCGGCCAACACGGCCGACACCGTTTCGAAGTGCGCATCCGAAACTTCCGCCAGCAGCCGCGCCAGGGTAGTCTTGCCCACGCCCGGCGGGCCCCAGAAGATCATCGAATGCAGAGCGCCCTGCTCCAGCGCTTCGCGCAGTGGTTTGCCGCGAGCGAGCACGTGTTCCTGACCGACGTACTCATCCAGATTGGTCGCCCGCAAACGGGCGGCCAGTGGCTGGGCAATCGGTGCACTGCGAAACAGATCCATCACGTACCGTTGAAACCTCTGTGTTTATTCCTGGATCACATCGGCACCCTTCGGGATGTCGAACTTGAACTTCGAGGCCGGGACCGCTTCGTTGGCCTTCACCCCGGTGAACAAGATGTTGGTGCGCTGGCCGACACTGTCGATCAGTTGCATGTCATTGACCAGACCGTTGCGGAACGACAGGCGCAGGCTGTCGAACAGGGTGTCCTTGGTTTTCGGCTTCAGCGTGAAGTCAATCACGCCGCCAGCTTCCTTGGCGCTGATGTCGAAGCTCTGGCTGATCTTAGACACATCACCGGACAGCAACAGGGCCGGGGTCTGGGTTAGACGCTCGTCCAGTTTCTTGATGGTGGCCTGCTCCAGGTCCGGGTCCCACAGGGTGACCTTCTTGCCGTCGGAGACCATGGTCTGCTCGGCCGGCGCATTGGTATGCCAGTAGAACAGGCCTGGACGCTGCAGGGTCATGTCGCCGGTGGTTTCCTGCAACTGGGTGCCGCTGCCGTCGAGGGTCAGTTGGGAGAAATTGGCCGTCAGGGTCTTGGATGTTTCGAGCAATTGGGTCAGGCGAGCCACATCCTTGTCATCGGCGTGAGCCGTGAGGGTGGTCAGAGCCAGTACCGGCAGCAACATGCGGATAAGACGCATGGGAGTCCTCTTGAATACGCGTGGGAAAGTGGACGGCGCCTCATGCACCGTCCATTGCATTTGAATCAGTCGCGCACCGGGCCAGGGGCCAGGACTTCGCGGGAACCGTTGGTGTTCATGGACGTCACGACGCCGGCCATTTCCATGGCTTCGATCATGCGCGCGGCACGGTTGTAGCCGATCTTCAGCTTGCGCTGTACGGCGGAAATGGAGGCACGACGGCTTTCCAGCACGAACTGCACGGCTTCGTCGTACAGCGCGTCGGCTTCCGGATCATCACCGTCACCACCGCCGCTGCTGCCTTCGAAACCACTGCCCGCCTCTTCGACGCCGTTGAGGATGTCGTCGTTGTATTCCGGCGCGCCGCGCAGTTTCCAGGCTTCCACCACCCGATGCACTTCATCGTCGGATACGAAGGCGCCGTGAACCCGGATCGGCAGGCTGGTGCCCGGCGGCATGTAGAGCATGTCACCGTGGCCGAGCAGTTGCTCGGCACCGCCCTGGTCGATGATGGTCCGGGAGTCGATCTTGCTCGAAACCTGGAACGCCATGCGTGTCGGGATGTTGGCCTTGATCAGACCGGTGATCACGTCCACCGACGGACGCTGGGTCGCGAGGATCAGGTGGATACCGGCCGCACGCGCCTTCTGGGCGATACGGGCGATCAGTTCTTCAACCTTCTTGCCGACGATCATCATCATGTCGGCGAATTCGTCCACGACCACGACGATGGTCGGCAGCTTCTGCAACAGCGGCGCTTCGTCGTGGATGCTTTCGCGCTTGTACAGCGGATCGCTCAACGGCTCACCGGCGTCCTGGGCTTCCTTGACCTTGGCATTGAAGCCGGACAGGTTTCGCACGCCCATCTTCGCCATCAGCTTGTAGCGACGCTCCATCTCGGCAACGCTCCAGCGCAGGGCGTTGGCGGCATCCTTCATGTCGGTCACGACCGGGCACAGCAGGTGCGGAATGCCTTCGTAGATCGACAGTTCCAACATTTTCGGGTCGATCATGATCAGCTTGGCGTCGTCCGGGCCGGACTTGAACAGGATCGACAGGATCATCGCGTTCACACCCACCGACTTACCGGAACCGGTGGTACCGGCCACCAGCAGGTGCGGCATCTTCGCCAGGTCGGTGATGACCGGTTTGCCGCCGATGTCGTGGCCCAGGGCCAGGGTGACCGGCGATTTGAAGTTGTCGTACTCGGGCGTCGACAGCACTTCGGAGAAGCGCACGATCTGGCGGTCTTCGTTAGGGATTTCGATACCGACTGTGGTTTTGCCCGGAATCACTTCCACCACCCGCACGCTGGTCACGGCCAGCGAACGTGCAAGGTCTTTCGCCAGGTTGGCGATACGGCTGACCTTCACACCGGCAGCCGGCTGGATTTCGTAACGGGTAATGACCGGGCCCGGATGGATCGAGTCCACGGTGACTTCGACGCCGAACTCCTTGAGCTTGATCTCCAGCAAGTGGCCAACCGCCGCCAGGGATTCGGGCGAGTAGTTGAGCTGTTTCTTTTCCGCAGGATCGAGGATCGAGATAGGCGGCAAGGTGCCTTCCACGGCGCTGTCGACGAACAACGGCACCTGCTTCTCTTTCTGCACGCGCTTGCTCGGCTCCGGCGCCTTGACCGGGGCCGGGGCGATGACCGGCGGAACCTGCTTCTCGCGCTCGGACATGTGTTTGCTCAGGGCCTGCTCGCGCTCGATCAGACGTTCCTTGACCTTGGCCTGCTCGCGTTTGTCGGTGACGGTCGGAGCGACCACGTCGTGCACCCGGTCATCGACTTCACGCAGTTGCGCCACCAGTTGCTTGCGCTCGGTACGCGCCGACCACCAGCGATTGATCGCGCCCTGGAACAGTTCGAACAGGTCGAGGGTGATTTTGCCGGTGACATCCATCACCTTGAACCACGACAGGTCGGTGAACACGGTAAGGCCGAACAGGAACAGCGCAATGAACAGCAATGTGCTGCCCTGAATGTTCAGGGCGTTGCGGGCCAGGTCACCGAGGCTTTCACCCAGCGCCCCGCCTGCACCGGCCGGTAACGCAGTGGCGGCATGGAAATGAATGTGTGCCAGCGCCGCGCCGGACAGCACCAGAAACACCAGGCCGATCAGGCGCCAGGAAAACAGCCAGCCACTCCACTGCCATGGTTCGTGGCGCTGACGGAAGATCTGATATGCCTTGATCGCCAGCAACAACGGGAAGATGTACGCGAAGTAACCCAGCACCATGAACAGGATGTCGGCGCTGTAGGAGCCCGCCGGGCCGCCGAAATTCTGCACGTCGTCGATCTTGCTGTTGTGGCTCCAGCCCGGATCATCCTTGCCGTAGGTCAGCAAGGCCATCATGAGGAACAGGCACAGAGCGCCGATGGCGATCAATGCACCTTCCTTGAGCCGGTAGTGCAATTGCTGGCGCCAAAGCGGAACGACTGTTTTTGGTGCTTCCGTGGATTTCTTCAAAACGCTTCTTTTCCTGCGCCAGCGGCGCGTCCATCTATTGAATGACGATAAAAAACTGCCCAGTCCAGGCAGGTAAAAAATTGACGGGCGCAACTGAGACTACTTTTAACACTGCGCCCGCTCTTTTATAAACACGGCACACTGCGAATATTCTGTAACAGCCCGGCATTGTACGGGTTTGCGCGTTCGATGCCATGCTTCGAACCCCATGTTCAAGCATAGCCAAGCAGACAAAACCTGCGACGCAATTTGAGCATGCATTGTCTTTTGTGACAAAGGCTTATGAGGTGTATTTGATGAACGTGGCGAAGCATGCACCCTCAAGCTCGTCGCCCGTCTACGACCGCATCCCGGAAGGCAAGTTGCAGCAGCGTCGACTTTGCGCAGGTTCGGGAGGACATTCGCGACATTTAACGGCACACTTTGCAACGGGCCATGCCGCCCACCGCCCTCCCCTTCTGCAAGCCTGGACGCCATGCTGACTTGGTTACAACGCAACTCACTGACTTTCCCGCCACTGGAAAAGGCCATGCGCGACCCCAACGGATTGCTGGCGGCCGGTGGCGACCTGTCCGCCGATCGCTTGATCCAGGCCTATCGCCACGGCTGCTTTCCGTGGTTTTCCGAAGGTCAGCCGATTCTTTGGTGGTCTCCGGATCCGCGCACGGTCCTTTTTCCCGACGAACTGCACGTCTCGCGCAGCCTCGGCAAATTGATGCGCAAACAGCGCTATCGAGTGACCTTCGATCAGGATTTCAACGCCGTGATTCGAGCCTGCGCTGCCCCAAGGGAATACGCCGACGGTACCTGGATCACAGGGGCGATGCAGGACGCTTACATAGAATTGCATCGACGAGGCTTTGCCCACTCGGTGGAAGTCTGGGATGAGGGCGAACTGGTCGGCGGCCTTTACGGCTTGGCGATGGGGCAACTGTTCTTCGGCGAGTCGATGTTCAGCCGCGCGGACAATGCCTCCAAGTATGGTTTTGCGACGCTGGTGCAACATCTGAAAGAAGCGGGTTTCGTGCTGATCGACTGCCAGATGCCGACCGATCACTTGCACAGCCTCGGCGCGCGGGCCATTTCCCGCCCCGCCTTTGCCGAGTACCTGGCCCGACACCTCGACCAACCCAACCTTGCCACCTGGGTTTGCTGAGCGACTTTTGCGCGCGTGGCTTACACTTAATTCACCAGCTTACCCTCGAGGGTTGATCATGACCGAGTTGGCGCGGTTGAAGTTTTATGCCACTCAGCCTCACTCTTGCAGTTATCTGCCCGAGGAACAGGCCACGACCCTGTTTCTCGACCCGAGCCAGCCCATGGATGTGCATGTCTACGCAGACCTGTCGGAAATGGGCTTTCGTCGCAGCGGCGATCACCTGTACCGCCCGCATTGCCAGAACTGCAATGCCTGCGTGCCTGCGCGCATTCCGGTGGCGCAGTTCAACCCCAATCGGCAGCAAAAACGCATTTTCAAACGCAATGCCGACTTGCAGGTGCGCCCGGTCAAGCCTGGTTTCAGCGAAGAATATTTCGATCTTTATCAGCGCTACATCGAACAACGCCATGCCGACGGCGACATGTACCCGCCGAGCCGCGATCAATTCTCGACTTTTCTGGTTCGCGACCTGCCCTTCTCACGCTTCTACGAATTCCGGCTCGACGGACGGTTGCTGGCCGTCGCCGTCACCGACCTGCTGCCCAATGGCCTGTCGGCGGTCTACACCTTTTACGAACCGGAGGAAGAACGTCGTAGCCTGGGGCGCTATGCCATCCTTTGGCAAATCACCGAAGCCAGGCGACTGGGGCTCGAAGCGGTGTACCTGGGCTACTGGATCAAAAACTGCAAAAAGATGAACTACAAGACCCAATATCGACCGATCGAACTGCTGATTAATCAGCGCTGGGTCATCCTGAACTGAATGCAAGCCCTAAACCCCTTGGCGTAAACCCCATTTTTCGGGCACAATGCACGCCGCTTTTGCCTGGCGCAGTTGCACCGGGCCATTCACTGGACACCGAGGGCTTTACTGCATGTCGAAAGAAGACAGCTTCGAAATGGAAGGCACTGTCGTCGACACCCTGCCAAACACCATGTTTCGCGTGGAATTGGAAAATGGGCACGTCGTAACCGCGCATATCTCCGGCAAGATGCGCAAGAACTACATTCGTATTCTTACCGGTGACAAAGTGCGCGTCGAGCTGACGCCCTATGACTTGAGCAAAGGGCGTATTACTTACCGCGCTCGCTAATCAAGTCAATACAAGACGCCCGGCATTTGCCGGGCGTTTTTGTTTGTCTGGGATTTGGTTCTTTGGGTTTGAGTTTTGCGCGCATATCCGTTGCTTCGGGTGCCACTGGCGGTTTCGCTCTTACAGCGAGTCCCTTTTGGCAAACGCCAAAAAGGAACCAAAAGGCTTTTGCCCCGGCGTACGGCACTTCGCTTGGGCTCAGTGTTCCAGGGCGGAACCCTAAGCAGCCATAACCGCAGCAACGGATATACACACAAAACCCAAGAAACACCCAAAACAAAAAAGGCGCCCGAAGGCGCCTTTTCACTTATCAGCCATCAGGCCATTTCTGCAGTGGTTTCGAAGTCAAACGTCAGCTCACCATCCTTGATGTCGATGTGCACCACACCGCCATGCTCGGCCAATTCGCCAAACAGAATCTCCTCCGCCAGCGGACGCTTGATCTTGTCCTGGATCAGACGCGCCATCGGACGAGCACCCATGGCCGAATCGTAGCCACCGGCCGCCAGCCAGCTGCGCGCCGCGTCGGTAACTTCCAGAAGCACACGCTTGTCTTCCAGCTGCGCCTGAAGCTCAGTGAGGAATTTGTCCACCACGCTTTTGATGACCTCATGACTGAGGCGACCAAATTGAATGATGGTATCCAGACGGTTGCGGAATTCCGGCGTGAAGCTCTTCTTGATCACTTCCATCGCATCAGACGAATGATCCTGATGGGTGAAACCGATCGAAGCGCGTGCCGCCGTTTCAGCACCGGCGTTGGTGGTCATGATCACGATCACATTGCGGAAATCCGCCTTGCGTCCGTTGTTATCGGTCAGCGTGCCGTGGTCCATCACCTGCAGCAGCAGGTTGAAGACTTCCGGATGCGCCTTCTCGATTTCATCGAGCAGCAATACGCAATGCGGTTGCTTGGTGATCGCTTCGGTCAATAGACCGCCCTGGTCGAAACCGACATAACCCGGAGGCGCACCGATCAGACGCGACACGGTATGGCGCTCCATGTACTCGGACATGTCGAAGCGAACCAGTTCGATCCCCAAAGCCTTGGCCAATTGGCGCGCAGCCTCGGTTTTACCGACACCGGTAGGCCCGGCGAACAGGAACGAACCGACCGGTTTGTCCGGCGACTTGAGACCGGCACGGGACAGCTTGATCGCAGTCGACAGCGAATCGATCGCTGCGTCCTGACCAAACACCGTCAGCTTCAGATCACGCTCGAGGTTACGCAGCAGTTCCTTGTCGGAACTGGTGACGTGCTTCGGCGGAATCCGAGCGATCTTCGCCACGATATCCTCGACCTGCGGCACTTCGATGCGTTTCACACGCTTCTCGACCGGTTGCAGACGCTGATAGGCGCCCGCCTCGTCGATCACATCGATAGCCTTGTCCGGCATATGCCGGTCATTGATGTAGCGCGAAGCCAGTTCTGCAGCGGCGCGCAGCGACTCATCGCTGTATTCGATATTGTGGTGCTGTTCGAAACGCCCTTTCAGGCCACGCAGGATACCGATGGTGTCTTCCACCGACGGCTCGACCACATCAACCTTCTGGAAGCGACGCGCCAGAGCACGGTCTTTCTCGAAGATGCCACGGAACTCCTGGAACGTAGTCGAACCGATGCAACGAATGTCACCAGACGACAGCAGCGGCTTGAGCAGGTTCGAGGCATCCATGACGCCACCGGACGCAGCACCCGCACCGATAATGGTGTGGATCTCGTCGATAAACAGGATCGCCTGCGGACGTTTTTTCAGTTCGTTGAGCAACGCCTTGAAGCGCTTCTCGAAATCACCGCGATACTTGGTGCCCGCGAGCAAGGCGCCCAGATCAAGGGAATAAACAACGCTGTTGGCCAGCAGATCCGGCACCTGGTTGTCGACAATGCGCTTGGCCAGGCCTTCGGCAATCGCGGTTTTACCCACGCCCGCCTCGCCCACCAGCAGCGGATTGTTCTTGCGACGACGCGCGAGAATCTGCGCGACCCGCTCGACTTCCGTTTCACGCCCGACCAGCGGATCGATCCGGCCCTGGCGTGCGAGTTCGTTGAGGTTGCTGGCATACGCATCCAGCGGATTGCCTGAAGAAGAAGACTCACCGCCCTCGTCGTCCTGCATATCTTGTTCACCTTCAGAGTGATCGCCATGCCCCGGCACCTTGGAAATGCCATGGGCGATATAGTTGACGACATCAATGCGTGCAACGCTCTGCTGTTTCAGCAGGAACACTGCCTGACTCTCTTGCTCACTGAAGATTGCAACCAGCACATTGGCGCCGGTTACTTCGCGCTTGCCCGAGCTCTGTACATGAAAGACAGCACGTTGCAGCACACGCTGGAAGCCCAGGGTTGGCTGGGTTTCGCGATCTTCGTCATGGACGGGGATCAGCGGCGTGGTGGAGTCGATGAACTCCTGCAGGTCGTGCTTGAGTTTGTCGAGGTTTGCGCCGCAGGCACGCAATACGGTGGCGGCAGCCTCATTGTCCAATAGGGCCAGCAGCAGGTGTTCGACGGTCATGAACTCATGACGCTTCGAACGAGCCTCCTTGAAGGCAAGATTGAGGGTGACTTCGAGCTCGCGGTTTAACATAGCTTCACCTCATACCCAAGTGGTCGGCGATTAACCGTCCTTCTCGATTTCACAGAGTAGCGGATGCTGGCTTTCCCTGGCGTACTGGTTGACCTGCATGGCCTTTGTCTCGGCGATGTCGCGGGTAAACACTCCACATACTGCCCGCCCTTCTGTGTGGACGGCCAGCATGACCTTGGTCGCCAGCTCGCGATTCAGGTTAAAAAACACCTCGAGCACTTCGACGACGAAATCCATCGGTGTGTAGTCATCATTGAACAAAACCACCTTGTACATCGGCGGCGCCTGTAACGCAGGCTTTGCTTCCTGAACAGCAACGCCTGCCGAATCGTCGTCGTGCTCCTGTGGAAGATCCTTTTGGAGAAGCGGGCGATCCTGATTGAATGTTAGTCGAATCTGGCTGATTGCATGCATGGAAAGAAAGGTTCGTCAGTTGTGCAAATACAGTGGTGGGGGCGGCTTGACACGTTTTCAACTCCGACTGCCCGGTCACCTTGACTATCGGGAAAACGGTGTTACAACCAATAGAACCCACAGTGGGTAAAAAAGATCCGCGGAGTCAATCTTTTTAACGGATTCGACTGCGGATGAATTGGATGATACTCCAGCGATGGAGACTGTTGCAGAGGGATTTGAGCATGGCTGTCGGCAAGGTGAAATGGTTCAACAATGCCAAGGGGTTCGGTTTCATCAATACCGATTCCCGCGAGGGGAAGGATGAAGATGGCAAGGAGATTGATTTCTTTGCACACTACTCCGCCATTGAAATGGACGGATACAAAACCCTCAAAGCCGGGCAAATCGTCAAATTCGAGATCGTGCAAGGCCCTAAAGGGCTGCACGCCACAAAAATTCAGAATGCCGAGCCTGCGAAAGATGCCGTCTCGGCCACCGTTCAGCATCAATCAGTGACCAGCTGAAGCGACCAGAACACCTGCCAGAAAACAAACCGCCCGGCTCGATCACTCGAGCCGGGCGGTTTCGTTGCAGCAGCCTTTCTTACATGTGCTTGACGATCGCCTCACCGAAGCCCGACGACGACACCAGCGTGGCGCCTTCCATCAGACGTTCGAAGTCGTAGGTCACAGTCTTGGCCTTGATCGCGCCGTTGGTGCCCTTGATGATCAGGTCAGCCGCTTCGGTCCAGCCCAGGTGGCGCAGCATCATTTCCGCCGACAGGATTACCGAACCCGGGTTTACCTGGTCCTTGCCGGCATACTTCGGCGCAGTACCGTGGGTCGCCTCGAACATGGCCACGGTGTCGGACAGGTTGGCACCCGGCGCGATACCGATTCCGCCCACTTCCGCCGCCAGGGCGTCAGAGAGGTAGTCACCGTTCAAGTTAAGGGTGGCAATCACATCGTATTCGGCCGGGCGCAGCAGGATCTGCTGGAGCATGGCGTCGGCGATGGCGTCCTTGACGATGACTTCACGGCCGGTTTTCGGGTTCTTGAATTTCATCCACGGGCCGCCATCCAGCAACTCGGCGCCAAACTCATCCCGCGCCACCTCGTAGCCCCAGTCCTTGAAGGCACCTTCGGTGAATTTCATGATGTTGCCCTTGTGCACGATGGTCAGCGACTTGCGGTCGTTGTCCACTACGTATTGCAGGGCCTTGCGCACCAGACGCTTGGTGCCTTCTTTCGAAACCGGCTTGATGCCGATACCGCAATCCTGGTCGAAACGGATCTTGGTGACGCCCATTTCTTCTTTCAGGAATTTGATGACCTTGGTGGCCTCAGGGGAGCCGGCCTTCCATTCGATACCGGCATAAATGTCTTCGGAGTTCTCGCGGAAGATCACCATGTCGACGTCACCGGGCTTTTTCACCGGGCTCGGTACGCCTTCGAACCACACCACCGGACGCAGACAGACATAGAGATCGAGTTGCTGACGCAGGGCCACGTTGAGGGAGCGAATACCGCCACCGACCGGGGTGGTCAGCGGGCCCTTGATGGAAACGACGTAATCTTTAACGGCGTCCAGGGTTTCCTGGGGCAGCCAGGTGTCCTGGTCGTAGACTTGAGTTGCTTTTTCGCCAGCATAAACCTCCATCCAGGAAATCTTGCGCTTGCCCCCGTAGGCCTTGGCCACGGCAGCATCAACCACTTTGATCATCACAGGGCTGACGTCGACGCCAATGCCGTCACCTTCGATGAAGGGAATGATCGGGTTATCAGGGACATTGAGAGAATGGTCTGCGTTGACGGTGATTTTGTCGCCGACGGCTGGAACCTGAATCTTCTTGTAACCCATGCTGAACTCCATTGTTTGGATTGAACATCTGGCTTGGTTCGAGCGTAACCCAGTTGAATCAACACGCAAACCCTCTGTTCCGGGCGCGGCCACATCTCGTTTCGTACAAGCCTGAAAGCAAAGGGAAAAGCGCCAATCTCAAGCATTCACGGCGACTCTACGCCCCACCCCGCCCTGCGACCTTTAGACCAATGGACGAGAATCGTTGCATATGAACCATCGGCAGATTGCCAGCTACCTATGTATAATGCCGCCCGCTGACCAAAGGGTCACGACGGCTGGCCTCTCTAGCACGAGACTTTCCGCCTGATTGGTTGAACTGTTACCGCAGTTCGACTGCTTGACGCTCTACTGATGCACCCAACATCACCGCGAAGAATCTCGACATTCGGTTCATGGATGACTTTGAACGAACGCGCTTACCCGGCGCCCCTCGAGTTTCTGCGCACGCTTTAGCAAAGAAGAGAGAGTTAATCCGAATATGCCCACCCGCTCGAAGATCATCTATACCTTCACCGACGAAGCTCCAGCCCTCGCCACCTATTCCCTGCTGCCGATCATCGAGGCTTACACCGCCTCGGCCGATATCGCCGTGGAAACCCGCGATATCTCTCTTGCAGCACGTATTCTGGCCAGCTTCCCCGAGCAACTGGGCGACAAAGCCGTAGCCGACCACCTCGCCGAACTGGGCAACCTGGCCGTTACGCCTGAAGCCAACATCATCAAGTTGCCGAACATCAGCGCCTCGGTTCCGCAACTGCAAGCCGCGATCAAAGAACTGCAAGCCCAGGGCTACAACCTGCCGGACTACCCGGAAACCGTGACCAACGACGCCGAAAAAGAAGCCAAGGCGCGCTACGACAAGGTCAAGGGCAGCGCCGTGAACCCGGTTCTGCGCGAAGGCAACTCCGACCGTCGCGCTCCGCTGTCGGTCAAGAACTACGCTCGCAAGCACCCGCACAAAATGGGCGCCTGGGCCAAGGACTCCAAGTCTCACGTCGCTCACATGAGCACCGGCGATTTCTACGGCAGCGAAAAAGCTGCCCTGATCGACGCCGCTGGCGCCGTGAAGATCGAGCTGATCGCCAAAGACGGTACCGCGACCGTTCTGAAAGAAAAAACCACCGTTCAGGCGGGCGAGATCCTCGACTGCTCCGTGATGAGCAAAAAGGCCCTGCGCGCGTTCATCGCCGCTGAAATCGACAGCGCCAAACAACAAGGCGTGCTGCTGTCGGTTCACCTGAAAGCCACCATGATGAAGGTCTCCGACCCGATCATGTTCGGCCAGATCGTTGCCGAGTTCTACAAGGACGCCCTGACCAAGCACGCCGACGTGCTGGCCGAAATCGGCTTCAACCTGAACAACGGCATCGGCGACCTGTACGCCCGCATCAAATCCCTGCCGGCCGAACAGCAAGCCCAGATCGAAGCTGACATTCAAGCGGTCTACGCCGTTCGTCCGTCGCTGGCGATGGTCAACTCCGACAAAGGCATCACCAACCTGCACGTGCCGAGCGACGTCATCGTCGACGCCTCGATGCCGGCCATGATCCGTGACTCCGGCAAAATGTGGGGCACCGACGGCCAGTTGCACGACACCAAGGCCGTGATCCCGGATCGCTGCTACGCCACCATCTACCAGGCCGTGATCGAAGATTGCAAAGCCAATGGCGCTTTCGATCCGACCACCATGGGCAGCGTGCCAAACGTTGGCCTGATGGCTAAAAAGGCTGAAGAATACGGTTCCCACGACAAGACCTTCCAGATCAAGGCCGACGGCGTGGTTCGCGTGACCGACAGCAAAGGCACCCTGCTGATGGAACAGGCTGTTGAAGCCGGCGACATCTTCCGCATGTGCCAGACCAAAGACGCGCCGATCCAGGACTGGGTCAAACTGGCCGTCAACCGTGCTCGCGCAAGCAGCACCCCGGCCATTTTCTGGCTGGATCCGATGCGCGCTCACGACGGCGTGGTGATCGAGAAGGTTCAGGCCTACCTGAAGGATCACGACACCACTGGCCTGGACATCCAGATCATGGCCCCGGTCGACGCCATGAAGTACACCCTGCAGCGCACCCGCGAAGGCAAGGACACCATTTCGGTGACCGGCAACGTACTGCGCGACTACCTGACCGACCTGTTCCCGATCATGGAACTGGGCACCAGCGCCAAGATGCTGTCGATCGTGCCGCTGATGAACGGCGGTGGCCTGTTCGAAACCGGCGCCGGCGGTTCGGCTCCGAAGCACGTGCAGCAACTGGTCGAAGAGAACTTCCTGCGCTGGGATTCGCTGGGTGAATTCCTGGCCCTGGCCGCTTCTCTCGAGCACCTGGGTGTGAACTACAACAACCCGAAAGCACTGGTTCTGTCCAAGACCCTGGACCAGGCCACTGGCCAGTTCCTGGACAACAACAAGTCGCCATCGCGCAAAGTCGGCAACATCGACAACCGCGGCAGCCACTTCTACCTGGCCATGTACTGGGCACAAGCCCTGGCTGCCCAGACTGAAGACGCTGCACTGCAAGCGCAGTTCGCGACTCTGGCCAAGACCCTGACCGAGAACGAAGCGACCATCGTCGCCGAGCTCAACGCCGTTCAAGGCAAGCCAGTGGACATCGGCGGTTACTACCACGCCAACGCCGAGCTGATCAGCAAGGCCATGCGCCCGAGCGCAACCCTCAACGCGGCGATTGCTGCGCTGGTATAAGGTTGTAAAGGGAACATCACAAGCCCCGGCCATGCGCCGGGGTTTGTGTTTCTGCCTTCCGCCCAGGAGATTCGCCTCATGCAATGGCTCCCCCACATCACCGTCGCCACCATCGTCGAGGACAACGGCCGCTTTCTGATGGTCGAGGAACACAAGGCCGGACGTAACGTGCTCAATCAGCCCGCCGGTCATCTGGACCCGAACGAAACCCTGATCGAAGCCGCCGTGCGCGAAACCCTCGAAGAAACCGGCTGGGACGTCGAACCCACCAGCGTGATCGGCATTTATCTGTACACCGCACCGAGCAATGGCGTGACTTACCAGCGCGTATGCTTCAGCGCCAAAGCCGTGAAACACCACCCGGATTACCAACTGGACGACGGCATAGTCGGCGCCAAGTGGCTGACCCGCGACGAATTATTGGCCCAGCGCGACAACTGGCGCAGCGAGCTGATCATCCGTTGCATCGATGATTATCTGGCCGGCAATCGCTTCGGCCTCGAACTGATCCGCCCTTCCCTTTAGCCTTGAGGCCGTGAGCCTGATAGAATCGCGTCCTTTTTCAAGACACTCATTGAATCCCTATGCGTGATCCAGCCCCTTCTGACACATCCAAGAAGCGCGTCATTGTCGGCATGTCCGGCGGCGTGGACTCTTCCGTTTCCGCTCTCCTGCTGATCGAGCAGGGTTATGAGGTGGAAGGCCTGTTCATGAAGAACTGGGAAGAAGACGACGGAACGGAATACTGCACCGCCATGGACGACCTGGCGGATGCCCAGGCCGTGTGCGACAAGATCGGTATCAAGCTGCACACCGCCAACTTTGCCGCCGAGTACTGGGACAACGTGTTCGAGCATTTCCTGGCCGAATACAAGGCCGGACGCACCCCGAACCCGGACATCCTGTGCAACCGCGAGATCAAGTTCAAGGCGTTCCTCGACTACGCCATGATGCTCGGCGCCGACCTGATCGCCACCGGTCACTACGTTCGCCGTCGCGACATCGATGGTCGCACCGAATTGCTCAAGGGCGTGGATCCGAACAAGGATCAGAGCTACTTCCTGCACGCCGTCGGCGGTGAACAGATCGCCAAGACCCTGTTCCCGGTCGGCGAGCTGGAAAAACCGGAAGTCCGTGCCATTGCCGAGAAATACGAGCTGGCCACCGCCAAGAAGAAGGATTCCACCGGGATCTGCTTCATCGGCGAGCGTCGTTTCAGCGATTTCCTCAAGCAATACCTGCCAGCGCAACCGGGTGAGATCAAGACCACCGAGGGCGAAGTCATCGGCCGTCACCACGGCTTGATGTACCACACCATCGGCCAGCGCCAAGGCCTGGGCATCGGCGGCCTGAAAGACGCCGGCGACGAGCCGTGGTACGTGCTGCGCAAGGATCTGGACACCAACGAGCTGATTGTCGGCCAGGGCAACAACCATCCGTGGCTGTTCTCCAGCGCCCTGCTCGCTTCGGAAATCTATTGGGTCAACCCGATCGATCTGAGCCAGCCGCTGCGCCTGACCGCCAAGGTCCGTTATCGCCAGAGTGATCAGACCTGCACCCTGGAAAAAACCGCGACCGGCTATCGCGCCGTATTCGACGAGCCACAACGTGCGGTCACACCGGGCCAGTCGGTGGTGTTCTATGACGGCGAAATCTGCCTCGGTGGCGGCGTGATTGAAGTTGCCGAGCCGTGGAGCGGCCAGGCATGAGCCCGACTCAGGAGCAACTAACGGCTTTGGGCGGCGTGTTTCTCGCCGCCGTGCTGGTCGACCGGATCGCCAAGACCGGCCAGACCAATGAGGCCGGCCTGAGCTGCATGCTCGGCAGCCTGTTGGTGCGCGATCCGAAGGACACACTGGACGTGTATGGCGGCGACGATATCAACCTGCGCGAGGGTTATCGCGCCCTGATCGGCGCCCTTGAGCGCGATCCGAGCACCTTGCAGCGCGAGCCGTTGCGCTACGCCTTGTCAATGCTCGGCCTTGAGCGCCAACTGGCCAAGCGCAACGACATGCTCGACGTGATCGGCAAGCGTTTGCCGCAGATCCAGTCGCAGGTCGAGCATTTCGGCCCGGCCCACGAAAACGTGATCGCTGCCTGCGGCGCGTTGTATCAGGACACCCTGAGCACGTTGCGCCAACGCATCCAGGTGCACGGCGACATGCGCAACCTGCAGCAGCCGAGCAACGCCTCGAAGATTCGCGCCCTGCTGCTCGCCGGCATTCGTTCGGCACGCCTGTGGCGTCAGCTCGGCGGTCATCGCTGGCAGTTGGTGATCAGTCGTCGCAAGCTGCTCAAAGAGCTGTATCCGTTGATGCGCAGCGAGTAAATCGCCGCGCAATAAAAGCTTTGTAGTCTGTAACGCGTAATACGCCGGTCAGTTGGTGACGGACCGGCGGATTTTTTCATGTATGATACGCGCCCCATTTCGTTGCCCGACTGTCCGAGAACACCCCATGCAGCTCTCTTCGCTCACTGCGGTTTCCCCTGTTGACGGCCGCTACGCCGGCAAAACCCAGGCCCTGCGCCCGATTTTCAGCGAGTACGGCCTGATCCGTGCCCGCGTTCTGGTTGAAGTGCGCTGGCTCCAGCGCCTGGCCGCTCACGCCGGCATCCCGGAAGTGCCAGCCTTCTCCGCCGAAGCCAACGCCGTTCTGAACGAACTGGCCGAAAACTTCTCGCTGGAGCACGCCGAGCGCGTAAAAGAGATCGAGCGCACCACCAACCACGACGTGAAAGCGATCGAGTACCTGCTCAAGGAGCAGGCGGCCAAGCTGCCGGAACTGGCCAAGGTCAGCGAGTTCATCCACTTCGCCTGCACCAGCGAGGACATCAACAACCTGTCCCATGCCCTGATGCTGCGCGAAGGCCGTGATGACGTGATGCTGCCGCTGATGCGCCAGACCGCCAACGCCATCCGCGAACTGGCCCTGCGCTTTGCCGACGTGCCAATGCTGTCGCGTACCCACGGTCAGCCGGCTTCGCCGACCACTCTGGGTAAAGAGCTGGCGAACGTGGTTTACCGTCTTGAGCGCCAGATCGCCCAGGTCGCTGCCGTTCCGCTGCTCGGCAAGATCAACGGCGCTGTCGGCAACTACAACGCTCACCTGTCGGCCTACCCGCAGATCGACTGGGAAGCCAACGCCCGCGCCTTCATCGAAGACGAGCTGGGCCTGGCCTTCAACCCGTACACCACGCAGATCGAGCCGCACGACTACATCGCCGAGCTGTTTGACGCCATTGCGCGCTTCAACACCATCCTGATCGACTTCGACCGTGACATCTGGGGCTACATCTCCCTGGGTTACTTCAAGCAGCGCACCATTGCCGGCGAAATCGGTTCGTCGACCATGCCGCACAAGGTCAACCCGATCGACTTCGAAAACTCCGAAGGCAATCTGGGCATCGCCAACGCGCTGTTCCAGCACCTGGCGAGCAAACTGCCGATCTCGCGCTGGCAGCGCGACCTGACCGACTCCACCGTGCTGCGTAACCTCGGTGTCGGCTTCGCCCACAGCGTGATCGCGTACGAAGCCAGCCTCAAAGGCATCAGCAAGCTAGAACTGAACGCTGAAAAAATTGCTGCCGATCTGGACGCTTGCTGGGAAGTCCTGGCCGAGCCGATCCAGACCGTAATGCGTCGCTACAACATCGAAAACCCGTACGAGAAGCTAAAAGAACTGACGCGTGGCAAGGGCATCAGCCCTGAAGCGCTGCAGACTTTCATCGATGGCCTGGACATGCCGGCCGCTGCGAAAGCCGAGCTCAAGCAACTGACTCCGGCCAACTACATCGGCAACGCTGTAGCGCAAGCCAAACGCATCTGATCGACTGCTTGACCCGTTTGAGACGCCCGGCCGCGCCGGGCGTTTTTATTCCCGTCTGAAAAATGCTTTTTTTCAATAGGTTACATATGAATCCCGATATTCCTCTTCAACTTCTGGGTGGTCTCACGGCGCGCGAATTCATGCGCGATTACTGGCAGAAAAAACCACTGCTGATCCGTCAGGCGATTCCTGATTTCGAAAGCCCGATCGACGCCGACGAACTCGCCGGCCTGGCCCTGGAAGAAGAAGTCGAATCGCGCCTGGTGATCGAGCATGGCGAGCGCCCGTGGGAACTGCGCCGCGGCCCGTTCGCCGAAGACGAATTCAGCAAACTGCCAGAGCGCGAGTGGACCTTGCTGGTGCAGGCTGTCGATCAGTTCGTGCCGGAAGTCAGCGAGCTGCTGGAGAACTTCCGCTTCTTGCCAAGCTGGCGCGTCGACGACGTGATGATCAGCTTCGCCGCCCCGGGTGGCAGCGTCGGCCCGCACTTCGACAACTACGACGTATTCCTGCTGCAAGGCCACGGCAAGCGCAACTGGAAAATCGGCCAGATGTGCGACTCCGAAAGCCCGCTGCTGCAACACGCGGACCTGCGCATCCTCGCCGAATTCCACGAGACCGAAGAGTGGGTCCTGGAACCGGGCGACATGCTCTACCTGCCGCCACGCCTGGCCCATTGCGGCGTTGCCGTCGATGACTGCATGACCTACTCGGTCGGCTTCCGCGCACCAAGCGCCGCTGAAGTGCTGACCCATTTCACCGACTTCCTCAGCCAGTTCCTGACTGACGAAGAGCGTTACACCGACGCCGATGCAAAACCGGTCAGCGATGATCCACACCAGATCCAGCACGATGCACTCGGCCGCCTGAAAGCGCTGCTCGCCGAGCACATGAGCGACGAACGCCTGCTGCTGACCTGGTTCGGCCAGTACATGACCGAGCCGCGCTATCCAGAACTGGTGGTCGGCCCGGAAGAAGTTGAGGAAGAAGACTTCCTCAACGCGCTCGAAGACGGCGCCATTCTGATCCGCAACCCGAGCGCGCGCCTGGCATGGTCGGAAGTCGATGACGATCTGCTGCTGTTCGCCAGCGGCCAGAGCCGTTACCTGCCGGGCAAGCTGCGCGAACTGCTGAAGCTGATCTGCTCCGCCGACGCCCTGCACACCGACAACCTCGGTGACTGGCTGAGCGACGAAGACGGTCGCGGTCTGCTGTGCGAACTGGTCAAACAGGGAAGCCTGGGGTTCGCCGACGATGAATAAGATTCGCGTACGTGTTGCAGACTGGCAAAAGGACAACGCCGAGATCCGCCGCATTCGCGAAACGGTGTTCATTGCCGAACAATCGGTTCCACCCGAGCTTGAGTGGGACGCCGATGACGCCACGGCGGTGCATTTCCTGGCCTTCGAAGGCGACTTTCCGATCGGCACCGCCCGCCTCTTGCCCGACGGGCATGTTGGCCGGGTCTCGGTGCTGAAGGACTGGCGCGGATTGAAGGTCGGCGATGCGCTGATGCAAGCGGTGATTGCTGAAGCGGAAGCACGGGGCCTGAAGCAGCAGATGCTTAGCGCTCAGGTGCAGGCCACGGCGTTCTATGAGCGCCTGGGCTTCAACATGGTCAGCGAGGAATTCCTGGAAGCAGGGATTCCGCATGTCGATATGGTTCGTCATTCGGCTTAAGACCGAGGCGCTCCTTTCGCGAGCAAGCTCGCTCCCACAGGTTCAGCGTCAATCCTGTGGCGGCGAGCCTGCTCGCGATAGCAGTCTCGAGAACACTCAAAACGCCCCGGTATCTCACGATGCCGGGGCGTTTTGCTGTCTACGATTCAACTTGCCCCACCCCGGGCCGACAAACTGGCAATATCAAGCCTTTCAAAAGCGGAGATAACGGACATGTCCCTACGCACCCTGCTCACCACCCTGCTGCTCGGCTGCAGTTTTTCGGTGATGGCAGCCACAGAAATCGTGCCCCTCAAGTACCACACCAGCGCCGACATGCTGCCGGTGGCTCAGGACTTCCTCGGCAAGGACGGCCAGGTCAGCGCTTATGGTAATCAACTGATCGTCAAGGCTGAACCCGGCAAGATCGAAGAACTCAAGGACCTGCTCTCGCAACTCGACACCGCGCCCAAGCGCCTGCTGATCACGGTCGACACCAACGAAAACAACGGTCGTGGCGATGAAGGCTATTCGGTCAACGGCGCGCAGACCCGCATCATCAGCCGCAGCACTGCCAGCCGTGACGGCGGCATTCAGCAGATTCAGGCCAGCGAAGGCGCGCCCGCCCTGATCCAGGTCGGCCAGAGCGTGCCGATCACCAGCAGCCAGACCAACTCCTGGGGCGATTACAGCAGCCAGACTCAATATCGCAACGTCACCCAAGGGTTTTACGTCACCGCCAGCGTCACCGGCGACACCGTTCACCTGGCAATCAGTACCAACCGTGACCGCATGAGCCAGGAACGTCCCGATGTAGTGAACGTGCAAAGCACCGACACAACCGTCACCGGACGCCTGGGCGAATGGATCACCCTGGCCGGTGTGAACCGCGAGACTCAGGCCGACAAACAGGGTCTGGCCCGCAGCTACTCGACTCAAGGCCGGGATGACATGACGTTGCGGGTGAAAGTCGACACGTTGGACTAAAGCACCGAAAACTGACTGATTAGTCGTATTAGACGAAAGATGTAGTGCTTGAAAAAAAGCACTACAAACGTTTGACGAGCCAAAAAAGCGAAGGCATGATGGCCTCGCTCCCGCTAATCAGAGGCCCTGGCAAGGGCCTTCGAAGCGATGCTCGCACCCATCCCCGCGAGCCGTTTCGTGTCTGTACCGCCCACAAGGTGTGTTTGACGAGGTTGCCGACTGGAACGAAGTTGTCCCGAGGGACGGAAGCGTAATTAGGTAACCCGGCTTTACACTGTAGTTCGCATAAAGGCCCACGACGCCCGAATGCGCCCGCCAGTTCGCCTTTACCTGCTCACTTCCCCTCGAGCCCATCGTTCATCCCGTCGCCTGCCCCGCCGAACCCGACCTGACCACCTAAGCTTCTGGTCAGCGAGCGCAAGGAATTTTCCACCGCAGAACAACTTTTCATAAAGACGCGACGAGGTTTATCTCCATGGCACTGACACGCGAACAGCAAATTGCAGCCCTTGAAAAAGACTGGGCTGAAAACCCGCGCTGGAAAGGCGTGACTCGCAATTACTCCGCTGCTGACGTCGTCCGTCTGCGTGGCTCGGTTCAACCAGAGCACACCTTTGCAAAAATGGGCGCCGAGAAGCTGTGGAACCTGGTTACCCAAGGTGCCAAGCCGTCCTTCCGCCCAGAGAAAGACTTCGTCAACTGCATGGGCGCCCTGACCGGCGGCCAGGCTGTACAGCAGGTTAAAGCCGGTATCCAGGCGATCTACCTGTCGGGCTGGCAAGTCGCTGCGGACAACAACTCCGCCGAATCGATGTACCCGGACCAGTCGCTGTACCCGGTGGACTCGGTTCCAACCGTGGTCAAGCGCATCAACAACTCGTTCCGTCGTGCCGACCAGATCCAGTGGAAAGCCGGCAAGAACCCGGGCGACGAAGGCTACATCGACTACTTCGCGCCAATCGTGGCTGACGCTGAAGCCGGTTTCGGCGGCGTACTGAACGCCTACGAGTTGATGAAGAGCATGATCGAAGCAGGCGCCGCCGGCGTTCACTTCGAAGACCAGCTGGCTTCCGTGAAGAAATGCGGCCATATGGGCGGCAAGGTTCTGGTTCCAACCCAGGAAGCCGTACAGAAGCTGACCGCTGCTCGTCTGGCTGCCGACGTTGCTGGCGTACCGACCATCATCCTGGCCCGTACCGACGCCAACGCTGCCGACCTGCTGACTTCCGACTGCGACCCGTACGACCAGCCATTCGTGACTGGCACTCGCACCCAGGAAGGCTTCTACAAGGTGCGTGCAGGTCTGGACCAGGCAATCGCCCGTGGCCTGGCCTACGCACCGTACGCCGACCTGATCTGGTGCGAAACCGCCAAGCCGGACCTGGATGAAGCCCGTCGCTTCGCCGAAGCGATCAAGAAGGAATACCCGGACCAGATCCTGTCGTACAACTGCTCGCCTTCCTTCAACTGGAAGAAAAACCTGGACGACGCGACCATCGCCAAGTTCCAGCGCGAACTGTCCGCCATGGGTTACAAGCACCAGTTCATCACCCTGGCCGGCATTCACAACATGTGGCACAGCATGTTCAACCTGGCGCACGACTACGCCCGCAACGACATGACTGCCTACGTGAAGCTGCAGGAGCAGGAATTCGCTGACGCCGCCAAGGGTTACACCTTCGTGGCTCACCAGCAGGAAGTGGGCACCGGCTACTTCGACGACATGACCACCGTGATCCAGGGCGGTACGTCCTCGGTGACCGCGCTGACCGGTTCGACCGAAGAAGAACAGTTCCACTGATCGACTTCACCGAGTAAACGGCCTTTGCGGACCGTATAGAAAGCTAACCGCATAGCCGAAAGACTGACGCCCCGACTGGTTCGGGGCGTTTTTTTTGCCTGCGACCCGCTGAACGCCCCCGAGCTGGCACAGCCTTTCGGGCGAAACATTGATCCAGAGCGGTATCCGCGTCACAAAAATCGGTTAAAACGGGCGCCGCCGCTACTTGCAGTAACGCGGATATAAGACAACTTCCCAACTGCCCAATCGCTAAACAGTTACAAAACCACTCCAAACGATATCAATTATCATTTAGCAGCAACTATGTTCGTTACATTTCCTACAAAACATAATTCGTGAAAACCCGGCTAATGCCCGCAATGCATGGGCTACAGGGCCATAGAGGTGCGCTATGTCCTTATTCCAATAAATAATTTCGCTATAGGAATTTTACTTGCAGGGTGTTTAGCCATAAAATCAGCGCGATTGATTGCTGCGACATATCGTCACTGCCTTATTTCTTTATCAAGCTCAGAGACCTTTGCTCTCTGTTAAGGATTTCCAGCATGCCCGAAGCGACAGGACTCATGGCCCACAACTGGGGCTTTGCCATTTTCCTTCTGGGTGTAGTCGGCCTGTGTGCCTTCATGCTCGGCGTCTCCAGCCTCCTCGGGTCAAAAGCCTGGGGCCGCAGCAAAAACGAACCGTTCGAGTCCGGCATGCTACCTACCGGTGGCGCCCGCTTGCGGCTATCAGCCAAATTCTATCTGGTCGCGATGCTCTTCGTGATCTTCGATATCGAAGCCCTCTTTCTCTTTGCATGGTCTGTGTCCGTCCGCGAAAGCGGCTGGACCGGATTCGTCGAAGCTCTCGTTTTCATAGCAATTCTGTTGGCAGGTCTTGTCTACCTGTTCCGAGTGGGCGCCCTTGACTGGGCTCCGGAAGCTCGTCGCAAGCGGCAGGCGAAGCTGAAACAATGAGGCTTTGGCAATGCAATACAATCTCACCAGAATCGACCCCGATGCTCCTAACGAGCAGTATCCGATCGGCCAGCGGGAAACCGTTTCCGATCCGTTAGAAGATCAAGTCCACAAAAACATTTTCATGGGCAAGCTGGAAGACGTGCTGAGTGGCGCGGTCAACTGGGGACGTAAGAACTCCCTGTGGCCGTACAACTTCGGCCTGTCATGCTGCTACGTGGAAATGACCACCGCCTTCACGGCGCCCCACGACATCGCGCGCTTCGGCGCCGAAGTTATCCGGGCATCACCGCGTCAGGCCGACTTCATGGTTATCGCCGGGACCTGCTTCATCAAGATGGCGCCGATCATTCAGCGTCTCTACGAGCAGATGCTCGAACCGAAATGGGTTATCTCCATGGGTTCGTGCGCCAACTCCGGTGGCATGTACGACATCTACTCCGTGGTTCAAGGGGTGGACAAGTTCCTGCCCGTGGACGTCTACGTACCTGGCTGCCCGCCCCGTCCAGAAGCATTTCTGCAAGGCTTGATGCTGTTGCAGGAATCCATTGGCCAGGAGCGTCGCCCACTTTCCTGGGTCGTTGGCGATCAAGGCGTTTATCGCGCCGACATGCCTTCGCAGAAGGAACAGCGCCGCGAACAGCGAATCGCAGTCACCAATCTGCGTAGCCCTGACGAAGTCTGATCCAGATCTGTTTCAAAGAAACGAGAAGCTGGCTTCATTCTTTACGTTGACCGAAAGCGAAAAAATAACCATGACTACAGGCAGTGCTCTGTACATCCCGCCTTACAAGGCAGACGACCAGGATGTGGTCGTCGAACTGAACAACCGTTTTGGCGCCGAAGCGTTCACCGCTCAGCCGACCCGCACCGGCATGCCGGTGCTGTGGGTGGCCCGCGCCAAGCTCGTTGAAGTCCTGACTTTCCTGCGCAACCTGCCCAAGCCGTACGTCATGCTCTATGACCTGCACGGCGTGGACGAGCGTCTGCGCACCAAGCGTCAAGGGCTGCCGAGCGGTGCCGATTTCACCGTGTTCTATCACCTCATGTCGCTGGAACGTAATAGTGACGTGATGATCAAGGTCGCCTTGTCCGAGAGCGACCTCAGCTTGCCGACCGTCACCAGCATCTGGCCGAACGCCAACTGGTACGAGCGTGAAGTCTGGGACATGTACGGCATCGACTTCAAAGGTCACCCTCACCTGTCGCGCATCATGATGCCGCCGACCTGGGAAGGTCACCCGCTGCGCAAGGACTTCCCGGCGCGCGCCACCGAATTCGATCCGTTCAGCCTGAACCTGGCCAAGCAACAGCTCGAGGAAGAAGCCGCGCGCTTCCGTCCTGAAGACTGGGGCATGAAGCGTTCCGGCCCGAACGAGGACTACATGTTCCTCAACCTCGGCCCGAACCACCCTTCGGCTCACGGTGCGTTCCGCATCATCCTGCAACTGGACGGTGAAGAAATCGTCGACTGCGTTCCGGACATCGGTTACCACCACCGTGGCGCCGAGAAGATGGCCGAGCGTCAGTCCTGGCACAGCTTCATTCCGTACACCGACCGTATCGACTACCTCGGCGGCGTGATGAACAACCTGCCGTACGTGCTCTCGGTCGAGAAGCTGGCCGGCATCAAGGTGCCGGAGAAGGTCGACGTCATCCGCATCATGATGGCCGAGTTCTTCCGGATCACCAGCCACCTGCTGTTCCTGGGTACCTACATCCAGGACGTCGGCGCCATGACCCCGGTGTTCTTCACCTTCACCGACCGCCAGAAGGCGTACACGGTGATCGAAGCCATCACCGGTTTCCGTCTGCACCCGGCCTGGTACCGCATCGGTGGCGTCGCCCACGACCTGCCGCGCGGCTGGGACAAACTGGTGAAAGACTTCGTTGAATGGCTGCCAAAGCGCCTCGACGAATACACCAAGGCCGCCCTGCAGAACAGCATCCTCAAGGGTCGTACCATCGGCGTTGCCCAGTACAACACCAAAGAGGCCCTGGAATGGGGCGTCACCGGTGCCGGCCTGCGTTCCACCGGTTGCGATTTCGACCTGCGTAAAGCGCGTCCTTACTCCGGCTACGAGAACTTCGAGTTCGAAGTGCCGCTGGCCGCCAACGGTGATGCCTACGACCGCTGCATGGTTCGCGTCGAAGAGATGCGCCAGAGCGTCAGGATCATCGACCAGTGCCTGCGTAACATGCCGGAAGGCCCGTACAAGGCGGATCACCCGCTGACCACGCCGCCGCCGAAAGAGCGCACGCTGCAGCACATCGAAACCTTGATCACGCACTTCCTGCAAGTTTCGTGGGGCCCGGTCATGCCGGCCAACGAATCCTTCCAGATGATCGAAGCGACCAAGGGCATCAACAGTTATTACCTGACGAGCGACGGCGGCACCATGAGCTACCGTACCCGGATCCGTACTCCGAGCTTCGCCCACCTGCAGCAGATCCCTTCGGTGATCAAAGGCAGCATGGTCGCGGACCTGATTGCGTACCTGGGTAGTATCGACTTCGTTATGGCCGACGTGGACCGCTAAGCATGAACAGCACGCTTATCCAGACAGACCGTTTCACCCTGAGTGAAACCGAGCGCTCGGCCATCGAGCACGAGCTGCATCACTACGAAGATCCGCGCGCGGCGTCGATCGAAGCCCTGAAGATCGTTCAGAAGGAACGCGGCTGGGTGCCGGACGGCGCTCTGTACGCCATCGGCGAGATCCTCGGCATCCCGGCCAGCGACGTTGAAGGCGTTGCCACGTTCTACAGCCAGATCTTCCGTCAGCCGGTCGGCCGCCACATCATTCGCGTCTGCGACAGCATGGTCTGCTACATCGGCGGTCACGAGTCGGTGGTCAGCGAAATCCAGAACAACCTGGGTATCGGCCTGGGCCAGACCACCGCCGACGGTCGCTTCACCCTGCTGCCGGTCTGCTGCCTCGGCAACTGCGACAAGGCACCGGCGCTGATGATCGATGACGACACCTTTGGCGATGTCCAGCCTGCCGGCGTCGCCAAACTGCTCGAGGGCTACGTATGACCCTGACTTCTTTCGGTCCGGCCAACCGCATCCAGCGTTCGGCCGAGACTCACCCGCTGACCTGGCGCCTGCGTGACGACGGCGAAGCCGTGTGGCTCGACGAATACCAGGCCAAAAACGGTTACGCCGCAGCGCGCAAGGCCTTCACCGACATGGCGCAGGACGACATCGTCCAGACCGTGAAGGACTCTGGCCTGAAAGGCCGCGGCGGCGCAGGCTTCCCTACTGGCGTGAAGTGGGGCCTGATGCCAAAAGACGAATCCATCAACATCCGCTACCTGCTGTGCAACGCGGATGAAATGGAGCCGAACACCTGGAAAGACCGCATGCTGATGGAGCAACTGCCCCATCTGCTGATCGAAGGCATGCTGATCAGTGCTCGCGCGCTGAAAACCTACCGTGGCTACATCTTCCTGCGTGGCGAGTACACCACCGCCGCGAAGCACCTGAACCGCGCCGTGGAAGAAGCCAAGGCAGCGGGCCTGCTGGGCAAGAACATCCTGGGCAGCGGTTTCGATTTCGAGCTGTTCGTCCACACCGGCGCCGGGCGTTACATCTGCGGTGAAGAAACCGCACTGATCAACTCCCTCGAAGGTCGCCGCGCCAACCCGCGCTCCAAGCCGCCCTTCCCTGCCGCCGTTGGCGTGTGGGGCAAGCCGACCTGCGTCAACAACGTTGAAACCCTGTGCAACGTGCCGGCGATCATTGCCGACGGTGTGGACTGGTACAAATCGTTGGCCCGCGACGGCAGTGAAGACATGGGCACCAAGCTCATGGGCTTCTCCGGCAAGGTCAAGAACCCGGGCCTGTGGGAACTGCCATTCGGCGTGACCGGTCGCGAGCTGTTCGAAGACTACGCCGGTGGCATGCGCGACGGTTACAAGCTCAAGGCCTGGCAGCCAGGCGGCGCCGGTACCGGTTTCCTGTTGCCGGAACACCTCGATGCCCAAATGTACGCCGGCGGCATCGCCAAGGTGGGCACCCGTATGGGTACCGGCCTGGCCATGGCGGTGGACGACAGCGTCAACATGGTGTCCCTGCTGCGCAACATGGAGCAGTTCTTCGCCCGCGAATCCTGCGGTTTCTGCACCCCTTGCCGTGATGGCCTGCCATGGAGCGTCAAGCTGCTGATGGCCATCGAACAAGGCCGCGGCCAGCCAGGCGACATCGAGACCCTGCTGGGTCTGGTCAACTTCCTCGGCCCGGGCAAGACCTTCTGTGCTCACGCACCGGGTGCCGTGGAGCCGTTGGGCAGTGCCATCAAATACTTCCGTCCAGAGTTCGAAGCCGGTATTGCGCCTGCAAGCGCCGCCGTCCCGCCTCTGGCGAAGCCGATCACAGTCGGCGCGTAAACGCTTAAAAAAGGCGAAGGGTCCGTGCCCTTCGCCTTTCGTCCGATGACGCCTTTCGGGGCTGACTGGATTCGGACGGATAACAAGATTCCATTAGCCACGCCCGCTGACACCGGGCCAACGAAGACCTTTGAACCATGGCCACTATCCACGTAGACGGCAAAGCGCTCGAAGTCGACGGGGCAGACAACCTGTTACAGGCATGTCTGTCGCTGGGCCTCGACATCCCTTATTTCTGCTGGCACCCCGCGCTTGGTAGCGTCGGGGCCTGCCGCCAGTGCGCGGTCAAGCAGTACACCGACGAGAACGACACCCGTGGTCGCATCGTCATGTCCTGCATGACCCCTGCCACCGACAACACCTGGATCTCCATCGACGATGAAGAATCCAAGGCGTTCCGCGCCAGTGTCGTTGAATGGCTGATGACCAACCACCCGCACGACTGCCCTGTGTGCGAGGAAGGCGGTCACTGCCACCTGCAAGACATGACTGTGATGACCGGCCACAACGAGCGCCGTTATCGCTTCACCAAGCGCACCCACCAGAACCAGCAACTGGGCCCGTTCATTTCCCACGAGATGAACCGCTGCATCGCCTGCTACCGCTGCGTGCGTTTCTACAAGGACTACGCCGGTGGCACCGACCTCGGTGTATTCGGTGCCCACGACAACGTGTATTTCGGTCGCGTTGAAGACGGCACGCTGGAAAGCGAGTTCTCCGGTAACCTCACCGAGGTCTGCCCGACCGGTGTGTTCACCGACAAGACTCACTCCGAGCGCTACAACCGCAAGTGGGACATGCAGTTTTCGCCGAGCATCTGCCATGGCTGCTCGAGCGGTTGCAACATTTCCCCGGGCGAGCGTTACGGCGAACTGCGTCGCATCGAAAACCGTTACAACGGTTCGGTGAACCAGTACTTCCTGTGCGACCGTGGCCGTTTCGGTTATGGCTACGTCAACCGCACCGACCGTCCACGTCAGCCAATGCTGGCCGACGGCACCAAGCTTGGGCTGGATGCGGCGCTGGACAAAGCCGCCGACCTGCTGCGCGGTCGCAACATCGTCGGTATCGGTTCGCCACGTGCCAGCCTCGAAAGCAACTACGCGTTGCGTGAACTGGTCGGCGCCGAGCACTTCTACTCCGGTATCGAAGCCTCCGAACTGGAGCGCATCCGTCTGGTCCTGCAAGTGCTGAAAGACAGCCCGCTGCCAGTGCCGAACATGCGCGACATCGAAGACCACGACGCCGTGTTCGTCCTCGGTGAAGACCTGACCCAGACCGCCGCCCGCATGGCCCTGGCCCTGCGTCAGTCGGTCAAAGGCAAGGCCGAAGACATGGCTGAAGCCATGCGCGTTCAGCCTTGGCTCGACGCCGCGGTGAAGAACATCGGTCAGCACGAGCTGAACCCGTTGTTCATCGCCAGCCTGGCTGAAACCAAGCTCGACGATATCGCCGAAGAGTGTGTACACGCCGCTCCGGACGATCTGGCCCGCATCGGTTTCGCCGTGGCCCACGCCCTGGACGCCAGCGCACCGGCCGTCGAAGGCCTGGATGCTGAAGCCCTGGAACTGGCCAAGCGCATCGCCGACGCCCTGCTCGCTGCCAAGCGTCCGCTGATCATCGCCGGCACTTCGCTGGGTTCCAAAGCCCTGATCGAAGCGGCTGCGAACATCGCCAAGGCCCTGAAGCTGCGCGAGAAGAACGGTTCGATCAGCCTGATCGTGCCGGAAGCCAACAGCCTCGGTCTGGCCATGCTCGGTGGCGAATCGGTCGATGCAGCGCTGCAAGCGGTCATCGACGGCAAGGCAGACGCCATTGTCGTGCTGGAAAACGATCTGTACACCCGCACCTCGAAAGCCAAGGTCGATGCGGCACTGAACGCTGCGAAAGTAGTGATCGTTGCCGACCACCAGAAGACCGCCACCAGCGACCGCGCGCATCTGGTTCTGCCAGCGGCCAGCTTCGCTGAAGGCGACGGTACGCTGGTCAGCCAGGAAGGTCGCGCCCAGCGCTTCTTCCAGGTTTTCGACCCGCAATACATGGACGCGAGCATCCTGGTACACGAAGGCTGGCGCTGGCTGCACGCCCTGCGCTCGACGCTGCTGAACCAGCCGATCGACTGGACGCAACTCGACCACGTGACCGCTGCCGTCGCTTCGAGCACCGAGCAACTGGCGCGCATCGTCGATGCCGCTCCGTCCGCTGCGTTCCGCATCAAGGGTCTGAAACTGGCGCGTGAGCCGCTGCGTTATTCCGGTCGCACCGCGATGCGCGCCGACATCAGCGTTCATGAACCACGCACCCCGCAAGACAAGGACACCGCGTTTGCCTTCTCGATGGAAGGTTACTCGGGCTCCGCCGAACCGCGTCAGCAAGTGCCGTTCGCCTGGTCGCCGGGCTGGAACTCGCCGCAAGCCTGGAACAAGTTCCAGGACGAAGTCGGTGGTCACCTGCGCGCTGGCGATCCGGGTACTCGCCTGATCGAAAGCACCGGTGATTCGCTGAACTGGTTCGCTGCTGCGCCACGCGCGTTCAACCCGGCACCGGGCACCTGGCAAGCCGTACCGTTCTTCCACTTGTTCGGCAGCGAAGAGAACTCTTCGAAAGCCGCTCCGGTTCAGGAACGCATTCCGGCAGCCTACGTTGCTCTGGCCAAGTCCGAAGCCGACCGCCTGGGCGTCAACGACGGCGCACTGCTGAGCCTCAACGTTGCCGGCCAGACCCTGCGTCTGCCGCTGCGCATCAATGAAGAGCTGGGCGCAGGTCTGGTGGCATTGCCTGCGGGCATCGCCGGCATTCCACCGGCATTCGCCGGCGTATCCGTTGATGGTCTGCAGGAGGCAGCGCAATGACCTGGTTCACCCCTGAAGTGATCGATGTGATCCTGACGGTCATCAAAGCCATCGTGATCCTGCTGGCCGTTGTGGTCGCAGGTGCGTTGCTCAGCTTTGTCGAACGTCGCCTGCTGGGCTGGTGGCAAGACCGTTACGGTCCGAACCGCGTCGGTCCGTTCGGCATGTTCCAGATCGCTGCCGACATGCTGAAGATGTTCTTCAAGGAAGACTGGACTCCGCCGTTTGCCGACAAGGTGATCTTCACCCTGGCGCCGGTGGTAGCCATGTCCGCCCTGCTGATCGCGTTCGCGATCATCCCGATCACCCCGACCTGGGGCGTGGCGGATCTGAACATCGGCCTGCTGTTCTTCTTCGCCATGGCAGGTCTCTCGGTCTACGCGGTTCTGTTCGCCGGCTGGTCGAGTAACAACAAGTTCGCCCTGCTGGGCAGCTTGCGTGCCTCGGCGCAGACCGTGTCCTACGAAGTGTTCATGGGCCTGGCCCTGATGGGCATCGTGGTGCAGGTCGGCTCGTTCAACATGCGCGACATCGTCGAGTACCAGGCGCAGAACCTGTGGTTCATCATTCCGCAGTTCTTCGGCTTCTGTACCTTCTTCATCGCTGGCGTGGCCGTGACTCACCGTCACCCGTTCGACCAGCCGGAAGCGGAACAGGAACTGGCCGACGGTTACCACATTGAATACGCCGGTATGAAATGGGGCATGTTCTTCGTCGGTGAATACATCGGCATCATCCTGATCTCGGCGCTGCTGGTCACCCTGTTCTTCGGTGGCTGGCACGGTCCGTTCGGCATCCTGCCGCAACTGTCCTTCGTCTGGTTCGCACTGAAGACTGCGTTCTTCATCATGCTGTTCATCCTGCTGCGCGCTTCCATCCCGCGTCCGCGTTATGACCAGGTGATGGATTTCAGCTGGAAATTCTGCCTGCCACTGACCCTGATCAATTTGCTGGTGACCGCTGCAATCGTGTTGTGGAACACGCCTGCGGTTGCGGTTCAGTGAGGATTTGACCCATGTTCAAATATATTGGCGACATCGTTAAGGGTACCGGTACCCAGTTGCGCAGCCTGGTCATGATCTTCGGCCATGGCTTTCGCAAGCGCGACACCCTGCAATACCCGGAAGAGCCGGTCTACCTGCCGCCACGCTACCGTGGCCGCATCGTCCTGACCCGCGACCCCGATGGCGAAGAACGCTGCGTAGCCTGCAACCTGTGCGCCGTGGCGTGCCCGGTGGGTTGCATCTCGCTGCAGAAAGCTGAAACCGAAGACGGTCGCTGGTACCCGGACTTCTTCCGTATCAACTTCTCGCGCTGCATTTTCTGCGGTCTCTGCGAGGAAGCCTGCCCGACCACCGCGATCCAATTGACCCCGGATTTCGAGATGGCCGAGTTCAAACGTCAGGACCTGGTGTACGAGAAAGAAGATCTGCTGATCTCCGGCCCCGGCAAAAACCCTGATTACAACTTCTATCGTGTTGCAGGTATGGCCGTTGCGGGCAAGCCGAAAGGCGCCGCACAAAACGAAGCCGAGCCGATCAACGTGAAGAGCTTGCTGCCTTAAGGAAGAACGATGGAATTCGCTTTCTATTTCGCATCGGGTATCGCTGTTGTGTCCACACTGCGTGTGGTCACCAACACCAATCCTGTGCACGCCCTGCTCTACCTGATCATTTCGCTGATCTCCGTGGCCATGACCTTCTTCGCCCTCGGCGCACCGTTCGCCGGCGTGCTGGAAGTGATCGCCTACGCCGGCGCCATCATGGTGCTGTTCGTGTTCGTGGTGATGATGCTGAACCTGGGCCCGGCCTCGGTTCAGCAGGAACGCACCTGGCTCAAGCCCGGCATCTGGGCAGGACCGGTGATTCTCGCCGCCCTGCTGCTGGCCGAACTGCTGTATGTGCTGTTCGCTCACCAGAGCGGTCAAGCCATCGGTCAAACCACCGTGGACGCGAAAGCCGTGGGCATCAGCCTGTTCGGTCCGTACCTGCTGGTGGTCGAACTCGCCTCGATGCTGCTGCTCGCTGCAGCCGTCACGGCGTTCCATTTGGGCCGTAACGAGGCGAAGGAGTAAGACATGCCTGCTATCCCTCTCGAGCATGGATTGGCCGTTGCCGGCATCCTGTTCTGCCTTGGTCTGGTCGGCCTGATGGTCCGCCGTAACATTTTGTTCGTGTTGATGAGTCTGGAAGTGATGATGAACGCCTCTGCACTGGCCTTCATCGTTGCGGGCGCCCGCTGGGCGCAACCGGATGGACAGATCATGTTCATCCTGGTGATCAGCCTTGCAGCCGCCGAAGCCAGTATTGGCCTGGCGATCCTGCTGCAACTGTATCGCCGCTTCCACACGCTCGATATCGACGCTGCCAGTGAGATGCGCGGATGAACCTGATCTTTCTGACTTTCGTATTCCCTCTGATCGGTTTCCTGTTGCTGTCGTTCTCCCGTGGACGCTGGTCGGAAAACCTCTCGGCGCTGATCGGCGTGGGTTCCATTGGCTTGTCGGCGATTGTCGCTGCCTACGTCATCTGGCAATTCAACGTCGCGCCTCCCGAAGGCGGTCACTACACCCTGGTGCTTTGGCAGTGGATGGCGGTGGAAGGCTTCAAGCCGAACTTCGCCCTCTACGTCGACGGCCTGTCGATCACCATGCTCGGCGTGGTGGTGGGCGTGGGCTTCCTGATCCACCTGTTCGCGTCCTGGTACATGCGCGGTGAAGCGGGTTACTCGCGCTTCTTCTCGTACACCAACCTGTTTATCGCCAGCATGCTGTTTCTGGTGCTCGGCGATAACCTGTTGTTCGTGTACTTCGGCTGGGAAGGCGTGGGCCTGTGCTCGTACCTGTTGATCGGTTTCTACTACAGCAACCGCAACAACGGTAACGCCGCACTCAAGGCTTTCATCGTGACTCGGATCGGCGACGTGTTCATGGCCATCGGCCTGTTCATCCTGTTCCAGCAAGTGGGCACGTTGAACATCCAGGAACTGCTGGTGCTGGCACCGCAGAAATTCCAGGTCGGCGACTTCTGGATCACCCTGGCGACTCTGATGCTGCTGGGTGGTGCGGTCGGTAAATCGGCTCAACTGCCGCTGCAGACCTGGCTCGCGGACGCGATGGCCGGTCCTACCCCGGTTTCGGCACTGATCCACGCTGCAACGATGGTTACTGCCGGTGTCTACCTGATCGCCCGTACCCACGGCCTGTTCACCCTGGCGCCGGACATCCTGCACCTGGTCGGCATCGTCGGTGGTGTGACCCTGGTACTGGCCGGTTTCGCCGCGCTGGTGCAAACCGACATCAAACGTATCCTCGCCTACTCGACCATGAGCCAGATCGGCTACATGTTCCTGGCGCTGGGCGTTGGCGCCTGGGATGGCGCGATTTTCCACCTGATGACCCACGCCTTCTTCAAGGCCCTGCTGTTCCTTGCTTCCGGTGCGGTGATCGTTGCCTGCCACCACGAGCAGAACATCTTCAAGATGGGCGGCCTGTGGAAGAAACTGCCGCTGGCCTACGCCAGCTTCATCGTCGGTGGTGCCGCTCTGGCTGCCCTGCCGCTGGTGACCGCAGGTTTCTACTCCAAGGACGAAATCCTTTGGGAAGCGTTCGCCAGCGGCAACCACGGTCTGCTCTACGCAGGTCTGGTCGGTGCATTCATGACTTCGCTGTACACCTTCCGCCTGATCTTCATCACGTTCCACGGTGAAGCCAAGACCGAAGCTCACGCCGGTCACGGCATCGCTCACTGGCTGCCACTGTCGGTGCTGATCGTGCTGTCGACCTTCGTCGGCGCCATGATCGTTCCACCGCTGCACGGCGTACTGCCCGAGAGCGTTGGCCATGCCGGTGGCGAAGCCAAGCACAGCCTGGAAATCGCCTCGGGCGCCATCGCCCTGGCCGGTATCCTGCTGGCGGCCCTGCTGTTCCTCGGCAAGCGTCGCTTTGTGACCGCGATCGCCAACAGCGGCATCGGCCGTTTCCTTTCGGCCTGGTGGTTCGCTGCCTGGGGCTTCGACTGGATCTACGACAAACTGTTCGTGAAGCCGTACCTTGCGATCAGCCACATGCTGCGCAAAGACCCGCTCGACCAGACCATCGGTCTGATCCCGCGCATGGCCAAGGGTGGTCACACCGCCCTGAGCCGTACCGAAACCGGTCAACTGCGTTGGTACGCTGCTTCGATGGCTGCTGGTGCCGTGTTGGTCATCGGCGCTGTCGTGCTGGTAGCGGTCTGATATGAACCTTGCGAATTTGCGAAAGGAAACGAGCCCGTCATGATTCTGCCTTGGCTAATCCTGATCCCCTTCATCGGCGGCCTGCTGTGCTGGATGGGTGAGCGCTTCGGCGCTACCCTCCCCCGCTGGATTGCGCTGATCACCATGTCCCTGCTGCTTGCCCTCGGCCTCTGGCTGTGGGCCCACGGCGACTACTCCTTTGCGCCGAAACCTGGCGCCGACCCGACCTGGGCGCTTGAGTTCAAGCACGTCTGGATCCAGCGTTTCGGCATCAACGTGCACCTGGCCCTCGACGGCCTGTCGCTGCTGATGATCCTGCTGACCGGTCTGCTGGGTATCCTGTCGGTACTCTGCTCGTGGAAAGAGATCCAACGTCACGTTGGCTTCTTCCACCTGAACCTGATGTGGATCCTTGGCGGCGTTGTCGGCGTGTTCCTCGCCCTCGACCTGTTCATGTTCTTCTTCTTCTGGGAAATGATGCTGGTGCCGATGTACTTCCTCATCGCGCTCTGGGGTCACAGTTCTTCGGACGGCAAGAAAACCCGGATCTACGCAGCGACCAAGTTCTTCATCTTCACTCAGGCTTCCGGCCTGATCATGCTGGTGGCGATCCTCGGTCTGGTACTGGTCAACTACAACAGCACCGGCGTGATCACCTTCAACTACGCCGACCTGTTGAAGACCAAGATGTCGATGACCACCGAGTACATCCTGATGCTCGGCTTCTTCATCGCCTTCGCGGTCAAACTGCCAGTGGTTCCGTTCCACTCCTGGCTGCCTGACGCTCACGCCCAGGCACCGACTGCAGGTTCCGTCGACCTCGCCGGTATCCTGCTGAAAACGGCGGCCTACGGTCTGCTGCGTTTCGCCCTGCCGCTGTTCCCGAACGCCTCGGCCGAGTTCGCGCCGATCGCCATGACCCTCGGTCTGATCGGGATCTTCTACGGTGCGTTCCTTGCGTTCGCGCAAACCGACATCAAGCGTCTGATCGCCTTCTCGTCCGTTTCCCACATGGGCTTCGTACTGATCGGCATCTACTCCGGCAGCCAACTGGCGCTGCAAGGTGCAGTGATCCAGATGCTGGCGCACGGTCTGTCGGCCGCCGCGCTGTTTATCCTCAGCGGTCAGCTGTACGAGCGTCTGCACACTCGCGACATGCGTGAGATGGGCGGTCTGTGGTCGCGTATCGCTTACCTGCCGGCGATCAGCCTGTTCTTCGCAGCCGCCTCCCTGGGTCTGCCGGGTACCGGTAACTTCGTCGGCGAGTTCCTGATCCTGATCGGCACCTTCGCCAGTGCGCCATGGATCACCGCGATTGCCACCTCCGGTCTGGTGTTCGGTTCGGTCTACTCGCTGATCATGATCCACCGTGCCTACTTCGGTCCGTCGAAATCGGATTCGATCCTGCACGGCATGGACGGTCGCGAACTGATCATGGTGCTGGGCCTTGCGGTACTGCTGATTTACCTCGGCGTCTACCCGCAACCGTTCCTCGACACTTCTGCCGCCACGATGCATGGCGTGCAGCAGTGGCTCGGCACCGCCTTCACTCAACTCGCTTCGGCCCGGTAAGAGCGCTATGGAATTCACGATTCAACACTTTATTGCGCTAGCGCCACTGTTGATCACCAGCCTCACCATTATCGTGGTGATGCTGGCAATCGCCTGGCGCCGCAACCACTCGCAGACCTTCCTGATTTCGGTGGCGGGTCTGAACCTGGCCTTGCTGTCGATCCTGCCGGCCCTGAAAGTCGCGCCTCTGGCCGTGACCCCATTGCTGCAGATCGACACCTTTGCCTGCCTGTACATGGCGCTGATCCTGGTCGCCACCCTCGCCTGTGTCACCCTCGCCCACGCCTATCTCGGCGATGGCGGTTCGGGTTACCCGGGCAACCGTGAAGAACTGTACCTGCTGATCCTGATGGCCGCCGCCGGTGGCCTGGTTCTGGTCAGCGCGCAGCACCTGGCCGGTTTGTTCATCGGTCTGGAACTGCTGTCGGTACCGGTCTACGGTCTGGTGGCCTACGCCTTCTTCAACAAGCGTTCGCTGGAAGCCGGCATCAAGTACATGGTGCTGTCGGCCGCCGGTTCCGCGTTCCTGCTGTTCGGTATGGCACTGCTGTACGCAGACTCCGGCTCCCTGAGCTTCGTCGGCATCGGTCAGGCACTGGCCACCACCAACCTGCCAAGCTCGCTGGCGCAACTGGGCCTGGGCATGATGCTGATCGGTCTGGCGTTCAAACTGTCGCTGGTACCGTTCCACCTGTGGACGCCGGACGTGTACGAAGGTGCTCCGGCACCGGTGGCCGCGTTCCTCGCCACCGCGTCGAAAGTGGCCGTGTTCGCGGTAATGGTTCGTCTGTTCCAGATCTCCCCTGCCGCCAGCAGTGGCGTTCTGAGCAACGTGCTGACCATCATCGCCATCGCCTCGATCCTGTTCGGTAACCTGCTGGCCCTGACCCAGAGCAACCTCAAGCGTCTGCTCGGTTACTCCTCCATCGCGCACTTCGGCTACCTGCTGATCGCACTGGTGGCGAGCAAGGGTCTGGCGGTGGAAGCCATCGGCGTGTACCTGGTCACCTACGTGATCACCAGCCTCGGCGCCTTCGGCGTGATCACCCTGATGTCCTCGCCGTACAACGGTCGTGACGCAGACGCGCTGTACGAGTACCGCGGCCTGTTCTGGCGCCGTCCGTACCTGACCGCCGTACTGACCGTGATGATGCTGTCCCTGGCCGGTATCCCGCTGACTGCAGGCTTCATCGGCAAGTTCTACATCATCGCTACCGGTGTCGAGTCGCACCAATGGTGGCTGGTCGGTTCGCTGGTACTGGGCAGCGCCATCGGCGTGTTCTACTACCTGCGCGTGATGGTCACCCTGTACCTGATCGAACCGAACCTGCGCCGCCACGACGCCCAGCTGCACTGGGAACAGAAGGCAGGCGGCGTGATGCTGCTGGCCATCGCCGTGGTCGCGTTCTTCCTCGGTGTGTACCCGCAACCATTGCTGACCCTGGTTCAGCAGGCGGGCCTGGCGGGCTGATTGCTCTGCTGGAATGGCAACAAACAGAAACGGCACCTTCGGGTGCCGTTTTTGTTTTTGTGGAATCCTTTAATTTTCAACACCCTCCCCCTTTTAGGAATTTGCCTGCAAAACCATGAGCAACGGCTGACATCACGCAATGGCCTATGTCGTTAAATTCGAAAGTCATCCAGCAGATGGAAATCCGGGAAACATGAAACGAGATATTTTTTCAGACTTGATGGACGGCCTCGAGACATTAGCCGAAGAACGCAAAGGCAAAGTCACCTTGAAAAAAACGCGCGCTCAACGGATCGGAACCATGAAGGGCAAACTCACACTTCCCAAAGACATCGATACCTCTCTGCCAGAGGACTTGCTAGACACCTTCGAAAGGTAGAAACGCAAATCTGCATACATGGAGCGTTCAGCCCCGCCCTGTGTGTGAGTTTCGCCCGCACCCACCTAACAAATTTGTAATCCCCCAATCACCTCCCCGTTATCCGCAGCCTGCAACGATGTCACCCGGCGATTCTCCCGGCGGGCCCTTGCCCGTCGAACAATAAAACCCACGCCGAAGCACGTTCCCGTTCTGCCGAACCCAGGAGTGATTGATGGTTAACAACACAAAAATATCGATGGCCGCATTAGCAGTGGTCGTCGGCGCCGGGACGTCCATGGTGTTTGCAGAAGAAAAACCCGAAGGGTTTATCGAAGGCAGCAGCCTGACAGTCCTCAACCGCAACTTCTATTTCAATCGTGATCACCGCAACGGCCAGTCCAGTCCCACCGGCAATGGTTATTCCGAGGCCTGGGCCCATGCGGTCATCAGCAAGTTCGAATCCGGTTTCACCCAAGGCACCGTTGGGGTCGGTGTCGATGCGTTTGCCATGATCGGCCTGAAACTCGACACCGGTGATGGTCGCAACGGTGGCCGCAGTTCGTTCGATGTGTTGCCGGTCGACAGCGACGGTAAAGCGCGGGACGAATACACCAAGATCGGTGGTGCAGCCAAAGTGCGGGCCTTCGATACGGTGGTGAAAATCGGCGATGTATTCCCGGCCAACCCGGTCGTTGCGGCGGGTGATTCGCGATTGCTGCCGGAAAGCTTTCGCGGTGTGACGGCGACCAACACCAGCATCGAGGGTCTGTCGATCCAGGGTGGCCGGTTGCATGCGATGAGCCAGCCGGTGTCCAGCGACATGCGCGAGAATTTCGCGACCTTCTATGCCGGCCCGGTCAACTCGCCCTGGATCGCTTACGGCGGCGGCGATTATGCGCTGAACAAAAACCTCAGTTTCAGCCTGTACTCCAGTCGCCTGAAAGATGCCTGGAACCAGTATTACGCCGGCACCGCCTGGACGTATCCGCTATCGGATGACCTGTCGCTGTTCGGTGGCCTGAACTATTACAAGGCGGTCGATGAAGGCAAACAACTGCTCGGCAAGTTCGACAACAACATCTGGAGCGGCCGGGTCGGCGTGAAACTCGGTGCCCATTCGGTCGCCCTCTCCCACCAGCGCAACAACGGCAACGACGATTTCGATTATCTGCGCCAGTCCGACTCGATCTTCCTCGACAACTCCATCCAGTACAGCGACTTCAACTCGCCGAAAGAGCGTTCGTGGATGGTGCGCTACGACCTCGACATGACCAACTATGGCGTGCCGGGCCTGTCGTTCATGACCCGTTATGCCCGCGGCACCGACGCCGATTACTCCAACGCCAACGCCGTGTACATGCGCCGCGATGCCGAAGGCAATCCGCTGACCGACCAAAAGCGCTGGGAGCGTGACATCGAAGTCAAATACGTGGTGCAAAGCGGTTCGATGAAAGACCTGTCACTGCGCCTGCGTCAGGCCACCACCCGAGCCACGGCGTTCGAGTCGGATCTGGATGAAGTACGGGTGATCGTCGAATACCCGCTGGCGATTCTCTGAGTTTCACGAGCAACACACATTCACCTTTAGAAGCTCCTTGCTCCTTTGGTAAGAGGTGAATCCTTTGGCGTCCTTCGGGGCGCTTTTTTTTGCCTTGATAAAAGATCGTTTTCTTGACCGCACAGCGAGCGAACTGCCATCTTCGCCTGCGTTGAAAAACAAGAATAACGAGGGATTGATGAGTAACCGTAAAAACCTGGAAATCGAATACTTGAGAGGGGCCGCGGTTGCCATGACCTTCCTGTGTCACGTCACCATGATGCTGCCGTTCCATACCGATACCCTGCTGAGAATCTTCTCGATCTTCATGCCCTGGACCGGGGTCGATCTGTTTTTCTGCATTTCCGGCTTCGTCGTCAGCAAGGCCTATCTCGATTATTTCGACAACCATCGCGCGCAAGGTCAGTCTGGTCTGGCAACAGCGTGTTTCTGGTTGCGCCGTGCCTACCGCCTGTTGCCCACAGCCTGGCTCTGGATACTCGTTCCGCTGTTGTTTTCCATCGTTTACAACCAGTCGAATGCCTTTGGCTCGTGGTATGACAATCTGCGCAGCTTCACCGCCGTCGCGACCTTCAGCGGTAATCTGGGGATGCATTTCAACTCGCTGCTGGGCCCCAGCCCGCAATACTGGAGCCTGGCGCTTGAAGAGCAGTTTTACTTCGTATTCCCGTTGTTTCTGCTGTTTGTCACGCCCCCCCGCTGGCGAATCATTGCCCTGTTCGCGCTCATTGCCCTGCAGTTCGGTATCGATCGCAACCCCTATCCCGAACCCGGAAGCATACTCACGCACTTTCGTCTGGATGCAATGCTCTGGGGAATTCTCCTGTGCCTGTTTACCCGAACCCGCCTCTATCGACAGATAGAACCTGTCGGGCTGGGTCAGGGAACGCTCAAACCGCTGCTGTGCACACTGTTCCTGCTCTACATGCTGGGTTCCGTCGCGATTCAGCTGATTGCCATGCCGATTGCAGTCGGTATCGTTGCGATCGTTGCGGTGCTGATTGTCTGGCTGGCGAGTTACCAGAAAGGCTACATCTACTGCCCGGTTTTCATGCGCGGTCTCATGCAGTGGCTCGGCTCACGGTCCTATGGACTTTACGTGATCCATGTTTTCACCAATCACTTGAGTACCGAAATCTGGACCCGTGTAGCCGCCAGTCAGGGCGTGCCCCTCGACGGGCGTTTTACCGTTGAGCTGTTGCTGACGTCGGTGGGTCTGCTAGTGGTGCTGAGCGAGCTCAATTACCGCCTGGTCGAAACGCCGCTGCGCCAGCGTGGAGCCGAAATTGCCCGCCGCAAACTCAGCCATGAAGCGCTCCCCGAAACAGCCGGCGCGAACACAGTACCATTGCCGGTCAAATAGTCCGGAAACGGCGAAGCGCGGCAGACCCGAAAGTCTCCCGCGCACAGCCGTGATGACGGGCTGCACACCATGGCGGTGCGCAGCATCAGCCACCACTGTTTCGGCAAACACCTGCCACGCTGTATTTGAGCGTATTGAGCTGCCCGTTCGAATCTTCATAGGTCATCGCAGTGGGGACGACTGCGCAAGCGGGCTGGGGCTTCACCACGCTGACAATTTTCACCACGTCCAGCTTCATCCCGTATTCGTAGTCCTTCACCACCGGAACTGCTTTGCCTCGTTCGGCCGCGTATTGCTCCATGGCCTTTGCGTTAGCGCTGAACGCGCGCTCGAAGGTTCGATCACCGCCCCCTTCGGCCAGCACATTCAAGGACATCGTCATGACGCCGGCGAAGGCCATCCACTTGATCAACTTCATGTTTTCTCCTCCATAAAAAAGCCCGACACCGGCATGCGACAGCGGGCTTGTCTCAGTGCCGCGGGCTCAAAGGTCCTGTGTGCTGTCACCTTTCTTGTCATTGACGACAACGGGATCCCGGGCCTTTTCCTTGGCAACGAACAGCTCCATGGAGCGGTCGTTGTTGGTCATCATCCGGTCGAAAGTGCGGTCGCCGCCACCTTCGGCCATCGCCAGGGAAGACACCGCCAACGCCAACAAAAACGCACCGTTCTGTACAGGTTTCATGTTCGATTCCTCATTTAAGTAACTGACGGGATCAAGGTAACAATCCGAACCTTTCGTGACGGTGGCGCCGAAATTACATATCCGTTATGTAGAAAGGCCCGCAGTTGCGGGCCTTTTGTTAAAGCAAAAAATGACTAGGCTGTCGTGGGTGACTCCTCGTCCCGGCGATGGGCAATCTGATACAGCGCCGGCAGGATCAGCAGCGTGAGAATGGTCGAGGACAGGATTCCGCCGATCACCACCGTCGCCAGCGGTCGCTGCACCTCGGCCCCGGTGCCGGTCGCCAGGGCCATCGGAATGAAGCCCAGGGACGCCACCAGCGCGGTCATCAACACCGGTCGCAACCGCGTCAACGCACCGACATTGATCGCATCAGACAGCGAACGCCCCTCCTCCCGCAGATTGCGGATGAACGCAATCATCACCAGGCCATTGAGCACCGCCACACCGGACAACGCGATAAACCCGACACCCGCCGAAATCGACAGCGGAATGTCCCGCAGCCACAACGCCATGACCCCGCCGGTCAGTGCGAACGGAATCCCAGTGAACACCAGCAAGCCGTCCTTGAGGTTGTTGAACATCATGAACAGCAACCCGAACACCAGCAGCAACGCCACCGGCACCACGATCTGCAAGCGCTTGGCCGCCGATTGCAGTTGTTCGAACTGCCCGCCCCAAGTGGTCCAGTACCCCGCCGGCACCTGCACATCGCGCTCGATCACTTCGCCCGCCTCGGCGACGAACGATCCGATATCACGCCCGCGTACGTTGGCGCTGACGATTACCAGCCGCTTGCCGTTCTCGCGGCTGACCTGATTCGGCCCCAGCACCAGATCGGTGCTGGCGACATCCTTGAGCGCAATAAAACCGATCTGACTGGCCGCCTCACCTCCCGCCGCTGGCACAGGAATCAGCAGCGCCGACAGCCCTTCGATGTCCTTGCGCATGGCGTCGGACAGGCGCACCACCATGTCGAAACGCCGGTCGCCCTCGTACATCGTCCCGGCCTTCTGTCCACCGACGGCCACCGCAATGGTGTCCTGCACATCGCCGACGTTGAGCCCGTAACGCGCGGCCTTGTCGCGGTCGATGTTGATGGTCAGCACCGGCAGACCGGTGGTTTGCTCGACCTTGACCTCGGACGCGCCGTTGACCTTCTGCATCGCGGCGGCAATCTTCGCCGCCGTGGCGTTGAGCACGTCCATGTCATCGCCGAACACCTTGACCGCCACGTCGCTGCGCACCCCGGAGATCAGTTCGTTGAAACGCAGTTGAATCGGCTGCGACAGCTCATAGTTGCTACCAGGCAAGGTCGCGGCGGCTTGTTGCAATTCGGCCATCAGGGTTTCGCGGGACTTGCCAGGATCCGGCCATTGGTCTTTGGGTTTGAGCATCACGTAGCTGTCGGAAATGTTCGGCGGCATCGGGTCGGAGGCGATTTCCGCCGTGCCGGTGCGGGCGAACGCGCGCTCGACTTCTGGCACTTTATTAAGGATCAACGTTTCCAGCCGCTGCTGCATGTCCACCGACTGTGTCAGGCTGGTGCCCGGTACGCGCAATGCCTGCAGGGCAAAATCGCCTTCGCTGAGACTCGGCACAAACTCGCTGCCCATGCGGCTGGTGACCACGCCACTGAGCACGATCACACCCAGCGCCGCACCCACGGCAACGGCACGATGCGACATCACCCAGGCCAGCGCGGGCGCATACACACGACGTGCACCGCGCATCACCACGCCTTCTTCTTCCTTGACCTTGCCGGTGACGAACAGCGCAATCGCGGCAGGCACAAAGGTGACGGACAAGAGCATGGCGCCAAGCAATGCAATGACCACGGTGAACGCCATCGGGTGGAACATTTTCCCTTCGACGCCGCTCAGGGCGAAGATCGGCAGGTACACGACCATGATGATCAACTGGCCGAAAATCAGCGGTCGCCGCGCCTCTTTTGCCGCCACGAACACTTCATGGAATCGCTCGGATCGCGTCAGCAGTCGCCCGTGATGCTGCTGCGCATGGGCCAGCCGTCGCAGGGTGTTTTCGACGATCACTACCGCGCCGTCGACGATGATGCCGAAGTCCAGCGCACCAAGGCTCATCAGGTTGGCGCTGACCTTGTTGCTGAACATGCCGCTGAAGGTAAACAGCATCGACAGCGGAATCACCATCGCGGTAATCAGCGCGGCGCGGATGTTGCCGAGGAACAGGAAGAGGATCGCAATGACCAGAATCGCGCCTTCGACGAGGTTCTTCTTCACCGTGGCGATGGCCTTGTCGACCAGATGGGTGCGGTCATACACCGGCACCGCGATCACGCCGGCGGGCAAGGATTTGTTGATCTGATCGAGTTTGGCGGCGACGGCCTGGGAGACCGTGCGACTGTTTTCACCGATCAGCATGAACACCGTACCCAGCACCACTTCACGACCATTTTCCGTGGCCGCGCCGCTGCGCAGCTCGCGACCGATATCCACGGTGGCAACGTTCTTGATCCGGATCGGCGTGCCGTCGACGTTGGCCATGACGATGTTGGCAATGTCCTCGGTGCTCGCCACCTGACCGGGTGCGCGAATAAGCAATTGCTCGCCGCTGCGTTCGATGTAGCCGGCGCCGACGTTGGCGTTGTTGCGCTCCAGCGCCGTCACCAGATCGGTGAGGGTGAGTCTGTAGGCCGCGAGCTTTTTCGGATCAGGGGCAATCTGGTACTCCTTGGCAAAGCCGCCGATGGTGTTGATCTCGGCCACGCCGGGGACGTTGCGCAGTTGCGGTTTGATGATCCAGTCCTGGATCACCCGCAGATCGGTCGGCGTGTAGGGCGTACCGTCATCTTTCAGCGCGCCCTCCCTGGTCTCGACCGTCCACAGGAAAATCTCGCCGAGCCCGGTGGAGATCGGCCCCATCACCGCCTCCACGCCCTCGGGCAACTGCTCCTTGGCGGACTGCAAGCGCTCGTTGACCAATTGCCGGGCAAAGAACAGATCGGTGCCGTCCTTGAAGATCACCGTGACCTGGGACAACCCCGAACGCGACAGCGAGCGCGTCTGCTCCAATGCGGGCAGGCCGGCCATCGCGGTCTCAATCGGAAAAGTAATGCGCTGCTCGGTTTCCAGCGGCGAAAACCCGGCCGCGCCGGTGTTGATCTGCACCTGGACGTTGGTGATATCGGGCACGGCGTCGATCGGCAGTTTTTGATAACTGGCGATGCCGAGGCCGGCCATGAGCAGAACGGCGAGCAGCACGATGATGCGCTGCTCGATGGCAAACTGGATCAGGCGTTCGAACATGGGAGTCTTCCGCGATTAGTGACTGTGCTCGGCCGAGGCTTTGCCCAGCTCCGATTTGAGGACGAAGCTGCCGGCGCTGGCGACTTGCACGCCCGGCGCAAGTCCGGCGGTGATTTCCACCTGACCCGCCGCGCGACTGCCCAGCTCCACCGCTTGCGCCTTGAAGCCGTCATCGGTGCGCACGAATACCGTGGGTTTGTCCTCGACGGTCTGGATCGCGGTTTCCGGTACAGCGACCTTGGCCTGACGGCTGTCGGTGGCGACCAGCGCGGTGACAAACAGCCCGGGGCGCCATGAGCCTTGCGGGTTTTCCAGAGTGACGCGCACGGTCGCGGTACGGGTCTGTTCGCCGAGCAGGCTGCCGACGTAAGCCACGGTGCCGCTGACTTCGGCGTTCAACTCCGCCGCGCTGACGGTGACGGGTCTGCCCACTTGCACCTTGTTCAAGTCCTTCGGTGAAACGCCGAAGGTGACCCACACCCGCGACAAGTCCGAGAGCGTGAAGGCCGCCGTGGTTTCATCGACCACTTCCCCCGGTGTCAGGTGTTTTTCCACCACCACGCCATCGAACGGCGCCCGCAGTTCATAACGATTGCCGCCGGTGGCGACCACACTGCCGCTGAGCACGCTGATCTTTTGCCGGGCGTTGCTCACGGCGATCTCGGCTTCTTCCAGGGCCTGACGCGCCTGGAGGAAATCCTGTTCGGCGGAGATCTTGTCCTGCCACAGTTTTTTCTCGCGTTCGAACGTCGTGCGCGCCAGGGCCAGCCGGCGCTGCGCGGCTGCCTGCTCGCTGCGCTGATCGGAAATCTGCTGACTGGCGATTACGGCCAGCAACTGACCTTTCTTCACCGACTGCCCGAGATTGACCGACACCGACTCGACCACCCCCGGCACACGCGGCACCACATGGGCGGTACGGTCCTCGTCGAAGCGCACTTCGCCGGGGAACGGCAAGCCGAGACTGATGCGTTGCGCTCGCGCTTCGGCCAGTTGAATACCCGCCGCCGTGATCTGCTCCGCCGTCAATTCGATGTGTCCTTCTTCGCCATGCTCGCCTTCGGCGGCTGCGCCTTCTTCAGCGTGATCCGCATGCTCGGAGGCTTCATCGGCATGCGCATCGATGCCCGAGTTGCCCGCCCACATCGAGCCGATACCAATGCCCAACGCCAAGGTCGCCGCAGCGACCACGATCAGTTTTTTATCCATGGAAACTCCTCTGCGCCGTGCCATCGCGCAGTGATCAGAAAATTGAAATTCAAGGGCTGACGCTGAGGTCGCCGAAAATGCGTTCGATGCGGACCCGGGCGTCGGTCGCCTCGCTCACCGCCTGGATGTATTGGCTGCGGGCGCTGATCAGCGTGCGCTGCGCGTCGAGTACGTCGAGGAAGCCGAACTTGCCCATTTCGAAACCGCGAGTGGCGCTGTCGACCGCACTTTGCGCGGCGGGCAGGATTGTCCGGTCGAACGCCTGGATTTCGCCGTTGGCGGTCTGCCATTGGGCAAGCGTGGTCTGGATTTCCGTGCGCAGGCGAAGTTCGGTGGCGTTGCGCATATCCCGTGCCTGATCGGCACGCCGCGCCGCCGCCAGCACATTGCCCTGATTGCGGTTGAACAGCGGAATCGGCATCGACAGCCCGACCACGTTGACACGCTCGCGCTCGGTTTCGCTGTACTGACTGCCGATGCTGACGGTGAGATCGGGAATCCGCTGGGACTTCTCCAGTCCCAGCGATGCCTCGCGCTGATCGATCTGCAACTTGGCCAGACGCAACTCCGCCGTTTCGTTGAGGCGCTCAAGCAAACGGTTCGGCGGTGGGAGGCTTGGCAGGCTTTGAGCAGCGCTTTGCACCGTGGTCGAAGTCGGCAACGGTGCGCCCATGACCTGCGCCAGTTGCTGGTAGGCATTGGCCTGATCGCGCTCAGCGCGGCTCAGCTCCAGACGCACTTCCGAGAGCTGTACTTGCGCCCGCGTGCCTTCCACCGGCGACGACTTGCCCGCCTCGATCCGCCCCTGAGCCACACGCACACCGTGCTCGGCGAGTTGCAGCGACTGCCGGGCCAGTTGCAACCGTTGCTGCGCCGTTTGCGCGCCGTTGAACGCTTGAATGACATCGGCGCGCAAGGCGTTGCGCTTGCGCTCCAGCTCGATGCCGGCGGCATCCTGCGCACGGCTCGCCACATCGATTCGCGCGCCACGCTTGCCGCCCAGCTCGATCGGTTGGCTGAGCATCACCGTAGTGGTGCGCGACTGGCGCCGGGTGTCTTCGGCCTCCCACGAAACCTCGGGGTTAGGGATCAGGCCCGCCTGCTTACGGTCACCTTCGGCAATGCCGATTTCCCACTGCGCAGCGGCCAGATCCGGGTTGCCGGCGAAGGCGGTTTGCAGGGCTTGATCCAGAGTCAGGGTCGAAGCACTGGCAAGGCTTGTACAGGCCAACAACAAGAGGCCGCTGGCGGTTTTTTTCAGGCGTGATCGCGCCGTCCGTTCTATTAAACCGGGCAATGGAAGACTTCCTTTAATCAAGAATCTTTGATTGCGCCACGGTAGGGTTTTGAACTTATCGACAAGGTGACTGGAAAATTACAAATCCGTTATCCACGGTTTAGCGAAGTTTTTTGCTCTAGGATTCGAAGTTCGAACGACCTTGCGGCAACACATCGAAACAAATGCACGTTAGTTATCCGCCGAACAACACTTGCCGAAATCGAAGTCATGAAAAATTCGCGTTCCTGCTGCGACAGGCTGTCGCGGACGGCCGTTTTAAAGGCCTCAGGCGTTGACTCTGTAGCCACTACAGCCTTTACCGTGCACAACATTCAGTTATCGAAACAATCCGGAAGATCCTACAAAAACAACAACTTCCACGACCGCCTTAATTAAATATCCATTAAATACAAGTGGTGAAAAATCATGCGAATCCTTGTCGTCGAGGACGAGCTTAAAGCTGCCGAATATCTGCATCAGGGCCTGACCGAAAGTGGTTATATCGTTGACCACGCCGTTAATGGCGCCGATGGATTGCATCTGGCGCAACAACAGGTTTATGACCTGATCATTCTGGATGTGAATCTGCCGGCACTCGACGGCTGGGGCGTGCTGGAACAGTTACGCCGCACCCACTCCACCCGGGTGATGATGCTCACCGCACGCGGGCGGCTGGCGGACAAGATCCGGGGGCTGGATCTGGGCGCCGACGACTATCTGGTCAAGCCGTTCGAGTTCCCCGAACTGCTGGCCCGGGTGCGCACCCTGATGCGCCGCAGCGAAAACATCCCGGTGCCGCAGGTGCTCAAGGTCGCCGATCTGGAACTCGATCCGGGCCGTCACCGGGCATTTCGTGGCACGCAGCGTATCGACCTGACCACCAAGGAGTTCGCCCTGTTGCATCTGCTGATGCGCCAGTCCGGCGAAGTGCTGACCCGAACCCAGATCATCTCGCTGGTGTGGGACATGAATTTTGACTGCGACACCAATGTGGTCGAAGTCTCGATTCGCCGCTTGCGGGCGAAAATCGACGACCCGTTCGGCAGCAAACTGATCCACACCCTGCGCGGTGTCGGCTATGTGCTGGAGGCACGGGAATGAAGCCGGCCAGCCTGTCGCTGCGATTGGGTCTGACCGTCAGCACTCTTGGCGCGTTGCTGGTGGTCTTTCTGGCGATCCTCGCGTATTTCGCCCTGACCCATGAGCTCAATGCATTGTCCCGTGACAACCTGGAAAAGAAGATGGCGCAGGTGGAACACAGTCTGTCGCTGTACGTCGATGCCAATGAAGTCAGTGGCAAGCCGCACATTCTGCTCGATCAGGTCATGGGCCATGACAACCTCACGCTGACGATTTATGACCGGGGCAATTTGCGCTCGCCGCTGCTCAAGTCCGGCTCGGGACTGACAGACCCAAGGATTGAATTGAAAGCGGTACGGGCGACGACCGATCAACTGACTTACACCGACAGCGTCGATGCTGAAGGCGCGAAATTTCTAACTGCATCGAAGCTGATTCGCCTGAAGGACGGCAGCAACGTACCGGTGCTGCTGTCGATGGATAATGCCCACGATCAGGCCTTGCTCAGCGCCTACCTGCGCTCGACGCTGATTGCCTTGCCGTTGCTGCTGGTGTTCATCGGTCTGACAGCATGGGGCGCGGTGCAGCGCGGACTGGCGCCGCTGCGCGAGTTTCGCAAAGTGGCGGCCCGGGTGACCACCCAGGATCTCGACCATCGGCTTTCAGTGGTGAACATGCCCCAGGAGCTCAGCGAGCTGGCGCAAGGCATCAACGTCATGCTCGATCGCCTGGACAGCGGTGTGCAGCAGTTGTCGCAGTTCTCCGATGATCTGGCCCACGAACTGCGCACGCCGATCAACAACCTGATGGGCAAGGCACAGGTCACGCTGTCGCGGGAACGTACGGTCGACGAATACTCCGACGTCCTGGTGTCCTGCACCGAAGAACTGGAACGCGTCGCGCGAATTGTCTCGGACATGTTGTTTCTGGCCCAGGCCAGCCAGCCGATGACGCACGCGTCGTTCGAACCGATTGCACTGGAAGATGAGGCGTTCAGGGTGGCCGACCTGTTTTCCCTGTCGGCGCAGGACAAGCAGATCCATCTGAAGGTGGTCGGTAGCGCGCAAGTCTCGGGCGACCGGCTGATGATCCAGCGAGCGATATCGAACCTGCTGTCCAACGCCCTGCGCCACTGCCCTGCCGGCAAAACCGTTTCGCTGTTCATCGAGCAGGCGCCGACACAGGTGGCTCTGCGAGTGAGCAATCCCGGCGCAGGCATCGAAGCGCAACACTTACCACATCTGTTCGACCGCTTTTACCGCGTAGACAGCAGCCGTACCCGCTCACAGGGCAGCACCGGTCTGGGGCTGGCCATCGTGCGCTCGATCATGAGCCTGCATTCGGGCACCGCCCAGGTGCAAAGCCATCCGGGGGCGATGACGGTATTCAGTCTGGTTTTTCCCGCGTTGCCTTCCACACCCTATTGAAGCCTCAGCCATTTGTGCGGTGTTTTCTCAATTACCATCAGAAAATTCACCGCACAGATGCGCCATAAATCCACATAGTTCCTTCAGTGCGATTTTGCGTCGGCATTGCGATGAAACGTCTGACGAAGGTATGAAACAAAACTTCGTAGAGGGTTAATGCATCGTCGCGTCACTCGCCTACGGCGACCCATTACAACCGCTCTAAAACGGGGCTTTTCTTCGGGCATGACGCGACTACTCACGATTTATCAGTACGTATTTCGGTACTCCCAAAAACCGCGACTGGAAACGTCTGGACATCTTTGACGCCACCCTCGCGGTGCTTCTAGATTCGGCTCGTGCTTGACACCGTTGACTCACAAGACAGCCAGGGAGAACACACCATGAGTGCAATCGAAAGAAGGAACGCAAACCCGATCCGTAAACCCGATATCGCCTGACGGCCAAGTCGACATGACCTTTACCCTGCAAAGCAGAGGCTTTTACCCAACCGACGACGGTCATCAACTCTACTGGGAACGCCATGGCATTGCGGGAGGCGAACCGGTGTTTTTCCTGCATGGCGGCCCCGGCGGGCGCATCAGCCGTCATCATCTGGATTTCTTCGACCTGCGCCATTTCGACATCATCCTGTTTGACCAACGCGGTTGCGGGCGCTCGACGCCTTACGGCGAACTGCGCGGCAACACGACCGGGCTCTGCGTCGAAGACATCGACGCGCTGCGCCAGCACTTCGGCTTCGAAAAAATCAGTGTGCTGGGCGTTTCGTGGGGCAGTTGGCTGGCGATCCAGTACCAGCAGCGCTATCCGCAACACCTGCTGAAAACCACACTGGTGTCGGTGTTCGTACCTTTCGCAGCCAATATCCGGTCATACGATCAGGCACTCAATGACGGGTTGACACAGTCGCCTCAAGCGACGTCAGGCAATCGCGCCAGGGACATCTACCGCATACTCGGTGAAGGTTGCCCATTGCAACAGCGTGTCGCCGCCATTGAATGGTTGAACGGGGTTTTGCGCCGCACGGGGCAGACGGTTTGCCCCGGCACGCTGGAGAGTTTCGTCGATCAGGAAGCGGTGCTCGCCATCCGTCTGGAACTGCATTACCACCTGCACGGCTATTTCTTCCAGCCAAGGAACCAGAAGCTGACACTCGACGACAACACCCTGCTGATCCAGGGCATTCGCGATACCTTCGGCATGGCCAGCGTGCGCTGGCTCCGGCAACGCATGGACATTCACTGCCGACTGCTGCATGCCGGGCACAACGCCTTCGAAAGCGCCATTCTCAAAGCCGTGCGCCGGGCGGTGAAACGTGAAATCGAGGACTGAAAAAAACGGCACCCGAAGGTGCCGTTCTGTTCCCCCAAAACGCTTACTTGCGTGCTGCCTCCCACGACTTGAGCAGTTCGTTGTAGCTCACGGTCTCGCCTTTCGGTTTCTCGTTGGCCAGTTTCGGCTTCGGTGCACCCGGTTGGTCGAACCAGTATTGCGCGTCGCGCTCGGGGTTCATTTTCGGCGCGCAGGTGGCCTGAGCCTTGGAGCGTTCCAGACGGGTCATGATCGCGTCCTGATCCTTGGCCAGGCCGTCGAGCGCCTGTTGCGGGGTCTTGTCGCCGCTGGCGGCTTCGGCGATGTGGCTCCACCACAGTTGTGCCAGACGTGGGTAGTCCGGCACGTTGGTGCCGGTCGGCGTCCATTGCACCCGGGCCGGGCTGCGGTAGAACTCGACCAGACCACCGAGCTTAGGTGCCAGGTCGGTCATGGCTTGCGAGTTGATGTCCGACTCGCGGATCGGCGTCAGGCCGACGATGGTTTTCTTCAGCGACACGGTTTTCGAGGTCACGAACTGCGCATACAGCCAGGCCGCGAGTTTCTGTTTCTCAGGCGTGGATTTCATGAAGGTCCAGGACCCCACGTCCTGATAACCCAGCTTCATCCCCTCTTCCCAGTACGGTCCGCGTGGTGACGGCGCCATCCGCCATTTCGGCGTGCCGTCGGCATTGACCACCGGCAGGCCCGGTTTGGTCATGTCGGCGGTGAACGCGGTGTACCAGAAGATCTGCTGCGCGATGTTGCCCTGGGACGGTACCGGGCCGGACTCGGAGAAGGTCATGCCCGCCGCTTCCGGTGGCGCGTAGGCCTTGAGCCAGTCGACATACTTGGTCGTGGCGAACACCGCCGCCGGGCCGTTGGTATCGCCGCCACGGGTCACGCTGGAACCCACCGGGTGGCAGTCTTCGACACGAATGCCCCACTCGTCCACCGGCAAACCGTTGGGCAGGCCCTTGTCGCCGCCCCCGGCCATGGAGAACCAGGCATCGGTGAAGCGCCAGCCCAGCGACGGGTCTTTCTTGCCGTAGTCCATGTGCCCGTAGATGCGCTTGCCGTCGATTTCCTTGACGTCTTCGCTAAAGAATTTGGCGATGTCTTCATAGGCCGACCAGTTCACCGGCACGCCCAGGTCATAGCCGTACTTTTCCTTGAACTTGGCTTTCAGGTCGGCGCGTTCGAACCAGTCGGCACGGAACCAGTACAGGTTGGCGAACTGCTGGTCGGGCAATTGATAGATCTTGCCGTCCGGCGCGGTGGTGAAGGAGATGCCGATGAAGTCCTTGATGTCGAGGGTCGGCGAAGTGAAATTTTTGCCTTCGTTGGCCATCAGGTCGGTGATCGATTCAGTCTTGCCGTAGCGAAAGTGCGTACCGATCAGGTCCGAGTCGTTGACCCAGCCGTCGTAGATGTTCTTGTCCGACTGCATCACCGTCTGCATTTTTTCCACGACGTCGCCTTCCTGCAGCAGGTCGTGGGTCAGCTTGATCCCGGTGATTTCGCTGAAGGCCTTGGCCAGCACCTTGGATTCATATTCGTGGGTGGTCAGGGTTTCCGAGACGACCTTGATGTCCATCCCGCGAAACGGCTCGGCGGCCTTGATGAACCACTTCAGTTCTTCGAGTTGCTGCTCGGGTGTCAGGGTCGACGGCTTGAACTCGCTGCCGATCCATTTTTTCGCCGCGTCCTCGTAGGCATCGGCCCAGGCGGATGCGCTCAAACCGCTGAGTGCCAGCATGGCTGCCAATGAAATGCTATGTCGCAGCTTATTGTTTTTGTCGAACATAGAGACCTCCTGTTTAAGTTCTGGAGCAACATTGCCGAGCGATTCGACTAGCCCCAACGCATCACAGCCAACAGCCACACCAGGGACAACGCGGACGCCACCCAGATGCTCCAGTCGGTCACGCCGATTACCAGCAGATGCAGGTAGGCGCTGCCGAGAAGACCGATGAACAAGCGATCGCCACGGGTGGTGGCAATCGGCAGAAACCCGCGCCGCAGAATGCTCGGCGAGCGCAGTTCCCAGGTGGTCATGCCCACCAGGATCAAGCCAATCACGATGAAAAACGCTGCTGTCGGGACGGTCCAGCTCATCCATTCCATCATCAGTTCCTCAGACCCGGCCCAGGGCAAAGCCCTTGGCCACGTGGTTGCGAACAAACCAGATCACCAGCATGCCCGGCAGAATGGTCAGCACCCCCGCCGCCGCCAGTACGCCCCAGTCGATACCGGACGCCGACACCGTGCGCGTCATCACCGCCGCGATCGGTTTGGCGTTCACTGAGGTCAGCGTGCGCGCCAGCAACAGTTCGACCCAGGAAAACATGAAGCAGAAAAACGCTGTCACACCGATGCCGGAACCGATCAGCGGGATGAAAATCTTCACGAAGAACTTGGGAAAGCTGTAGCCGTCGATGTAGGCGGTTTCATCGATTTCCTTGGGCACGCCGGACATGAAGCCTTCGAGAATCCACACCGCCAGCGGAACGTTGAACAGGCAGTGCGCCAGTGCCACCGCAATGTGCGTATCGAACAGACCAATCGACGAGTACAGCTGGAAGAACGGCAGCAGGAACACCGCCGGCGGCGCCATCCGGTTGGTCAGCAGCCAGAAAAACAGATGCTTGTCGCCGAGAAAGCGATAACGGGAAAACGCATAAGCCGCCGGCAACGCCACGCTCAGGGAAATCACCGTGTTCAGGCTCACGTAGTACAGCGAGTTGAGGTAACCGGTGTACCAGCTCGGATCGGTGAAGATCACCTTGTAGTTGTGGAAGGTGAAATCCTGGGGAAACAGCGTCAGGCCACCAAGGATTTCGGTGTTGCTCTTGAACGACATGTTCAGCAGCCAGTAGATCGGCACCAGCAGGAACAGGATGTAGAGCAGCAGCGGGATCACTTTTCTCTTGCTCATGGCCGGGCCTCAGCGGTTAGCGTCGCTGTGGGTCATGGCGGTATAGAACAGCCAGGACACCAGCAGGATGATCAGGAAGTACACCAGCGAAAACGCCGCCGCCGGCCCCAGGTCGAATTGGCCTACAGCCATCTGGGTCAGCGTCTGACTCAGAAAGGTCGTGGCATTGCCCGGCCCGCCGCCGGTGAGCACGAACGGCTCGGTGTAGATCATGAAACTGTCCATGAAGCGCAACATCACCGCGATCAGCAGCACGCTCTTCAGTTTGGGCAACTGGATGTGGCGAAACACCGCCCAGGCCGAAGCCCGGTCGATCCGCGCCGCCTGGTAATACACATCGGGAATCGCCCGCAGCCCCGAGAAACACAGCAGCGCCACCAGCGACGTCCAGTGCCACACGTCCATCACCAGCACGGTGACCCAAGCGTCCATGGTGTTGGCCGCGTAGTTGTAGCTGATGCCCATCGCATTAAGGCTCGATCCCATCAGGCCAATGTCGGCGCGACCGAAAATCTGCCAGATGGTGCCGACCACGTTCCATGGAATCAGCAGCGGGATCGCCAGCACAATCAGCACCACCGACGACCAGCGACCCTTGGTCGGCATGGTCAGGGCGATGGCGATCCCGAGGGGGATTTCGATCAGAAGCACACACGCCGAGTAGATGAACTGGCGCAGCAACGAGTCGTGCAGACGCGGATCGAGCAGCACCTGCTTGTACCAGTCGGCACCGACGAAGTAGCGGCTCGACTGGTCGAAGATGTCCTGCACCGAATAATTGACCACGGTCATCATCGGGATCACCGCACTGAAGGCCACCAGCAGAAACACCGGCAATACCAGCCACCAGGCCTTGTTGTTCTGCACCTTGTTCATGGCTGTACCTCTTCGCTGGCTTCGAGCAGGAACTCATCGGCGTAGACCATCAGCCACTGCGCCGGAAAACTGATGTACGCCGTGCCCTGGGGCACCGGTTTGTCCTCGGCCAGACGCACTTTCAGCGGAGCGCCGTCCAGGTCCAGGGTCATGATCTTGTAGGTGCCGAGGTCTTCGACGTGTACGACCCGCGCCTGCATCGCGTCATCGAACGGCTCGTCCCACACATGAATGAACTCGGGGCGGATGCCGACCTTCAGATTTTTCCATTGCCCGTGTTCGATATGGCGCTGCAGGGCGTCGGACAGCGGCAGATGGGTCGAATTGAAACCGACGCCGCCCGGTTGCGGCTGCACCTCGATCAGATTCATCCCGGGGCTACCGATGAAGTAGCCGACAAAGGTGTGGCTCGGCCGTTCGAACAATTCCCGGGGAGTGCCGAACTGGACGATCTGGCCGCCGTACATCACCGCGATCTTGTCGGCGAAGGTCGAGGCCTCCAGCTGATCGTGGGTGACGTAGACCATGGTGATGTTGAACTGCTCGTGGATCTGCTTGAGCTTGCGCCGCAATTTCCATTTCAGGTGCGGGTCGATCACTGTCAGCGGCTCATCGAAGAGAATTGCCGACACATCGTCGCGCACCAGCCCACGGCCCATGGAGACTTTCTGTTTTTCGTCGGCGGTGAGGTTGCGCGCTTTCTTGCCAAGCAAGTTTTGCAGATCGAGGACTTCGGCGATTTCCTGCACCTTGCTATGGACTTTGGCCTCGGCCATGCCCTGATTGCGCAGAGGGAAGGCCAGGTTGTCGAACACCGTCATGGTGTCGTAGACCACCGGAAACTGAAAAACCTGAGCGATGTTGCGCTTCTCCGGGGTCAGGTCGTTGACCGCTTTGCCATCGAACAGCACATGACCCTGAGACGGGCTGAGCAGGCCGGAAATGATGTTGAGCAAGGTCGACTTGCCGCAACCCGACGGCCCGAGCAAGGCATAGGCGCCGCCCTGCTCCCAGATGTGGTCCATCTCGCGGATCGCGTAATCCTCGGACCCGCTCGGGGATTTGCTGTAACTGTGGGCGAGGTGCTGCAAACGGATTTCGGCCATCAGGCAACCCTCGCGACACGCCGGCCCGGTGCCTGCACCAGACGGCCCTGCGCATCGAACACAAACAGTTTATGGGTCGGGATATAGATGCGGATCGGCGCATCGACGTCGTATTCGTGAACCCCGGGCAAGTGCAGCACCAGCAGGAAATGCTCGTTGCGCACGTGCAGGAAGGTTTCCGAACCGCTGATTTCCGCCACCTCGACGGTCACCGCCAATTCGAGATCGTCGTCGTTGCTCGGCACCAGCGAGATATGGCTCGGACGCACACCGAAACGGAACTCGCCCTCGCCCACCGGCCGCAGATCGACGTTCAACGGGAAGTGCACGAAGTTGGCGAAACTCACTTCGTTACCGGCGATGCGCCCCGGCATCAGGTTGATCGGCGGCTCAGAGAACAATTCGGCGGCCAGCACCGTTTGCGGCTGGTGATAGACCTCGGTCGACGGGCCGCTCTGGATCACCCGGCCTTCGTGAAGAATGGTGGTGGTGCCGCCCAGCGCCAACGCTTCGTTGGGCTCGGTGGTGGCGTAGATGGCGATGGTGTGGCGGGCCTTGAACAGCTCGCGCATTTCCTGGCGCAGTTCTTCGCGCAGTTTGTAGTCAAGGTTGACCAGCGGCTCATCGAACAGAATCAGTTCGGCATCCTTGACCAGCGCCCTGGCCATGGCGGTGCGTTGTTGCTGGCCGCCTGACAGCTCCAGCGGATAGCGCTTCAGAAACTTCTCGATGCGCAGCATCTTCGCGGTTTCCTGCACCTTGCTCTGGATCTGCTCGTTGGAGATCCCGGCCTGGCGCAGAGGCGAGGCGATGTTTTCGAACACCGTCATGGTCGGGTAATTGATGAACTGCTGATAAACCATCGACACGTTGCGCAGACGCACCGGGCGTTGGGTGACATCGACGCCGTTCATCAGGATGCGACCGCTGTCGGGCTTGTCCAGACCGGCCATCAGGCGCATGAGGCTGGTCTTGCCGGACAGCGTACGCCCGAGGAGGACATTGAAGGATCCAGGTTCGAATTTCAGGTTCGCATCGTCGATCCAGGCCTGGCCCTCGACGGTGCGGCTGACGTGCTCCAGTGTGAGTGACATGGCTCGGCCTTTTTATTATTGGAGTCAAGCGACATGTGCAGTAGAGCGACATTCGTGCCAGAAATCCCAAGCCGTTGATTCGCCGCGAAAATCGCCGAAAACGCGGGCAAACCACCTTCATTGCTGAACACATTTGAACAGTTCAACGATTGACAATGAACAATAGTGAACAACACTCTATCGATGCTTTTCAGGTCCCGAGGGGCCTCATAACAATAATAAAAACGCTGCTTTCAGAGGCTGACTGTCATGGCCGCACCTGTCCCGCCACTTTCTCACGAGGCCATCGTTCAGGACTCCTGGTCCCGTTGCCGCGCCTTCGGCCTCAAGCATCAAAGTGCCCCGGCGTTCGACCAGTTGCCTGCCTCCGGCATTGCGCAGTTGCTCGACAGTCACCATTCACTGGTGCAGACCACCCATCAGGAAGTGTTGCCGTACTACGAGAACATCCTGAGCAATTCCAACTGCCTGATCATGCTGGCCGACAATCAGGGCCAGGTCCTTACGTCCTGGGGCACCCAACGCTTTATCGAGCCGAATCTGGCGCGGGGGTTTCAGGCCGGGGCGAGCTGGATGGAACACGCCAGCGGCACCAATGCCATCGGCACGGCGCTGGCCTGCGAGCAGGCGGTGCACATCGAGCACGACGAACATTTCCTCAAGGCCAACCGTTTCATGACCGGCTCCGCCGCACCGATTTTCAACGCCGAGCGCAAGGTCATCGCCGTGCTCGATGTGTCCAGCGACAGCTATCTGCCGCCTTCGCACACTCTCGGCATGGTCAAGATGATGAGCCAGACCGTGGAAAACCGGCTGATCCTCAACCTGTTTCACGGCCAGCACTTTCAACTGACCTTCAACACCGGGTTGAACAACCTCGACAGCCAGTGGGCAGGGTTGCTGATATTCGATGAGAGCGGTCAGGTGCTGTCGGCCAACCGCCGGGCCGACAATCTATTGGGCGTGCGGCTGTCGCGGGTGAGTGTCGAAAGTCTGTTCAAGGTGTCGTTGCTGGAATTGCTCAATCAGCCGGATGGTTTGCCGTTTTCCTTGCTGACGTCTGGGCGCAACCGTTTCCAGTGCCTGTTGAAACGACCCAAGCAGGCCCCGATTCAGGCGCGGGTGTTCGCTGAAACCAAAGCCCCTGAGCCGCAAGTCACCGCACCCACACCCATCAGCCTGAACACCCTGCACTTCGGCGACAGCCGAGTGGAAAAGGCCGTGCGTCAGGCCGAGCGGCTGCTGGAAAAAGACATTCCGCTGTTGATTCACGGTGAAACCGGGGTCGGCAAGGAAGTGTTCGTCAAAGCCCTGCACAAGGCCAGTTCTCGCAGCAAACAGGCGTTCATCGCTGTGAACTGCGCAGCGATCCCCGCCGAACTGGTGGAGTCCGAGCTGTTCGGCTACGAGAAAGGCGCCTTCACCGGCGCCAACCAGAAAGGCAGCATCGGCCTGATCCGCAAGGCCGATAAAGGCACGCTGTTCCTCGACGAAATCGGCGACATGCCGCTGCCGACCCAGGCCCGCCTGCTGCGGGTGTTGCAGGAGCGTTGCGTGCAACCGGTGGGCAGCAGCGAATTGTTCCCGGTGGATTTGCGGATCATTTCCGCCACCAACCGCTCATTGCGCGAGCAGGTGCAACTGGGGCGCTTTCGCGAGGATTTGTACTATCGCATCGGCGGCCTGACCCTGGAATTGCCGCCGCTGCGCGAGCGCAGTGACAAGCAGGCGCTGTTCAAGCGGCTCTGGGAGCAACATCGAGAACCGACGCAGTGGGCAGGTTTGAGTCGCGAGGTACTGGAGCTGTTTGATCGTCACCCGTGGCCGGGGAATTTGCGTCAGGTCAGCAGCGTGATGCAGGTCGCACTGGCCATGGCTGAAGAGCAACCGGTGAGGCCCGAGCATTTGCCGGATGATTTCTTTGTCGATCTGGAGATGGAACCACTGGAAACGCCAGAGCCCTTGGGGATCGATCTGAATGACAGCGAGGCGTTGAATCGGGAGTTGCAGGCGGCCGGCGGCAATATTTCTCATCTGGCGCGGCGGTTGGGTGTCAGTCGCAATACGCTCTACAAGCGCTTGCGCCAGGCTGAGTGATCGTGGGCCGAAGGCACGTCAAATCGCCGCTCCCACATTAAATTTTCGTCATCTGCAGTTTTGTCTACGACACGAATCCCCCGTGGGAGTGAGCCTGCCCGCAAAGACGCCAGTGCGGCCATCAAAAACCATCCAGCCCACCCATTGACCACACCGACTAGACTGTGACGAAATGTTTCAGCTTATCGCTGCATGCCTTTGATCCAGACACCTCCCTCCTCCTGCCCCTCACAGGACAAGCTCTTTGACCAACATCTGCACCACCGGCCTTGATACAGGCTTTGCCTCTCTCGATTACCTGCAAATCGGCGTCCTCGGCATCATTCAAGGCATCACCGAGTTGTTGCCCGTTTCCTCCACCGCCCACATGCGCATCATCCCCGCCCTGCTTGGCTGGCCGGATCCCGGTTCTGCCTTTTCCGCCGCCATGCAGATGGCCGCACTGGCGGCGGTCATCAGCTACTTCTGGCGAGACGTGAGGCAGGTTGTCAGCGGCAGCGCCGAGGCTGTGCGGCAGCGTGATTTCAACAATCAGTGGTTCATCCTGGCGGTGGCCATCGTACTGGCGACCATTCCCATCGGTATTGCAGGCCTGGCCCTGTCCTCGACGCTCAACGCCTGCAACTCGCCGTTGCGCGGTTTGATGGTAATCGGGATTTCCTGCGTGGTGATGGCGGTGTTGCTGGCCATCGCAGAGCTCACGTGTCGTCACCGCCGCACCGTTGGCGAAATGCGTTTGCGTGATGCGCTGATTGTTGGCATTGCGCAAATCGGGGCGCTGATTCCGGGCGTTTCGCGCTCCGGGTCTACGCTGACGGCGGCGCTTTTTCTCAATTTCAAACGTGAAGAAGCGGCACGCTTCTCCTTCCTGCTCGGATTGCCGGCCATCGCGCTGGCGGGGTTGAAGGAGTTGTGGGTGCTGTTCCATGCGCAACTGCCGGCGCAAGCCTGGGCGCACCTGATTTTCGGTCTGGTGATTGCCAGTATCTCGGCGTTTTTCGCGATCTGGGGCCTGATGCGCTTTCTGGAGAAGTTCTCCACCTGGCCTTTCGTGATTTACCGCGCGGTACTGGGGATTTTCCTGATCGTCGCGGTCAGCACCGGGCTCTTGAGTTAAGGCCCGCCACAAAAAACAAAACCCGCACTTGGCGGGTTTTGTTTTCTTGAAGCACTTACATTTGTTCCCAAGCTGAGCGTGGGAACAAACATGCCGAGCGGATCAGTCAGCCAGACGCCAGGTCGTGCCGCCCTTGCCGTCTTCCAGCACCACGCCCATGGCGGTGAGCTGGTCGCGGATGCGGTCGGATTCGGCCCAGTCCTTGCCGGCACGAGCCGCCAGACGCGCAGCGATCAGCGCCTCGACTTCGGCTGCATCGACACGCCCTTCGGCGCCGGCCTGCAGGAAGTCATCGGCTTCGAGCTGCAACACACCCAGCACGCTAGCCAGTTCTTTCAGGCGCGCTGCCAGACCGGCCGCTGCGTCAAGATCGCTCTCGCGCAGACGGTTGATCTCACGGACCATCTCGAACAGCACCGCGCAGGCTTCCGGCGTACCGAAGTCGTCGTTCATCACCGTGGTGAAACGCTCGACGAACGCTTCGCCGCCAGCCGGCGCCACGTTCGGCAGGCCTTTCAACGCATGGTAGAAGCGCTCCAGTGCGCCTTTGGCGTCCTTGAGATTGTCTTCCGAGTAGTTGATCGCGCTGCGGTAGTGGCTCGACACCAGCAGGTAACGCACGACTTCCGGGTGGTACTTGTCGAGCACGTCGCGAATGGTGAAGAAGTTGTTCAAGGACTTGGACATCTTCTCGCCATTGATACGGATCATGCCGCAATGCATCCACGCGTTGGCGTAGGTCTTGCCGGTGGCCGCTTCGCTCTGGGCGATTTCGTTTTCGTGGTGCGGGAACTCGAGGTCGCTGCCGCCGCCATGAATGTCGAAGGTCTCACCGAGGCAGCAGGTGGACATCACCGAGCACTCGATGTGCCAGCCCGGACGCCCGGCGCCCCACGGCGACTCCCAGCTCGGCTCGCCCGGCTTGACGCCTTTCCACAGCACGAAGTCCAGCGGATCTTCCTTGGCTTCGTCGACCTCGATCCGCGCACCGATGCGCAGGTCTTCGATCTTCTTGCGCGAGAGCTTGCCGTAGCCCATGAACTTGCCGACGCGGTAGTACACGTCGCCATTGCCCGGGGCGTAGGCGAAACCCTTGTCGATCAGGGTCTGGATCATCGCGTGCATGCCCGGGATGTGATCCGTGGCGCGCGGTTCCATGTCCGGCTTCTGGATGTTCAGGCGCGCTTCGTCTTCGTGCATCGCCGCGATCATGCGCTCGGTCAACGCTTCGAACGACTCGCCGTTCTCGTTGGCACGGTTGATGATCTTGTCGTCGATGTCGGTGATGTTGCGCACGTAGGTCAGGTCATAACCACTGAACCGCAACCAGCGGGTCACCAGGTCGAACGCGACCATGCTGCGGCCGTGGCCCAGGTGGCAGTAGTCGTACACGGTCATCCCGCAGACGTACATGCGCACCTTGTTGCCATCCAGCGGCTTGAAGACTTCTTTGCTCTTGGTGAGCGTGTTGTAGATCGAAAGCACGGTCATTCCTTAAGACTTGATCACTGGCCCCACGAATCACGCAGGGTCACGGTACGGTTGAATACCGGCTGACCTGGTTTCGAGTCCTTGATATCCGCGACGAAGTAGCCTTCGCGCTCGAACTGGAAACGGTCTTCCGGCTGTGCATTGCCCAGCGAGGGTTCAGCACGACAACCGGTCAACACTTGCAGTGAGTCAGGGTTGATGTTGTCCAGGAAACTCGCGCTGTCTTCGGCCTTCTCCGGGTTCGGAGAACGGAACAGGCGATCGTACAGACGCACTTCGCACTCGACGCTGGCAGCGGCCGGCACCCAGTGGATAACGCCCTTGACCTTGCGGCCTTCAGGGTTTTTGCCCAGGGTGTCCGGATCGTAGGAGCAACGCAGCTCGACGATGTTGCCGTCAGCATCCTTGATCGCTTCGTCGGCACGGATCACGTAGCTGCCGCGCAGACGCACTTCGCCGTTCGGCTCCAGGCGCTTGTAGCCTTTTGGCGGCTCTTCCATGAAGTCATCGCGGTCGATGTAGATTTCACGGGCGAACGGCAGCTTGCGCACGCCGAGTTCTTCTTTCTGCGGATGACGCGGCAGTTCGAGGTTCTCGACCTGGTCTTCCGGATAGTTGGTGATCACGACTTTCAACGGACGCAGCACGCACATGGCGCGCGGGGCGTTCGCGTCCAGGTCCTGACGGATGCTGAACTCAAGCATGCCGAAGTCGACCACGCCGTCGGAACGGTTGGTGCCGATCATCTCGCAGAAGTTGCGGATCGACGCCGGGGTGTAGCCACGGCGGCGGAAGCCCGACAGGGTCGACATGCGCGGATCGTCCCAGCCGTTGACGTGTTTCTCGTCAACCAGTTGCTTGAGCTTGCGCTTGCTGGTGATGGTGTAGTTGAGGTTCAGACGGCTGAACTCGTACTGACGCGGGTGTGCCGGCACTGGCAGTGCGTCGAGGAACCACTCGTACAGAGGACGATGGCTTTCGAACTCCAGGGTGCAGATCGAGTGGGTGATGCCTTCGATGGCATCCGACTGACCGTGGGTGAAGTCGTAGTTCGGGTAGATGCACCACTTGTCACCGGTCTGGTGGTGATGGGCGTGGCGGATGCGGTACATGATCGGGTCGCGCAGGTTCATGTTCGGCGAGGCCATGTCGATCTTGGCGCGCAGTACGCGGGCACCGTCCGGGAACTCACCGGCGCGCATGCGGGCGAACCAGTCCAGGTTTTCTTCCACAGAACGGTCGCGGAACGGACTGTTCTTGCCCGGCTCGGTCAGGCTGCCGCGGTATTCCTTGGCTTGCTCAGGCGTCAGGTCGTCGACGTAGGCCTTGCCGGCCTTGATCAGCTCGATGGCCCAGTCGTGCAACTGGTCGAAATATTGCGAGGCGTAGCGCACTTCGCCGGACCATTCGAAGCCCAGCCATTTGACGTCGCTTTCGATCGCATCGATGTATTCCTGGTCTTCCTTGGCCGGGTTGGTGTCGTCGAAACGCAGGTGCGTGACGCCGCCGAACTCCTGGGCCAGGCCGAAGTTCACGCAGATCGACTTGGCGTGGCCGATGTGCAGGTAGCCGTTGGGCTCAGGCGGAAAACGAGTAACGATCTGCGTGTGCTTGCCCGAGTCCAGGTCTGCCTGGATGATCGGCCGCAGGAAATTGACCGGCACGGCAGGGCCGGACTTGGCATTCGAGGTAGGGTCGACAGTGGGCTTGCTCATAGGATCCTTGACTTACATGTGCGCGGCCGCAAAGGGGGCCAGACAAAACAAAGCCGCTATCATAGCCGATGCTGTCAAGGGCCTGACAGAGCAGGCTCTTATAAAGGCATGCATTTAATCGCCGGCAATTGAAAAACTGCCTCGAAATTCGCGCCTGTCACGCTAAACTGCGCTCCTTGGCCGAAGCAGGCTGAACCGGTTGCGGGGCTTTAGCCTCCAAGACCACGAATTCCCTATAAAGAGTACTGACCATGACTCAAGTCAAACTGACCACCAACCACGGTGACATCGTCATCGAACTGAACGCTGAAAAAGCCCCGATCACCGTGGCCAACTTCATCGAATACGTCAAAGCCGGTCACTACGAAAACACCGTTTTCCACCGTGTCATCGGTAACTTCATGATCCAGGGCGGCGGTTTCGAGCCAGGCATGAAGGAAAAGAAAGACAAGCGTCCAAGCATCCAGAACGAAGCCGACAACGGTCTTTCCAACGACAAGTACACCATTGCCATGGCCCGCACCATGGAGCCGCATTCGGCTTCCGCGCAGTTCTTCATCAACGTGGCCGACAACAGCTTCCTGAACCACAGCGGCAAGAACGTTCAAGGCTGGGGCTACGCCGTATTCGGTAAAGTGACCGCCGGTACTGAAGTGGTCGACAGCATCAAGAAAGTCTCGACCGGCTCCAAGGCTGGCCACCAGGATGTACCAAACGACGACGTGATCATCGAGAAAGCCGAGATCATCGAAGCGTGATATTGCTGATTTCAGACTTGCATCTGGAAGAGGAACGCCCGGACATTACCCGGGCGTTTCTGGATTTGCTCGCCGGACGCGCCCGCTCGGCGAGTGCGTTGTACATTCTGGGCGACTTTTTCGAGGCGTGGATTGGCGACGATGCCATGACCCCTTTCCAGCGTTCCATTTGCCAGGCACTGCGCGGTTTGAGCGACAGCGGCACGGCCATATTTCTGATGCACGGCAATCGCGACTTCCTGCTCGGCAAGGCGTTCTGCAAGGAAGCCGGCTGCACGCTGCTGAAGGATCCGAGTGTCGTGCAGTTTTACGGCGAGCCGGTGCTGCTGATGCACGGCGACAGCCTCTGCACCCGCGACGAAAGCTATATGAAGCTGCGTCGCTACCTGCGCAACCCGATCACCCTGTTCATCCTGCGACATCTGCCGTTGAGCACCCGCCAAAAACTGGCGCGCAAGCTACGCAGTGAGAGCCGTGCGCAGACGCGGATGAAGGCCAACGACATCGTTGATGTCACGCCGGAGGAAATTCCGCGGATCATGCAGGAATACGGAGTGAAAACCCTGGTTCACGGGCATACCCATCGCCCGGCCATCCACAAGTTGCAGATCGGCGATCAGGCGGCGAAACGGATTGTGCTGGGGGACTGGGATCGTCAGGGCTGGGCGTTGCAGGTGGATGAGAACGGGTTTGTGTTGGCGCCGTTTGATTTTGCACCGCCGCCTTCCCTGCCTGCCCCTGCCACTGTTTGATCGTTCCCACGGCGTGGGAACGATCTCCCGGAATCAGTGACCGCTGGCCGCCGGCCCTGCTTTGGCAGCAAACGGCGGCTTCGCCAGCCACACGATCAGAATCAACCCCATGAACCCCCACCCCAGCAACGTGAAGTAGTCCACGGTCGAAAGCATATACGCCTGGCTGGTCAGCACATGATCAAGCTGCGCATAGGCCGGATTACCGGCCCCGCCCAGGTTGTTCAGCGCTTCCCGGGTCGCCGGCTCATAGGTACTGATGCTTTCACTCATGTAGGCATGATGTTGATCCGCCCGACGAATCCAGATCCAGGTGGTCAGCGAAGCCGCAAAGCTGCCGCCCAGGGTCCGCAGGAATGTCGCCAGACCAGCGCCGTCGGCAATCTGGCTCGGCGGCAGGTCCGACATCAGGATGCTCAGGGTCGGCATGAAGAACAGCGCAACGCCAATGCCCATGAACAACTGCACCAGCGCGATGTGCTGGAAGTCCACCTCATTGGTGAACTCGGCACGCATGAAGCAGCTCAGGCCGATCGCCAGAAACGCCAGCCCGGCCAGCAGTCGCAGGTCGAACTTGTGCGCGTACTTGCCGACAAACGGTGACAGCAGCACCGGCAGAATTCCGATCGGCGCCACCGCCAGCCCGGCCCAGGTCGCGGTGTAGCCCATCTGGGTCTGCAACCACTGTGGCAGGATCAGGTTGATGCCGAAGAACCCGGCGTAACCCAACACCAGCACCAGCGTGCCGATGCGGAAGTTGCGGTGGGCGAACAGGCGCAGATTGACCACCGGATGCTGGTCGGTCATTTCCCAGATCACAAACACCGCCAGCGCTATCACTGAAATGGCCGCACCGATGATGATGAAGTTCGACTCGAACCAGTCCAGGTCATTGCCCTTGTCGAGGATCACCTGCAACGCACCTACGCCGATGATCAGCGTGATCAGCCCGACGTAGTCCATCGGCTGACGACTGGTGACTACCGGACGTTTCGCCAGCTGCGAACGCACCACCATCACCGCGAACACGCCAATCGGTACGTTGATGAAGAAGATCCACGGCCAGCTGTAACTGTCGGTGATCCAGCCGCCGAGAATCGGGCCGGCAATCGGCGCCACCACCGTGACCATCGCCAATAACGCCAGGGCCATGCCGCGCCTGGCGGGCGGATACACCGCGATCAGCAGCGTCTGGGTCATCGGGTACAGCGGCCCGGCCACCAGCCCTTGCAGGACCCGGAAGCCGATCAGCTCGGGCATCGACGTGGAAATACCGCAGAGAAACGAGGCCAGCACGAACAGCATGGTGGCCCAGAGAAACAGCTTCACCTCGCCGAAACGCCGGCTCAGCCAGCCGGTGAGCGGCAGCGCGATGGCGTTGCTCACGGCGAACGAGGTGATGACCCAGGTGCCCTGCTCCGAACTCACGCCGAGGTTGCCGGAGATGGTCGGCAGCGCCACGTTGGCGATGGTGGTGTCGAGCACTTGCATGAAGGTCGCCAGCGACAGGCCGATGGTGCTGAGCAACAGGCTGGGCGGCGAAAAAGAGGCGTTATTGCTCATCGCGAATCCTTTGGAGCCGATTTTTTGGAGCGGGGACAGGCGCCGCGCCCGTTACGGAGCGCGGCGAAGGGATTGGCGAATCAGCGTTGCGCGGTCTTGCTGACCGCAGCGCTGTTGTCGTGGATCAGTTGGGCGATCATCGCGTCGGCTTCACCCAGTTGGCGGTCGTAGACGCTGGTGCTGAACGAGGCCTGTTGCGGCGGCTGCTGAGCCAATACCGGACCGCTCTGGTCGTGCAGGTTGACCTCGACATTGGTCGACAGGCCCACGCGCAGCGGATGCTTGGCCAGTTCTTCGGCGTTGATGTGAATCCGCACCGGTACACGTTGCACGATCTTGATCCAGTTACCGGTGGCGTTCTGCGCCGGCAACAGGGCGAACGCGCTGCCGGTGCCGGCACCGAGGCTGTCGACGGTGCCGCTGAATTTCACGTCGCTGCCATAGATGTCGGATTCGATGTCCACCGGTTGGCCGATGCGCATGTCGCGCAGCTGGGTTTCCTTGAAGTTGGCATCGATCCACAGCTGATCCAGCGGAATCACCGCCATCAGCGCGGTGCCCGGCTGCACGCGCTGGCCAAGTTGCACGGTGCGCTTGGCAACGTAACCGGTAACTGGCGCGATCAGCGTGCTGCGAGCATTGGTCAGGTAGGCCTGACGCAGATCGGCAGCGGCCGACATCACGTCCGGGTGCGAGGAGACTACGGTGTCATCGACCAGCGCGCTGGTGGTTTTCAGTTGTTGCTGGGCATTGGCCAGGGCGTTTTGTGCCGAGGTCAGGTCATCGCGAGCGTGGGACAGTTCTTCCTGGGAAATCGCGCCGCCGGCGGCGAGATTTTTCCGGCGGTTGTAGTTGTCCTGGGCTTTTTGCACGTTCGCCTGTTGCGCGTTGACCTGGGCTTTCATGCCATCAACGTTGCTGTACAAGCCGCGAACCTGACGCACGGTGCGCGCCAGTTTGGCCTGGGCACTTTGCAGGCCGACTTCGGCGTCGTTCGGGTCGAAGTTGACCAGTACCTGACCTTCATGGACCAGATCGCCATCGTCGGCGCCGATGCTGACCACGGTGCCGGTCACCAGCGGGGTGATTTCCACGACGTTGCCGTTGACGTAGGCGTCGTCGGTGCTTTCGTTCCAGCGACCGATGAATTCGTGATACGCCCAGACGCCGGCACCGGCGAGGGCAACCACGACGGCCAGCACCAGCAGCATCACTTTACGTTTGCGCGGATTGCCGGTATCGGAGGTGTTGTCTTGAGCTTGAGTGTTTTCGGCAGTGGCCATGACAAATACCTTGAATTAGTTGTGCGTGGTGGCTGGGCTGGCGTTGCTGGCGGTCAGGGTTTGCCCCTGAAAGCCGCCACCCAGCGCTTGCATCAGTTGAATCGACAGGTCGATCTGCTCGGCATTCAGGTTTGCCAGTTGACGCTGGGCCTGCAGCAATTGCTGCTCGATGCTGAGCACGTCCAGGTAGTTGCCGATTCCGGAACCGTAACGCTGGACCACGGTGTTGTAAGAATCCTGGGCAATCTCGGTCGCGTGCTGCTGGGCGCCGATCTGCCGGCCGATGTCACGCAACTGGTTGATGGTGTCGCCGACATCACCCAGGGCTTTCACCAGGCTTTTGTTGTACTGCGCCACGGCCAGGTCGTAATCGGCATCGCGAGCATCGAGGTTGGCGCGCAGGCGTCCGCCATCGAAGATCGGCAGCGAAAGGGTCGAGGCGATGTTGAAGAAGCGACTGGCGGACCCGAACATCGCGTCACCCAATAACGATTCGGCACCAGCGGAGGCCGACAGGTTCAAGTTGGGATAGAAGCGGGTCTTGGCCGAGTCGATGTCCTTGCTCGCGGCCTCGACACGCCAGCGTGCGGCAACCAGATCCGGGCGACGGCCCAACAATTCCGCCGGCAGTACCGAGGGCACAGCGACGGCACTGGCCTGCAGGACTTTCGGCCGGGCGATTTCGTTGCCACGATCCGGGCCTTTGCCGAGCAATACGGCCAGAGCGATTTTCGCGCTGTTCAGACGTTTTTCGGCGTCGATCAGGCTGGCTTCGGAGCTGGCTTCCAGACTTTGGGTCTGCTGGAACTGGTACTGGCTGTCGATCCCCGAGCTCAAACGACGCTGACTCAGGTCGAGCATCTGCTTGGTGCGCTTGAGGTCTTCGTTGGCCAGGTCATAAACGATATGCGCCTGCCCCAGATCGCTGTAGGCCCGGGCCACGTCGGCGGCGAGGGTCAACTGTGCGGCCTGACGGTCGACTTCAGCAGCGCGGGCCTGACCCAGTGCAGCTTCCCAGGCGTCACGCTGACCGCCCCAAAGGTCGAAGTTGTAATTGAAGCCGGCGCTGATATTGCGCGTAGTGGCGTAGGCATCGCCCTGCCCTCGCGGGTCCTGATCCTTGGCCAGACGCGAACGGGTAATGCCGGCGCTGGCGTCAAGGGTCGGATAACGCTCGGCATCGGCGGCATAGGCGGCGGCGCTGGCCTGATGGGCGCGGGCGTCGGCGATCTGCATGTCCGGGCTGTCATGCAGGGCTTCGCGAATCAGACCGTCGAGCTGCGGATCGCCGAGACTCGTCCACCAGTCGCTCTTCGGCCACGCGGCCGGCGACAGTGTCACGCCATTGAGGGATTGGCCGACCTTGAGGTCTTTCGCATCAAGGTTTTTGCCATGGGTATCGAGGCCGCTGTAGTTGGCGCAACCGGCGAGGATCATCGCCGACAGCACCAGTGTCAGGCTGCTGCGCAAGGATTTACCGCTCATTGTGTTCACCTAACCGCTGGATGGTGATCGGGTCACCAGCCGCCAGCAAAATTTTCTTGAGGATGTATTCCAGGGTTTTCAACTCATCCGGAGTAATCGCGCCGGCCAGCTCATTCATGGCGTCGGCACCGATGTGCGGCAGACGATCGGCCAGCGCCTGACCTTGCCCGGTGAGCTTCAACTGCACCTGACGACGATCGCCTTCGCTGCGCTGGCGGATCAGGAAATCTTTCTGCTCCAGACGGTCGAGCATGCGGGTCATCGAACCGCTGTCCAGCGACAGGTGCCGACACAGCTCGGCCGGGGTGTCGACGCCGTACTGGGCCATGATGATCAACACCTTGAACTGCGCGGCAGTGATGCCGTGGGGTTCCATGTGGGTGTCGATGATCCTGTCCTTGAGCAAGGCTGCACGGCCGAGCAACAGGCCGAGGTGACAATGCTTGAATTCATCCGGGGTGAAATGCTTCATGTACGCACCTAATAACTGCCTAGGCAGTGAATGTATGTCGAGATGTTACTGCCTAGGCAGCGAATGTCAACGCAATAGTTAGGCTGCTTTGTAATTAGTTGCCCAGCGGACTGGTTTTTTCGGGCAGGATGTCCTCACAAGCAAATTCCTCGGGACATGCGCCAGCCCAAAACATGGCCACGGCACCGGGATCGGACGTGCTCGCATAGAAGTAAGACAGCGTGGGCGCCAGCGCGCGGCTGAACGTTTTGAGCAAAGAGGGCAAGTCAGCTTTCTAGGAATCGCCTGATGTCCATCGGCAGGCACCGCGCTTAAGTTACGGCGCTCTTTGGCCGACACGCAAAGCCCTCTTCATGAAGCATTTAAAACTTCAGAGCTTCCTGTTCCCCCTGGTCTCAACAATGATGCTGGCATGCGCCTCGCAAGCCATGGCCGGCAGCTGCACAGTCGTCGATTCGACCACCGAAACCCTTAACTTCGGCGCCAGCCTGGTCAACACCAGTCTGACGATTCCTGCTGACACGCCTAATGGAACGGTGGTCTATCAAGACACCCTGCAAGGGTCCGCCCACATCTGGGAGTGCGCGCAGGCATCGCAATATGGCGTACTGCTGGATTCCAGACTGGGCAACGTCTCCGGCAAAGTAACGACGTTCCCCTTAGGCAAATCCGGACTGTCGTACCGCATCTGGATAGGGGCATTGGATCGATACGAGTCGTCGTTGAGCACCATCAATGCGACCCCCGCTGGTGCGAATTATGGCTTCAACGCCGGCAGTATCCGCCTGGAGATCGTCAAGAGCGGCGAGCTGGCTTCGCAGGTCAAGGTCGATGCAGGCGCCCTGGGCGCCCTGCAAGACGATGATCTTGTCCTGATAAGATTCAATCTGAGCAACCCCATCGTACTGAATGCCGCCTCGTGCCAGACCCCGTCCGTACCGGTGGCCATGGGTGATGACTATCAACTCCATGAGTTTCGCGAGGCTGGCGCCACCCCTCGCAAGGTGCGGTTCAACATTGGCTTGAATCAGTGCCGGACCGGCATCAAGAAAGTCACTTACTCGCTCAAGGCCAACACCCCGGTCATCGACGCCACAAAAGGCATCATCACGCTCAACGACAGCTCCACCGCGAAAGGCATCGGTCTGCAGTTGCTCAATGATGCCGGGCAACCGATCGCACTGGACACGACTTACCCGTTCGATGCATTCACGGCCACTGGCACCGACTTCAAGATTCCCTTGTCGGCATCGTATTACCGTCTGACGACAGAGGAACTCAAGGCCGGCAGCGCCAACACCGAAGTCACCTTCATCGTGAACTACCTGTAACCAATATAAGGATCGTCTGATTTTCCCGGTATCCGACCGTCCCTACAGTGCCGGGATGAGATTAAAGAACTACCTCCATCAGATCAGCCCCGTCCTGTCCACGCCCCATGCCGCGCGCCGCCTGCTGCGCATTTTTGCCTTCGTACTGCTGGTGGGCATACTCGGCGGCGCATACAGCTTCCTGCTGTTTACCTTCAACAATGAAATCTCCCAGCGGCGCAGCTACATGAGCAGCGCCATCGCCGAGGCGCACACTTTTTTCACCACTCGCGAAGCACTGCTCAGAAGCCTGAGCCTGTCGGCGACGCGCAAAGTCGAAATAGAGGCTCCGGTCTCCGATGAAGAAATACGCCTGCTGCTGGGGCAAGCACCGGGCCCGCAATGGAGTATCTGGCTGACCCGGCGCATGCGCGATTACCTCACGGCCCGACAATTGAACCTGATCTACGTCAGCAGCGATTCCCGGGCCCAAGTGTTACGCCTGCACAATGCAACGCCGATGGTCGGTGATGTTTCTCAGGCCATGCTGGATCAACTGCAAGCCCTCAAATATCAAAACACCGGTGCCCTGCAAGAACTCTGGCTGACCCATGCCGTTGACGGGCATTCGCAGTTGTACATTTTCATTCGGCTGGACGAACGCGACATCGACTCCGGCTGGCTCGGCCTGGAAATGGACGACCGCGAAGTCTCCAGTGCCTTGAGTGACCACAGTGCAGGCGAGTTCACTATGTTCAATGCCCAGGGCATGCCACTCTTCAGCAATAGCCTGAAACCGCCGCCCGGACAGGATCTGCCGCTTCTGCGGCAGCAGGACTTTTTCGGTTTTGTCGGAAACGGCTGGTGGCCCGAGCAACTGGTGCTGCGCAAGCAACTGAAGTCATCGGACTGGCAGCTCACCTACTCCATCGATTTGCTGGCGGTGCTGTCGGCATTGTGGCCACAAATGCTGGGGGCGCTGCTGTTCTGCCTGCTGAGTAGCGGCCTGGTGTGCGGGTTGACCCGACGTCTGGAATACCGCTTCATCAACCCGGCGATTCATCGGATCCAGGCACTGGTGGAGAGCGAGTTGTTCAGTCGCGACGTGATCCAGACCGCCCCGGTGGCGCTCTGCGTACTGCGACGCACCGATGGCCAGGTGGTGCTGGAAAACACTCTCGCCCGCCAATGGCTGGGCGAGTGCCGCGCGCAACTGGGCGCCGGCTGGATCCGCGAGGCTTTCGATGCTACCGAGCCGCTCCTGACGGATGACTTCGAGACCACAGACGGCCGCCACCTTTACCTGAGTTGTGCGCCCACCCGCTACAAAGGCGAGGACGTGTTGCTGTGTGCGTTCAGCGACATCAGTGCGCGACGACAAATCGAAGCGGCACTGGAGCAAGCCCGCCAATCGGCAGACGCCGCCAATGAAGCCAAGACCTTGTTCCTAGCGACCATGAGCCACGAAATCCGCACACCGCTTTACGGCGTGCTCGGCACGCTGGAATTGCTTGCCCGAACGCAACTGGATAGCCGACAGAAAAGTTACCTGCAAGCCATCGAGGGCTCGTCCGCCACGCTGCTGCAACTGATCTGCGACGTGCTGGATGTGTCGAAGATCGAGGCCGGACAATTGGCCCTGGAGTTGAGCGAGTTCTGCCCCACGACACTGGCGCAAGAGGTCGTGCAAGGTTACGCGGCAGCGGCGCAGAGCAAAGGCTTGCAACTGTATGCCTGCCTCGACCCGCAACTGCCGGATTGTTTGAGGGGGGATGCCAGCCGCGTGCGCCAGATCCTCAACAATCTGCTGAACAACGCGGTCAAGTTCACCGACTCCGGCCGTGTGGTGCTAAGGGTCAAACTGCTTCGTCGCGAAGGCGAGCGCGTGTGCCTGCAATGGCAAGTCTCGGACACCGGAAAAGGCATCGCTCATGACGATCAGGCCTTCATTTTCGAACCGTTTTACCAGACCGAGGGCAACACCAACGTGGTGGCCGGCACCGGCCTGGGCCTGCCCATTTGCCAACGGTTGACGCACTTGATGAATGGCACCCTGCGCATGGTCAGCGAGCCTGGACTGGGCAGCAGTTTTTCCCTGAGCGTGCCGCTGGAGCAGCGACCCTGCAATGCACCACCTGCAGCCTTGCCGGCCTTGGCGCCGGATACCGTTTATGTGGTCTCGCCCATCCGCGAACTGGCCGATAGCATCAGCGGCTGGCTGCGCCGCTGGGGTGCCCGACCGCAGATCGGCGCACCTGACGCCCTGGAACCTGACACGACGGCTGTGTTGCTGGAACTCTATCCCACGCCCTGCGAACAACGTTCCAGACCGGCATGGCAAGGGCCGCGAGTACTGGCCAGCGGCGACGCTGCCCACGAGCCTCCGTTCAACGGTGATGGCTGGAAGGTCAACCTGAACGATCTGGCCGCGATCCAGCGCGCGGTTCGCCTGGCCCAGGGCGGCCCGGTTGCGCAGCGCACGGAACCACGCGAACCCTACGCTGTGCGGCCATTGCGCCTGCATATTCTGGTGGCAGAAGACAACGTCATCAACCAGCTGATCCTGCGCGATCAGCTAGAGGAACTGGGCTGCACAGTGACGTTATCCGGCGATGGCGAGGAAGCGTTGTCGCTCTGGCGCGAGCGCGCGTTCGACATCGTTCTGACCGACGTCAACATGCCCCGACTCAATGGCTACGAGCTGGCCAAGACCCTGCGACGTCAGGACTGCACCCTCCCGATCATCGGCGCCACCGCCAACGCAATGCGTGGTGAAGACGCCCTGTGCCTGGCCGCCGGCATGAATCACTGCCTGGTCAAACCATTTACGCTACGAGCCTTGTTCACTGTCCTGGCTCCCTACGCACGAGTTGCTCATGAAGCCCTGTAGCATTTTGATTGTCGAAGACCACCCCTTCCAGCACTTGTACCTGCAGAATCTGTTCAACGAACTGGGCGAGTTCGATGTCGTGTGCGCCAGGGACGGCGAAGCCGCGCTGGCCTGCCTGAAAAAACGCGACTTCGACCTGGTACTCACCGACCTGCTGATGCCAGGTATGGACGGCGTGCAGTTCATTCAGGGACTCGCTGCACAACGTTCGCGTCCCGCGCTGGCCATCATGAGTGCGGCCTCACGCCGTATGTTGATGGGTGCCAGCCTGGTGGCGAGCAACCTGCAAGTGAAGGTGATCGGGCTGATTTCCAAGCCGGTGAGCACGGCCGCACTGCGCTGTCTGATCGATCAATTGCAGGCACTGCGCCAGACGGCGCCGACCGAGAATCGCGAAGGCATCGACCGTCAGAGTATTCTGCAGGCGCTGGACAACGGCGAACTGCAAGCCTGGTTCCAGCCCAAGAAAGCCCTGAACAATGGCCGGATCGTGGCCGCCGAAGCGCTGGTGCGCTGGATTCATCCCGAGCACGGCACATTGCTGCCCGGCGCATTTCTGCCGACGCTGATCGCCTGCGACCTCGAAGAACAGTTGCTGTGGCGGGTGCTGCAACAAGCGATTGCCGCCCAAATCGTCTGGCGCCAGCAGGGCTATGACATACCGGTTTCGATCAACCTGCCCACGCACTTGCTCAACAGCCACGACCTCCCCGACCGCATCCTTGCGTTCGTGCTGGCCCATCAAGGATTACCGGCACGTATCTGCTTCGAGTTGATGGAATGCTCGGTGCCCGATGACATCAGCAACTTCTACGCCGGTGCCTGCCGTTTGCGGATCAAAGGGTTCGAGCTGTCCCAGGACGATTTCGGCAAGGGCTACAGCTCCTACATGAACCTGGTGTCGGCCCCCTTCACCGAATTGAAGATCGACCGCGCGCTGGTGCAAGGCTGCAATGCCAACGAGGAACTGGCCCAGGCCCTGACCAGCATTGTCAGCCTGGGGAGGCAGTTGGGACTGACCGTGGTGGCGGAAGGTGTGGAAACCGCGCAAGAGCTTGCTCTGTTGCGTAAAATCGACTGCACTCAGGTTCAGGGTTTCCTGATCTCTCACGCCGTGTCTTCGGATCAGTTCCAGCAATTGCTGACCCATGACGGGCCGGCAAACGTTTATTGACCCGCAGGCCGGTGTTGACGAACGTCACTTGCTATCGAGGTCACCGTGTCCAAAGACTTTCCCATCACTGCAATCCAGGCACGCTGATGCCGCATCCCGACGCCGTCCTGGAAAAACTCGCCAGCAGTTCATCGCGCCTGAACAAGGGCCTGCTGGTGCTGACCGCCCTCGTATTGCTGTTGCTCGGCATCAGCTACGTGGGGGTCATGCGCATGATCGAAGAGCGGCGCGATACCTTGCAGTTTCATTTTGCCGCGCTGATGGAGAATGTCCGCGAACAGGAAGTGTTCCTGCGCGATATCGTCCGTGAAAGCACCAAGGGCGAGCGGCTGCCCACAAGCACGCTGCCGCCTCCCGTACAAAAGGCCATGCCCGAAGAAGGGCCGAACACTTATGAAGGCCGCGGCCTGCCGTTTTCGCTCCCCTACAGCCTGAAGATCAATCCGGACAAAATCGCCCCCGATCAATACCCCGCAATCTTCGCGCTCGGCACCCACCTGGCCGCTTACTACAGCGCGTTCTGGTCGGCGTCACACTATCAATCGCCCCAGATCGTCCTGGTCAATGGTCCCGACAACTTTGATGTGGTCGTGCCCGCCGCCGGACGTCTGCGCGGGGCGAGCCCGATGCAGATCGATGAATTGGTTCGGGCGACGACTCAGGTGAACAAACGCATGCGCGCGCACAACTCGCCGCCACGCGACCTTCAGGTGCATTGGGAACCCTATTCATCCGCCCGCGACAACAAGACCGCCCCCACCCTGATGGCCTACGTGAGCATCAACCTGGCGGGGAACACGCGGACTATCGAGGGCGCCGATACCTGGGTGATAGTGGCCTCGCTGCTAAACCTGTCTCAGGTCAATAACATCGAACGGCTGATGAAGTGGGCAATCTACGACAACTTCACCTTGATCACGCCCGGCGGTGTAATCCTGACGGGCGCCCTGAAACCCGGCCAGACGCTGCATGAGGGGGTGAACTTCAATCGCGACGGTCTGGTGTTCAAACTGACCAGCCCCGGAGAGGCGCACTGGACGGCGATCTACGTCATCAGTGTGCAGAGTTTTCTTGATTACGCACTCTGGCCATTGCTGTGCCTGATCGCAATGGTCCTGGCGATCCTCGGCTGCAGTCGTGCCATCAATCGCTGGTACCGGACCCGAGTCATCCTGCCTGCACAGCTTGCACACGCCAGCATCGCCGAAAGCGAGGCGTTCAGCCGCACGGTGATCGATACGGCGCCGACCGGCCTGTGCGTGATCCGGCGTAGCGACCACCACGTGCTGCTGGAAAACCAGCGCGCCCAGCAATGGCACGACAACAGCCAGTTGATGAGTTTGCTCACATCGTGCAACGAGTCCGGCCACGCCGACATCGAAATCGACGGGCGCCATCTGCATGTTGCCTTCGTGCCCACCCGCTACCAGGGTCAGGACGCCTGGCTGTGTGCCTTGCATGACGTGACCCGGCATGTCGAGGACGCGCTGGCACTGGAAGAGGCGCGCCAGGCCGCCGACTCGGCGAATCAGGCCAAGAGCCGGTTCCTCGCCACCATGAGTCATGAGATCCGTACCCCCCTGTACGGCGTGCTGGGCACTCTGGAATTGCTTGACCTGACACCGCTCACCCCGCGCCAGCAGGATTACTTGCACACCATCCAGCGCTCCTCCGCCACATTGTTCCAGCTGATCAGCGATGTACTGGATGTATCGAAAATCGAAGCCGGGCAGATGACCCTGGAGCTTCAGGATTTCTGTCCCCTGGAACTGACCGAAGACACCGTGCGCGCCTACAGCGCCTTCGCCCGGTCCAAGGGTCTGCAACTCTATGCCTGCATCGACGCGACGTTGCCGGACCGGGTGCGCGGTGACCCGCTGCGGATTCGCCAGATTCTCAACAACCTGCTGAGCAACGCGATCAAGTTCACCGACAACGGCCGCGTTGTACTCAGGGCACGGGTGCTGGACAGCCCCGACGGTCGCGTCAACGTGCAGTGGCAGGTCAGCGATTCGGGGATGGGGATTTCCCAGGCGCAGCAACAGCAGTTGTTCGCCCCTTTCTATCAGGTCAACAACGCTACCGAACAGGCCGGTGCGGGTCTCGGTCTGGCGATTTGCAAATGGCTGTGCGAATTGATGGAGGGGCAGTTGAACGTGGTCAGCGAACCCGGACTGGGCAGCAGCTTCACCCTGCAGCTCGGACTGGAACGCGTACCCGGCGAGTTGCCCGACTGCCCCGTCTTCAGCCCTGGTACTCCCGCCGTTTATGTGCGCGCGCAAGTCACCGAGCTGGCACAACATCTGATTGGCTGGCTCAGCCGGTTTGGCCTCGAGTGCCGCCTGGTAACGGACGAAACGTCAGCGCCATCGGCGCTGTTGGTGGAGTTTTCCTCCCTCCCCCACACCCCGCCCTGGCCCGGTCCCAGAATCATTGCCACACCGGACGGGCCCAACCCCTCGCAGCGACGCGGTACCGACCGAGAGGTCAACGCCGACGATGTCCGTGCGATCGCCTGGGCCATCTACATGGCCCGACACGGCGCCAGTACCGACAATCATCCCGTGCCGTCGCAAATGACCCGGCGCTTGAACCTGCAGGTGCTGGTGGCGGAAGACAACGTGATCAACTCGGCCATCATCAAGGAGCAACTGGAGGTGCTGGGCTGCACGGTGACTGTCGCGGCCAATGGCGAACAGGCCCTGGCACAGTGGTCTCCCGGACGCTTCGACCTGGTGCTGACCGACGTCAACATGCCAATCATGAACGGTTACCAACTGGCGGCCGCGTTGCGCCAGCAGGACCCGGCATTGCCGATCATCGGTGTCACCGCCAACGCCCTGCGCGAAGAAGGCGAACGCTGCGCCGCCGTCGGCATGAATGCCTGGATGGTCAAGCCGCTCAACCTCGCGACCCTGCGCGAGCACCTTGGAAAACACTGCAAAATCGACCTGCCCGCGGCCATCGTCGCGCCGATACAGCTTTCACCGAAAATGCGCGAACTGTTTGTCACGACCCTGCGCCAGGACGTATCCGCCACGCTGGCGGCACTGGATAACGCCGACGCCACGCGTGTAGCCCAGCAACTGCACAGTATGGCGGGCGCCCTGGGTGCGGCGCAGGTCGAAGCCATGGCCACGACATTTGTCGATCTGGAATGCCGTTTGAACGGCATGGACGTGACCACCGCCCTGGACCTGGAAGTCCGCCAGAATCTGGCTCGACTGAAAGACTTACTGGATACCCTTGAATAATTTCACTCTGGAAAATCACCCATGGAAACCTTCAACGTTGTGATTGCCGATGACCATCCCATCGTACTGGTGGGGGTACGTGAGCTGGTGGAGCGTGACAGACGCTTTCGCGTGGTGGGCGAAGCCGTTTGCTCCAGCGAGCTGATCCATCTGCTCGACACCCGGCAGGTGGATCTGGTCATCACCGACTTCAACATGCCCGGCGACTCAACCTATGGGGATGGTCTGAAACTGGTGGAATACCTGACGCGCCACCACCCTACCGTCCGGGTACTGGTGCTGACCATGATTTCCAACCGCCTGATCCTGACGCGCCTGCACGAACTCGGGGTGCTGGGCATCATCCAGAAAAACCAGCTGCATAACGAAATCGAAACGGCGCTCAAGGCCATTGCGCGGGGCAACCCGGTGCGTGGCTATGAACCTGCGCCAACCTCAGTGGTGGTCGACGGCGCAGACCTGGACGAACGTTTTACCCGGCTGTCGCCCAAAGAGCACGAAATACTGCGCCTGTTTGTTTCGGGACTGGGCGTCAGTGATATAGCACGAGGATTGAACAGAAGTGCGAAAACCATCAGCACTCAGAAGATATCGGCCATGCGCAAACTTGAGGTCAACAGCGATCAGGACTTGCTGGCTTATTGCATAGAACGCAATCTGTTCAACTAACAGGTAACTTCACAAAGCAATAAAACAACTTCTAGGAATCGTCTGATACTCCATCAGAAGTGCACTGTATATCGTGTTGTTTCAACCCGCCAACATGGTAAACAACATGAAAAATCTGTCTCACGCACTTCTCGCCCTTTCAATCATGGCCGCTGCCGGTCACGCTCTCGCAGCAGACCCGACACCGACCAAGGCTGGCAGTGGCACCATCAACTTCACCGGCACCATCAACAACGATGCCTGCTCTGTCGATGGCGCCGGAACGAACAAAACCATTTCCGTCAACATGGGCGAAGTGTCGATCAAGGACATGGGTACCGCCACCGCACCTAAAGGCAACGGTACGCTGAGCGTCGAAAACTTCGACATGAAGATCAACTGCAACGCCGGCACCAAGGTCGCCATGATCTTCGAACCGACCAAGGGCGCAGGCTCGGGCATCGTTCCTGGCACCAAAGTGCTGAAGTTGATCGACGGTCTGGGCGCCGCCAAGAACATCGGTATTGCCCTGCTCGATGCTAACGGTGCGTTGATCGACCTGAGCTCGCCGTCCACGGCGAAGATCGAAAACACTCTGCAAGACAGCAACACCACGCTGAAATTCTCGGCGGCCTACGTCACCACCGCTGATGTAGCGACAGCCGTTGCCGGTCGTGGCGACGCCACCCTGCCGTTCACGCTGCAATACGAATAATCCGCGCGAACACTCAAGTCCGGTGCGGGGTCGTTCGGCCCTGCACCCTCATTCAATTGCGCGGTACCTCCCATGTTCTATCGTCACACACTGTCCATTTGCGCAGGCCTGCTGGGCCTGCTCATGGCCGACCAGGCCATGGCCGGCATTTCATTGAGCAGCACCCGTCTGGTCTTCGACGGTCAGCACAAGGAAGCCGGGATCACCGTGCGCAACAGCGGTGAAGATGTATTGATCCAGTCCTGGATCGACACCGATACCAGCGAAACCGCCGCTGTACCGTTTGCCGTCACCCCGCCACTGGTGCGCGTCAGCGGCAACGAACAGCAAATACTGCGGGTGATCTACGAAGGCACGGGCATGCCGACCGACCGGGAGTCGGTGGTATGGCTCAATGTCCAGGAGATCCCGCAGGCGGCGAAATCCCCCAACACGTTGCAACTGGCCGTGCGTCAACGCATCAAGGTGTTCTTCCGCCCGGCGGAACTGAAAAACAACGCCTATCTGGCACCGAGCGAACTGACCTGGCGCCTGGCCGAACGCGCCGGCAAAAGCCTTCTGGTGGTGAACAACCCTGGCCAGTATCACGTCTCGATTGCCGAGATAACGCTGCAATCCGGCGCTCTCAGCGAACGGCCCTTTGATTCGATGATGATTGCGCCAGGTGAACAAAAAGAGTTCAGCCTTAAACAACTGCATCACACAAGTACAGCCCGCCTGTTATTCAACAGCATTAATGACTATGGCGCACAAGATCGTTATGGCGCGCAACTCAACAACAGCGCCGAGACCCGAGCCAGTTTGAATAAAGAGTCCCCATAACTTTCGTGCCGCTGTCACAGCCGCACTGTCACTGTATTTCTCTTCGCTCCGTTAGTTCGTATCGGAGGTGATATAGGGTTCCTGCATGTTTTTAATCAAGCGCGACGGATGGGCGCCGTTTTCGATGGCCCTGGTTTTCAGCAGCACCTGCCTGGCAGATGGCGATGAACAGTTCAATACATCGTTTCTGCAAGGCGCTCCGTCCTCTGTGGACCTGCAATCACTGCTCGCCTCCAGTAGCGTGCTGCCCGGTATTTATAGGGTGGACCTCTACGGCAACGAAACCCTGGTCGGCCGTCGCGATATCGACTTCCGCCGCCACCCTGGCACGGGCAAGGTCGAGGCCTGCCTGACCCTGGAGATGGTGCAGCAGTTGGGGGTCGACCTCGGCAAACTGCAAGCTACCGGCAAACTGATCGGCGATGACCCGGATGCCTGTCTGGACCTGCCCGCCTTGATCGATCACGCCAACGTGCGTTACGACGTGCCACGCCTGCGCCTGATGGTCAGCGTGCCGCAAAGCGCCATGGAACGCGGTCGACGCGGTTACGTCGACCCGGCCTTGTGGGACGAGGGCGTGCCCGCAGCGTTTATCAACTATCAATTGAGCAGCAGTCGCAACAGCACCCAGGCTGAAAACACCCTGTCCAACAACATCGGCTTGCGCAACGGTATCAACCTGGGTGCCTGGCGGTTGCGTAACGAATCGAACTTCAACAGCAGCACCGGCCGTCCCAATACTTTCAAAAGCAATCGCAGCTACCTGCAACATGACGTGACCGCCCTGAAGGGGCAGTTCAGTGCCGGGGACATTTTCTCGGATGCCGACCTGTTCGACAGCGTGCGCTATCGCGGCTTGAAACTGGCGTCCGACGACGGCATGCGCGCCGACAGCGAGCGCGGTTATGCGCCCATCATTCGAGGCATTGCGCAGTCCAGTGCCACTGTGGAGATTCGCCAGAACAACTACATGCTCTACACCGCCAATGTGCCACCGGGCCCGTTCGAAATCAGCGATATCTACCCCAGCGGTTCGAACGGCGATCTCGAAGTGACGATTATCGAAGCCGATGGTCGGCGCCGGGTATCGCTGCAAGCGTTTTCCAGCCTGCCGATCATGGTGCGCCAAGGGCAGTTGAAATACAGCGTCTCGGCCGGTCAGTTCAACAGCAACAGCGATGATCAGAAGTCGCCGCAATTTGTCAGCAGCACGCTGGCCTATGGCGTCAGCAGCAATCTGTCGACGATTGTCGGGGTCCAGGCGTCGGACAACTTCCAGGCGTTGTCCGTGGGCGCCGGTCGTAACACGTCGATCGGTGCGGTCTCGCTGGACGTGACCCACTCCAGCAGCCGCACCTTCGGTCAGGCCGTCACGGGCAACAGCCTGCGTGCCTTGTATGCCAAGACGTTTACCGGTACCGACACCAATTTCACGCTGGCCGCCTACCGCTACTCGACCGAGGGCTATCGCACCCTCACCGAGCACGTCGAAGCGCTGAGCAGCGACGGTCAGCCACGCACCGGTAACTCGAAAACCCGCACCGACCTCACCGTCAACCAGAGCCTGGGACGCAACCAGCAATATGGCAGCGTCTACGTGAACGCCAGCGACCAGCGCTACTGGGGGCGCGGTGGTTCGCAAAGCCTGTCGGCGGGTTACAGCAACTATTGGGGTGATGTGAGTTACAACATCGGGGCCACGTACTCCAAGGATGTCGGCAACTATGGGCCGTCGAACAATGACACCTTGCTGAACCTGTCCGTGTCATTCCCGCTGGGTTCCAAACCCCGTGCACCGCGGGCCTTTGTATCTGCCAGCACGCAGAAAGCCGACGACAGCACCCAGGTCGGCATCAATGGCTACCTGTCGGAAAACAGCGACACCTACTACTCGGTGCAAGGCGGCAACAGCAGCACCGGTGGCGGCAGCGGTTCGGTGAACCTCAGCACCCGTACCTCGGTGATGGACATCAGTGCCGGCTACAGCCAGGGACGCGGATACAACTCGCAGAGCCTTAACCTGGCAGGTTCGGTCGTGGGCCATGCCGGCGGGATCAACCTGGGACAAACTGTGGGCGAAACGTTCGCACTGGCACAGGTCGAAGGTGCGGCGGGGGTCAAGATCGCCAGCTACTCCGGGGCCAAGACCGCCAGCAACGGTTTTGCCGTGGTCCCAAACGCACAGCCTTACCGGGTGAACTGGATCAACCTGGACACCCGTGACCTGGGCGGCGATATCGAGATCGAGAATGCGACCCGGCAAGTCGTCCCCCGACGCGGAGCGGTGGTTCTGGCACGCTACGCCAGCAAGACCGGGCGGCGTGTGCAATTTGCGTTGTTCGACAGCCAGCATCGGCCAATTCCGTTTGGCGCGTCGCTCGAGGACGGCAACGGCAAGCAGTTAGCGATCTCTGACCCTGGTGGCAAGGCACTGGCGCTGGTCGAAACAGATGCCGGCACGCTCATCATCAACTGGCAGGGCCAGCGTTGTGAGGCGCCTTATGCGTTGCCGGAACGCAATAAGGCGCTGAACTATGAGCGTGTCTCGCTGGTGTGCAGTACGCCGGCCCTCTAGAAATCGCGCTTGTAGAAGATATCCAGCGAACTGGCTACGCCACTGGCAGCTTCGAGGTAGACCTTTTTGCTGAGTTTGTAGCGCAGGGCGATGGTGTTGGCGGGCTCGAACACGCCAACACCATAACGCAGGCTCAGCTTCTCGGAGATATTGCCGCTGGCTACCACGCTGGTGGTGTTGCCGCTGCCCTGGGTGTCGAGCTGGAAATCCTGAATCCCCAGGTCCTTGGCCAGACCGCTGGTGACCCCGGAACTGCCCATCAGGCCCAGACCGAGCGCCGCTTGCGCAAGCATGTTGTTGTCTTCGCCGTTGCTGCTCAGCGGACGCCCCAGCACCAGATAGGACAGCGCCTGCTCCTGGCTCATCGCCGGCTCCGAGAAGATCTGCGTGGTCGGCTGTTCGGCGCTGCCGCTCAGGCGAATACCGGCGATCACGTCGTCGGTCTGGCGGATCGCTTCGATGTCCAGATAAGGCTGATCGATCGGCCCGGCAAACAACAGGCGCGCACGGCGCACCGTCAGGCGCTGGCCGTAGGCACGGTAGCGACCGTCGTTGAGCCACAGTTCGCCACGGGTGTCCATGTTGTCGCCGATGTGCACGTGACCTTGCAGATTGGCGGTCAGGCCGAACCCGGCGAAGCTCAGTTTGTCCTCGCCGACCACCACGTCGATGTCCATCTTCATGGCCATCGGTGGCTTGCCCTCTTCGGTCTGCGCACCGACGATGATCGTGTCATCAGAGACTTTCACCGTGGATGGCGGCAATTCGCGCACGGTGATTTCGCCTCGGGGCACCAGCACTTTGCCGGCAATCGCCAGTTCGTCGCCGGCCATGGAAATCTTGAGGTCCGGCGCCACTTCAAGCTTGGCGTAGGGTTCGACGGTCACCGGCAGTTGCGTACCCTTGAGCGCCAGATCCACCACCAGCGCCTGGCCCCATGCGACGTTGCCGCTGAGGCTGCCCTGCCCGGTCTTGCCGCTTTTCCAGCCGCCGTCCAGGCGCACCGATTCGCCAGCGATCACCGCTTGCAGTCGCAGATCCTGCAACTGCAACGGCAGTTCCGGGCCGGACACTTCACCGTCACTGAGTTGCACGGTGCCGTTGACCAGCGGCGCGAGCAGGCCGCCGGAAATCGTGCCGCTGCCGTTCAGGCGCCCGGTGAGTTTCTCGACCATCGGCACGAACGGCCGGGCCACCGACAGATCCAGCCCGCTGAGACGGAACGAGCCATTCAGCGGTTTGTTCTTCGGCAGCGGATTGAGCTGCGCCTGCACCATCAGCTCACCGAGTTTGCCACCGACGAAATTGAGATCAGTGTCGATGCGTTTCGGCGTGAGTTTGCTGGTCAGCTTGAGGGTCTGGTACGGGAAGTCCAGCCACTGATCCTTTTCCTTCATGCGCAAGGTGCCGCCGCTGGCATCGACGCTGATCTGGCCGTTCGGGCCGCTGGCCGGCAGGTCCAGCTGCAGGTCGGCATTGAGCTTGCCCTGCCAGGCGAAATCCTTGGGCAGCCATTGCGCCAGGCTTTCGATCGGGAACTGCTTGAGGTGGTAGCGCAGCTTCGGCTCCGGCATCAACCGCTGGTCTTCGCCGCACAGGCTGGCATTGCCGGACATCCAGCAATGGGCGCCGAAGTTGATCTTGCCGTCGGCCAGACGTTCGAGTTTGGCCGGGTTTTGCAGCTTCCAGTCCTGACCGCCGGCCTGAATGTCACCGCTGGCCAGTCGCCCGCGCCAGTTGCCTTTGTCCAGATTGCCGTCCAGCCCCAGCGCGAGTTTCAGCTTTGGCCCGAGCAGGTCGAGGTTGAGCTTCTGATTTTTGATATCGCCCTGAGCGCTGACGGTCAACACACCCAGGTTCGTGTCGCCAGCCTGGATGCCGCTACCCTTCAGATCGATTTTCGCCCGCTGCGCGCTGTCGAGGGTGGCGTCGAGGTTGAGGCTTTGCAGGCGGTTGTCCTGGAACACCAATTGCGAGCCTTGCAGGTCGAGCTTGCCTTGCGGTGCTTTCAGCGTACCGGCGACATCGACTCGACCGTTGATCTGCCCGCGCAACTGCGGCCAGAGCTGGGCCAGACGCGGCAGCTTGATATCGATCTGCCCGATGAGCTTCTGTTGCAGACTGCCCTTGCCATTGATGCTGTTGTCGCCGAGACGGATTTGCAGGGCATTCAGATTCCACTGTTCGCCCGCGCCGTCAGCCTTGGCTTGCAGCACCGCCGGTTGCCCGCGCAGTTTGCCTTTGAGATCGAGGTCGGCGTTGAGGCTCAGGCGCTCGTTTTTCATTTCGCCTGTGCTTTTCAACGGCCCTGCCAACGTGCCCGGCAATTCAGCCATCCAGTACGCCGGGTTGAGCGCGGACAATTCCAGCGCGGTGTCCCAGACAATGCCGTCGGCGAACTGCACGTTCACATGCCCTTCGGCCTTGCCCTGACCCGCTTCGAGCTTGAATTGCGGGAGGAAGATCTGCTTGAGATTGCCACTGAACGGACTGCTCAGGCTGAACGCCCCGGCCGGGCCATCCATTGCGGCGGCGAAATTGCCGAGGTATTGGCCGTCGGTGTAAGAGACTTCACCAGTGAACGTGCGCAAGGCGACTTGCGGTTCTTCGATCTCGGAATAGAGCCGATGCCACGGAAAGTCCTGCCAATTGATATTGGCCTGGGCGCTGAGGCCTTTGCTCCAATCCACGTTGCCGGTGAGCTTGAGGCTCTGTTTGTCATTGGCGGTCAGGTCGAGGCCGGCAATCTGTGCACCCTTGGCGTCAACCTTGCCTTTGAGCAACAGCGCTACCGGACCTTTATCCGCAGGCAACGTCGCATTGCCGAGCAATTGGTAACCGTTTTTCAGGTCGCCTTCGCCGGTCAATACCAGTTGATTCAATTGCAGGGTGTCCGGCAGATCGGCGCTCGGCTTGAACGCCTCGGAGGTGATGCGCACCTTGGCCGGCAGGTTTTCCGCCAGCGGTTTCAGCTCGCCGCTCAACTGGCCGTCGAGGTAGCCACGGCTGTCGGCGTGCAGATTAAGAGTCTTGAGCAGATCGCCGTCGACTTTGAGTGCAAGCGTCCATGGGCCGGTGCCCGGTGACGGCAGGGTCAGATCACCGGCGATGTTCAACGGCCAGTTACCGGTCGGTTGCAACAGGCCGGAGAGGTTCAGGCTCAGGTCGTCGCGTTGCAGTTTCACGCTGTCGATCTGCATGCCCTTGGCAGTCCAGTGTGCCGCCAGTTGCAGGCCCTTGAGCTGCTCGCTGCCGTTGAACAACAGGCTGCCGACCTGAACGTCGCCCAGTTCGATGGCTACCGGCAATTGCAGATCCGGGAGTTTAATCGGACCGCTGTCGGTGGTTTCTTCGCCAGGCGGGAATTGCAGGATGACCTGATCGGCCTTGAGCTGCTCGACGCATAGCGTCATACGTGTCAGGCACAGCGGCGACCATTCGAAGATCGGTTTGTTGAGCTCGACGCGACTGCTGTCCTGTTGCCACACCAGATGATCGGCGCTCCATTGTCCGCCGAGGCGCCCCTGAAAGTTATCCACGCTCAAGCCCGGCACCAGCCCCAGCACCCAACGGCTGCCGGCTTGTGTACCGAGTACGGCGGTGACGCTCAATACAATCAACAGCACCAGCGACAACAGCGCCAGAGCGGAAATCTTCAAACCACGCTTCACAGCTCAGGCCCCATGGAAAAGTGCAGCCGGATGCCGCCATCGTCGTCCAGCGCATGGGCCAGGTCGAGGCGGATCGGCCCCACCGGCGAGACCCAGCGCACACCGATACCGACCCCGGTCTTGAGGTTCGGCAGTTCGAGTTTGTTGAAAGAGTTGCCCTGATCGACGAAGGTCGCGACCCGCCATTTTTCGGCGATCGAGTATTGGTACTCGACGCTGCCGACCACCATGTAGCGCCCGCCGATGCGGTCGCCTTTGGAGTTCTCCGGTGACAGGCTCTGGTAGTCGTAACCGCGCACACTCTGGTCGCCACCTGCGAAGAAGCGCAGCGATGGCGGCACCGAGTTGTAACCGTTGGTGGCACTGCCACCGACCTGCACGCGCCCGAGGAAACGGTGATTGTCGAATACCGTGGTCAGCCCTTTGATCAGGGCCGTGCCATACAGCAGGTTGTTGTCCGAACCGACGCCCTCTTTCGCCACTTTGCTTTCAAAGGTCAGACGATAACCGTTGTGCGGGTCGATGCGATTGTCACTTTTCAGGTAGGAGTAACTGATGCCGGGCATCAACAAGGTACTCAGACCCGAGTCGTCACCGAGCTGGTATTCCTCGCGCTGCCACTTCAGCGAGATCACCCGCTGCCAGCCGCTGGGCAACTTGCTGTGCCATTCCGGGCCGAAGGTCAGCAGTTTGCTCAGGGTGTCGGAGCCGTCGATGTTTTCGTACTGATAACCACCGGCCCAGCGCAGTTTGTCGGTCAGCGGCGGATCCAGCGGAATGTCATAGAACAGACCGACGTTCTGCCGCGGCGCCGACAATTCGGCCTCCCAGCCGTAACTGTCGCCTTGCGGGTTGACCCAGTGGCGGGTCCAGTTGGCCTTGATCCGCGGGCCGACGTCGGTGGAGTAACCGAGACCGAGACCCATGGTGCGTGGCTTGCGGGTATCGAGTTTGACCGCGACCGGGATCACGTCGTCCTTGGCAGCAGTCGGCGCAGCGTCGACCCGCACGCCTTCAAAGTAACCGCTCGATTGCAGGTCGCGGTTGAGTTCGGCGATCAGCTCGGAGTCGTAAGGCTCGCCCGGTTTGAACGGCACCATGCGTTGCAGCAGGTCTTCATCGAACGGCGTGTCGCCTTCGAAACTGACCTTGCCCAGCGCATAACGCGGGCCGCTTTCATAGATCAGCTCGACATCGGCGACTCCGGCGCGGGGATCGACCATCAGTTTCTGGCTGGTGAAATGACCACTGAAGAAACCGAAGCGCGAGGCCTGATTCTGGATCAGGCGCTTGGCGTCTTCGTAGCGGCCATGGTTGAGCACTGCACCGGGCTTGAGCACGTCGCTTTTCGGTACACGAAAGGATTTGAGGGCGGCAGCGGGTCCGTCGACCCGCACAGTCACATTGCGCAGACGGATCGGTTCGCCGGGATCGATTTTCAGCACCAGGCGCGGTTTTTCTCCGCCCTTCACTTCACTGTCGATCTGCGGCTGGTAGTAGCCCAAAGCCTGGGCGGCCTTGCGCGCCTGCTCTTCGGCGCCGCGACTGAAGCGCTGCAAGGCTTCTTCGTCACGATCGCCGAGGCTGCCGATATAGCCTTCTATATTGGCTTTGAGTTCATCGTTGGACGGTTTGATCCGCACATCCAATTCACTTTGCGCCAGCGCCGCGCAGCTGCTTAACAGCATGAGCACGCCACTGGTAAATCTTCCTGGAAACTTCATAGGCGCGGATGCTATCACGGGCTTGGGAGCGTGATAGAACAGGAAATTTCCCAAAAAGTTCGACGGTCATCCCGTTGCAGTTTGTAACACCTGCGGATTGGCGTGGAAAAATACATGCTCGCGCACCGGTCCGACGGCGACTTCGCCAATTTCCTCGTAGCCCTGACGCTTGTAAAACTCCAGGTAACGCGGGTTGCCGGTATCGAGGATCACGCCTTGGGAGCTTTCATCCACCGCGCACCAGTTGTGCACCGCTTGCAGCAGCTGCTCGCCGAAGTGCTTGCCCTGAAATTGTGGATGCACACCCAACAACGGCAGCATGTGAACCGAATCGGTGGGCACGCAGGCTTCAACGGCGGCGTGATACTCCAGATAGCGCCGGGTGCAGCGGAAACCGGTGCTCAACACCATGCGCAAACGCCAGGCCCAACTCTCGGTAACACCCAGACGCCGTTGCGGCGGCGCGATCAGGGCGATCCCGATCAGACGATCATTGACCAACAGGCCGATGGCCGGCAGATCCTGCAGGAAATGCTGTTTGACCAGTTCTCGCACCGTCGCGCGCACGCGTTGTTCATAACCCGGACGCTCGGCCTCGAACAGATAAGCGAAGGTCGGCTCGTGACGGTAAGCCTGATACAGCAAGGATCGTGCTTCACGGGAATAGCCGCGGTCGAGCATGTGGATGTCGGCGATGGCGGTCGAGGTTTCAGGCATGACGGTGATTCTCCCTGGACGGGACTCAACAGGCCCCGTTCTTGTTATACGAGCCTTGGGCTGAAGTGATCGTTCCCACACCCGAAAGACATTAGCAGCGCATATGGACTACCGCCACGCTGGCCCAGATCCTACATGTCAGCTAGCATCGCCCTTTTGCCAGGACTGCCGACCATGAAGATCGTTTCCTTCAACATCAACGGACTGCGGGCCCGCCCGCATCAGCTGGCGGCGCTGATCGAAAAGCATCAGCCGGACGTCATCGGCCTGCAGGAAACCAAGGTCCACGACGATCAGTTCCCTCTGGAAGAAGTGCGGGCCCTGGGTTATCACGTGTATTTCCACGGCCAGAAAGGCCATTACGGCGTCGCCCTGCTCTCGCGCCAGGAGCCGATTGCCGTGCACAAAGGCTTTGCCACCGATGAAGAAGACGCGCAGCGGCGTTTTATCTGGGGCACTTTCGCCGACGCCAACGGCGTTCCGGTGACGATCATGAACGGCTATTTCCCACAGGGTGAAAGCCGTGACCACCCAACCAAATTCCCGGCCAAGCAGCGTTTCTACAGCGATCTGCAAGCACTGCTGGAGAGCCAGTTCAACAATGAACAGCCGCTGGTGGTGATGGGCGATGTGAACATTTCGCCGGAAGACTGCGACATCGGCATCGGCCCGGACAACATGAAGCGCTGGCTGAAAACCGGCAAATGCAGCTTCCTGCCGGAAGAGCGCGAGTGGATGGCCCGCCTGAAAAACTGGGGCCTGACCGACAGTTTCCGCCACCTGAACCCGGACGTGGCCGATATCTTCAGCTGGTTCGACTACCGCAGCCGTGGTTTTGAAGACGAGCCGAAGCGCGGTCTGCGGATCGACGTGATCCTGGCTTCCCACGGTTTGCTGCCACGGGTGAAAGCCGCCGGTGTCGACTATGAACTGCGCGGGATGGAAAAGCCTTCGGACCACGCGCCGATCTGGCTTGAATTGAGCTGATAGCGCAATCACCGCGAATCACTGTGGGAGTTCGCTCCCACAGCTTGAGCGCTGTCATCTTTCAGAAACGTCCCTGACTTAATCTCCCCGGCAATCCCCTTGGCTGCATTCGGTGCCGGCATGACCCTGCGCGTTCTGTTCGTCTTTCTCTTGAGTGCCTGGCTGCAGGTTTCGGCCGCGGCATTGCCCATTCCCGAGAACGGCCCGGTCCTGCGCATCCAGGGTTCCAACACCATTGGCGCAGCCCTCGGCCCGGCACTGGTGGAAGGCCTGCTGGAAGAACAGGGGCTGGTGAACGTCCACAGCGAAACGCCGGACACCGCCAACGAGCAACGGGTCGTCGGCCTCACGGCTCAAGGTAAACGTGTGGTGGTGGAAATCGCCGCCCATGGTTCCAGCACCGGTTTCTCCGCGCTCAAAAACAACAGCGCCGATCTGGCCGCCTCTTCCCGTCCGATCAAGGACAGCGAGCTCGCCAGCCTTGTTTCGCTTGGCGATCTGAAAAGTCCAGGCGCCGAGCAAGTCATCGCCATCGATGGCCTGGCGATCATTCTTCACCCCGACAATCCGCTGAATCAGCTGAACATCGAGCAACTGGCGCGGATCTTCAGCGGCGAGGCGAAGACGTGGGAAGAACTCGGCGGCAAGGGTGGGACGATTCATCTGTATGCGCGGGATGATCAGTCCGGCACCTACGACACGTTCAAGGAACTGGTCCTCAGCCGTCGTGGGAAAACCCTGAACAGTTCGGCGAAACGTTTCGAGTCCAGCGAGCAATTGTCCGACGCGGTCAGTGCCGATCCGCAGGGCATCGGTTTCATCGGTCTGCCTTATGTGCGCCAGGCAAAAGCCGTGGCAATCGTCGACGGGCAGTCCCAGGCCATGCTGCCACTGGCCAGCCTGATCGCCACCGAAGACTATCCGCTGTCCCGCCGGCTGTTCTTCTATTTGCCACCCGATAATCAGAATCCATGGGCCGCAGCCTTGGTGGATTTTGCGCAAAGCCGCCAGGGGCAGGCGATTGTCGCGGCCAACGGTTTTATTGCCCAGACCGTGCATGCCATCTCGGTCACGCCGAATGCGCTGATGCCCGAGGGTTATCAATCCCTGAGCCGGCATGCCCAGCGTCTGACCGTGAATTTCCGCTTTGAAGAAGGCAGCGCCAGCCTCGACAACAAGGCCCGGCAGGATCTGGTCCGGGTATTCGACTATATAAAGCACCATGACAAGACCGATCGCGCGGTCACACTGGTGGGTTTTGGCGATGCCAAGGATGACCCGGCCCGGGCGGATTTGCTGTCGAAGCTGCGGGCGATGGCGGTACGGCGGGAGCTGGTGAAGAACGGCGTGGTGTTGCGCGAAGTGCGCGGGTTTGGCGCGCTGATGCCGGTGGCGACCAACAGCGGGGATGAAGGCCGGATCAAGAATCGGCGGGTCGAGGTTTGGGTTTACTGAGCTGACGCTGTTCGATCCCACGTTTGTAGTGGGACCGAACAGGTGCTGGATCAGCGCTCGCTACGCAGCATTTCCTTCGGCACGTACTTGCCGATCTCGAACTTGCCGATCGCCGCGCGGTGCACTTCGTCCGGGCCGTCGGCCAGGCGCAGGGTACGTTGCATGGCGTACATGTAGGCCAGCGGGAAATCGTTCGATACCCCTGCCCCGCCATGAATCTGGATCGCCCGGTCGATCACCCGCAACGCGACATTCGGTGCGACGACCTTGATCTGCGCAATTTCGCTCTTGGCGACCTTGTTACCCACGGTGTCCATCATGTACGCCGCCTTCAGGGTCAGCAGACGTGCCATATCGATTTCCATCCGCGAGTCGGCGATCTTGTCGACGTTACCGCCCAGACGCGCCAGCGGTTTGCCGAACGCAGTGCGACTCACCGAACGTTTGCACATCAATTCCAATGCGCGCTCGGCCATGCCGATCGAACGCATGCAGTGGTGAATCCGGCCTGGGCCAAGGCGACCTTGAGCGATTTCGAAGCCGCGTCCTTCACCGAGCAGGACGTTTTCGTACGGCACCCGCACGTTGTCGAACAGCACTTCGGCGTGACCGTGCGGTGCGTCGTCGTAACCGAACACCGGCAGCGGACGGACGATCTTCACGCCGGGGGTGTCGACCGGTACCAGAATCATCGAGTGCTGGGCGTGGCGCGGTGCATCGGGGTTGCTCAGGCCCATGAAGATCAGGATTTTGCAGCGCGGATCGCAGGCGCCGGAGGTCCACCATTTCTTGCCGTTGATCACCCATTCATCGCCATCGCGCACGGCACGGGCAGCCATGTTGGTGGCGTCGGAGGACGCGACGTCCGGCTCGGTCATGGCAAATGCCGAGCGGATCTCGCCGCGCAGCAGCGGTTCGAGCCAGCGCTGTTTCTGTTCTTCGTTGGCGTAACGCACCAACACTTCCATGTTGCCGGTGTCCGGTGCCGAACAGTTGAACGGCTCCGGGCCGAGCAGCGAACGGCCCATGATTTCCGCCAGTGGCGCATATTCGAGGTTGGTCAGGCCGGCGCCCAGTTCCGACTCAGGCAGAAACAAATTCCACAGCCCTTCCGCCTTGGCCTTGGCCTTGAGCTCTTCCATGATTGCGGTCGGCTGCCAGCGGTCGCCCTCGGCAACCTGCCGTTCGAACACGGCTTCGGCCGGGTAAACGTAAGTGTCCATGAACGCGGTCACGCGCTCACGCAGTTCTTGCACCTTGGGCGAATATGCGAAATCCATGAGCAATTACCTTTTTTCGGCAGGTTGTTTAAGTCATGCAATCGATGCTAGAACAGCGTTGATAATTTACCTAGCCTATTCTCGGCGTGTATAAACATTCATCACCGATATATGATTGGTTGATTTTCCTGGCCGCCCTGACCCGCGCCATCCACCTATAAAAAGAGAGCCGCGTAATGAATCTGAGCAAGGTCGACCTCAACCTTTTCATCGTCTTCGACGCGATCTACACCGAAGCCAACCTGACCCGCGCCGGGCAGATTGTCGGCATCACCCAGCCGGCGGTGTCCAACGCATTGGCGCGGTTGCGCGAGACCTTCAACGACCCGCTCTTCGTACGCACCGCCCAAGGCATGGTGCCGACGCCCATGGCGCAGAACATCATCGGCCCGGTGCGCAACGCACTGTCGCTACTGCGGGTATCGGTTCAGGAAAGCCGCATTTTCAACCCTTCGCAAGCGGTCAAGACCTACCGCATCAGCATGACCGACCTGACCGAAGCGGTGATTCTGCCGCCGCTGTTCCAGCGTCTGCGTCGTCTGGCACCAACGGTGATCATCGAAAGCTTCCTGTCCAAGCGCCGGGAAACCACCAAGGAACTGGCCGCCGGGCGCCTCGACTTTGCCGTGGATGCTCCGCTCAACACCGACCCGCAGGTGCGCCACGTCAAGCTGATGGAAGACCGTTATGTCTGCGCGATGCGCAAGGGTCATCCGCTGGCGACCAAGGAAAAACTCACCCTCGACGATTACCTGTCGCTGACCCACATTCATATTTCCAGCCGCCGCAGCGGCCTGGGCCATGTCGATCTGGCGCTGGGCAAAATGGGCATCCAGCGCAAGATCGCCCTGCGCTCGCAGCACTATCTGATGGCGTCCCAGGTGTTGCAGCAGACCGACATGGTGATGACCGTGCCGGAACGTTTCGCCCGCCGCCATGACCTGCATGCGTTCAATCTGCCGGTCAACGATGTGCCGCCGGTGGAAACCCATTTGTACTGGCACGAAAGCACCGATCAGGACCCGGCCAACCGCTGGATGCGCGAGCAGATGATCGAGTTGTGCCAGCAAGTGACGGCGCACGAGAAGAAGCTCGACAAGCTGCAGGCGCCCGCCACTTGACGTAAACGTCAACCTGCCATTAGCTTAGCGCCAAGACCTTATTTCGAGCGCTTTCATGAGCAGCCAGACCTACAGCATTTCCGACCTCGCCCGCGAGCTGGACATCACCACCCGGGCGATCCGCTTCTATGAAGAACAAGGCCTGCTCAGCCCTGAGCGCCGAGGCCAGGAACGCATCTACTCACCGCGCGACAAGGTCAGCCTGAAACTGATCCTGCGGGGCAAACGCATCGGTTTTTCCCTGGCCGAGTGCCGCGAGCTGATCGAACTCTACGACCCCTCCAGCGGTAACACCAAACAACTCAACAGCATGCTGGCGAAAATCAGCGAGCGCCGGGAACAGCTCGAGCAGCAATTGCTGGACATCGAACAGATGAAGCTGGAGCTCGACACCGCCGAAGAACGCTGCGTGCAGGCGCTGGAGCAGACGCTCAAGAGTCAGCAAGGCGCGCAGTAGCCTCCCGATAATTACAACAGGTCAATGCCATGTCCCTCCCCTCCCAAGTACGCCTGATCGAAGTCGGCCCGCGTGACGGCCTGCAGAACGAAGCCCAGCCCATCAGCGTTGCCGACAAGGTGCAACTGGTCGACGCGCTGAGCGCTGCCGGCCTCGGCTATATAGAGGTCGGCAGTTTCGTCTCGCCCAAGTGGGTGCCGCAGATGGCCGGTTCCGCTGACGTGTTCGCGCAGATACAGCGCAAACCCGGCGTGACCTATGGCGCGCTGGCGCCGAACCTGCGCGGTTTTGAAGATGCACTGGCGGCCGGGGTCAAGGAAGTCGCAGTGTTTGCTGCTGCGTCGGAAGCTTTCTCGCAGCGCAACATCAATTGCTCGATCAGCGAAAGCCTGGCGCGGTTCGTGCCGATCATGGAATCGGCGAAACAGCACGGCGTTACCGTACGCGGTTACGTGTCCTGCGTGCTGGGCTGCCCTTATGAAGGCGAGGTCGCGCCAGAACAGGTGGCCATGGTCGCCCGCGAGTTGTACGCGATGGGCTGCTACGAAGTGTCGCTGGGCGACACCATCGGCACTGGCACCGCTGGCGCCACCCGCCGGCTGTTTGAAGTGGTATCGAAACAGGTGCCGAGAGAAAAACTCGCCGGCCACTTCCACGACACCTACGGCCAGGCCATGGCCAACATCTACGCCAGCCTGCTGGAAGGCATCGCGGTGTTCGACAGCTCGATCGCCGGCCTGGGCGGCTGCCCGTACGCCAAGGGCGCCAGCGGTAACGTCGCCACCGAAGACGTGGTGTACCTGCTCAACGGCCTGGGCATCAAGACCGGTATCGACCTCGACGCCTTGATTGCCGCTGGCCAACAGATCAGTGCAGTGCTGGGTCGCCCGACCGGTTCGCGCGTGGCCAAGGCCCGTAGCGCACAGTGAGGGGATGGTGTTACCGCCGAGCGCGAAACGTGGGCACAAGCGAGTAACACGGAAACAAATTGTCTGGTTTTGCCTGAAGGAAAAATCCTTCAAAAATCTCAAATCATTGATTTAAAAGGCTTTTTAAAAACTGGCACGGCTTCTGCTATCTCTATGGCATAACAAGAATAAAAAGCAGCAAACCAATAAAAATAAGACGTACCGACTCTGACATAACAAAAACAACACGGCAGAGACGCAGCTAACAGATTTTTTTGGAGAAGGTGTGCTTTTCAGGGTGTTCCTCGGAATGACCCGCAACCGGGCAGAGAACAATAAAACTACCTTCAGGTAGCTCCCGAATCGGTTGGATCGCCTGGCGAGAAAGCAGATCAGCGCTCAAAAAAATACGTTTGCTCTTGACCCCGGATGGGGGTCGCCAAAAACAGCGGTAAAGGGCCACGGTTGCCAAAAACAACAACAGACCGCCCCTCAATAATAAAAAAGAGCACGCGACGACAAAATTAAAGGGGAGCTTCGGCTCCCCTTTGTGCTTTCTACGATTCCTGTTTTCAGCGCCGCCCCCTTGTGGGAGCGGGCTTGCTCGCTCCCACATTCGATCTTTGTCAGGCCTGCTTTTCTCGCAACTCCTCGATACTGATCTCACGCATGCGGAATTTCTGGATCTTGCCCGTCACCGTCATCGGAAACTCGTCTACAAACTTGAAGTAACGCGGCGTCTTGAAGTGGGCGATGCGCTCCTTGCACCACGCTTGCAGCTCTTGTTCGGTGGCGCTGTGGCCGGGATGGAATTTGATCCAGGCGACGATTTCCTCGCCGTAACGCGAGCAGGGAATGCCGATCACCTGCACGTCTGCCACCGCCGGGTGAGTGAAGAAAAACTCTTCCAGTTCACGCGGGTAAATGTTTTCGCCGCCACGGATGATCATGTCCTTGTTACGGCCGGCGATGCACACGTAACCCTCGTCGTTCATGCTCGCCAGGTCGCCGGTGTGCATCCAGCCTGCCGCGTCGACGGCTTCGGCGGTGGCCTGCGGGTTGTTCCAGTAGCCGAGCATCACGCTGTAGCCACGGGTGCACAGTTCGCCGATGGTGCCGCGTGGTACCGGGTTGCCGGCCTCGTCGATGATTTTGCTTTCGAGTTGTGGCTGGGTGCGGCCGACGGTGGTGACGCGCAGTTCCAGTTCGTCCGATGGCCCGGTCTGCAGGGAGACGGGGCTGGTTTCGGTCATGCCGTAGGCGATCTGCACTTCGCTCATATGCATTTCGCTGATGACCCGGCGCATCACCTCGATCGGGCAGGTGGCGCCGGCCATGATTCCGGTGCGCAGGGTCGACAGGTCGAATTCGGCGCGCTGCGGTTGATCGAGCATGGCGATGAACATGGTGGGTACGCCGTACAGCGCGGTGGACTTTTCTTCGGCGACGGTGCTCAGGGTCAGCAAAGGATCGAAGGCGTCGTTGGGATAAATCATCGTACTGCCGTGGGTGACGCAGCCAAGATTGCCCATGACCATGCCGAAGCAGTGATACAGCGGCACCGGGATCACCAAGCGATCGGCGGCAGTCAGGCCGAGGCTTTCGCCGACCATGTAGCCGTTGTTGAGGATGTTGTAGTGACTGAGGGTCGCGCCTTTGGGGAAACCGGTAGTGCCGGAGGTGTACTGGATGTTGACCGGTTGATCGAAGTGCAGGCTGTCGCTGCGTTCACGCAATTGTTCCGGGGAAACACTGGCGGCCAGATCGGCCAGTTGCGACCACGGAAGAAAACCCGAAGGCGGCTGAGGATCGAGACTGATCAGTCCGCGCAGCTCCGGCAAGCGCTCACTGTGGAGTTGGCCGATGGATTGCTCGGTCAGTTCCGGCAGCAGGCCCTGAAGCATGCCGTGGTAGTTCGAAGATTTGAAAGCACCGGCACAGACCAGCCATTGGCAGCCGGATTGCTTGAGCACGTATTCGAGTTCGGAACTGCGGTAGGCCGGGTTGATGTTGACCAGAATCACGCCGATCTTTGCGGTGGCGAACTGAGTGATGCACCACTGTGCGCAATTCGGTGCCCAGATGCCGAGCCGGTCGCCAACCTGCAAACCCAACGCCAGCAGGGCTCTGGCGTGAACATCCACCGCGTCGGCCAGTTGCCGCCAGGTGTAACGCAACTGCTGATGACGCACCACCAACGCCTCGCCGTCCGGGTACTGCGCGACGGTCTCGTCGAACTTCTGCCCGATGGTCATCGCCAGCAAGGCTTTGTCCTGGGAACCACGGGTATAGCTGCGTTGCGGGTTTGCACTGGGTTGATCCATGACGACCCCTATTGTCTTTATTAGTGGGTGTTGGACCGGAGCCATGTCAGCTCCGACCGTTCAGAACTGGCCCTACTCTCGCTCAAGTTGACGTTAACGTAAAGGGTGATTGACAGCCACTCGTCTCAAGCTTACGTTAACGTAAAGGTGAGAGCCAAACCGCCGCCCTCCCCGCCCTACAAAAAGCCAAAAAGGTGACCCATGAGCTATCCATCCCTGAACTTTGCCCTCGGTGAAACCATCGACATGCTGCGCGATCAGGTCCAGTCCTTCGTCGCCAAGGAGATCGCCCCGCGTGCCGCGCAGATCGACAGCGACAACCTGTTCCCCGCCGATCTGTGGCGCAAGTTCGGTGACATGGGCCTGCTCGGCATCACCGTGCCGGAACAGTACGGCGGCGCTGGGCTGGGTTACCTCGCACACGTTGTGGCGATGGAAGAAATCAGCCGCGGTTCGGCTTCCGTGGCGTTGTCCTACGGCGCCCACTCCAACCTCTGCGTGAACCAGATCAACCGCAACGGCAACCACGAACAGAAATCCAGATACCTGCCGAAACTGATCAGCGGCGAACACGTCGGCGCACTCGCCATGAGCGAGCCGAACGCCGGTTCCGATGTGGTCTCGATGAAACTGCGTGCCGATAAACGCGGCGACCGTTTCGTGCTCAACGGCAGCAAGACCTGGATCACCAACGGCCCCGACGCCAATACCTACGTGATCTACGCCAAGACCGACCTGGAAAAAGGCCCCCACGGCATCACCGCATTCATCGTCGAGCGCGACTGGAAAGGCTTCAGCCGCAGCAACAAGTTCGACAAGCTCGGCATGCGCGGCTCCAACACTTGCGAGCTGTTCTTCGATGACGTTGAAGTACCAGAAGAAAACATCCTCGGCGTGCTCAACGGCGGCGTGAAAGTGCTGATGAGCGGCCTCGATTACGAGCGCGTCGTGCTGTCCGGTGGCCCGACCGGGATCATGCAGTCGTGCATGGATCTGATCGTGCCGTACATCCATGACCGCAAACAGTTCGGCCAGAGCATCGGCGAATTCCAGCTGATCCAGGGCAAAGTCGCCGACATGTACACCCAGCTCAACGCCAGCCGCGCCTACCTCTATGCTGTGGCCCAGGCCTGCGAACGCAACGAAACCACGCGCAAGGATGCCGCTGGCGTGATCCTCTACACCGCCGAACGCGCCACACAAATGGCTCTGGACGCGATCCAGATTCTCGGCGGTAACGGCTACATCAACGAATTCCCCGCCGGCCGTCTGCTGCGTGACGCCAAGCTGTACGAAATCGGTGCCGGCACCAGTGAGATCCGTCGCATGCTGATCGGTCGCGAACTGTTCAACGAAACCCGCTAAACGGAGCTGTCCATGGCTATCCTGCATACCCAGCTCAATCCCCGTTCAGCGGAGTTCGCCGCCAACAGCGCGGCGATGCTCGAACAGGTCGACGCCCTCCATACCCTGCTTGCCCAAGTGGCTCAGGGTGGCGGCGCGAAAGCTCAGGAACGTCACACATCGCGGGGCAAGCTGCTGCCGCGTGAGCGGATCAACCGCCTCCTCGATCCGGGCTCGCCGTTTCTGGAAATCAGTCAATTGGCCGCCCACGCTGTGTATGGCGAAGACGTGCCGGCCGCTGGCGTGATTGCCGGGATCGGCCGCGTGGAAGGCGTCGAGTGCATGATCGTCGCCAACGACGCGACGGTGAAAGGTGGTTCGTACTACCCGCTGACCGTGAAGAAACACCTGCGCGCCCAGACCATCGCCCAACAGAACCGCCTGCCGTGCATCTATCTGGTGGACTCGGGCGGCGCCAACCTGCCGCGTCAGGACGAGGTGTTCCCGGATCGCGAGCACTTCGGGCGGATCTTCTTCAACCAGGCCAACATGAGCGCCATGGGCATTCCGCAGATTGCCGTGGTCATGGGTTCGTGCACCGCTGGCGGCGCGTATGTACCGGCGATGGCTGACGAAGCGATCATGGTGCGCAATCAGGCGACGATTTTCCTCGCCGGTCCGCCACTGGTAAAGGCTGCGACCGGTGAAGTGGTCAGCGCCGAAGACCTCGGCGGGGCCGATGTGCATTGCAAGATTTCCGGCGTGGCCGACCATTACGCCGAAAGCGATGAGCACGCCCTCGCCCTCGCCCGCCGCAGCGTCGCCAACCTCAACTGGCGCAAGCTCGGCGAAGTGCAGCAGCGCACGCCGATTGCGCCGCTGTACGCCAGCGATGAGTTGTACGGAGTGGTTTCGGCGGACGCCAAGCAGCCATTCGATGTGCGCGAAGTGATTGCACGACTGGTCGACGGTTCAGTGTTCGATGAATTCAAGGCGCTGTTCGGTACGACGCTGGTGTGCGGCTTCGCCCACCTGCACGGCTACCCGATCGCGATCCTCGCCAACAACGGCATCCTGTTCGCGGAAGCCGCGCAAAAAGGCGCGCACTTCATTGAACTGGCCTGCCAGCGCGGCATTCCGTTGTTGTTCCTGCAGAACATCACCGGCTTCATGGTCGGCCAGAAATACGAGGCCGGCGGCATCGCCAAGCACGGCGCGAAACTGGTAACCGCCGTGGCGTGCGCCAAGGTGCCGAAATTCACCGTGATCATCGGCGGCAGCTTCGGTGCCGGTAACTACGGCATGTGCGGGCGGGCCTACGATCCTCGTTTCCTGTGGATGTGGCCGAATGCGCGGATCGGCGTGATGGGCGCCGAGCAGGCGGCCGGCGTGTTGGTACAGGTCAAGCGCGAGCAGGCCGAACGCAGCGGTCAGGCGTTCAGTGCCGAGCAGGAAAGCGAGATCAAGCAACCGATTCTCGACCAATACGAAGAGCAGGGTCACCCCTACTATTCCAGCGCTCGGCTGTGGGACGACGGCGTCATCGACCCGGCGCAGACCCGCGATGTGCTGGCCCTGGCCTTGTCCGCGTCGTTGAACGCGCCTATCGAACCGAGCCGCTTCGGCGTGTTCCGGATGTGATCGGGAGAACCTCATGAGCGATTTCAACACCCTCGAACTGCACAGCGATCCACGGGGTTTCGCGACCTTGTGGCTGAGCCGCGAAGAAAAGAACAACGCGTTCAACGCCGAAATGATCCGCGAGTTGATTTTGGCTTTGGACAAGGTTGCCAGCGACGCCAGCCTGCGTTTCCTGCTGGTGCGCGGACGCGGCAAACACTTCAGCGCCGGCGCCGATCTGGCCTGGATGCAGCAATCGGCCGAACTCGATTACCACACCAACCTTGACGACGCCCGGGAACTGGCGGAGCTGATGTACAACCTCGCCAAACTGAAATTCCCGACCATGGCCGTGGTGCAAGGCGCGGCGTTCGGCGGCGCGCTGGGTCTGATCAGTTGCTGCGATATGGCGATTGGCGCCGATGAGGCGCAATTCTGTCTGTCGGAAGTACGCATTGGCCTGGCGCCGGCGGTGATCAGCCCGTTCGTGGTGCAAGCCATCGGCGAGCGCGCGGCGCGGCGTTATGCGCTGACAGCCGAGCGTTTCGGCGGTCAGCGGGCGCGGGAAATCGGTTTGTTGTCGGAAAGCTATCCGGCGACCGAGCTTGAACAGCAAGTCGAGCAATGGATCGACAACCTGCTGCACAACAGCCCCGCCGCCATGCGCGCCAGCAAGGATCTGCTGCGTGAAGTCGGCAACGGCGCGCTGACGCCGGCCCTGCGTCGTTACACCGAAAACGCCATCGCCCGCATCCGCGTCAGCCCGGAAGGCCAGGAAGGCTTGCGGGCCTTTTTGCAGAAACGTCCGCCGAGCTGGCAAGCCGCAACCACCACCAAGGAGCCGCGTTGATGAGCGCACCTGTTCTCACCACCCTGCTGGTGGCCAACCGTGGCGAAATCGCTTGTCGGGTCATGCGCACCGCCAAGTCGCTGGGCCTGACCACCGTTGCCGTGCACAGCGCCACCGACCGGGAAGCCCGGCACAGCCGTGAAGCGGATATTCGCGTCGACCTGGGCGGCAGCAAAGCGGCCGACAGTTACCTGCAAATCGACAAACTGATCGCGGCGGCCAAGGCCAGCGGCGCTCAGGCGATTCATCCGGGTTACGGCTTTCTTTCAGAAAACGCCGGGTTTGCCCGCGCCATCGAAGCGGCCGGCCTGATCTTCCTCGGCCCGCCCGCCTCGGCCATCGACGCGATGGGCAGCAAGTCCGCCGCAAAAGCGTTGATGGAAACCGCCGGCGTGCCGCTGGTGCCGGGTTATCACGGCGAAGCCCAGGATCTGGACACTTTCCGCGATGCTTGCGAACGCATCGGCTACCCGGTGCTGCTCAAGGCCACGGCCGGCGGTGGCGGCAAGGGCATGAAAGTGGTTGAAGACGTCAGCCAACTGGCTGAAGCGCTGGCCTCGGCTCAGCGTGAAGCGCAGTCGTCGTTCGGCGATTCGCGGATGCTGGTGGAGAAATACCTGCTCAAGCCGCGCCACGTGGAAATCCAGGTGTTTGCCGATCAGCATGGCAATTGCCTCTACCTGAACGAGCGCGACTGCTCGATTCAGCGTCGGCATCAGAAGGTCGTTGAAGAAGCGCCGGCACCGGGCCTGAGTCCAGAACTGCGTCGGGCGATGGGCGAAGCCGCTGTGCGTTCAGCGCAGGCCATCGGTTACGTCGGCGCCGGCACGGTGGAGTTTCTGCTGGACGCTCGCGGCGAGTTCTTCTTCATGGAAATGAACACGCGGTTGCAGGTTGAACACCCAGTCACCGAGGCCATCACCGGGCTCGATCTGGTGGCCTGGCAGATTCGCGTCGCCCGTGGCGAAGCGTTGCCGATCACTCAGGATCAAGTGCCGCTGAACGGGCATGCGATTGAAGTGCGGCTATATGCGGAAGATCCATCGAATGATTTTCTTCCGGCGACCGGTCGCCTGGATCTGTATCGCGAATCCGCCGCCGGGCCAGGGCGCCGTGTGGACAGCGGCGTTGAGGAAGGCGACGAGATTTCGCCGTTCTATGACCCGATGCTCGGCAAGTTGATTGCCTGGGGCGAGGATCGTGAGCAGGCGCGTTTGCGACTGCTGAGCATGCTCGATGAGTTTGCGATTGGCGGGTTGAAGACCAATATCAACTTCCTGCGGCGGATCATAGGTCATCCGGCGTTTGCGGCAGCGGAGCTGGATACCGGGTTCATTCCGCGCTATCAGGAACAGTTGCTGCCAGCGCCTGCTGCACTGAGTGATGAGTTCTGGGATGCGGCGGCGCAGGCTTTTGCGCAGAGTTTGCCGGGGATGACTCGGGCAGATGATCCCGCTTCGCCCTGGGCGCTTCACAGCGGTTTGCGCGCCGGTTTGCCTCGCGAAATCACTCTGCATTTGAGCTGCGAGGAGCAGGATCGGGCGTTGACGCTCGGAGCTGGCGGCAATGCAAAACTGATCGGCGAGCTACTGGTGGTCGAGCACGATGGACTGCGTCGACAGCTGCGGGCGATTCGTCGTGGAGAGGTTCTGTTTCTGCAATGGGACAGCGAGTTGCGGCGCGTTGAAATGTACGACCCGATCAGCGCTGTTGAAGCCAGTCACAGCCATCAGGGCGGTCTGACTGCACCGATGAACGGCAGCATCGTGCGAGTGCTGGTGGAGGCCGGACAAGCGGTTGAAGCCGGTGCGCAACTGGTGGTGCTGGAAGCGATGAAGATGGAGCACAGCATCCGCGCGCCCCACGCCGGCGTGATCAAGGCGCTGTATTGCCAGGAAGGCGAAATGGTCAGCGAAGGCAGCGCGCTGGTCGAACTGGAAGAAGCGTGAAAGGTGGATCGATCCTACGCCTGGCGAGGATCGATCTGACTAATATTTGGCCGTTGCCTGAACCACGACACCGATAATTCGGCACTCGTCGGTAAACAAGGCCTTCGGCCAGGTCGGATTGAGCGGCATCAGGTAACGCTGGCCGCCCTCTTCGATCAATTTACGAAAAATCGCCTCGTCACTGTCCTGCCACTGGGCGATCACCAGTTTGCCGGGCTCCGCCTCCACCGCAGGATCCACAAGGATCAGCATCCCTTCGCCGATGCTTTGCCCCGTGGGCGCGGTCATCGAATTGCCCGCCACTGTGAGCCAGAACGCCGGGCCTCGGGCGTGGTAATCCGTCAGCTCGAAGCGTCGCTTGTCCTTACCACTCGAATACACAGGTTGGCTCTCGCGGGCCTCGATCGGCACATTCCAGTCGCTGACCGGATAGCGGAAGTAAGGGTTGTACTTCTGCGCCAGTGGCATTTCGTCGTCCTTGTCGACTTGCGGTTCGCGGATCACCACCGCGACTTCGAGAAACTCCATGCCCAGCGCTTTCAGCACGCGGTTCATTTGCGTGATGCCGGGCTCACGGCGCTTGTTCAGCCAATGGCCGATACCGCCCTGAGACATGCCGACGCGCTCGCCGAGCTCGACTTGAGTGACGTTGAGTTCACTCATTTTGGCCTTGACCAACTCAATCCATTTATCCATGTGCGGCACCATACGTGCCCGTCCCGTGCCATCAAAACACATATTGTAGTATTTAAATTCTGGTCACAAATACTCTAAGTACTATTCTAGGTTCACGGATTTGAATCGACCAAGGAGTGACCTTTCCCCATGAATATCACCAGCAAAGACCTGCCCGACCTGCAAATGGACACCACCTTCACGTCTCCGCAAGGGTGCGCCGCTGCGCAACGCGCATTGGACTATTACTTGAAACCGGCTGTGTCAGAACCGGAAGTGGAGGAACGCTTTTTCGGCGTGAACAATAACCTGAGTGGCGAAGAATCCCTGGTCCACGCCTCGGATTTGCTGCGATGTGCAGCAGCCACGGCGTTCAAGGCAGCAGACGGCTTGCAGGGCGTCAGTCGGGATTTGGCGTTTTCGGTCGTGCACATGGTCGACATGGCACGAGCGATGGTCGATCACTCGCTCGATGGCGGGGTTCGCTGAAGACGGACAGGAAAGAATTTTCCAATCGCGCAGATAAAAACGTTTGACTTGCAAATGATAATGATTACTATTGCAAGCAACTGGTCGCAAGATCAGTCGATGGACCAGAGACCTTAGGTCGGTCTTCTGGACTATCTCCTCATCAGGCTAATCACGGTTTTTGACCCGGCTTTTTGCCGGGTCTTTTTTTGCCAGTTTTCTGGCTTGTGGCTTCAGGCTAATGAAGTCTTTAGGTTCTGCAAATTCGATGGCGCGGATAATATCAAAAGAATATCGCTTGGCAAGCGAACCCCGGCCGCATTGGGGAAAAGTAATGCCAATTAGCACTTGAGAATCAATCGCACAGCTACTAAGCTGCATCCGCGTCATGGAGGACGCCCCCCCCGCCACACCCCGCAATTTCCCTCGGTTTCACCCCAGTCTTGCGTGTAAAGTAGCCGCCATAAAAATCATATTCAGGAACCGATTATGACCGTGGCCAAATCTTCGTTCGACATCAGCGCCAACTTCGACAGCGGCAACATCCAAGTCATCGATATCAGCAACCCGCTCAGTCCGGTTCTGGCCATTCGCCCAGATACCCGCAGCGCCCACTTCCAGTGGTTCCACTTCAAGGCCAGCGGCCTGCATGTACATCAAGAACACTGGTTCCGTCTGGTCAACGCCAGCCAGTCCTCCTACAACAAAGCCTGGACCGGCTATCAGGCCGTCGCGTCCTACGACCACGTCAACTGGTTCCGCATTCCAACCCAATTCGAAGGCGACAGTCTGCGCTTCTGTCTCGAAGCCGAGCAGACCCACGCCTGGTTCGCGTACTTCGAACCCTACAGCCGTGGCCGTCATGACTGGCTGATCGAGCAAGCGCTGACCAAGGCCGGCACCGAACTGCTGGCCACTGGCAAAAGCGTCGAAGGCCGTGACATTCAACTGTTGCGCAAAGGCACCGGCGCTGAAGGCCGTCGCAAGATCTGGATCATCGCCCAGCAGCATCCCGGCGAACACATGGCCGAGTGGTTCATGGAAGGCGTGATCGAACGTCTGGAGCATCACAACGATCCAGTGTTGAAAAAGTTGCTGGAAAGTGCCGATCTGTACCTGGTGCCGAACATGAACCCGGACGGTGCCTTCCACGGCCACCTGCGCACCAACGCCATGGGCCAGGATCTGAACCGCGCCTGGCAGAACGCCAGTCAGGAAGTCAGCCCGGAAGTCCTTTTCGTACAGCAGCAGATGGAAAAGTACGGCGTCGATCTGTTCCTCGACATACACGGCGACGAAGAAATACCCCACGTATTCACCGCTGGTTGCGAAGGAAACCCGGGCTACACCCCGCGAATCGAAAAACTCGAAGAGCACTTCCGCAGCCACCTGAAACACACCACCAAAGATTTCCAGACCAAGTACGGCTACACCCGCGACGAACCGGGCCAGGCCAACATGACCCTGGCCTGCAACAGCGTTGGCCAGAAGTTCGACTGCCTGTCGCTGACCCTGGAAATGCCGTTCAAGGATCACGATGACGCGCCGAACCCGCTCACCGGCTGGTCGGGCCAGCGCTCAAAACAATTGGGCAAAGATGTGCTGACCACCATCGCCGACATGGTCGACACCCTGCGCTGATCCCCCCACCCTGTTTTTCGCTTCACGAAAGATCGCAGCCCGTCTGCGATCTTTTTTTTGTGCCGTCTTTTACCCAATCAGGTTGCAAATAAAAACCGGATTACTTACCGTCAATCAAGTTTCAACTTGAAACCTGAAAGGATCCGGGACATGAAAACTGCAACACTCGATAACGGTGTCGTACTGCTTTTCGCTATCGCTTGCGGCCTCGCGGTGGGCAACGTGTATTACGCCCAGCCGCTGCTGGATGCGATGGCCGACGCCTTCGGTCTATCGCCGGGCAGCATCGGCATCGTCATGACCTTGACTCAGATCGGTTATGGAATCGGTCTGATATTGCTCGTGCCCCTCGGCGATCTGCTCAATCGGCGGCGGCTGATCGTCACGCAAACGCTGTTGTCCGCCGCAGCCTTGCTGATGATTGCGGTGGCCCCGAACAGCGCCTGGCTGCTGATCGGCGTCACCCTGACCGGTCTGCTTGCGGTGGTCACCCAGGTGCTGGTCGCCTACGCCGCAACTCTTGCCGTCCCCGCGCAACGCGGAAAAGTTGTCGGCGTGATCACCAGCGGCATCGTCGTCGGCATTCTGCTCGCGCGCACGGTAGCGGGCGGCATGGCTGATCTGGCCGGCTGGCGTTCGATCTATCTGTTGTCGGCAGGATTGACGCTGGTGATGGCCGCGCTGCTGTTTCGGGTATTGCCCAAGGACGAAGAAGCACGACCGGACACGCGTTACGTGGCACTGATCACTTCAGTGTTCACTCTGTTTCGAGAGGAGCCGGTGCTGCGCCGACGAGCGATCCTGGCGCTGCTCACCTTCGCCAGCGCCATGGTGCTGTGGACGCCAATGGTTTTGCCGTTGGCCGCCCCGCCGCTGTCGCTTTCCCACAGTGAAATCGGATTGTTCGGACTGGCCGGCGCGGCTGGCGCATTGGCCGCCGCAAGAGCCGGACACTTGGCGGATCGCGGATTCGGGCAATGGGTCAGCGGCTTGTCCCTGCTGCTGATGCTCGGTTCGTGGCTACCGATCGCATTTACCCAATCCTCGTTGTGGGGGCTGTTACTCGGGGTAATCACCCTGGATCTGGGCTTGCAGGCTGTGCACGTCACCAGCCAGAGCATGATCTACAGCGTCCGCCCACAGGCACAGAGCCGACTGACCGCCGGCTACATGCTGTTTTATTCAATTGGCAGCGCCTTGGGCTCGATCGCCTCGACGGCCATGTACGCCTGGGCAGGATGGCCGGGCGTCTGCTGGCTGGGTGCCGGAATAAACATCGTCGCGCTGATGTATTGGTGGCGAACATTGGCACCGCAAAAACGTGGCGAGCAAATGTGCTCCCTCGCCACGCCGGATTAACGTCTGCAGTCAGTTGCGATTGCGTCCCCGCAGCATGCTGTCGAGCACCTCGTCGCGACGCACCCAGCCATGAAACAGCGCCGCCGCCAGATGCAGCAGCACGGTCAGGAATAACAAATACGCCAGATACCCGTGAGCCTCGCGCAGCAACGCAAACACCTGCGCATCCGCCGGCACGATCGACGGCAATTGCAGGGACGCGCCGAGCATCACCGGATCCCCCGCCGCGCTGATCATCGCCCAGCCCAGCAGCGGCAACACCAGCATCAGCGCGTACAGCAACAGATGAGAGGCCTTGGCCGCCATCACCTGCCAGCCCGGCAGATCCTCCGGCAGTGGTGGCTGACGCGTGCCCAGTCGCACCAGAATGCGCACGATCACCAGCAACAGGATCGCAATACCCAGCGGCTTGTGCAGGTTGATCAGCCATTCATGCCGCGCCGACACCGAGGTCACCATGCCGGCGCCGATGAACAACATCGCGATGATCATCAACGCCATCAGCCAGTGCAACAGCCGCGCCAGCGGATTGAAATGAGTCGGTTGCGTGCTCATGGACGAGCCTCCTTTTTGCCGGTCGGCAGTTGGCTGACTTCGCTGGTGCGACGCAGGTAGGAATCGGCGTAACCGGCCGAGCGCGCGGCCAGCAACGGATCGTCGGAACCCTGAATACCGGCCGGCAGCACCAGCGGATCGTAGTTGATGTCACGGCATTCACCGCTGAGCTGCGGCTGGGTCTTTTCCAGTACCAGAGTGCCTGCATTCAACACTTTGCGGCCGGCGGGCCAGGTCTTGCTCGCATCGTTCACCGGATCGTCGGCGTTGGCCAAGGTGATGTTCAACTGAAAGCGCAGCGGCCCTTCGGCCAGGCGTTGCACCAGGTCCTTCTCAAGGAAGTCGCTACCTTCAGGCGCAGTCGCACCGGCAGCATCCTGAGCCAGAGGCGTCATGCTCCAGCGCACCGCCTGTTTCTTGCCGCTGGCATCCACCAGATAAAACGCGTTGATGCTGTTGTAGGTTTCCGTCGCGTAACTGGCCGACGGTTTGGCGGTTTTTATCCAGGTCAGGAACGGTACGGCTTCCGGGTGCGAGGCAAAGAACGCCGGGACCTTGCTCGGGTCCGGTTTTCCCGTCGCCGGATCCGGCGATTGCGCCTGCTGCAACTGATAGAACGCCTCGGGTGTGCCGACCGGGAACACCGGCATACTGTTCATCCCGGTGCGCCATTGCTGGCCGTTGGCCTGGGTGAAACGCAGCGCCAGGCTGCGAATCGGTACGGCGCTGTCCGGTGCATAAGGATTACCCGCCGGCAGCGCGAAGCGCCCGACTACCGGGGTGCGTGGCTCATTGAACACCTGCGCGACAGAGTAAGGACGCGCCTCACCACTGTTTTCAAAATGGCCGATGACGCAAACGCCCTTGGCGTGATTGCGACGAAACCCCGGGTGCACGCCGTTGTTCTTTTCCAGTACATCAACCAACGCCTTGGGCGTCAGGCGTTGTGGGTCAAACGAGCCATGAACGTAGGCAAAAACCCCGGCCACTGCTGCGACCACCACGGCGATACCGCCGAGACGCAACACCAGGCTCGCGGCACTCAATGGCGGGCGTTGTGGCCCGCCGGGCGGTGAGCTGCGATCAACCATGAAAGACTCCAGGGCCATCGGCCACAAGTAGGAAGAATCAGCAAGACGCACGCCATCAGGATTTATTCCACGGCCCGGTATTTATTTTTCCGAACGTGGAATAACCTCGAATGCCGGACGTCTTCCTAGTCCACAGCGTAGTGACTAGCAGAACTTCATGAGCGAATTCGACGAACAACTGAGAGAAATCATTCCCAGATTGCGGCGCTTTGCCGTGTCGTTGACGCGCAACGGCAGCAGCGCCGACGATCTGGTTCAGGCCAGCCTGGAGAGAGCCCTGTCCAGTTGGCGCGACAAGCGCGCCGAGGGCGATCTTCGCGCGTGGCTGTTTTCGATCCTGTACCGCCAGTTCCTCGATGCGCACCGGCGCTCCCGGCGCTACGCCCGAATGCTCGAATTCTTCACCGGCCGCGATGACGCCGAACCCTCGGTGGAGCGCACGGTGATTGCCCAATCTACCCTGCAAGCCTTCGATCGCCTCCCCACCGAACAGCGCGCGCTGTTGCTGATGGTGTCGGTGGAAGGCTTGACCTATAAGGAGGTCGCCGAGATTCTCGACGTCCCCACCGGCACCGTGATGTCGCGCCTGTCCCGCGCCCGCCAGGCTTTGCGCCAGCTCAGCGACGGCGAAATCAGCAGCCCTTCCTTGCGGATACTCAAATGATCAGCCTGCCCCCCAGCGAGCGTGATTTGCACGCCTACATCGACCACCAGCTCAGCGACGCCGACCGGCGTGTGCTGGAAAACTGGCTGGCCAGCCACCCGGAAGACGCCGCGTTGATCCGCGCCTGGCAACAGGATGCCCAACACCTGCGCGCCGCCCTCGGCGGTGCCTTGCAGCAACCGGTCAATCCGGATCTGGACCCGGCGCTGATCCGCCAACGGCTCAAGCATCGATCGCGCCGCCAATGGGCCAGCGCAGCGGTGCTGTTGATTGCCGTCAGCCTCGGCGGTGTCGGGGGCTGGAAGGCTCGGGACATGACCGTGTTTCATCCCCCCGCACCGATGACGGATGCCTTGCAGGCGTACCGTTTGATCGCCCAGCAAGGGCTTCTGCCGGCGGACTACAAGGTCGATGGTGACGGCGATATCCAGCGCTGGCTCGACCGCTATTTCACTCAGGCCAATCGCCTGCCGGACCTGACGTCGGCCGGATTTGCACCGGTCAGCGGCCGTCTGCTGAGCACCGATGAAGGCCCGGCGGCGATGGTGATGTATGAAGACCAGAGCGGGCACAAGGTCAGTTTCTACGTGCGTCCACCGGGACCGAAAAATACCTTTCTGCCCCGGGGCAGTCGCCAGGACGGGGATCTTCAGGCCGAATATTGGTCGGGCAAGGGTTACAACTACGCAATGGTCAGCCCGACCGATACGCCTGCGGCAGAAATGCTCAAGCAATCCCTGAGTTTCTAGCCGGCTCAGAACCCCACATCCAGCACCACATTGTCCAGGTAGGTGCCAGCGGGCGGCGTGGTCTGGTCGGTGTAGATCTTCGCGTTGTAGTTGAAGATCTGGCTGCCGGTACCCAGACCATTGCCGGGATTGACCTCGGCATCACTGCTGGCTCGACGTGCAGCGCCAACACTGCCCCAGCGGGTGGTGCCGGCGCTTTTGAAAATGTCGTAGGCCAGGTAATTGCTGCCGGAAATCATTCGTCGTCGACCGCCGACGCTGACTGCGTTCTGGCCGTCGTTCAAACCCACGGTATAGGCGCTGCCCTTGGTGCAGGCCAGGTTGATGGTCTGCCCCGTGACCGGGGTAAACGCACTGATCACCGGCGCGCTGCCGAACGCGATGTTGGGCGCGGTGATGGTGCAATCGTTGGCCACGGTCAGGTTGACTGTCAGCGTCGTGGTGCCGCTGTTGATGTCGCGGCCCAGGCAGAGTCCGCCGACCCCGATGCCCGAACAGTAATTCCAGTTCCAGAAAATGCTCAGGGTTTCGGTGTACACCCCGGCTGCCACATTGCTGCCAATCGTTGTGCCGAAATACAGCGGCACGGTTTTCGGTACGGTACCGTTGAGCAATCCCAGCGCATCGATAATGCCGTTGCGGGCGAAGTCGTAGGCCGTGCCGCGGGTCAACGGGTAGCTGGTGCTGTTGTTGGCGTAGATCGTATAGCCGATGACGTCTCCGGTGGGCCCGAGCAAGCCGCCCTGGGTGGAGGTTACCGTGGCCCAGAAGTGATCGTTGTTGGCCAACAGCGACAACAGCGAACCTGTACAACTCAACCCGCCGTTGAGTGTGGAACTGGGTTGCGACGTGGTGCGAACCGCAATCGAACTGATCGTGCCGAACGCCGCCGGCGTGGTGGTGACCACCGAACACAGCGCCTGCGCCGCCCCCGGCAACATCAGCGCCAGCCACAGGCAGAGCCGTGCCCACATCATTGGCACACCAACGGCCCGATCAGGGGGATCTGATCCTGCTGCAGGTCAACTTTGAACTGCACCTGGCAGCTCTTGCCATCCGCCAGAGTCACTCTCAGCGAGTTCTGCGCCTGCAGGTTTTCCAGGTAGACCAGCCCGTCCCAGCCCACCACCGTCCGCGTGCCGCTCTCCTCGTGCAGTACACCGCTGCCCAGTAGCAATTCCTGCTGCTGTGCATCCACCAACACGATGCTCGCGGCGATCACCCGGCTCAGCGGAAACTCCAGCAGATAACCGCTGCCACGGCGCACGGCAATGCGCTGTTCGACATTCGGGGTGCGCACGTTGGCCGGCAGGTTCAACGGATCGATTTCATATTTGCCACGGTAGTAGGCACTGCTCCACGGCACCAGTAAATGACCGTTGCGATCCGTCTGGCCGACCTGCTGGTTCTCGTAACGCACCGGAACATCCGCGTAACCATCGGTGCTGACCACCACGAACGCATCGTCGATGCGGTTGGCCGCGAACACTTGGTGATCCATCCACACCAGCGAACCACTGGCATCGGCCCAGCGGGTTTCGGCATCCGATGTACCGTAGACACCGGCCTGCAATTGCACCGATTGCAGTCGCCAGGTCACGTCAGCCTGACGGTAATCAGGCCCGTCGCCGTTGGCGTAACCGAGATTGAAACCCACCCCTCCCTGGGATGGCACGGCGCGGCTGTAATTGACGCGCTGTTGAGTCTGCCCGGTCTTGCTGCGTTCGCTGCTGATGGCGAGACTACCGCGCAGGTCGAAGGGGACCACCAGTTGTGCCTGCACCGCCCAGTTGGCGTCGCCGATTTCGCGGTTGGCCGACAGGTAGAAACTGCTGTTGCGCCACAATGGCTTGCTCCAGCTCAGGTTGAGCAACCGCGTGCGGGAATCGTCCGCCGCCCGGATATCGAAGTAGCCGACACCCAGACTGCCCCAGCGCTCAAGGTTGAGGCTCAGGGTCGCCTGCTCGCTGCGCTTGCTAAGGCTGGTGTAAGGACTGTCGACCACCGTAAGGTCGGCGTATTGGTCGCGGCGTTGCAACCGTTGCCAGGAAAAGCTGAAACGCTGGGCGCTGTACTGATAACCGAGGCTGTATTGCTGACCGCCCTCACCGTCGAAACGGCTCTGGCTGATCGCACTGTTGAGAACCCCGAAATTGCCCAGCCGCAGATTTCCACCGAGCCCGCCAAGGGTCAGTGAGTCGGCCGCTTCGGCGTGGCTTTCCAGCGTGAAGCTGTCGCTGATGCCATAACGCAGGCTGCCGGACGTTACGCCCGGCCCGTAGCTGAAATCCTTCAATCCGTAATCACGTCGAAGCGTACCGGCGCTTATCGAGAAATCGCTCAAGCCCTTCTGCAACAAGCTGCTGGTGACATAGAACGGCACGGTGGTCGATACCTGCCGACCCAGTGCATCAGTGGTCACCACCACAGCTTCGCCCGCACCGTTGATGAAGGGGATGTTGGTCAGGGTGTACGGGCCCGGTTGCAAATCGGTGCTACTGGACTTGTAGCCGTTGATGAACAGATCCACCGAGGACGGCACCGCCGCTTCACCGGCGAACTGTGGCAGCGGATAGGTCACCAGATCCGGGCGCACCGCGAAATCCCGGGAGAACTGCACGCCCCCCAGACGCACCGAACTGCTCCAGGGCAAGGCGCCGCTGACCACGTCCCCTGCCTCGTAGGTCAGCATCCGCTCGTCATCGGAGTAGCGCCACGTGGTGTCGTAGCGCAGATACCCGTTGCTCAGCGTGCTGACCGAATCACCCGACAAGGTGCGCCGGTATTGCCCGGTGCTGGAGAGCGTGCCCCAACTGTCGAACACCCGGATTTCATTCCATGCCGCCAGATAAGTACCGGCATCATCGGTGTCGTTGAGGTACAGGTCGTAGTTGAACAAAGCGCCGAAACTGCTCAGCGCCGGGGTACGTGGATAGACCTGACGATTGCCGATGAACTGCTCCGGCAGCCAGTCCGGCGGCACATCGAGCAGCAGTCGCTGGCCGACGCTGTCGTAGTCGCTGTGCAGCCCCGGCAGACCGTCGAGATCGACTTCGGTACCGGCACTCTCGGGCAGTTTCATGCCGGTGTCGCGCAACACACTGGCCGGCAGGAACAACTGCCCGCCGCGCTGCTCCACCGCCACTACGCGTCCGGTATTCATCTGGTTGACCACCAGTTCCAGAAACAACTGTGCATCGCTGACGGCCTCCATGCCGCTGGGAGGCGGCGGCAGTTCGCCGGCCCTGGATGGATGAATGAACATCAGGCAACACGCGCCGGTGACAAGCCACAACGGACGCTGAATACGGCGAGCCCATCCCGGCCCCATTAGCGTGCTTCGTCCGTCAATGGACTGGTTCCTCCTGAAACCGCTGCTGCCCGCAGGCCTGTCGCTTGCCCGGCGGCCCCGCACTACCCGGCCCGCAGGCCGAAATCCTTACTTCGCCGGAGCGATGCTCTGTACCTGTGCCGCGCCATTGATCCGACCGGCCAGTTCTCCCGTTGTTGATCCCGGCGCCGGCCAGCGCATGACCGCGCCGGGCAACACATAACCCAACAGCCCTTCCGCCAACGGCTTGCTCTGCCCGCCCTGCTTGAGCGCCACATCGGTCAACCGCGCATGCACCGCGCCCTGGTTGCGCACTTCCACATAGGGTTTGCCGTCGACCGAAACCGTGCGCCAGCTCAATTGCGGCAGGCCGATGCCCTTGGGATCACGCTGTCGGGTCGTGTCTTCCTTGCTCCACAGGCCGGCACCGTATGCAAACAAGGGCACCGAATAGCGCATCTGGAAGCGGATTGCGGCGGCGGTTTTCCCGGTATCGGCGGCAGGAGGCTGGGCCGAGGGAATTTCGTCGATGATGATCCGGTAGGCCAGTTCCTGGCCGGGCGGCACGTCTTTGGTGCGGGTCAGGCGCACCAGTTGTTTCTGTCCCGGTTCGATCTTCGCCACCGGCGGACTGCCGATCACGTCACGCTGGTTCTGGTATTGCTCCTGGAAGCCGTTCTGACTCCAGCCGAACACCCTGATCTGCAGATTGGCGGTTTCGCTGCCACGATTCTCCAGCCACAGCGCGCTGGCCTGCTGGTCGGCTTCGAGCACCGGATCGATGGGCCAGATCAGCACCGAACTGGCCGCCTGCGCCTTGACACCAGCAAGCAAAGCCAACATCAACATCGCGCAACGCACGAGCCATCGCCTTGACGTGATAAACCCCATAAACCCGCTCCTTGTGCCTTGCATCACCACGACAGTTGCACTTGCAACACATCGCTGTACGTCCCCCCAGGCTGATTGCCCGGCAACTGCGCCTGACCGTAGATCGGCAGGCTGATGTTGTTGGCGTCGCTATAGGCCACCGCAACGCTCTGCCCGATGCCCAGGCTCTGGCTGTAGGCCGCATCGCGAAACAGCGCATACGCCACCTTCGCGCTGCCGCCACTGATCTGCATGCGGCGCCCGCCGCTGTTGTACTGCCCGCCATCGACCGTCATGTTCAGCGTCACCCCCGGCGTGCATTGCAACTGCACGCCGCCGGTCAATGCCACTTGCACCGTGCCGGTGGCCAGCGCCGAACTCGAACCGAAATTCAGTCCGCCATAGTTCGACACGCCCCCCACTACCAGGCAGCCCGGTGTGATCGTCGCGCTGACCTGAAAGCTCTGGCTGGTCACCGCCGCCAACGGCAGCGGCACAGCCCCCGCGCACAGCAGGAGCAGCGCCGCACAACCATGCCGGCCCATGGCACTAGAACGTCAGCTCAACTGAAATCGTGTCGGTGTAAGTGCCCGCCGGCAGGCCGGCCTTGCCCACCGCCTGACCGTAGATGTTCACCGTTTGCGCCACACCGGTGCTGGCGGCGAGGTTGATCACGCCGTCGATGGCCAGCAATTGCGAGTGCCCGGCATCGGTGTACAGGTCGTAGGGCACGTAGTTGGCAACACCGTCGTAAAGCGCACGGGTGCCGCCAGGCGACAACCCGTCGTGGGCGCCGGCCCGCACCTTGACCGACGGCGTTGTGCCGGCCGAGCAGAGAATCGACAAGGCTCCGCCACCGCCGCCCAGCACCTGCCCGGTCGCAGTGGTGAACAGGCTGTTGGCGGTACCGAAGTTCAGGGCACCGAAGTTCAGGCCTGTGGAACCGCCGGAACCGTTGACCTGGCAACTGCTGGTCAAGATCAGGCTGGAGGTGATCTGCCCGGTGACCGTGGTGGCCGCGTTGACGCTGGAGGCGAGCGTCAGGCCGAGCAACGACAAACCTATCCTTGATGCAATCGTACGCATGGTGTCCTTCCTCTACGGTTTACCAATCGAGCGTCACCGTCAGGGTGTCGGTGTAGACACCAGCCGGTACCGCACGGGTGTTCGCCACCACCGAGCCAAATACCGGGATAGGTATCTGCGCGCCGCTGGTGACAGCGAAATTGTGTTGTTGGCCGATGCTGTAGCTCTGGCTGCCCGAAGCATCGAGAAACAGCTGATAGGGAATGGTCTGGCGACCGTTGCTCAAGCGGCGGGTGCTGCCGTCGCCATGGGCGCCACCATCGATGGTCACGGTAAAACCAGTCACTGAAGGGTTGCAGGCAACGTTAAGCCGGCCGCTGCTGTCATTGGCCAGGCTGGCCTTGATCGGCGCATTCCAGGTCGGGCCCTGCTGGCCGAAATCGAGTTTGCCGAAATCGCCCACCGGACTGGCGGGGCTTGTGGAATTGGTCACCTCACAGCCGGCGATCAGTATCAGTCGCGCATGAATCTGCCCGTTGATCGTGGCTTGCGCATCCTCCGTGAGCAACAGCAATGCGCCTGTGGCGACTACCAGCCAGTGCTTGCCTGTCATTGCGTCCCTACTCCTTCTGATCCTTCAGCATCAATCGACCTCCGCGTTCGTCATTGAACGTCGATTTCCTGTTGCATCCCGCTCGATCACCAGGTGACCGTTACCTTGACCAGATCCGAATACCGGCTGACCCACGGAACTTCCGTCATCCGCTCGATCCGCCCATAAAGCGGCAATTCAACCGAACCGCTGTCTGGCACTCGCCCGCTGACCGGCACGTCCACCACCAGCGGCACCCGCCGCGCGGCATCCTGATACAAGCGGTAAGGGATGGCTTTGCCTCCCGCCTCGCCTGCCATGTAACGCACTTCGCCAGTCCCGCCGTGCAGGCCGCCATCGACGCGCAGCTGATACGGCGTGTCCGGGTTGCATTCCAGGCGCGGCAATCGCGAATTGATCAGCGCCGCCCCGAGCGGCCCGGCCGGATCATCGAGGCGCGCCGTGTTGCCGAAGTCGAGCACGCCCAGTTGCTCGATACCGGCTTCCCGCTGCTGACCGATCAACTGGCAACCGCGCCGTACATCGACGCGCACTTCGACCTGCAGGTCGGCGGCCTGTACCGTTGTTGCGAGCCCGCCCAGCAATGCCCAGACCATCCCTGCATTCACTGCCCGTTCCTTGTTGGCGACAGCTTCTCTGCCGTTACAGTGTTTCAGGTTAGCAACGGACGCCGATTGCGCCAGTCGATTGGATCCACTGAATGTGCGGGATATGTTTCGAAAAGTTGTCGATCCGTTACCCCATGGCACTGAAAAAACCTGTACGCACCGCAGATTACTGTGCAGAAAGACTGTTGGCCGATAAAGCGCAGTGGAAGGCAAACTATCCATCTGGTTACACTACGTCGCCGCGCTCGGGGGGAGCCGGCCCGACGATGACGGAGTGACCTCACCGTGCCCGCCCGACCGCCCGAACGTTCGCGTCTGTCCCAGCGCCTTTCAGGGTTGCGCCGTTTGTTCGGCAAGCGAAACCTGGCCAGTGCTGGCCATTGCGCCAGCGCCCAGTCAATCCGCGATTACTTCCGGCTTAAGGCCCATGGCCAGGGCTATACCCTCAGCCACAGCCAGCAGCGGGTGATCGACTGCATGGCACAACAGGCCGGCCTGTTGTTCGGCCCTTCGGCGCAAACCCCGCCCAGTCTCTACCTGCACGGTGCCGTCGGGCGCGGCAAGAGCTGGTTGCTCGACGGTTTCTTCCAGGCGTTGCCGATCCAGCAGAAACAACGCCTGCACTTTCATGAGTTCTTCGCCCGCCTGCATCAGGGGATGTTCCGGCATCGCGAACAGGACGACGCCCTCGGCACCACCCTTGATGAGTTGCTGCAGGACTGCCGGGTGCTGTGCTTCGACGAATTCCATGTGCATGACATCGGCGACGCGATGCTCATCACCCGGTTGTACAAGGCCTTGTTCCAGCGTGGAATTCTGTTGCTGGTGACCTCCAACTACCCGCCGGAAGGCCTGTTGCCCAATCCGCTGTATCACGCGCGGTTCAAACCGGTGATCGACCTGATCAACGCCCGCATGCAGGTCATGGAAGTTGGCGGCCCCCACGACTACCGCAGCCAGGCGCGCAATCACGCGCATCAGTTGTTCACCCAGGGCCATTACGTCTGGCCGGCCACACCGGCACAACGGCTGGCGCTGGATTTGCCGCCACGGGATACCGCACCGCAGCCGTTAACGGTCGGCAATCGGGTTTTACAGGCGCGTCTATGCGAAGGCCGCCGCGCTGCCTTTACCTTCAATGACCTGTGCGAGCAGCCCACGGCCGTGATGGATTATCTGGAGCTGTGCCGGCGCTTCGACCAGTGGATCATCGATGAACTGCCGGAACTGGACGAATGCTCGATCGCCGTCCAGCAGCGTTTCATCAACCTGATCGATGTGCTCTACGACCAGGACAAACACCTGACGCTGCTCGGACAACTGCCTCTGCACGAAAGCCTGGCCGGCAACGCCATTGACCTGGCCCGCACCCGTAGCCGGCTGGGGCAATTGGCGGAAGTGCGCGAACCGGCCTGATTTGCCGTTATCATGCCGCCCATTCCCGGCGTCATGGCGCCCTCTCGATAGCGACCTTTTACATGCACACCCTTGCTCAATTGCGCGCCGGCGAACTGTCGGGCATCACCCGGCTGGACCTGGTCGAAGGCTTGACCGAGTTCCCACAAGAGATCTTCGAACTGGCCGACACGCTTGAGGTACTTAACCTCAGTGGCAACGAACTGAGCAGCCTGCCGGACGATTTGCACCGTCTGCCGCACTTGCGCGTGCTGTTCTGTTCCGATAACCGGTTCACCGAGTTACCCGAATGCCTTGGCCAGTGCCAGGCCCTGAGCATGATCGGCTTCAAGGCCAACGGGATCGTCCGAGTGTCCGGCACCGCCCTGCCACCGCAGTTGCGCTGGCTGATCCTGACCGACAACCTCATCGAAACCCTGCCAGCCGAACTGGGCGAGCGCCCGCTCCTGCAAAAGCTCATGCTCGCCGGTAACCGTCTGCGCGCCCTGCCGCCATCGTTGAGTCAGTGCCATCGACTGGAGCTGATCCGCATCGCTGCCAATCAGCTGACAGAATTGCCGCAATGGCTGTTGACCCTGCCGAGCCTGACCTGGCTGGCCTACGCCGGCAACCCGCTGGAAACCGAGGCCGACGCCGCCGCACTCCAGGCCACGCCGCTGATCGACTGGTCGACCCTGCGTCTGGAGCAACGGTTGGGCGAAGGCGCGTCCGGGGTCATTTCCCGTGCGTCGTGGCAGCCGGTCGGCCAGCCTGAGCGTTCCGTGGCGGTAAAGCTCTACAAGGGCGAAATGACCAGCGACGGTTCACCGTTGCACGAGATGAATGCCTGCATCACCGCCGGGCTGCACCCCAACCTGATCCGGGTCGAAGGACGCATCGACAATCACCCAGATGGCCAGCAAGGATTGGTGATGCAACTGATCGACCCGAGCTATCGCAACCTCGCCGCATTGCCGAGCCTGGCGTCCTGTTCGCGGGATATCTACACCGATGACTGCCGGTTCAGTGCCGATGTCGCCTTGCGCATCGCCAAGGGGATTGCGTCGGTCGCCGAACATCTGCATGAACAAGGCATCACCCATGGCGACCTCTATGGGCACAATATCCTGTTGAATGATCGGGGCGATTGCCTGCTGGGAGACTTTGGCGCGGCGTCGTTTCATGCCACCACGGACAACCCGGAAACCCGCGCGCTGCAACGCATCGAAGTACGTGCCTTCGGCATTTTGCTGGGGGAACTGCTGGCGCGAATCGACTCGGGTCTGAGCGCGGATCGACGTGTGCGGCTGGAGGCACTGGAACAGCGCTGCTGTCAGCCGGAGGTGCTGGCGCGGCCGGGTTTCAACGAGGTCGTGCAGCAGCTGGAATCGTTATAACCGCTACACCGCCATCGCGAGCCGGGCTCGCGATGGCAGCACTTTTGACGCAGCGGATCAGCCGGCCAGGCCGACGAACATTTCCTGCACGTCGTCGTGGTTGTCGAGGCCTTCGAGGAACGCTTCGACTTCAGCCATCTGCTCATCGCTCAGGCCGCTGACCGGGTTCTTCGGCTGATAGCCCAGCTTGGCCGACAGCACGGTGAAACCTTGCTCCGGCAGGGCTTTCTGCACGGCGTCGAGGTCGGTCGGATCAGTCAGGAACAGGGTCGCACCGTCTTCGCCCGGCTCGAAGTCCTGAGCACCGGCTTCGATCGCGGCCATTTCCGGATCGGCGTCCGGGGTGTCTGGCGAGGCTTCGATCATGCCGACGTGGTTGAAGTCCCACGCTACAGAACCGGAAGCACCCAGCTGGCCCTTGCGGAACGCCACGCGGATTTCCGCGACGGTGCGGTTGATGTTGTCGGTGACGCACTCGACGATCAACGGAACCTGGTGCGGAGCGAAACCTTCGTAAGTCACGCGATGGTACTGAACGGTCTCGCCCAGCAGGCCCGCGCCTTTCTTGATCGCGCGATCCAGGGTTTCCTTGGGCATCGAGGCTTTCTTGGCCTGTTCGACCACCAGACGCAGGTGTGCGTTGGTGGCGGTATCGGCACCGTTGCGGGCAGCGATGGTGATTTCTTTCACCAGTTTGCCGAAGATCTTGCCCTTGGCGTTGGCTGCCGCTTCTTTGTGTTTAACCTTCCACTGTGCGCCCATTACTCACTCTCTTGATCTGTGGCGCCGAGACATCTATTGGCCGACGCGTGGCGCCAAGTTTATACGGCCTAAAGTCGGCAATCGACCAAAAATTCCGTCACGTGTCGACATCTTCTACACACCTCGTAGGGCGATTCTGAAAAACCGGTTTGTCATGACCATTTCGTACTGCGGTTTCGTACCCTCTGTGGCCCGTATCACCCAACAGAGCCCATCCGAATGCTCAATGACAAGGAAAGTCCCTTCACGCTGAACCTCATCGAGGGTGGTCTGCGCCTGCCGGTACTGCGCTTCAGCGGCCACGAAGGCCTGAACCGGCCCTTTCGTTTCGAGATAGAAGTCGTTGGTCTTGCCCCAGCCCTCGCCCCCGCTACCCTGCTGCATCGGTCGGCCTTCCTGCAGTTGAGTGAAAACCATGGCCTTCACGGCACCCTTCACAGCGCCAGTTGCGAACATCGCGGCGCCCATCGGATCGGTTACAGCGTTGTGCTGGTACCGCACCTGCAGAGGTTGGAGCAGCAACCCAGGCGCCGGGTGTTCACCCGTTTGAGCGTGCCGGACATTCTCGAACGACTGCTCACCGAACATCGCCTGCCCGCAGACGGTTACCGGCTCGACCTGACGGTGGGACACTATCCGCCGCGCCCATTCTGCATCCAGTACGACGAGTCCGACCTGGCGCTGTTGCATCGACTGTGCGAGGAAGAAGGCATCCACTATCACTTCGAGCACCGGCCGGATGGCCATGTCGTGGTGTTCGCCGATGACAGCCTGAACCTTCCGCAGTCACCGATACCCGTGCCCTTCAGCCCAGAGAGCGAGGCTCAATCCCCCGCCCTAAGCACGCTGTTCCTGCGTCACGACGCGGTCATGACGCAAGTGTCACCCACCGTCCGTGAGCGCGGGCAACCGAGCAACGACGATGACGCTGCCAATCACCCGGTGACAGGCGTCATACCCCTGCGAGGATTCCCGCCCTCCGGGCAACGCCACGCCGATCAACGCAGCCGTCGACAGCTGGAGCGCCAGCGCTGCCAATACCGTTGCATTCAGGGACGCAGTGACTGCACGCAATTGCTCAGTGGCCACTTGTTGCAGGTCACGGATCATCCGCTGGGCGCGTTCAACGAGCAGTGGCTGATCACCGAATTGCGTCATCAGGGCCAGCAACCGTCGATTCTCGACCCGATGTCCGCGCCCCGCCGATATCACAACGACTTCACCGCACAGCCTTGGTCGACGGAGTTTCGCCCACTGCTGCGACAGCCGCGCCCGAGCATTCCTGGGTATCACCCGGCGCAAGTGCTGGGCTCGCCCGGGCAACCTCCACAGCTGGACGATCTGGGCCGAATCGCTATCCGGTTATGGCCCGCGCTGACGCAGAATACCGACAGTGAGGGGTTATGGCTGGCGGTTGCCTTGGTCGGCAGTGGCGGCCGGATCGCCAGGGAAGCGCTGCCCCGTGCCGGCAGCGAAGTGTGGGTGAGTTTTCTCGACAGCGATCCGGATCGACCGATCCTGTGCCTGGACGTCAGCCAGCCTCGTCCGGCGCGCAAAAAACCGGAACCGCACGATGACGGCCTGTTGCTCGACTGGTTGCTCAACCGCCCCTCGCCTTCGTCCTGACGTTCAACCCTTGTCGGCCTTGCCGGCGGCGGCAGCGAATTTCGCCAGACGCACATCGAGGTGCCGAGGCCGCCGCCCGTGATCTTCGGCGCGTTCTTTGCGGCGAATGGCGTTGCGCACCATCAGCGAGCCGAGATAGCGGATCGGTTCCGGCGGGAAATAGCCCAGCGGCCCGCTGACCAGCGGCGAGCGTGTCCACGGGTTGTCGAGCCCCTGCACCAGCGAGGCGAGAATCTGCCCGCCCATGTGACACGGCCCGACGCCGCTGCCGGAATAACCGAATCCGTAGAACACATTGCCGCTGGCACTCATCTGGCCAAAAAACGGCAGGCCGGTGACCGAGCGATCCGACGGGCCGTTCCACGTTGCGTCGACTTTTACATTGGCGTAGGCCGGGAAGAAATCGTCGAGGCTGCGCTTGAGCAACCCGGCGTAAGGTGATGGCTGATCGAACACCGGCAGCATCCGCCCGCCGTAAGCGAAGGTGTTACCGCCCTTGCCGAGCATGATCCGGCCGTCCGGGGTGTTGTGGTAGTAGTGCACGAAAATCCGCGAATCGAGCACAGTCACGCCGCTGGTCAGGCCGATTTCCTGCAAAAGCTCCGGGCGCGGCTCGGTGATCAGCATGTCACTGGAGACAATCGCCACACTGCGCTCGAACTGTGGAAAAGCCCGCGCCATCCAGGCATTCATCGCCAGCACCACGCGGTCAGCGACCACACTGCCGCTGGTCGTCTGGAGGCGTACCGGACGCCCTTCCTCCAATCCGGTCATCGCTGTGTTCTCGTGAATTTTCACGCCCAGTTGCAATGCGACTCTGCGCAACCCGCGCACCAGTTTGCCCGGCTGCACACTGGCGGCCGCCGGCGAAAACCAGCCTTCCAGATGTTTATCGGAGCCGGCCATGCGCTGAACATCGGCGAGCGGACGCTGGGTGAACGAGTTGATGCCGTTGCGCTCAAGCGCCGCAATCACTGCATCGGTCGAGCCGCATTGCGCCCGATTGGTCGCGGTGTAAAGCGTACCGTCGAGCCGGTAATCGGCATCGACGCCGTACTGCCCGCAGAACTCGCCGATGGCGTGAATGCTGCGCTCGGACTCCTGGACCAGCCGCACCGCCTCTTCGACGCCAAACAGCCGCTCGAGGGTGAAATACTTCGCCGACCATGACAGCGCACAACCGCCGTTGCGCCCACTGGCGCCGGCGCCGCAAATATCGGCCTCGATCAGCAACACATCGAGTTCGGGGTTCTGCTGCTTGAGCATGATCGCCGTCCACAACCCGGTGTAACCACCGCCGACGATGCACACGTCGGTGCGCACTTCGCCTTGCAGCGGCGGGCACGGTTCGGACGAATCGAGCTGCAAGGCCTGCTCCAGCCAAAACGGTCTCATGAAAACTCTCCAGTCAGTCGGCCACGGCACAGCCTGCCGCGAATGCCGCGAATGCCGCAGCAGGCCGCGAGGCAGGGATTGTTCAGTTACGCAGAGGTTTGATGGTCAGGGCCCGATTGGGCACATAGGCACGAGGCTCCATGACGCCGACAGGGCGGCTGTTCCAATGCGGAATCAACACCAGCGCCGAGAACAGCGCGCAACCAGCGAAGACAATGAAAACCGTCACCGAGTCGAAATAGCCCGGCAGCAATCCACCGAGCACCGCACCGACCGAACCGCAGCCGTTGACAAATCCGGCCGCCGTGGCGCCTGCCTTGGCCTTACCGAAGTCGATGGCGGCCGCACCGCTGATCATCGAATCCGGGCCGTACAGGGTCAGGCCCATCACGAACAGCAGCGCCACCACGAGCATCACGCTGCCGGTGTGCAAGGCGCCCATGAACAGCGCCAGGGTTATGGTCAGCGCCAGCAGGCTCAGTACGCAGGCCGGCATGCGCCGGGCGCCGAACAGTTTGTCCGAGGCCAAGCCGATCATGATCGGGCCGAGAAGACCTGCCAATTCAAACGCGGTGGGAATGATCGCAGCACCGACCTTGCCCACGGTGGGCATCTGTTCAAAAACGATCACCGGGCCCCACAACAGAATCGCGTAACGCGCCGGTTTCAGCAGGAAATACGCCAGCCCGAGCACCAGCACCGTGCGGTTGCGCAGGATTTCCTTGAGCGGTTCCCAGACGCTGAGTTTGCTGTTGGCTTCGGCTTCCTCGGCGCTGATGACCGGCTCCGGCTCCACGGCGGGCAAGCCGACATCTTCCGGTTTGTTGCGCTGAAAGATGAAGAACAGCACCGCCACCAACGCGACCACCGCCGCACTGGAAATGAACGCCGCGTGCCAGGTACCGACCAGTGTGTAAGCCCACCAACCGGCGAACGGTGACGCCACCAGGCCGCCAAACGCGTAGCAGGAACTCCATAACCCAAGCACCCGCCCGCGCTGTTCGGCGGGGAAGAAACTGCCGAGGTTCTTGCACAATCCCGACCATCCGGTGGACTGCGCCAGCCCCTGAATCAGCATGCAGGTCGCGAAGATCGGCAAGGTCGCGAAGCTGCCCATCACCAGCGCCGCAGCGGCGGAAATAAGCAAGCCGCCGAGGACCACGATCCGTGGACCAAAGCGGTCGGCGAGCATGCCCCAGGTGAACTGACCGATGGCGTAAGCCGCCAGATAAATCGCGTCGAGGTTGGCCATCGCCATTTTGTCGAGCATGAAGGTGGGGTCTTCTGCGATGCCCAGTTTGGCCACCGAAAAGGCTTTGCGGGTGAAATAGAACGCGGCGTAAGCGAGCCAGGTGACAGCGAAGATCTGCATGCGCCAACGCGCAAGGGTGCCGATGTGCTTGTTCATTGTGGTTCTGACCTCAGGGTGTGAGTGTGCCGGCAGAATCGTTAAGTAAACGCCTGTGTTTTTTATTGTTGAGCACTGCGATATCACCCCGTCCCTTCGGCGATACCGGTCAGATGAGTCCTGGTGTTGCACGCACAGGCTCATGGCCAGCGTCGCTGCCCGACCGGGCAGTCAGCGTTGGCGTGAGCGGATCAAAGCAATTACTGTTTAATAAATAAAATCGATTTATCGTATTTCACACATAAGCTCAGCTTGTTACTGGAGTCAGAGATGTCTGTTTCCCACGCCCAGCTCAAAGCCTTTCACGCCGTGGCCGTGCACGGAAGCTTCACCAAAGCCGCCGAGCGGCTGTATCTGACGCAACCGGCGATTTCCGACCAGGTGCGCAAGCTCGAAGAACGCTTCGGTGTGTTGCTGTTCCATCGCAACAAACGTTCGGTACGCCTGACGGATCTCGGCGAGCGTTTGCTGGCAATCACCCAGCGTCTGTTCGTGGTCGAGGCCGAAGCCCAGGAGTTGCTGCAGGAATCCCAGGCCTTGCAGACCGGCAGCCTGATTCTGGCGGTGGATGCTCCGGTGCATGTGCTGCCGCAGATCGCCCGATTCTGCGAGCGTTACCCGGGGATCAGCGTGAAGGTCGAAACCGGCAACACCGATGAATCGCTGTTTCGCCTGTTCAACTATCAGGCCGATCTGGCGTTGCTCGGACGCGATGTCAGCGATGAGCGCCTGCTGTGCGTGCCGTTGCGCAACGATCCGATGGTGGCATTCGTCTCGCGCCATCATCCGTGGGCCGAGCGCGAGTCGATCTGTCTGGAGGATCTGGACGACACGCCGCTGGTGCTGCGCGAACACGGTTCGGTGACCCGCCAGACCCTGGAAGAAGAAATGGCCCGCGCCGGTTTCCGCATCCGCCCGGCGATTCAGGTCGAAGGCCGGGAAGCGGCGCGTGAGGCGGTGGTCGTGGGGATTGGCGTGGGCGTGGTGTCAGCGGCGGAGTTCGGTGCGGACTCACGGGTCTGCGCGCTGCCGATCACCGATTGCACCCGGCGCTTGACCGAAACGCTGGTGTGCCTGCGGGAGCAGAGTTCGCGGCGGGTAGTGGCGACGTTTCTCGATATGGTGCGCGAGAGTCTTGTTCAGACCGGGGCCAATCCGAAAAACGCCTGAATCAACCGCAGCTCCCGCCGGCGCTCCACGCAACCGATCATGTGCCGGTTCACCAACCCTTCTCCCGCGATGGGGATCGCGACGACACGGGGGTCGTGGCTGACTTCCACCGATGACACCACGCCAACCCCCAATTCAGCCGCCACCGCCTCCGTCACCGCCTCACGGCTGTCCAGCTCCAGCAACACCCGTGGATTGACTGACGCCTGGGCACAGGCCTGATCGAAGGTGCGTCGGGTAATCGAACTCGGCTCGCGCAGGACCATGATCACCTGATCCAGCTCCTTGAGCCTGACCTCGCCACTTCGAGTCGCCCACGGATGCCCGGCGGGCACCAGTGCGCAGATCCGCGACTCACTCAGCGCTTGCAGGTGTAGGCCCTTGCGCGGCTCGACTTCGGTCAGCACCGCCACGTCCGCATGTTCGGACAACAACGCCGCCAGGGTTTCCTGGGCATTGCCCAATCGCAGGTTCACCGTGATCCCCGGATACCGCGCTCGCAGGCTGGCAAGCATCGGCATGACCATGTGCGGGCCGTCCGCCGCGACCTCCAGACGCCCGGTCAGCAACTGCCGATTGGCTTCGAGCAGCGCCTGGGCCTCTTCGGCCATGCCGAACATCGCCCGGGTGATCGCCGCCAGTTTGGTGCCCTCTTCGGTCAACTCGACCCGGCGCGCCGTCCGTCGCAACAGGGTGATCTGGTAATGCTCCTCCAGCGCCTTGATGTGTCCGGTAACCGCCGGTTGGCTGATGAACAACCGCGCGGCGGCACGGGTGAAGCTGCCCTCCCGGGCCACGGCGTCGAAGGCACGGAGCTGGAACAGGTTCATGAATAACCCTCACTGATGGCTGGCATAACAACAAACAATTTGATTGATGATCCGCCGAATTGCAACGTATGCCCCGTAGCTTCATCCCACAGCGCTATCGCGAGGACACACGAATGAGTACTGCCGCACCCATCCTGCTCACTCCCGGCCCGTTGACTACCTCGGCCCGCACCCGTCAGGCGATGATGGTCGACTGGGGTTCATGGGATGACCGCTTCAATCAACTGACCGCCAGCCTCTGCGAACAACTGCTGGCCATCCTCAACGGCGCCGACAGCCACCACTGCGTGCCTTTGCAGGGCAGCGGCACCTTCGCCGTCGAAGCCGCGATCGGCACTCTGGTGCCTCGCGACGGCAAGGTGCTGGTGCTGATCAACGGCGCCTACGGCAAGCGTCTGGCGAAAATCTGCGAAGTGCTGGGCCGCTCGTTCAGCACCTTTGAAACCGCTGAAGACGAGCCGACCACCGCCGCCGACGTCGACCGCCTGCTGCGCGCCGACAGCGACATTACCCACATCGCGCTGATCCACTGCGAAACCAGCACCGGCATCCTCAATCCGCTGCCGGAAATCGCCCAAGTTGTCGAGCAACACGGCAAACGCCTGATCATCGATGCCATGAGTTCCTTCGGCGCGTTGCCGGTGGATGCACAGCAAGTCCCGTTCGATGCACTGATCGCCGCCTCCGGCAAATGCCTGGAAGGCGTGCCGGGGATGGGCTTCGTATTTGCCCGCAAGGAATCCCTGGCCGCTGCCGCCGGCAACTCGCATTCGCTGGCGATGGACCTGTTCGACCAGCACAGCTACATGAAGAAGACCGGCCAGTGGCGCTTCACCCCACCGACCCACGTGGTCGCGGCGTTGCATGAAGCCCTGCTGCAATACAACGAAGAAGGTGGCCTGCCGGCACGGCATGCGCGTTACGCCGCCAACTGCCAGGCGCTGATGGACGAGATGGGCAAACTCGGCTTGCGCAGCTTCCTGCCCGCCGCGATCCAGGCCCCGATCATCGCGACCTTCCATGCACCGAAAGATCCGCGCTACCAGTTCAAGGACTTCTACGAACGGGTCAAGGCCAAGGGTTACATCCTCTACCCCGGCAAGCTGACCCAGGTCGAGACCTTCCGCGTCGGCTGCATCGGCCACGTCACCCCGGCGCAGATGCGCGAAGCCGTCGCGGCGGTGGGTGAAGTGTTGCGCGAGATGGAAGTGCTCGACATCTGATTCATCCGGCCCGCTCCCCCATTTGAATTGCATTGCCCACTCAGGAATTTGATTGCCATGAACTACAACAACCCAAGCAAACTGCAAGCCGCCATCCTCGACTGGGCCGGCACCGTGGTCGATTTCGGTTCTTTCGCACCGACCCAGATCTTCGTCGAAGCCTTCGCCGAATTCGATGTCCAGGTCTCCATTGACGAAGCTCGTGGCCCGATGGGCATGGGCAAGTGGGATCACATCCGCACCCTGTGCGATCAGCCGCAGGTTGCCGAGCGCTACCGCAGGGCATTCGGTCGCACCCCGACCGACGATGACGTCACCGCGATCTACAACCGCTTCATGCCGCTGCAGATCGAAAAAATCGCCGAGCACTCGGCACTGATTCCCGGCGCACTGGAGACCATCGCCAACCTGCGCCAGCAAGGGATCAAGATCGGCTCCTGCTCCGGTTATCCGAAGCAAGTGATGGACAAGGTCGTGGAGCTGGCCGCCACCAACGGCTACGTCGCCGACCACGTCGTGGCCACCGACGAAGTGCCGAACGGCCGACCATGGCCGGCCCAGGCCCTGGCCAATGTGATTGCGCTGGGCATCGACGATGTTGCCGCCTGTGTGAAGATCGACGACACCGTGCCGGGAATCCTCGAAGGTCGTCGCGCCGGGATGTGGACCGTGGCGCTGATCTGCTCCGGCAACGCGCTGGGCCTGGATTACGAAGGCTACCGCGCACTGGGCAGCGACGCGCTGGCCAGCGAACGCAAGCGCATTCACGCGATGTTCGAAGGCTCGCGCCCGCACTACATGATCGACACCATCACCGACCTGCCGGAAGTGATCGCCGACATCAACAAGCGCCTGGCCAAGGGTGAGATGCCGCAAAGCAGCTGATAACGCGGCCTGCAGCAAACAAAAACGCCAGTGTCTGCCCGACACTGGCGTTTTTTTATGGGCAAACCCCTGATTTCGCGCAATGAAAGAGTTTTTAGACACGCGCAAATCGGCCAAAGCGGATTACAGTTAAAGCATGCCGTCGCTCAAGAACGGCACGTTTCGACCCTGATCAGTGAGGAAACACCGTATGCCGTGGACAAGTTCCGAATCACGCTACAGCACCGTGTCGGTCCTGTTGCACTGGTTGATGCTGGTGTTGTTGGTGCTGGTGTATGCCAGCATGGAATTGCGAGGCATCTTTCCCAAGGGCAGTGGCGGCCGCTCGCTGATCCGCGAAGTGCATTACATGCTCGGCCTGACCGTGTTCGTGCTGGTGTGGTTTCGCCTGCTGGCGCGCAGCCTCGGCCCGGCGCCGAAAATCTTCCCGGCTTCACCGCAGTGGCAGATCGCACTGGCCCGGCTAATGCACTGGGCGCTGTACCTGTTCATGATCGCCATGCCGATTCTTGGCTGGCTGATCACCAGCGCCGAGGGCCATCAAGTGATGTTCTACGGTTTCGACCTGCCGTTGCTGGTGCACGAGGACAAAGCCTTCGCCAAACAGGTAGAGCACTGGCACGTACTGATCGGCAACATCGGTTACTGGCTGATCGGCCTGCATGCGCTGGCCGGGCTGTATCACCACTACGTGGTGGGCGATAACACGCTGCTGCGGATGATGCCCAAGCGCAACCAGGTTTAGCCGTCGAGTCCACGCCGGCCCTGCAAGCCGCCGGTGTGGACGAAGATCAGTCGCGTTCCACTCTTTAAACGACCCGCCTCGGTGTGTTGTTTGAGCGCCAGCAAAGCCTTGCCGGTGTACAGCGGTTCGAGGGGGACGCCGCTGACATGTTCAGCGTGCGCGATGAACTCAAGCAACGGCGCATCGACTTTGGCGAAGCCGCCACGGCTGGCGTCGATCAGTTCGTAGCCCTCGATGTCACCGACAATCGCCTCGACATTGGCCGCGACGCCGTGATCGTCGGGCACGGCCATTGCGCCATACACCGGGTGTTCACCCGCCTCTGCCAGCACCAGTCCCGCAAGAGTGGTGCCGGTGCCACAAGCCAGCCACCAGCCGTCATGGTCGTCCCAACCGAGCTTGCCGAGTTGATTACTCACTTGATCCTTCAGTGATGCGCAACCCTGCGCACCGGGCACCCCGCCACCACCTTCGGGCACCGGATGCAACGTCGGATATTGCGTCAGCCACGGCTGCCAGAACCCCGGCTCGTGCCGCGCCCGATAACCGCCATAACCGAGCCAGTGCAATTGCATGCCGAAGTCCTGCAGATCCCTGACCGTCGGCGTGTCCTGCGGATGTCCGCGCAACAGCCCGACCGTTGTGAATCCCAGGCGCTTGCCCGCAGCGGCCAGTGCATGCAGATGATTGGAGTGCGCGCCCCCCAGGCTGATGATGCCTTCGGCGCCCGCACGGTCGGCAGCCTTGAGGTGTTCAACGAGTTTGAACCACTTGTTGCCGCTGATCAGCGGGTCAATCCGGTCCAGACGCAGTATCGCGACTTCAATGCCGGCGGCAGTGAGCCAGTCCAACTGAAGCGGTTCGAGGGGGGCTGGGGCCAGCCAATCGGTGGGAGGCAGAAACATGAAGGCCGGCTCTGTGCAAAGAGCCGGCATTCTAGGGTGGATCAGAGCTCGGCGGCCAGACGCGAACCTTGATTGATCGCACGTTTGGCATCCAGCTCGGCGGCCACGTCAGCGCCGCCGATCAGGTGCACGTTCTGTCCGGCTGCCACCAACCCTTCTTGCAGCTCGCGCAGTGGATCCTGGCCGGCGCAGATGACGATGTTGTCCACCGGCAGCACTTGCGGCTCGCCGGTTTCGCCGATGCGGATGTGCAGGCCTTCGTCGTCGATCTTCAGGTACTCGACGCTGTTGAGCATCTGCACTTGCTTGTTCTTCAGACCGGTGCGGTGAATCCAGCCGGTGGTTTTGCCCAGACCGTCGCCGACCTTGGATTTCTTGCGTTGCAGCAGGAACACGTCACGGGCCGGTGCGTGCGGTGCAGCCTTGATCCCGGCCACGCCACCACGAGCTTCCAGGTTCGTGTCGATGCCCCACTCTTTCCAGAACGCAGCGCGATCCTGGCTGGTGGCCACGCCTTCATGAACGAGGAATTCCGACACGTCGAAACCGATACCGCCGGCGCCGATCACCGCCACACGCTTGCCCACCGGTTTGCGCTCGAGCAGCACATCCAGATAGCTCAGCACTTTGGCGTTCTCGATACCCGGAATCGCCGGCACTCGCGGCGCAATGCCGGTGGCCAGGATGACTTCGTCGTAACCGCCCTCAACCAGTTTTGCCACATCGACGCGGGTATTCAGGCATACCTCGACATTGGTGGTCTGCAACTTGCGTTTGAAATAACGCAGGGTTTCGTAGAACTCTTCCTTGCCCGGCACGCGTTTGGCGACGTTGAACTGGCCACCGATCTCGCTGGCCGAATCGAACAGCGTCACCTGATGCCCGCGCTCGGCAGCCACGGTGGCAGCGGACAGACCCGCAGGGCCGGCACCGACCACGGCGATTTTCTTGATCTGCTTGACCGGCAGATAGTTGAGTTCGGTCTCGTGGCAGGCACGCGGGTTGACCAGGCAACTGGTGAGCTTGCCGCCGAAGGTGTGATCGAGACAGGCCTGGTTGCAACCGATGCAGGTGTTGATTTCGTCAGCGCGGCCTTCAGCGGCTTTGTTGACGAAATCCGGGTCGGCGAGGAACGGCCGCGCCATCGACACCATGTCGGCATCGCCTTCGGCGAGGATCTGCTCGGCGACTTCCGGGGTGTTGATGCGGTTAGTGGTGATCAGCGGAATGCTCACCGAGCCACGCAGCTTGGCCGTGACCTTGCTGAACGCCGCACGCGGCACTTTGGTGGCGATGGTCGGAATCCGTGCTTCGTGCCAGCCGATACCGGTGTTGATGATGGTCGCACCGGCCTGCTCGATGGCTTTGGCCAGGGTAACGATTTCTTCCCAGGTGCTGCCGCCTTCCACCAGATCGAGCATCGACAGGCGGAAGATGATGATGAAGTTCGGACCGACCGCTTCACGTACGCGGCGAACGATTTCCACTGGCAGGCGCATGCGGTTTTCGTAGCTGCCGCCCCAGCGGTCGGTACGGTGGTTGGTGTAAGCCGCCAGGAACTGGTTAATGAAATAACCTTCCGAGCCCATGATTTCCACGCCGTCGTACTCGGCGGTCTGGGCCAGTACCGAGCAGGTGACGAAATCGCTGATCTGTTTCTCGATGCCTTCCTCGTCCAGCTCTTTGGGCTTGAACGGGTTGATCGGCGCCTGGATTGCACTCGGTGCGACTTGTTTCGGGCTGTAGGCATAACGGCCGGCGTGGAGGATCTGCATGCAGATCTTGCCGCCCGCATCGTGCACGGCACGGGTGACGATGCGGTGCTTGAGTGCTTCTTCCTCGGTGGTCAGCTTGGCTGCGCCGGAGTACACACCGCCCTCGTCGTTCGGGCCGATACCGCCGGTCACCATCAGGCCGACGCCGCCACGGGCACGCTCGGCGAAGTACGCCGCCATGCGTTCGAAACCACCCGGCTTCTCTTCCAGGCCGGTGTGCATCGAGCCCATCAGGGTGCGGTTGCGCAACGTGGTGAATCCCAGGTCCAGCGGGGCCAGCAGGTGCGGGTAAGTGGCGGTCATCGGTAACTCCACAGCGAGCGATCACGGAAAATGCGGGAGCTCTGCGTCCCCCGTCAGTCATGTTCGACAGACTAAGAGTCGCATCGCTGTCACTCAATGACCGTAACTGACAAGTTATTGATCCAAATGCGCAGCGCCCCTTGGCAAGCGCAGGCATGGGCCCTACCCTAGTCCCACACCCTGTACCCGGTTGTTGTTGGTTTTCATGCGCAAACTTTTGTACCTGACCTTATCCATGGCGTTCGTCGCCGCGCTCACCTTCTACGCCATGTGGGCGGCTGACCGCCCGGCCGGTCATTACCTGTCGGACCTGAGGATCAAACTGGCGGTCGATCAGGGTACCCGCGCCGACCGTGGCAATTTGCTGGGCATTCAGCCGGAACTGTTCCCCACCGACTACCAAAGCTCCGAGCGCCTGCACCGCAAACTCGCCGCCTATCTGCAGCAAGCGCAGGATCAGGGTCTGCTCAATGACAAAACCATCGTGGTGCTGCCCGAGCACGTCGGCACCTGGCTGATGATCAGCGGCGAAAAAGACGAGTTGTACCAGGCGCCCACCCTCGAAGAGGCGATGAACTGGCTGGCCGCCAGCAACCCGTTGCAGTTCGCCCGCGCCTGGCTCACCGCCAGGGGCAGCAGCCGTCTGGATGACGCCCACCTGCGGATGAAATCCCGAGACATGGCCAAGGACTATCAGTTGTTGTTCGGCGGTCTGGCCAGGGAATTCCATATCACTCTGGTGGCCGGCTCGATCGTGCTGCCGGAACCGAACATCATCGACGGCCGGCTCAAGGCCGGCAGTGGCGCGCTGTACAACACCAGTGTGGTGTTTGGTCGTGACGGCGCCCCGATTGGCCAGCCACAGCGACAGATGCGCCCGATCTTCGATCAGGATGAAACGACCGACACCGGCGAGGCTTCACAGATCAACGTGGTCGACACCCCCGCCGGACGTCTCGGCGTGCTGATTGGTAACGACAGCTGGTATCCGGACAACTATCGCAAGCTCGACGCGCAAGGTGCGCAACTGATCGCAGTGCCGGCGTTCGTCATCGGTCACGGTGTGTGGGACCAGCCCTGGCAGGGTTACAGGGGCTTGAACGTGCCGGACTCGGTCAGCCTCAAACCGGGAGAGGTCAGCGAAGGCCAGGCCTGGCATCGCCTGACCCTGACGGCACAACCGCCGGGCAGCCGTGCGATTGCCGGCATGAGCGTGTTCCTGCGCGGGCAGTTCTGGGACAAGCCGAGTTCCGGGCAGAGCTTCCTCAGCAGCAATGGCCAGCAGTTCGCCGACGGCGAAGCCCGTGGCGCGCGCTTGCTCAATCTCTGGTTGTAGACCATGAAGCCGCTGCCGATGCGTCTTGGGGATCTTTCGGTAGGCTTCGTCCATAGCCTGGCCGATGCCGTGCGTAGCCATGACGCCGACCCGCAGCCGTTGCTCGAACAATATGGGCTCGACACCGCGCGAATGGCCGAGGCCGGCGCACGCCTGTCGATCCCGCGCTACATGCGCCTGGGGCATGCTGCGATCCAGTTGACCGGCGATTCGGCGCTGGGTTTGCGCATGGGCCGGCTCAGTCGTCTGAGTCAGGCCGGACTGGCGGGCGTCACGGCAGCGCAGGCGCCGACCGTGCGCGAAGCCGCCCGCTGCCTGACGCGCTTTGAGCCGCTGTACGGCTCCAATTATCGCGGCCAGTCGAGTTTCCACGAGGATGCCAGCGGAGCCTGGCTGCGCTTCTATTCGATCAGCCCGTACAACGCCTACAACCGCTTTGTGGTGGATTCAATCATCGCAGGCTGGCTGCATCAGTTGTCCAGCCTCAGCCCCGAACCACTGCGCGCCGAACGGATCGAGATCGAATTCGACACCCCGGATTATCGCGACGCCTACGCCGTACTCGGCGAATGCCCGATCCAATTCGGCGCCGAACACAATCAACTGCGTCTTAGCCTCACCAGCCTGGCCGCACGTAACCCGGAGCATTGCCCCAGCACCTGGAAGCATCTGCTGCAACTGTGTGAACGGGAGCTGGAGCAATTGACGCGAACCCGCAGCCTGCGTGAACGCATCACACAATTGCTCGGGCCGTTGCTCAATGGTGGCCGGGAACCCGACCTGGAAGAAGTGGCGGCACGCCTGAAGCTGCCGACCTGGACGTTACGGCGCAAGCTGGCCGAAGAAGGCACGCAGTTTCGCGCGATCCTCAACGACACTCGCCGTGATCTGGCGATGACCTACATTCGCGACACTGAACTGGCGTTCGGTGAAATCGCCTACCTGCTGGGCTTTGCCTCGGCCGAAGCTTTCCAGCGCGCCTTCAAGCGCTGGAACAGCCAGACACCGGGCGAGTTCCGCCGCAGTCACCGCAAGACCGGTTGAAGCCTCAGAGCTCGGTGGCGTCTTCCGCAGGCTCGGGCGAATCCAGTTCGTAAGCCTGGAACTCAAGCAGTTCTTCTTGATAGTCATCCATCGTGTAATCCCCCTCACTGCTTTGCTGAAATGGCCTGGAGCAAATGACCAGTGCCTCGAGCATAAAGTGCCCGTATGAAGGAAAAATGAAACAAGGCCTTCATGAAATAAACGTAGCAGGCGGTCAGGGATTTATCGCGGGGATATTTTCAGAATATGTGAACCGAAATTTCAGCTCACACAGGTAGCGAAGCGGGAGCGACGTTGCGTCGCTCCCGCAACCGGTCAATGCCCGCTTGGCATCGCCGGGATCGGCTCTGATGGCGGCGGCAAGTCAGCCGGGTTGGAAGGTGGTGTGATGACTTCCGGAGCCGGCGCTGCTGTTGGAACCAGCTCCGAACCCGGGGCCGGAGTGATCGGCGGCGCCTCGGCTGGCGGAACGACCGGTTCCGAGCTGACCGGACCAGCCTCTGCGGGAGCAGGCGCCGGCGTCGCGGCAGGTTCGGCGGCCGGGGCTGGCGCCGGAGTCGGCTCGGCCGCTGGCGTTGGGGCCAGCGCGGCCGGCGCAGCCTTGGCTTCCGGCACGCCCAGATCGGTCTTCGGCTTCTCGGTGATGTGCGCAGCTTTCTTCGCATCCGCCGGCAGGAACAGCTCCACCAGGGTGAAGAAGCGCTCGTAGAATTTCTGCGAGGACACGGTTTCGCTGGCCACCTTGACCATTGAGTCGTCAGAGGAGCCGATCGGCATCGACACCGAGCCCAGCACACCAACTCCGAGGCTGGCCGAGTTGTTGGTCTTCTTCAGCGCGTAACGGTCCTGCAGGGCGTTGGCGAACACCGTCGCGTGGTGCGCGGCACTGCCGTCATCGGTGCACACCACGTTGAAGCTGATCTCCATGTGGGTTTCACCGGTCTGCTGGAAGCTTTTGTGGCCGCTGACCAGTTTCGGGTCGCTGCTGGTGATGATGTAGCCCTGGCTGAGCAACGCGCGGCGCGCCGCTTCGCAGCTGGCGGCATCGGTGACCGGATAGTTGCGCGAAAAGGTGCCGGAATCGTCGAAGTTCTCATGCTCGTAGATAGGCTTGTCCTTGGAGCAGCCGGCAGCGGCGGTCAGCAACAACGCCAACCCGAAAAAACGCACGGGAATAGAATTCAACATTAAACATCCTGAGGGAAAACGGTCCGGGGCGTATTGTGCAACATATCGCTGCCCCGCGGCGTACGGATTAGTGTCTTAAAACAGTTACAACTCTACCGGTCATGGGTAAAGGGAAAAAGGCAAACCGGCCATTGGTCGATGAAAATCCTGTCACCCAGTGATTGATAGGCAAAAAAAAGCCCCGAATGTTCATTCGGGGCTTTTTTTATCGCTCAGTCAGGCATCAGAAACGCTTGATGTCCGCTTCGCTTTCCAGCTGCTTGCGGTACGCCGCGAAGTCTTGCTGGCCTTCACGCGAGGCAAGGAAGCGACGATATTGCGCTTTCTCTTCATCGGTCGGCGCAGCGGCTTCGTTCACAGCGTTCAGACGCACGATGGTCAGGCTGCCATCAGGCAGTGTCACGCTACTGAAAGTCGGCTTGTCCTTGCCTGCCGGTTTCGGCATGCGGAACAACGCTTGCAGCACTGCAGGATCAACACCTTCCTGGGCGCGGGTTGCCGCCTGGGTAACTTTCCAGTTCTGGCCGTCGATGGCCTTGTCCAGCGGAGTCTTGCCATCGCGCAGACCGGCGATCAATTGCTCGGCCTTGGTCTTGGCAGCCGCGCTGGCGTGCTCTTTGGCCAATTGGGTGCGAATGGCAGTCGCCACGGCTTCCAGCGGCAGTTGCGCAGGCTTGAGGTGCTCCTTGGCGCGCAATACGATCACGGTTTCCGGATCCAGCTCGATGGCGGTGCTGTTGGCACCCTCTTCCAGTACTTCAGTGCTGAACGCTGCAGTTACCACCGCGCGGTTGGCTGTAACACCTTCGCCACCTTCACGGCCGAACGGCTTGGAGGTGTGCACGGTCAGTTTCAGATCCTGCGCCGGCTGAGCCAGGTCAGACGATTCGAACGAGGAGTCTTCCAGCTGCTTGGTCGCCTCGACAAAACGCTGCTCGACCTGTTGGGTTTTCAACTCTCGGGTCAGCTTGTCTTTCAGACTGGCGAAAGTCGGAACTTCCGGTGCTTCGACGCCCAGCAGCTTGATCAGGTGGAAACCGAAGTCGGTGCGAACTGGCTCTGACACTTGATCCTTGTTCAACGAGTACAGGGCTTTCTCGAAGGCCGGGTCGTAGACGCCAGGACCGGCATAACCCAGGTCGCCGCCGTTGTTGGCCGAGCCCGGATCCTGCGAGAACTCCTTGGCCAGCGCTTCGAACTTCTCGCCCTTGGCCAGACGGGCCTGAACGTCTTCGATCTTCGCCTTGGCCTGGGCCTCGGTGGTCTTGTCGTTCACTTCGATCAGAATATGCGCCGCTCGACGCTGTTCCGAAAGGTTGGCGATCTCTTTCTGATACGCCGCCTGCAGGTCTTCGTCCTTGACGGCGACCTGATCGAAGAACGAAGCCTTCTTCAGTTCGAGGTAATCGATGACCACCTGATCCGGGGTCATGAATTCCTTGGCGTGTTCGTCGTAGTAAGCCTTGACCTCATCGTCGGTCAGCTTCACGGCGGCCGGGTCGGCCTTGATGCTCAGCGAGGCGAAGTCACGGGTCTGTTTTTCCAGACGGGCGAAAGCCAGCACTTGAGCGTCAGTCACGAAACCACTGCCCGCCACACCGGCGCGCAGTTGGCCGATCAGCATTTCCTGAGCCAGCATCTGGCGGAATTGCATACGGCTGTAGCCAAGCTGACGGATCACCTGGTCAAAACGGTCGGAGCTGAACTTGCCATCAACCTGGAATTCAGGTGTTTGCAGGATCACCTGGTCCAGCGCCGCGTCGGAGAAGGCGAACTTCGATTTTTCTGCGCCTTGCAGCAGCAGCTTGCGATCGATCAGACCCTTGAGGGCCGATTCGCGCAGCATTTTTTCGTCCAGCAAGGAAGCATCGAAGTCCTTGCCCAGCTGTTGCATCAGCTGACGGCGTTGCATGTCAACGGCCTGGCTCAGCTCGTTCTGGCTGATTTCTTCACCATTGACCTTGGCCGCCTCGTTGGTGTGAGTCGTGGCCTTGAAAATGGCATCGAAACCGGTCAGGGCCATCAGTGCAACGATGACCCCGATAATGGTCTTGGCAATCCAGCCTTGTGAATTGTCCCTGATATTCTGCAGCATGCGTCCCCCAGAAACGGTTGAACTTCAAAAATTAGGCAACCGTGGAGCGTGGGTAGAATCCGGATAGAAGAAAGGCGCATCCGAGGATGCGCCTTCTCGTAACTGGCGGAGCGGACAGGGCTCGAACCCTCGATCCCGGCGTAGCAGGCAATTATTCCAAACCGCCTGCTCTACCGCTCCGCTGCCAAGTCAGGCATGACCCCGACCCGGATGGGTAAAAACCTGAATCAAACTTAGTTGACGGCTTCTTTCAGGGCTTTACCGGCTTTGAAACCTGGCTTCTTGGCTGCCGCGATTTCCAGTGTCTTGCCGGTCTGTGGGTTACGACCGATGCGAGCTGGACGATCGGTTACCGAGAAAGTACCGAAACCTACCAGAACTACGGAGTCGCCAGCCTTCAGAGCGCCAGTGACGGATTCGATTACAGCGTCCAGCGCACGGCCAGCAGCAGCTTTCGGGATATCAGCGGATGCAGCGATAGCATCAATCAGTTCCGACTTGTTCACTCTAAGTCCCCTTATATCTATTTGAGTATGATTCTAAGTTTTTTGGTGAAAGCAAAAACGAGTGCTGAATGGCCTACAGACACTTAAGAGCCGCTTTATAACAAGGGCTCTAAAAAGCTGTCAAGGAAGCCCCCCAGGCAAAAGCGTATTAATGCGTGCTAATTCTTTCCTTAGAGTCAGACTCACGTTTTTCGTCCTTGGCAACTATCTCCGGAGCCACATCCGGCAAGGGCTCCGGCGCGTATTGCAGCGCAATTTGCAGGACCTCGTCAATCCATTTAACCGGTTTGATCTGCAGATCCTGCTTGATATTGTCAGGAATCTCCTTCAGATCGCGCACGTTCTCGTCCGGAATAATCACTGTCTTGATTCCGCCACGGTGAGCGGCAAGCAGTTTTTCCTTCAGACCGCCAATGGCGAGGACTTGACCACGCAGGGTGATCTCGCCGGTCATGGCGACATCGGCACGCACAGGAATACCCGTCAAAGCCGACACCAGCGCAGTACACATGCCTACACCGGCGCTAGGACCGTCTTTCGGCGTAGCACCTTCCGGCATATGGATGTGCGTGTCGCGCTTCTCGTGGAAGTCCAGGGGAATGCCCAGACTCTTGGCACGGCTGCGCACCACGGTCAGGGCCGCAGTGATCGATTCGACCATTACGTCACCCAGCGAACCGGTCTTGATCAGTTGCCCTTTACCCGGCACGACGGCCGCTTCGATGGTGAGCAATTCACCGCCGACCTGAGTCCAGGCCAGGCCGGTCACCTGACCGATCTGATCCTGTTGCTCGGCCAGACCGTAGCGGAATTTGCGGACACCGAGAAAGTGTTCCAGCAGATCAGCTGTCACTTTCACCGAGAAGCGTTTTTCCAGTGCATGCTCTTTCACTGCCTTGCGGCAGACCTTGGCAATCTGCCGCTCGAGGCCACGCACACCGGCTTCACGGGTGTAGTAACGGATGATGTCGCGGATCGCTTCCTCGTCGAACTCCAGCTCGCCTTTCTTCAGGCCGTTGGCGGCAATCTGCTTTGGCGACAGGTACTTGACGGCGATGTTGATCTTTTCGTCTTCGGTGTAGCCCGGCAGACGGATCACTTCCATCCGGTCCAGCAGCGCCGGCGGAATGTTCATCGAGTTCGAGGTGCAGAGGAACATCACATCCGACAGGTCGTAATCGACTTCCAGATAGTGATCGTTGAAGTTGTGGTTCTGCTCCGGATCGAGCACTTCCAGCAACGCCGACGCCGGATCGCCACGCATGTCGCTGCCCATTTTGTCGATTTCATCGAGCAGGAACAGCGGGTTGCGAACGCCCACCTTTGTCATCTTTTGAATCAATCTTCCTGGCATCGAACCGATGTAAGTCCGACGGTGACCACGGATTTCCGCTTCATCACGCACGCCACCCAGGGCCATGCGCACGAATTTGCGGTTGGTGGCATGGGCGATCGACTCGGCCAGCGAGGTTTTACCCACGCCCGGAGGACCGACCAGGCACAACACCGGGCCACGAATCTTCTTCACGCGCTTCTGCACGGCGAGGTATTCAAGGATGCGCTCCTTGACCTCTTCGAGGCCGTAGTGATCGGCATCGAGAATGTCTTCGGCGCGAGCCAGGTCCAGACGCACCTTGCTCTGGGCCTTCCACGGCACCTGTACCAGCCAGTCGATGTAGGAACGCACGACGGTGGCTTCGGCCGACATCGGCGACATCTGCTTGAGCTTGTTCAGCTCGGCGGTAGCCTTGGCCAGGGCATCTTTCGGCAGACCGGCAGCGTCGATGCGCTTTTTCAGGTCTTCGATTTCGTTATGGCCTTCGTCGCTGTCGCCGAGCTCCTTCTGAATGGCCTTCATCTGCTCATTCAGGTAGTACTCGCGCTGACTGCGCTCCATTTGCTTCTTGACGCGGCCACGGATGCGTTTTTCGACCTGCAGCAGGTCGATTTCGGCGTCCAGCAGAGCCAGAACGTGCTCGACCCGAGCAGCCAGATCGATGATTTCGAGGATTTCCTGCTTCTGCTCGATCTTCAGCGCCATGTGCGCAGCCATGGTGTCTACCAGACGGCCCGGCTCATCGATGCTGTTGAGCGACGACAGGACTTCAGCCGGGACTTTCTTGCCCAACTGAACATATTGTTCGAACTGCGAAAGCAGCGTACGAACGAAGACTTCGGACTCGCGCTCAGCGGCATCGACTTCGTCGATCAAGGAAACTTCGGCACGGCAGTGGCCATCGACCTCGCTGAAACGCTCGACAGTACCGCGCTGCTCGCCTTCGACCAGAACCTTGACGGTGCCGTCAGGCAGCTTGAGCAGTTGCAGAACGGTGGCAATGGTACCGACGCGATACAGTGCGTCTTCTCCGGGATCGTCGTCAGCCGGGTTTTTCTGGGCCAGCAGGAGGATCTGCTTGTCTCCCGTCATCGCGGCCTCGAGGGCTTCGATGGATTTCTCGCGCCCCACGAACAGCGGGATAACCATGTGCGGATACACAACGACATCACGCAATGGCAGGAGAGGCAATTCGATGGTGGTCTTCATGATTTCGCCTCTACGGCGGCCATATGGCCGTAATCAGATGGAATTAAGCTTGAAGCCAAGATGGGGGCTGCCTTGAAAAAAAACAAGCGTAAAGCGGATGTAAAAAACGACATAAAAAAAAAGAGGCCCGAAGGCCCCTTCTTGTTCCGGCAGAGTGGACACTTATGCGTCCGGCGCTGCTTTGGCCGTCGGCTCACTGTTTTCGTAGATATACAGTGGCTTGGACTTGCCTTCGATCACGCTTTCATCGATCACGACTTTGCTCACCTCGGACTGCGAGGGGATTTCATACATCGTGTCGAGCAACACACCTTCGAGAATCGAACGCAGGCCACGGGCACCGGTTTTACGCTCCAGGGCACGTTTGGCGACCGACTTCAGCGCGTCGGAACGGAATTCCAGATCCACGCCTTCCATCTCGAACAGCTTGGCGTACTGTTTGGTCAGGGCATTTTTCGGCTCGGTGAGAATCTGCATCAATGCAGCCTCATCCAGCTCGTCCAGCGTCGCGAGGACCGGCAGACGACCGACGAACTCCGGGATCAGACCGAACTTGACCAGATCGTCAGGCTCGACTTCACGCAGGGATTCACCAACCTTCTTGCCTTCTTCCTTGCTGCGCACTTCTGCGTTGAAACCGATGCCACCCTTGGTGGAACGGTTCTGAATCACTTTCTCCAGACCGGAGAACGCACCACCGCAGATGAACAGGATGTTACGGGTGTCGACCTGCAGGAACTCCTGCTGCGGATGCTTGCGGCCACCTTGCGGCGGAACGGAAGCGACCGTGCCTTCGATCAACTTCAGCAAGGCCTGCTGCACGCCTTCACCGGAAACGTCCCGGGTGATAGACGGGTTGTCGGACTTGCGCGAAATCTTGTCGATTTCATCGATGTAGACAATGCCCATCTGGGCCTTTTCCACGTCGTAATCGCACTTCTGCAGCAGCTTCTGAATGATGTTCTCGACGTCTTCACCCACGTAACCCGCCTCGGTGAGGGTAGTTGCGTCGGCGATGGTGAACGGAACGTTCAGCAAGCGGGCCAGGGTTTCGGCCAGCAGGGTTTTACCAGAGCCTGTCGGGCCGATCAGCAGGATGTTGCTCTTGCCGAGTTCGACGTCGTCAGCCTTTTTGTCACGCTGGTTCAGACGCTTGTAGTGGTTGTACACCGCTACCGCGAGAACCTTCTTCGCACGCTCCTGACCGATTACGTACTGGTCAAGGATGCCGCTGATTTCTTTAGGCGAAGGCAATTTATGCGCGCTGCTTTCGGCCTGTGCTTCCTGCACCTCCTCACGGATGATGTCATTGCACAGGTCGACGCACTCGTCGCAGATAAAGACCGAGGGGCCGGCAATCAATTTGCGCACTTCATGCTGGCTTTTGCCACAGAAGGAGCAATAGAGCAGCTTGCCGTTGTCCTCGCCGTTGCGGGTGTCAGTCATTCGTTCGATCCAAATCCGATAGGCTTGCAACACAAGATGAAGGCTATTGCGGGCTTTTTCAAGCCCGCCACTGATCGGACCAGCCGATCAGGCCTGTTTTGAGCTGCTTATTTTAAGCTGGACGCTGGTTGATCACTTCGTCGATCAAGCCGTATTCCTTCGCAGCTTCTGCACTCATGAAGTTGTCGCGGTTGGTGTCGCGCTCGATTTCTTCAAGCGTACGGCCGCTGTGCTTGGCCATCAGCGTGTTCAGACGCTCGCGGATGAAGAGGATTTCCTTGGCATGGATTTCGATATCCGACGCCTGGCCCTGGAAACCGCCCAGTGGCTGGTGAATCATCACACGCGAGTTCGGCAGGCAGTAACGCTTGCCCGGTGCACCTGCGGTCAGCAGGAATGCGCCCATGCTGCAGGCTTGACCGATGCAGGTGGTCGACACGTTTGGCTTGATGAACTGCATGGTGTCGTAGATCGACATGCCTGCAGTGACCGAGCCGCCCGGGGAGTTGATGTAAAGATGGATGTCCTTGTCCGGGTTTTCCGCTTCAAGGAACAGCAATTGCGCGCAGATCAGGTTGGCCATGTAGTCCTCTACCGGCCCCACCAGAAAGATCACTCGTTCCTTGAGAAGACGCGAGTAGATGTCATAGGCGCGCTCGCCACGAGCAGATTGCTCGACAACCATCGGGACCAGGCCGCCGGCGGCCTGAATATCAGAGTTCTGCTGAATATAGGAATTACGGAACATGCTCTGCAGTCACTCCCAAATAGTCATGTCTTGAATACGCATAAGCCAGCTCGAAGGCTGGCTTATGGTGTGTGCTTCTAACGCAGAAACAATCAGTCGGCTTTTGGAGCTTCTACCGGCTTGACCGCTTCTTCGTAAGAGACCGATTTGTCGGTCACGCTAGCTTTCTGCAGAACAGTATCCACAACTTGTTCTTCCAGCACAACCGAACGGACTTCGTTCAGTTGCTGCTCGTTCTTGTAGTACCAGGACACGACCTGCTCAGGCTCTTGGTAAGCCGAAGCCATTTCCTGAATCATTTCGCGAACGCGGGCTTCGTCTGGCTTCAGGTCGAATTGCTTGACCACTTCAGCCACGATCAGACCCAGGACAACGCGGCGTTTGGCTTGCTCTTCGAACAGCTCGGCCGGCAGTTGGTCAGGCTTGATGTTGCCGCCGAACTGCTGAACAGCCTGCACGCGCAGACGGTCAACTTCGTTGGACAGCAGAGCCTTTGGCACTTCGATCGGGTTGGTGGCCAGCAGACCGTCCATTACCTGATTCTTGACCTTGGATTTGATGGCCTGACGCAGCTCACGCTCCATGTTCTTGCGAACTTCGGTGCGGAAGCCGTCGATGCCGCTTTCCTTGATACCGAACTGGGCGAAGAACTCTTCGTTCAGCTCTGGCAGTTTTGGCTCGGAAACGGTGTTGACGGTCACGGTGAACTCGGCGGCTTTGCCAGCCAGGTCCAGGTTCTGATAGTCCTCTGGGAAGGTCAGGTTCAGAACGCGCTCTTCGCCGGCTTTAGCGCCAACCAGGCCTTCTTCGAAGCCTGGGATCATGCGGCCGGAACCCAGCACCAGCTGAGTGCCCTTGGCGGAACCGCCGGCGAAGACTTCGCCGTCAACCTTGCCAACGAAATCGATGTTCAGTTGGTCTTCGTTCTGGGCAGCGCGATCGGCCACTTCGAAACGGGTATTCTGCTTGCGCAGGATGTCCAGCATCTTGTCCAGATCGGCGTCAGCCACTTCAGCGCTCAGACGCTCAACGGTGATACCTTCGAAACCGGCAACGGTGAACTCAGGGAACACTTCGAATACGGCTACGTATTCCAGGTCCTTGCCAGCTTCGAGCGACTTAGGCTCGATCGACGGCGAACCGGCCGGATTCAGCTTCTGCTCAACAACAGCTTCGTAGAAAGAGGACTGGATCACGTCGCCGATCGCTTCCTGACGCGCATCAGCACCAAAACGGCGCTTGATTTCGCTCATAGGCACTTTGCCTGGACGGAAGCCAGCAATCTTGGCCTTCTGGGCAGTCTGCTGCAGACGCTTGTTGACCTGAGTCTCGATGCGCTCAGCCGGCACGGTGATGCTCATGCGGCGCTCAAGAGCAGTAGTATTTTCAACAGAAACTTGCATGGATATTCCTCGTTGCACAGACGTTAGCCGGCCGTTTCCGACCCAAGAATCAAGGGCAAGCATTCTAGTAGGTCAAACTCAAGAAGTCACCCTACTGAAAACGGGTAAAAAAACAGCAGGCAAATTGAAGGCGGGGACAAACGGTTGCGCCTCGCCCTGTTAGCAAATACAGCCAATCAAGCCAGGGCCCTGCGCCAACCTCTTCTATATATAGAGGCGGTTGAATCATCTCCCTGACAGCCGACCTCGCAAGCAAGATCGGCGGGCAACGCAGCATCATCGAGTAACATTAATACGACGAAGCACCCTGCCCTGCGACCCGAAACCGGCAGTCGCCAGAAACTCGAATTCCTGAAACAAAAAAGGCGCCAGACTGTTAAATCTGGCGCCTTTCGAAATATGGGGTGGACGATGGGGATCGAACCCACGACAACGGGAGTCACAATCCCGTGCTCTACCAACTGAGCTACGCCCACCATATTGCGTGCCAAAGAAGCCAAACAACTTCTTTGTAGAACTTCACCCTACCAACGGCATGAATGAAGCTTTGATTGGTGCGGATGAAGAGACTCGAACTCTTACGCCTCGCGGCGCTGGAACCTAAATCCAGTGTGTCTACCAATTCCACCACATCCGCGGATGAAGCTTTTTAAAGCAAAGGCGCCAGACTGTTACATCTGGCGCCTTTCGAAATATGGGGTGGACGATGGGGATCGAACCCACGACAACGGGAGTCACAATCCCGTGCTCTACCAACTGAGCTACGCCCACCATATCGCGTTACTTGTGCCAAAGCTGCCTAATGGCGCACCCGGCAGGACTCGAACCTGCGACCATCCGCTTAGAAGGCGGATGCTCTATCCAGCTGAGCTACGGGCGCCTTGTTAGCTGTACCCTTGGAGGACTACAAACTAAGTGCTTTCCAGCCTCGCAAAACCTTGATTTCGCTCGACCTTCTTAACCAGTGCTAGGCTGTGCCCGACAAGTGCGACGAATAGTATAGAGCGACCTGCAGGTCGTCAAATCCTTTTTGAAAAAAATTCATTTAATTAAAGGGCTTAGGGGAATTTGCTGACCAAGCGCCTTTGCCCTCACCGTTTGACATGCGAGAATGCGTTCTCTTTTTTTCCCCTCTCGATGGTTAATCACGCGCAATGACTGCACAACTAATCGACGGCAAATCAATCGCCGCCAGCCTGCGCCAGCAGATCGCCCAACGGGTAGCCGAACGTCGCGAGCAAGGCTTGCGCACTCCCGGCCTCGCGGTGATCCTGGTCGGCAGCGATCCTGCCTCTCAGGTTTATGTCTCGCACAAGCGTAAAGACTGTGAAGAGGTCGGCTTCCTCTCCCAAGCCTACGACCTGCCTTCCGAAACCACTCAGGAAGCACTGACCGATCTGATCGATCGACTGAACGACGACCCGGCAATCGACGGCGTTCTGCTTCAACTTCCTCTGCCTGAGCACCTGGACGCGTCCAAGCTGCTGGAGCGCATCCGCCCGGACAAGGATGTCGACGGTTTCCATCCTTATAACGTCGGTCGCCTGGCCCAGCGCATTCCGCTGCTGCGTCCGTGCACGCCGAAAGGCATCATGACCCTGCTGGAAAGCACCGGTGTCGATCTGTACGGAATGGATGCAGTGGTCGTCGGCGCTTCCAACATTGTTGGTCGCCCAATGGCCATGGAGCTGCTGTTGGCCGGCTGTACCGTGACCGTGACCCACCGTTTCACCAAGGACCTGGCCGGCCATGTCGGCCGCGCCGATCTGGTGGTGGTTGCCGCCGGCAAGCCGGGCCTGGTCAAGGGCGAGTGGATCAAGGAAGGCGCGATCGTGATCGACGTCGGCATCAACCGTCAGGACGACGGCAAACTGGTCGGTGACGTCGTGTACGAAACCGCCCTGCCCCGTGCCGGCTGGATTACTCCAGTACCGGGTGGCGTCGGCCCGATGACCCGTGCCTGCCTGCTGGAAAACACCCTCTACGCGGCAGAAACCCTGCACGCTTAAGCGCTTTTTCCGCTTCAGGAGAACCCCGCCTTGTGCGGGGTTTTTCGTATCCTCGAAAAAACCTTTACCGTTCGCCGGAAACCCCTATTTTCACAGGGCTTTTCACGACTTTTTCATACCCTTCAAACAACCATCGACAGTTCTTCAGCCATACTCCTAAAATGCGTCGTTTTACGACACAGTCCGTTACAAAAAACGGCATTTCCAACCTTCATGAGTTCGCCCGCGTGAATATTCGTCTGTCCATCCTGAGCCTGGTTTTTGCATTTTCAGGCACACTCCTCACGCCAACGGTCAACGCCGCCGAAACCACCGCTGCCCCCCGAGACGCCTCGCAACTGAAAATCGCCTCCGGCAGCGCCCTGCTGATGGATCTGCAGACCAACAAAGTCATCTATTCCAGCAACCCGGACGTGATCGTGCCAATCGCCTCCGTCAGCAAGTTGATGACCGGTTTGGTTGTGGTTGAAGCGCACCAGAACATGGACGAATGGATTGACGTCGACATCAGCCACACCCCGGAAATGAAAGGCGTGTTTTCCCGGGTCAAGCTGCGAAGTGAATTGCCGCGCCGGGAGATGCTGCTGATCGCTTTGATGTCCTCGGAAAACCGCGCCGCCGCCAGTCTCGCTCATCACTATCCGGGCGGATATGCAGCCTTCATCGCAGCAATGAACGCCAAGGCCAAGGCGCTGGGCATGACCAGCACCCACTTTGTGGAACCGACCGGCCTATCGGAGCGCAACGTCTCCACCGCGCGCGACCTGAGCAAGTTGCTGATGGCTGCGCAAAAGCATCCGATCCTGACCGAACTCACCACCACCAAGGAAAAAACCGTCTCGTTCCGCAAACCCAATTACACCCTGGGTTTTCGTAACACCGACCACCTGGTGAACAAGGCCGACTGGGACATCAAGATCACCAAGACCGGCTTCACCAATCCGGCCGGCCATTGCCTGGTGCTCGTGACCCGGATGAGCAACCGCCCGGTCGCCCTGGTGATTCTCGATGCGTTCGGTAAGTACACGCACTTCGCCGATGCCAGCCGCATCCGCAGCTGGGTGGAAACCGGTCGGAGCACCAACGTTCCGGCAGTGGCCCAGCAATACAAGGCCGAGAAAAACCTCAAGGGTCGCCAGAGCGGCGTGGTCGAAGCTTCGAAGTAAATCGCGACACAAGAAAAAGCCCCGAACATTCGGGGCTTTTTTTCGTCTGCCGGTTCAGTCGTTGGGCAGCGGCATCTGGTCATCATCGGGAATGCCGTCGCCGACACTGGGATCGCGCCGATGTTCCGGAGGCACCACGGTTGGGCGAGCCAATGGATCGCGCAGCGGGCTGTCCGGATCCAGCACCGGATCAACGTCCGGCTCCGGCGTAGTCGGCACACTGTCCGGCTTATGGTCGTCAAAGCTCGAATCGGTACTCATACGCACCTCTCATTCGGGTAATCACCCGAAAAAACCGGGCGTTACCCTTAAGAGCATAGCTGCGCGCCAGGGTGCCCGTCAGGAGACGGACGGAACCTCACTTCGCGTCCAGTGCCTTGCGCGCCTGCGCCGCCTCGCGTTCCTGGCCAGCCTGCGCCAGCTCATCAGCGGCTTTCAGCCAACGCTGGCGATCGACCGCTGCCGGGAGCTGCGAAGGCTTCTGAATCAATACCGCCCAGCCACCCGACTTCTCGAGCGCCGATTCAAAAGAACTGAAACTCATCAGTTCACGACGATTCATCCCCGCGCGCAACAGAACCTTCTGCTTCTTGCGGTCATAACCGGAAAGAATCGCGTACCGCGGCTCGGCCCAGAACGCCGATCCTTCGCTAAAGCGCACCATCACCGGATAACCTGCCGCCACCTGGGTCAGCAGCGCCGGCAAACGGGCATCTACCGGGTATACGACCATGCCGTATTCACGCGCCAGGTTCTGCATATTCTGTTGCAGCTTGTCCTCGGCGCCCGGTAGGTGCAGCGGCTTTTCCAGCAAGCCCGGCGTGATGACTATGCCCTGCTGCGACAGCAAGCTGGCGAGCACTTGCGGCCCACTCTGATTGGCTTCGCCACGATAGAAAGTGCCGCTGAGTTCGACGCGCTCCGGCAGGCGCTGGACTTCCGGCGCCACACTGCCCGCACACCCCACCAAAGCTGTCACGCAACCGGCCACCAGCAGTGCCATGCGAATCCGGGAAAATAGCTGCACCATCGTCACTCTCTTGATCAGTTACCGGTCATCGTGTTCCGGCTTGGTCGAGGATCATAGGACGGCGCAACGCTGCGGTATAGCCCAAAGGGGCAGATGCATCGGCTGCATAGAGCGAAGTGATTGGTCACCACCGACCTTTGGTCAATAGCCTGAAACACGCCAGCGACTAGACTGTCACTCGAAAGACAGCAAAAGAGTGAGCGCCCGACGCAGGGCAAAGAGGAGGCACCGATGAGCCTGACCATGACCATTGTGATGTTGATTGCCGGCTGGCTGGCCGTTGCCGGCGCCATGCTGTGGGGCGTACTGCGGATTTCCCGCCGCCATCACCACCCTGTGCAACCTGCACCGATCAAGAAGATCGAAAAACACAGCGCCCGTCACGCCACCGCGCACTGACGTCTTTCAACCGATTCAAACGAAAAAGGCCGCGTGACTCTTGCGAGTGACGCGGCCTTCGATTTTCCAGCGGTTACGCCTGGGCAGCCAGTTTCTTCTGCTTCGCCCGACGGGACATCATGTTCAACACCTCGATCGCAGCCGAGAACGCCATGGCGGCATACACATAACCTTTCGGTACGTGGGCGCCGAAGCCTTCTGCGATCAGCGTCATGCCGATCATGATCAGGAAGCCCAGAGCCAGCATCACCACCGTCGGGTTGTCGTTGATGAACTTGGCCAACGGATCAGCCGCAAACAGCATCACCAGTACTGAAACCACCACCGCGATCACCATGATCGGCAAGTGTTCGGTCATGCCGACAGCGGTGATGATGCTATCGATCGAGAACACCATGTCCAGCATCAGGATCTGCCCGATGGCGGCAGCGAAGCCCAGGGTGACCGTCGACGTCGCGGACTTCGGATCTTCCGGCGCCGGGTCCATGCTGTGATGGATCTCGGTCGTCGCTTTCCACACCAGGAACAGGCCACCGGCAATCAGGATCATGTCCTTCCAGGAGAACGCCTGACCGAGGATCTCGATGACCGGAGCGGTCAACTGAACGATGAACGCGATAGTGCTCAGCAAGGCCAGACGCATGATCAGCGCCATGCCGATGCCCAGGCGACGGGCCTTCTGCCGGTACTGCTCGGGCAGTTTGTTGGTCAGGATCGAGATGAAGATCAGGTTATCGATGCCCAGCACGATTTCCATCACCACCAGTGTGGCCAAGGCAATCCAGGCGGTCGGGCTGGAAGCGAGTTCTAACAGATATTCCATGGGTCAGTCCTGACTCTTGTAAGACGGTTTAAATTTCCTTGGAGGAAGATTCGGATTTTTCCGCATCTTTTTCCGATGATTCTTTCTTGCCGATCAGATCGCCCGTGGCGTCACTGAGTGCCTGTTCGGCGGCTTTATGGGTGTCATCGATGGCTTGCTTGGCGCTCTCGGCGGCCTTGCCCATCAGTTGTTGCGCGCTTTTCTCGGCCTGGTCGCAACCAGCCATAAGCAGTAAAGACGTAAGCATCAGTGCCGGGATCGTGTATTTCATAAGGCTTCCTTCGAATGAACAGACAGGGTCACAGACCGCCCGTCGATGGCTGGGCATTCTAGGGAGACAAACACTTCAGAAAAATTCGTATTTTTAGCAGCTACACTTCGGTTTATACGAACTGTATTTGATGGACCAAACCCCATGCTCAATTACCGACAACTGCATTACTTCTGGGTGGTGGCCAAGACCGGCAGCATCGTGCGCGCCTGCGAGCAACTGAACCTGACGCCGCAGACCATCAGCGGGCAGATTTCCCTGCTCGAACAGACTTACGGCATCGAATTGTTTCAACGGGTCGGCCGGCAACTCGAACTCTCCGAAGCCGGACGCCAGGCCCTGCCCTACGCCGAGCAGATGTTCCAGCTCGGCGGTGAACTGGAATTGATGCTGCGCGCACAGCCCAACGAACAGCAGATCCTGTTCCGGGTCGGCGTGGCGGACGTGGTGCCCAAATCCATCGTCTATCGCCTGATCGCACCAACCATGGAGCTCAGCGAACCACTGCGCATCACTTGCCGTGAGGACAAACTCGAACGCCTGCTGGCGGATCTGGCGATCCAGCGTCTGGACCTGGTGATCTCCGACAGCCCGATGCCCTCGCACCTGGACATCAAGGGCTACAGCCAGAAGCTTGGCGAATGCGGAATCAGTTTTTTCGCCACCGCCGAACTGGCGGCGTTATACGGTCAGGACTTCCCGCGCAGCCTGCACGGTGCGCCGCTGTTGATCCCCGGCGCGGAGACCGTGGTGCGCAGCCGTTTACAGCGCTGGTTCGCCGAGCAACAGATTCAGCCAAGGATTGTCGGGGAGTTCGATGACAGCGCCTTGATGCAGGCGTTCGGTCAGTCCGGCAGCGGGATCTTCATCGGCCCGAGCGTGATTGCCGATGAGGTGAAGCGCCAGTACGGCGTCAAGTTGATCGGTCAGACCGATGCGGTGAGCGAGTCGTTTTACGCGATTTCGGTGGAGCGCAAGGTCAAGCACCCCGGCATCAAAGCGATTACCGAAGGTGCCCGACGCGAGCTGTTTACCGAGTTTTAAGCCTGTGCGCAGACCTCGCGCGGCTTGAGCACCATCAACACCATGGCGAGGAAAATCGACAGCAGGATGAATGCGGCCGCCGCAAATCCTACGAAGCCCAGCCCGGCACTGTCGATCACTCGACCGCCAATGATCGCGCCAAGGCCGATCCCGAGGTTGGCCCCGGCAATGTTCAGCGACGCGGCGAAAGCCGGCGCTTCAGGAGCCGCTTTCATCAAGCGCACGTGGCTGACCAGAAACAGCGCAGCCTGCGTCACGCCCCAGATACCCATTGCCGCTGCCAGACCCAGCGACGAATTGATGTTGGGCACCAGCGCCACCATCCCGGGGATCATGAACGCGCAGAACATCACCGAGGCCATCAGCGGATGGCGATCCACCGCGCGACCGCCCAACGAGTTGCCGATCAGGCCGACCGCGCCAAAGCCCATCAGGCACCAACCGACCACGGTGCCATTGAAGCCGGCCAGACGTTCGAGGATATCCGCCAGATAGGTGTAGGCGGTGAACATGCCGCTGAACACCAGGATCGACAGCAACACATGGCCAAGCATCAGCGGGCTGCGCAGGATCTTGAACTGCGAAGCGAAACTTACCTGATGCTGGTGCAGGCTGGTTTTCGGCAGATAGACAAACAGCAGCAACGCCTTGGCGAACGCGATCACCGCCAGAATGGCGAACGCACTGCGCCAGCCGAACGCATCGGAAATCAGCGTGCCGACTGGAATGCCGAATACCGTGGCGCAGACGATGCCGAAGCCGATCTTGGCAATGGCGCGACCGGCGAAGTCCGGACCGACGATGTCCACGGCAGTTTCACTGGCCAAGGCCCAGAACACCGGCAAACCCAGCGCCGGGATCAACCGGGCAATGGCCATGACCCAGATGTTCGGCGCCAGCGCCGCCACCGTATTAGCCAGACCGAACATGACCAGGATGGTGATGAACAGTTTGCGTCGTTCGAAACGGGCGAAATATGCGGTCAAGAAAGGACCGAACATGGCCACGGTGAAGGCGAATAGAGTCACCAGCAACCCGGCTTGCGGGATGGTGACGGCCAGGTCGCGGGCAATCGCCGGCAGCAGGCCGACGATGACGAACTCCGTGGTCAGCACCGTGAATCCGGCGGCAGACAACAGAAGGATGGGCAACAGCATGAGGAACTCCAGCAAAACGACGACACCAGCGTTGACCCGAAGGCCCGCCGGCAGAACTTGAAAATAAGGATGCGCAATCTTAACAGAGTGTTTCCCGAGTGACTTGCACAAACCTGTCTATGTTGCCGAACGTTTCGGTGGCAGATCGTCACAGGCCTGAAGGATAAGGCCCACGCTGTGATAAAGTCCGCGCCCTGAAAAACGTACACCCTGTTCAGCCACCCGTTTAACGGCGTGGCTGTCGCGTCATTCCTTTCGGTTCGTGTCTGTGGCCTGCCCCCGATTCACCCCCCGGATCACGCAACCTTGCACCCTATAAAAAAGCAGAGATGCCGTTATGACCGCTTCATCCCCTTCTCTAATGCAACGCCTGAAACGCCTCAGCCTGGTCACGCAGATCCTGATCGGTCTGATTGCGGGTATTGCCCTGGCTCTCCTCGCGCCCGAGGCCGCCAAAGGCACCGCGTTCATCGGCAAGGTGTTCGTCTCGGCGCTCAAAGCCGTGGCGCCGATTCTGGTGTTCGTGCTGGTCATGGCCTCGATCGCCAACCACAAGCACGGCCAGGAAACCCATATCCGGCCGATTCTGTTCCTCTATCTGCTGGGCACTTTTGGCGCTGCGGCGGTGGCCGTGGTTGCCAGCACCCTGTTCCCGTCGCATCTGGTGCTGTCCACCGACAACGTCGCCGTGACGGCACCGGGCGGCATCGGTGAAGTCCTGCAAAGCCTGCTGTTGAGCGTGGTCGACAACCCGGTCACGGCGCTGATGAACGCCAACTTCATCGGCATTCTGGCCTGGGCCATCGGCATGGGCGTCGCCATCCGCCACGCCGGTGACACCACCCGCGAAGTGGTCAGCGATTTGTCCAACGGCGTGACCCTGATCGTGCGCGTGGTGATCCGCTTCGCACCGCTGGGGATTTTTGGCCTGGTGGCTTCGACCCTGGCCACTTCCGGTTTTGGCGCACTGGTCGGTTACGCCCACCTGTTGGCGGTGCTGTTGGGCTGCATGGCGTTCGTGGCGCTGGTGATGAACCCGCTGATCGTGTTCTGGAAGCTGCGCCGCAACCCGTACCCGCTGACGCTCAAATGCCTGCGTGAAAGCGGCATCACCGCGTTCTTCACCCGCAGCTCGGCAGCGAACATTCCGGTCAACCTGGAATTGAGCAAACGCCTGGGCCTGCATGAAGACACCTATTCAGTATCGATTCCACTGGGCGCGACCATCAACATGGCCGGTGCGTCGATCACCATCACCGTGCTGACTCTCGCCGCCGTGCACACCCTGGGCATCGCGGTAGACATCCCGACCGCGATCCTGCTCAGTGTTGTCGCTGCAATCTGTGCGTGCGGCGCGTCCGGTGTAGCGGGTGGTTCGCTCTTGCTGATCCCGCTGGCGTGCAGCCTGTTCGGCATCCCGAGCGAAATCGCCATGCAGGTGGTGGCAGTCGGCTTCATCATCGGCGTACTGCAGGATTCGGCCGAGACGGCGCTGAACTCCTCCACCGACGTGCTGTTCACCGCTGCGGCTTGCCTGGGCGAAGAACAGAAAGCACAGCGCCCGGCGTAAACACCGAGCGCAACAAAAAGCCCGCCAAGGCGCAAACCTTGGCGGGCTTTTTTATGCGTCGGGGTTTAGAACGCGCCCATGTAATCGCGCTTGCCGATTTCAACGCCGTTGTGACGCAGCAGGTCGTAAGCAGTGGTGACGTGGAAGAAGAACTGCGGCAGGCCGTAGCTCAGCAGGTAAGCCTGGCCACTGAAGCGCTTCTCTTTCGGGGTGCCCGGACGGGTCACGATCTCGATGCCTTCCTTGCCGTTGATTTGCTCAGGCTTGATCTCGCCGATGAAGGCCAGCACCTTGGTGATCAGCGCTTGCAGCTCGGCGAAGGTGGTTTCGGTGTCGTCGTATTTCGGGATTTCGACTTCAGCCAGACGCGAGGACACGCCTTTGGCGAAGTCCACGGCGATCTGCACCTGACGCACCAGCGGGAACATGTCCGGGTACAGACGCGCTTGCAGGAAGGCATTCGGGTCGATGTTTTTCGCGGTGGCGTGGGCTTCGGCTTTTTTCAGCACATCGCTCAGGGCGTTGAGCATTTGTTGAAAAACCGGGACGGATGCGGCGTACAGGGAAATGGTCATGGCAGTCTCACGTGGTGGCTGGGTGAATCGTGGGCCGATTATAGCCATGCTCGCGGGCCGCGCGACTTGTCTTTTATCCAGCAAGGATTAGGCTAGGCGCCTTCGACTGCAGAGGGAACGCGCGATGTCCACAGAACTTGAAACCAACGTCAACGAACCACGGCTCAACGCCACGGAAATCCGCATCCTGGGTTCGCTGATCGAGAAACAGGCCACCAGCCCGGAAACCTATCCGCTGACCCTCAACGCGCTGGTACTGGCCTGCAATCAGAAAACCAGCCGGGAACCGGTGATGAACCTGACCCAGGGCCAGGTCGGCCAGAGCCTGCGCGCCCTCGAAAGCCGCGGTTTCGCCAAACTGGTGATGGGCAGCCGCGCCGACCGCTGGGAGCACAAGGTCGACAAGGCGCTGGAACTAGTGCCGGCGCAATTGATCCTGACCGGCTTGATGTTCCTGCGCGGCCCGCAGACCGTCAACGAACTGCTGACCCGCAGCGGTCGCATGCATGAGTTCGAAGATGCCGAACAAGTGGTGCATCAGCTGGAACGCCTGATCGCTCGGGACCTGGCGGTACTGATTCCGCGTCAGGCCGGCCAGCGCGAAGACCGCTACACCCATGCACTTGGCGATCCGGCAGACATCGAGGCGATTATCGCGGCGCGGCAGAATCCGAGTGAGCGAGGGACTGTCAGCGGTGTTTCTGTCGAGCGCATCGAAGAGCTGGAAGCGCGGATTGCAGCGCTGGAAGAGCGTCTGGCCCGCCTCGAAGAATAAGCGCACCCGGGGCGGCGTTATTCGCCGTCCCAGTAATCCACCCCGTCCGCCTGCCGCGCCACCGCGACGAAGCCCGAGGCCTTGCCTTCGGCATCGATGCTGAAATTATCCATTACCGCGTATTTGTTCGAATCCGGGTACTCACAGATTTCCGGCTGTTGCTGAGTGCTTACCGCCAGATAGCGCAGTTCTTGCGAGCTGGTATTGATGATCTGATGCGCCGCTTCAGGACCGCCCGGTGGACAGGCGATCACGTCGCCGGCGCGTATCGGGAAACGCTCAGCGCCAAGGCGCACCTCCCCTTCCCCGGCCACCACGTAGAACATTTCCTCATTGACCCGATGACTGTGAAACGGACTGCCGCGCATCCCCGGCGGCAGCGCATACAGCCGATAACCAAGCTTCTGCGCGCCCAGTTGCTGGCCGACCCGGGCGAACCTCTGCTGATAACGCCTGGCGGTTTCGCCTTCGGGGGCCAGGGATTCGGGGAATGGTTCGAGTTCGACATCATTCAGGTTGAGAATCGGCGGGTGCATGCAAACCTCGGTTCTTGTGATGGGCAAGTCTGTACTTGCTGATCCAGCAGTATAGGCAACGGCAAATCCGGGCGGATTTGCCGTTGCTCAGGCCCCATCAACTGCGGGCAAACGCCACGGCCGCATCGAACTGCTCGACCGTCGGTCGCACGCCGGTGTACAGCACGAACTGCTCCAGCGCCTGGATCGCGATCACTTCCAGCCCGGTGATCACTTTTTTACCTTCAGCACGGCCGCGCACGATCAGCGGGGTTTCCGAGGGGATCGCCACCACATCGAACACGGTGTCGGCAGACTTGATCACATCCACCTCAAATGCCAGCTGCCCCGCTTCCGGACCGCCGTCCATGCCCACAGGCGTTACGTTGATCAGCATCTGCGGGCGTTCCTCGCCCAGTTCCGCCTGCCAGCGATAACCCAGGGAATCTGCCAACGCACGGCCGGCGCGCTCGTTGCGGGCGACGATCAGACCGTTCTTGTAACCGCCATCGCGCAAGGCACTGGCCACTGCCTTGGCCATACCGCCGCTGCCGCGCAGGGCGAAAGTCCAGCCTTTCGGCACCGCGTGGGTTTCCAGCAATTGGGCGATGGCGATGTAATCGGTGTTGTAGGCCTTGAGATGGCCGTTGGTGTTGACGATGGTGTTGATCGACTGAATCGCCGCTGCCGAGGCATCCAGTTCATCGACCAGCGCAATGCTGGCCTCCTTGAAGGGCATCGACACCCCGCAACCGCGAATGCCCAGCGCCCGGATCCCGCCGACGGCGCCCGGCAGGTCCTGGCTGCTGAAGGCCTTGTAGTAGAAATTCAGGCCCAGTTGCTCGTACAAATGGTTATGAAAACGCAGACCGAAATTCCCGGGACGCCCAGACAGGGACATGCACAGTTGGGTGTCTTTGTTGGGGTTCATCTGCATGGGAGGCTCCTTCGAATGCACTTTCGGATGGACGGGATTAGCCAGACCATCGGGTTCTGAACGATCATAAGGCGGTCTGTTCCGGGCATCACAGCCGTTGCCTGAAACCCGGTAAGCAAGCCGGTACAGACCTTACACAAAATTTACCCAGCCGCCGTGCTGTTTTTCCAAATGTTGCTGTCTTAGAAGTATCCCCGCGCTATCCCGAGCCTGTTGCAGGCCCGGACGCCGGGTCGAAGAACCGAGGATTAATCATGATTCGTAAACTCCCCATCGTGGCCTTGTTGATTGGTGCATTCGCGATCACGGGTCAGGCAGAAGCCCACGGCGGTGGCTGGCAGGGTCCGGCGGTATTTGGTGCGATCGTCGGCTCGGCCATCATCGGCTCGGCGCTCATCAACCAGGATCGGCCGGTGTACGTCCAACAGCCTGTTTACGCTCAACCGGCACCGGTCTACGTGCAGCAACCGCCGCCACCGGTCTACTACCAGCCGGCCCCGGTTTATGTGCAGCAACCGGTTTATGTTCCGGGCCCGGTCTACTACGGTCCGCCCCGTGGTTATTACGGCCACCCGCACTACTACGGTGGTCGCTGGTAAGCACACAGACAAAGCCCCGCTTTTACAGCGGGGCTTTTTTTGGCCTTGAGCAAGCCGACCGTCCGTCGGCCAACGTCTGAAAAAATCTCGCCAAGGTCGCTGTGGAGACAGTTCCACCCGTTAAAGTCGGCATGATGGACTTGACTGTTGAGCCGAAACACACAACGGTCATCTATTTGTCATGACGGAACCGCAATCTGAATCCGTCCGCATACAACAGGTTGATAAAAACAAGGACGACTGGAATGCCAACACAGAATCCGCACCGCATCGTCGGTTTATGCACCTCAAGCAAGGTGTACAACGCCCTGACCGAGCTCAAGCACCTGGAAGGCCACCGCACGGCGAAGTTTGTGTCGCTGCTGGCGGAAAACCTGGTGCGCAAGGGTTTGCTCAACGAGCACGAGATTGTGCACATGCTCGATCAAGTGGTCGATTGAGCCAGTCCTCAACGGCATCAATGTCCACTATCGAAAGCGTTGATTGTCCCTGAAACGGCCAAGTCCCTAAGGTAGCTCCATAGATTGATGGAGGTACTTTTCATGGCACAGGTTCAAATCATGTCAGTTGTCGGCAGCGCGGTTCCCGCATCCCTCAGAGAGCTTGGATTGCTCGCCTGCTGGTATCTGGTACGCGACGGCGAGCCGGTCAGCGGCCCGCTCACTTCGCTGCCAGCTGCCCAGGCGTTGTCGCAACGACTGATCAACGGCCCGTTCAAGGCTTAAGGCAACTGCACCTTCGGTCTGGTTTCGACGAACAGCGCCCAGCTCGACATGAACAATGCAGCGATCAGCGGCCCGATCACGAAACCATTGAGACCGAACACCGCCATCCCGCCCAGCGTCGAGATCAGGATCATGTAGTCCGGCATGCGCGTGTCCTTGCCCACCAGCACCGGACGCAGCACATTGTCCACCAGGCCGATCACGAATATCCCGAACAACCCCAGCACCACGCCCTGCCAGATCATCCCGCTGAGCAGGAAATACACCGCCACCGGCGCCCAGACAATGCCCGCCCCCACTGCCGGCAACAGCGACAGAAACGCCATCAACACCGCCCAGAGCAACGCGCTGGGAATATCGAGAAACCAGAAAATCGCCCCGCCCAATGCACCCTGAGTGATAGCCACCAGCAGGTTGCCTTTCACCGTGGCGCGCACCACCCGGTTGAATTTCAGTTGCAGCCGACGCTTGTGATGCTCTTCCAGCGGCACCGCCGTACGCACTTTGCGCGCCAGTTCGGCACCATCGCGCAGAAAGAAGAACAGCAAGTACAACATGATGAAAAAACTCACCACAAAATCGAATGTGCCCTGGCCGAAGCTGAACGCCTGGCTCGCCAGCACCTGACTGCCTTGCATCGAGGCCTTGACGATTTTCTCGCGCAAGGCATCGAGTTCGCCCACACCAAACCGGTCGAGCAAGTGCTGAAAGTACGGCGGCAGGCTGTGCTTGAACTGCGCCAGATAGGCGCCGATATCGAGCTTGCCGCTTTCGATATTGTCGTAGAGCGTCGCCCCTTCCTGCACCAGCAACACACTGATGACGATCACCGGCAAGATCGCGATCACCAGGCAGACACTCAGGGTGCACAGTGACGTCAGGTTGCGTTGCCAGCCGAATTTCTGCTGCAACCGGCGCTGCATCGGCGCAAACAGAATGCCGAGAATCACCGCCCAGAACACCGCACCGTAGAACGGCAGCAGGATCCAGATAAAGGCCACCGTCACCAGCAACAACAGCACAGTGAGGGATTTGAATTGCAGACTCTTTTGGTTCATGTCCGGTCCATGTCAGTCAGGCGCCACGCGCACCCGCCCAACTTAGTCAGCCCGCGCCCGCGCGAGTGCCATCTTTGTTCATGGAGCATAGATCCAGATCAATAAACCCTCGCCGCACCTCGTTTACCCTCCCGCGCTTTTGCGACCGACACCGCCATGATGCCCTCCTTCACCCCGGAACTGCTCGCCCCCGCCGGCACTCTGAAAAACATGCGCTACGCCTTCGCCTATGGCGCCGATGCGGTTTATGCCGGCCAGCCGCGCTACAGCCTGCGGGTGCGCAACAACGAGTTCGACCACGCCAATCTCGCCCTCGGCATTCGTGAAGCCCAAGCCCAGGGCAAGCGTTTCTATGTGGTGGTCAACATCGCGCCGCACAATGCCAAGCTCAAGACCTTCCTCAAGGATCTGGCGCCGGTGATCGAGATGGCGCCGGACGCACTGATCATGTCCGACCCCGGCCTGATCATGCTGGTGCGCCGGCACTTTCCGCAGATGCCGATTCACCTTTCAGTGCAGGCCAACACGGTGAACTGGGCGAGCGTCGAGTTCTGGCAGCAACAGGGGCTGAGCCGGATCATTCTGTCCCGGGAACTGTCACTGGAAGAGATCGGCGAAATCCGCGAGCAGGTGCCGGGCATAGAGCTGGAAGTGTTCGTCCACGGCGCGCTGTGCATGGCTTATTCCGGCCGCTGCCTGCTCTCGGGTTACATGAACAAGCGCGACGCCAATCAAGGCACCTGCACCAATGCCTGCCGCTGGAAATATTCGGCCCAGGAAGCCATCGAAAACCAGCTCGGCGAGATCGTGCAGACCTTCGAACCGCAGCCGACCCTCGGCCTCGGCGCCCCCACCGATCAGGTATTCCTGTTGCAGGAAGCCAACCGCCCCGGCGAGATGATGCCGGCCTTCGAAGACGAGCACGGCACCTACATCATGAACGCCAAGGATCTGCGTGCGGTGCAGCACGTCGAGCGCCTGACCCGCATGGGCGTGCACTCGCTGAAGATCGAAGGCCGGACCAAATCCCACTTCTATTGCGCCCGCACCACTCAGGTTTACCGCCGGGCCATCGACGATGCGGTGGCCGGTCGCGAATTCGACCGCAGCCTGATGACCGATCTGGAATCTCTCGCCCAGCGCGGCTACACCGAAGGCTTCCTGCGCCGGCACGTGCATGACGAATACCAGAACTATCAGAACGGCAGCTCGGTGTCGGAACGTCAGCAATTCGTTGGCGAGCTGACTGGCGAACGCCGGGATCGTCTGGCCGAGGTCAAAGTGAAGAACCGCTTTGCCCTGGGCGATCATCTGGAACTGATGACGCCCAAGGGCAACTTCCATTTTGATCTGCATGAATTACAGAGCCTAAAGGGCGAGGCCATCGACGTGGCGCCAGGGGACGGGCACACGGTGTACCTGCCGATTCCGGATGCGGTGGATCTGCGCTTCGGCTTGTTGATGCGCGACGTGAGCGGGACCTGATCCGGCTCAGGCAAACTCCTCGCGCAACATCGCCACAAACGCCTCACGCGCCGGGTGCACCCCGGCGTTTTCATGCCAGTAGAACAAGTTGTCGATGGCGGTCAGTTCGGAGAATTCGTAACCCGCACACCCCGCGCCTTTGGCGTATTGCTCGAACACGCCTTTGGGCACCAGCGCTACGCCAGCGCCGGCACTCACGCAACCGACAATCGCCCCGTAACTGGCCAGACTGACAATCGGCAAGGACAGGCCCTGACGCAACAGCCAGTGTTCCAGCGCGGCGCGATACGGACAGCCTTGGGGCCACATGAACACGGTCTTGTCCTGCAAATCGTCGAGGTCGCGTATCGGCCCGAAAGAAGTCGAAGCGATCAGCAGAAGTTCCTCTCGATACATCGGCGTGCGTTTGAGCTGGGAGCGCTCGACGTCCACCGCGACGATCGCGCCGTCCAGACGATGACTGACCGTATCGTCGAGCAACTGGCCCCAAGTGCCATTAGTCAGTTCCAACGCCACATTCGGATAGCGCTTGTGAAATTTCGCCAGCAGGCGTGGCAGACGCCCGGTGGCCGAAGACTCGATGGCGCCGATGCGCAGCGGCCCGGACGGCTCGGCGGCGGGATCGACTGCGCGTTTGGCTTCGGCCGTCAGCGCCAGAATCTTCTCCGCGTAGGCGAGAAAGGTCTGTCCCGCCGGACTGATCCGCAGCCCGCGCCCTTCGCGCAGAAACAGCGCAACCCCCAGTTCCGCTTCCAGGGATTTGATCCGCGCCGTGATGTTCGACGGTACGCAAAACAGCTTTTCAGCCGCTTTGGCGATGCTGCCGACCTCGGCCACGGTCTTGAACATGCGGATTTGCGCCAGCTCCATAATCATCACTCTGAGTGAATGGTTCGCGCAGTATAAGTCAGTTGTGGCGAATGATTGGCCACCCGGATACTCGACGCATCAACCCTCCTGGTGCCTCGCTCATGCCTTCCACTTCGCCTTTGAAAATTCTGTTGGCCATGGCTTTCGTCGTCGGCTGCTGGGCCTATTCGCCGACCGGCATCCATATCGGCCTGCAAGCCTACGATCCGGGTCATCTGGCGTTGCTGCGGTTTCTGCTGGCGTCGCTGTTCATGGCGGTGATTGCTGGTTTCAAAGGCATTCATCTGCCGCGCCTACAGGATTTGCCACTGTTACTGGCCCTGGGCTTCTTTGCCGTCAGCCTGCATCACGTGGTGCTGAACATCGGCCAGCAAAGCGTCAGCGCCGGCGCGTCCAGTGTGCTGGCGCAATCGACGCCGCTGTTCAGCACGCTGCTGGCGCGGTTTCTGTTCAAGGATCGGGTCAGCGTCTGGCGCTGGGGCTGTGTGCTGACGGGATTCGTCGGCGTGGTGATTGTGGTCAGCGGTGATCGCGGCCTCGGCAGCATCGACGCCCATGGTCTGCTGATCCTGCTGGCGGCGGTGTCGTGGAGCATTTACTTCGCCCTGCAAAAACACCACGCCCGGCGCTATGACGGGCTGACGCTGGTTTGCTACACGGTGTGGTCCGGCACGCTGCTGTTGTTGATTTACTTGCCGGAGCTGGCCGACAGCGTGGCCAGTGCGCCGCTGCGAGTGCAATGGGCGGTGCTCGCTCTGGGGGTGTTTCCCAGCGCCCTCGCCTATCTGGCGTGGGCGTTCGTGCTCAAGCATGTGGACCTGAGCCGGGCGACGATGACGCTGTACCTGATTCCGCCGACCGCAATGGGGATCGCTTCCGTGGGCCTGGGCGAACGCCCGACGCAGCTGGTGCTGGTGGGTTCGGCGGTGGTGTTGATTAGCGTGCTGGCGTTGAATCTGGAACGGCCGGCGGTGGTCCGGGCCATCGAGACTTGAGTCGCAGCGTCAGGCACCGCCCGCCGAAAACCGGTCGCGGCTGTTGCTCAGGTGCAGCCACATCGCTGCCCGGGCCGCTTCCGGATCCTGGCGTTTGATCGCGTTGAAAATCGCTTCATGTTCGAGATTCGCCAGTTGCCCGAGCTTGCTCAAATCCACCGCCCCGCGCTCGGCCGCATTGACTCGAGTGCGCGGGATCATCGCGCTGCCCAACTGCTGCATGATTTCGGTGAAACAGACATTGCCGGTGGCTTCGGCAATCAGCAGGTGAAAGCGCCGGTCGGCCTCGACGCAACTGTCGTTGTTGGCCAATAGACGCTGGTAGTCGTCCAGCGCCTGACGCATCTGCATCAGTTGCTGTTCGGAACGACGCTGCGCGGCCAGTGCTGCTGCTTGCGTCTCCAGCCCCATGCGCAATTCGAGAATGCTGCGCACGCCCAGCGCGGTGTCGACATTCAGCCGCAACCCCTGCTCCGGCACGCGCTCGATCACAAAGGTGCCGATGCCGTGCCGCGTCTCCACCAACCCCGACGCCTGCAATTTGGAAATCGCCTCACGCACTACGGTGCGGCTGACGCCGTGCTCCTGAACGATCGAGTTCTCCGACGGCAACTTGTCACCGGGCAACATCTGGCCGAGCAGGATGCTCTGGGTGAGTTTTTCCACCAGGTCATGGGCCAGGTTGTGCGCGCGTTTACGGGCGGGGGCGTCGAGGTCTTCTTGCATGGTCGGTTCCGGTGATCGGGGCAAGCCGATCGTAGCACTGCAGGCGATGACTTGTATGAGCTCCTATGATTTCAGGCGCTCTACTTGTATGACAACAAGTGATTTTCGCTAAAAACCATTAACTAGTTTCACGCCAGCACTGCACATTCGCTGGCTTGGCATTCTGCACCGCAGCCCGTCACAATCCTTTAAAACCCAACAAATACGGCACTTTAAATCCAGGAAAGCATAAAAGCCCTTCGCCGTAGATAAATTTGATTGAGCGTTCCCGCTTGTAGGACAAAAAAATCTAGTTGTATGATGTCTATCAACAACGCAGCAGCCAATCACACCCCGCATAAAAATAACGAGTGGGAGAAAACCAAGTGAAATCATCCATTGCCGGGATGAACGAGGGCACCGATTCGGTGCTGTCCTCCGCCATTGCCAAAGTCAAACGCCACGTCCTGCCGCTGTTCGTCATCATGTTCATCGTCAATTACATTGACCGGGTGAACATCGGCTTCGTCCGCACCCACATGGAACATGATCTCGGCATCGGCGCCGCTGCCTATGGGTTCGGTGCCGGTCTGTTCTTCATCGGTTACGCGCTGTTCGAAGTCCCCTCCAACATGCTGCTGCAAAAGGTCGGCGCGCGAATCTGGCTGACCCGCATCATGCTCACCTGGGGACTGGTGGCCGCCGGCATGGCGTTCATCCAGAACGAAACCCACTTCTACATCCTGCGCTTCTTGCTCGGTGTGGCCGAGGCCGGGTTCTTTCCCGGGGTGATCTACTACTTCACCCGCTGGTTGCCGGGGGCCGAGCGCGGCAAGGCGATTGCGATTTTCTTGAGTGGTTCGGCGGTGGCCTCGCTGATTTCCGGCCCGTTGTCCGGCCTGCTGTTGCAGATCGAAGGTCTGGGCCTGCACGGCTGGCAGTGGATGTATTTCATTGAAGGGATGTTCTCGGTCGGCCTCTGCGTGTTCGTCTGGTTCTGGCTCGACGCCAAACCCCACGACGCCAAGTGGCTGACCCACGCCGAGCAGGATGCGCTGGTCAAAGCCATCGACGACGAACAGAAGGCCCGCGAAGCCACGACCCCGATCCGGCCGTCGCTGGGCAAACTGCTCAAGGACCGCCAGATCATTCTGTTCTGCCTGATCTACTTCTTCATTCAATTGACCATCTATGCCGCGACCTTCTGGCTGCCGAGCATCATCAAGAAGATGGGCGAGATGAGCGACTTCCAGGTTGGCCTGTTCAACTCGATTCCATGGCTGCTGTCGATCATCGGCATGTATGCGTTCGCCTCGTTCTCGGCCAAATGGAAACACCAGCAGGCGTGGGTGGCCACCGCATTGCTGATCGCCGCTGCGGGGATGTTCATGTCCACCACCGGCGGGCCGATTTTTGCCTTCGTCGCGATCTGCTTTGCCGCACTGGGTTTCAAATCTGCTTCATCGCTGTTCTGGCCGATTCCGCAGGCCTATCTCGATGCGCGGATCGCCGCTGCCGTGATCGCGCTGATCAACTCGGTGGGCAACCTCGGCGGCTTCGTCGCCCCCACCACTTTCGGCCTGCTGGAACAACACACCGGTTCGATCCAGGGCGGCCTCTATGGTCTGGCCGCGACCTCGATCATCGCCGCGATCATCGTGTTCGCCGCCCGCATGACACCCAAATCCGCACCTGATATCGCCGTGGCCGATGCCGCGCCGAAACACGCTTGAAAGGACAACGCCAAATGACCGCACACGACATCGCCAAAGCCCCGATCATCACCGAGATGCAAGTCATCCCGGTGGCCGGCCACGACGGTATGCTGCTCAACCTGAGCGGCGCCCACGGGCCGTTTTTCACCCGCAACATCGTCATTCTCAAGGACAACGCCGGCCACACCGGCGTCGGTGAAGTACCCGGCGGCGAGCGTATCCGCCAGACCCTTGAAGACGCCCGCAGCCTGGTGGTCGGCAGCCCGATCGGCACGTATCAGAAGATCCTCAATCAGGTGCGCCAGACTTTCGCCGACCGCGACGCCGGCGGCCGTGGCCTGCAGACGTTCGACCTGCGCATCACCATTCACGCGGTCACCGGGCTGGAAGCCGCCCTGCTCGACCTGCTCGGCCAGCACCTCGACGTGCCGGTGGCCGCATTGCTCGGCGAAGGCCAGCAACGCGACGAAGTGAAGATGCTCGGTTATCTGTTCTACGTGGGCGATCGCCGGGAAACCGACCTCGCCTACCGCAGCGAACCGGATGCCGACAACGACTGGTTCCGCGTGCGTCACGAAAAAGCCATGACTGCCGACGCCGTGGTGCGTCTGGCGGAGGCGGCCCATGCGCGTTACGGCTTCAAGGACTTCAAGCTCAAGGGTGGCGTGCTCAGCGGCGATGCCGAAATCGAAGCGGTGACGGCACTGGCCGAGCGCTTCCCCGACGCCCGCATCACCCTCGATCCGAACGGCGCGTGGTCACTGAAAGAAGCGATCCGTCTGTGCCGCGACCAGCATCATGTGCTGGCCTACGCCGAAGACCCGTGCGGTGCGGAAAACGGTTATTCAGGACGTGAAGTGATGGCTGAATTCCGTCGCGCCACCGGCCTGAAAACCGCCACCAACATGATCGCCACCGACTGGCGCGAAATGGGCCACGCAATCCAGTTGCAGTCGGTAGACATCCCGCTGGCCGACCCGCATTTCTGGACCATGCAGGGCTCGGTGCGGGTGGCGCAGATGTGCCACGAATGGGGCCTGACGTGGGGTTCGCACTCCAACAATCACTTCGACATTTCCCTGGCGATGTTCACCCACGTCGCGGCCGCGGCGCCGGGCGACATCACTGCCATCGACACCCACTGGATCTGGCAGGACGGCCAGCGTCTGACCAAGGCACCGCTGCAAATCGTCGACGGCTGCGTGCAGGTGCCGAAGAAACCGGGGCTGGGGGTGGAGCTGGACATGGACCAGGTGTCCAAGGCCCACGAACTCTATAAAGGCATGGGGCTGGGCGCACGGGATGACAGCGTGGCGATGCAGTTTCTGATTCCGGGCTGGACGTTCGATAACAAGCGGCCGTGCCTGGTGCGCTAAGCCTGCGCGGCCTCCAGCAACCAGTGCCTGAACGCCGCCATCGCCGACGTCTCCGGCCGTGACTGCAAGCGCGTCAGCCAGTAGCTGCCGGTGGTGATTTCGATGGCAAAGGGTTGGCGGATCAGGTCCGCCGCCAGTTGTCGTGCAAACATTAATGGCGGCGCCAGTGCTACCCCGCCGCCCTGCAACGCCGCTTCCATCATCGCCAGCGACGAGTCGAACACGATGCTCTGGGGCGGCGCGGCATGGGTCGCCAGACCGGCCGCGTAAAACCAGTCCGGCCACTCATCGGTGCGATAGGAACGCAGCAAACGCTGCTGCAAAAGATCACCCGGCGTGTGCAATTGCCGGGCAATTTCCGGGACGCATAACACCGACAACGGGGCCTCAAGCAAACGGGTCGCCTCGATACCGTGCCACGCCCCGGCGCCAAACCGGATCGCGTAATCCAGCCCTTCAGCGGCGACGTCCACCCGATTGTTGTTGGTCGACAGTCGCAAATCTATGAGCGGATGTTTCGCCTGGAAGTCCGCCAGCCTCGGCAACAACCAACCCACGGCGAAAGTACCCACCGCGCCGACCGTGAGCATTTCCCGATATTGCCCGCCCGCCAGACGCTCGAGCATCTGCGCGATATGATCGAACGACGTGGTCAGCACCGGCAGCAGGGTTTCGCCCTCGCCGGTCAGCATCAGCCCACGGGGCAGGCGTTTGAACAGGATCACGCCGAGTTGCGCCTCCAGGCTTTTGACCTGATGGCTGACGGCGGCCTGGGTCACGCACAACTCCACGGCGGCGCGAGTGAAGCTCAAATGACGCGCAGAAGCTTCGAAAGCGCGTAATGCATTCAGCGGCAATTGAGGTCGAATCATACCCAATCCCAAATTTTTCTAATGGCTCGTCCGAGATTTCATCGTTTGTCGAAAGACGCGGGACTGCCTAGATTTGCGGCGCTGATCAGCAACCCGATGAAAAAACGCTCGCAGTGTAGCGGGATAACACCATCAACACTCATGGAGAGTGGTTCAAGCATGTCTTCGATCAACCTGAACAAACTCAAGTCTTTCAGCGCTTTCGGACTTTTCTTCAGCGCCGCCACTTGCCTGGCCGCCCCGCAAACCGACGATCAGTTGCAGGCGCTGGTCAAGGCCACTGTGACACCGGTCATGCAGCAACAGGACATCGCGGGGCTGGCCGTGGCCGTGACCGTCGATGGCAAGGAGCATTACTTTAACTACGGGGTCGCCGACAAGAGCACCGGGCAAGCGGTGAATGAAAACACCCTGTTCGAAATCGGCTCGGTGAGCAAAACCTTCACCGCGACCCTCGGCGCCTACGCCCAGGCCAGCGGCAAACTGGCGTTTTCCGACAAGGCCAGTCAGCACTGGCCCGAGCTGAAAGGCAGTGCCTTCGACCAGATCAGCCTGCTGCAACTGGGCACCTACAGCGCCGGCGGCCTGCCGCTGCAATTTCCGGATGCCGCGGATTCTTCCGACAAGATGCTCGGCTATTACCAACAGTGGAAACCGACTTATCCGGCCGGCAGCCAGCGCCTGTATTCCAACCCGAGCATCGGCCTGTTCGGTTATCTGGCAGCAAAAAGCCTCGGCCAGCCGTTCGATCAGGTCATGACCGAAACCCTGCTGCCGAAACTCGGGCTCAAGCACACCTTCCTGTCGGTGCCCGCGTCTGAGCAAAATCTGTATGCCCAAGGCTATGACAAGAACAACAAACCGATTCGAGTCAGCCCCGGCGCCCTCGACTCCGAAGCCTATGGCGTGAAAACCAGCACTTCAGATCTGCTGCAATTCGTCCAGGCCAACCTCGACAGCGCCAAACTTGAAACACCGCTGCAAAAAGCCATCGCCCTCACCCACACCGGCTACTACACCGTCGGCGACATGACCCAGGGACTGGGCTGGGAACGCTACGCCTACCCGATCAGCCTGGCCCGCCTGCTGGACGGCAACTCCACGCCGATGGCCATGGAACCGCACAAGGTCAAATGGCTCACTCCGCCACAGCCGGAACCGGCGAACGTGCTGCTGAACAAGACCGGCTCCACCGCTGGCTACGGCGCGTATGTCGCGTTCGTGCCGTCGAAGAACGTCGGGATCGTGATTCTGGCGAACCGCAACTACCCGAATGGAGAGCGGGTGAAGATTGCGCACAGGATTCTGGGGGAGTTGACCCGGTAATCACGCCATAAAAAACGGGCGGCCTGAGAAGGTCGCCCGTTTTTGTTTGAGGGTTTGAAAACTACGCCTGTAGCTTCCAGCCCAGTACATCCATCAGGTCGCAGCTGTCGCGCAGAGGGATTGCCAGCACTCGGGCGAAATCCTGCAGCAGTAATGCGTCATGGCCGGTGCCGTCGCTGAGGGAAAGGGTTTCCAGCAGTTGAGTCACGCTGCGCAAGCGGTAGGCGGCGGTGCCGTGGAGTACGTCTACCGGGGCTTCGCGATCGATCAGAAGGCAGGGAATCTGGCAGTCGATGCCGGTGATGGGAATGTAGCGGGGTTTGGGGTTGGCGATGTGTTCGGGGGAATCTGGGTTCGCGGAGGTTTCGGCTGCGTTCGAATCAAATTTGTTCATGCGTGAAGATCTCGTGCAGTTAGAGAAAAAACTGCCGAGCTCCCTTCCACAAGAGGGTGGCAGCTTTGCGCAGGTGTGGAAGTCCGGGACCCCGAGAAAAACCCGGTGCACTCTAGAGTGCTCCTGCGCATAGCTGCCATAAACAAACAATGTTGGCATATAAGGCGCCAACAAGTGTTTACAGGCGCACATGCGCTTTCAGGATTCACCGGACTTCCACATCCGACCGCTGATTTTGCAGCGGCCCGGAAAGGTTATCGACATGGGTCTCGGAGCACCAGATCACCAGCGCCGACGCGCGTTGCAGGAAAAATCCGATGGATTTGAAGGGTGTTGCGCAACTCATTCCACTCGGAATATGCGGCAACTATTTTCATAAGGCGGGTATCACTACAACTTGTGACACGCGGGCAATAAAAATGGCGAACGGTAAAATCCGTTCGCCATTTTGTGTTCAGGTCACCCGAACCACGCTCTCAATCATCCGGCATTTCCGGCGGCTTGGCGGGTTTCGCAGGTTTTGCCGGTTTGCCGTTCTTCGTTCCCTTGGCCGGTGCCGCCTCGGCGGCCGCTGGAGGTGGAGGCGCGGCGACCAGTTCCTTCTCGGCGGCCGGCAATGCATCGATGGTGTCGAAGACTTTCTTCAGGTCCACCGACTTTGCCTCGTCCCCGGCGGCCGACAGTTTGGTTTCCCCGTCCTTGCCCATCAGAAAGACTTTCGGATAGGCCCCGGCACCCAGCTTCAGCGAGCGCAGCAACGCCATGGTGTCCTGTTGACCAAGATCCTTGCCGTCAAGCTGTCCGGCCATATTGAGGATGGTGTAGACCTTGAGCTTGCGGTCAGCGATCCCCTGCTTGTTGGCCGGATCCTCAAGGGACTTTTTCAGGCTCACCCAGACCGGGTCGACCGTACTGCTGGCGATGACGATCAAGGGGCGGTAGTTTCCTTTGTCGACATCCAGAGGGGAATCGTTGTCCCCGGCGAACAAGGGGCCGGCAATCGCCAGCAAGAGTGTCAGGGTCAATGACCTGATGAGCATGCGCATCTCCTTTTGATATCCACGCTCTAATGATTGCGCATCGTGGCGATTGTTCCGGGGTTGCCCGGCAAATATGTTTCGCCTTGTTCAAAGCGTAGGTCAGCAACGATTTTGCGCAACCGCATGCGCTCGATCATGTCGCGCATTTGATTACCTTTTATGACCGTATCGGGATGACGATTCAGCCAGAAATACTCGCCTGGCGCAGTACCGAATCCAGCGCCGCTTCCAGCCCGGACGAATCGACACGTCGGCCTTCAAGCCGCAGCGCTCCGTCAGCGAGGTTGACGCTCAAGGTCACCGCAGGCATGTCGCCCGGATACTTGCGCAGCAACAGGTCGATGCCGTCGGCTGTTTCTTCACTGGAGATCAGATCCCACTGGCTTGCGCTCAAGTCCAGCAGCGTCCGATTGCGCTGCTGATCGACGACGAGTGGCGCGTAGAGCCAGTGACTCATGCGCATTTCCCGGGGCTCGACCGTGATGGCGAGGCGGCCATTGCAATGGAATGTTGTTTCGCTCATGTCTGCCTGCCGATCAGAACGCCAGTTTGTAACCGATCAACACCAGCATCGTCGCCAGGCACGGACGCAGCAGTTCATCGGAGACCCGACCGGTCAGGTGGCTACCGAGCCAGATGCCCGGCAACGACCCCATCAGCAGGAAGCCCAGCACGCCCCAGTCCATGTTGCCCATGCTGGCGTGGCCGAGGCCGGCGACCAGGGTCAGCGGTACGGCGTGGGCGATTTCGGTGCCGACCAGGCGGCGGGTCGGCAGCAGCGGATAGAGGATGAACAGCGCGACGGTGCCGAGGGCGCCGGCGCCGATGGAGGTCAGGGCGACCATGGTGCCGAGGATCAGACCGGTGATCACGGTCATGATGTTCAGGCGCGTGCCGCTGGGGTTGTAGTTGCCGCCGGCACGTTTGTGGGCGAATTCCAGCAGGCGTTTCTTGAACAGAATCGCCAGCGCCGTGGCGAACAGCACGAAGCCCAGCGCCTGCTTGATGATGGCGTTCATCGCATCCGGCGCGGTGTGCAGGGTACTGAGGAACCACAACGTCATCGCCACCGCCGGGACACTGCCCAGGGTCAGCCAGCCGGTGATGGCCCAATCGATGTTCTTGTTTTTCCTGTGCACCAGCACGCCGCTGGATTTGGTGATGGCGGCGTACAGCAGGTCAGTGCCCACCGCTGTGGCCGGATTGATGCCGAACCACAGCAGGATCGGCGTCATCAACGAACCGCCGCCGACACCGGTCATGCCGACGATGAACCCCACCACCAGCCCGGCAATCACCAGACCGAAATTTGCCAATTCCATTAAGACATCCAGAAGACGACAGGAAAAATCTGGCCCGCAGCATAGCGATTTTTCTTATAACCTCCTATATCGATCCGATCTATCGTTATTCCATTTCACTGCACCGGTAGAAAATTCAAAAACAGCAGGCTCTGGGCGTAATTCAAACCGATTCGCCGGTAGCGCTCGTCGAGCATCTGGGTCAGCAGATCGAGGCGCGCCACGACTTTGCCGAACTCGGTGGCGAAGCTCAGGTTGCTGCCCTCTTCTGAAATTTCGTTGGAGAACAGCAGCGGCTGGCCTTCCTTGTTCTGCCGCTGGGCGAGGATCCACGTGGCTTTCTCGATGTTGCGCGCGGCGTTGTTGACGAACGTCGGGTTGATCGCATCGGTCATGTAGAACTCGATGCGGTTGCCGTGGGCCGTGACCAGCATGCTGCCGATGGCATAGATGAAGGCGCCTACCCGGTCACCGAGGAACTCCGGGCTCATCGCATAGCTCAGCGCGGCCAGGTCTTTTTTGCCGCCAAGGGTCGGCAGTGGTTGCTGCTGCTCGATGGCCAACCGCACCTGCTTGACCGCCGTGCGAATGTCGAGGAAACCGGATTTGCGCAGTTCGTCCGGGTTGCGCAGGTACAACTTGCCCATCAAGCGATAGAGGCTGTCGAGGTTGTCGCGCATCGCCAGCGTGGCCATGCGGTCGACGCTGGTCTGAAGAAACTCCTGAGGCCTGCCCTCGCGCATCTGGCTGATGAAATTGTTGCCGTCCTGATGACTGCAACCACCGAGCAGCAGCGTCGACAAGCAGGCCAGCAGCAGGCACGGGCGATGAATGAATGCAGCGATGGGGTGCAAAACTCTCGGCATGAATTCTTTGACGGACACGTTCCTGTGCGGCGGAAGTCACCGCACCCTGGCCATGGATAGAGCCGGGGATTTCGCAAAAGTGCAGTGCCGGCGTGTATTCCCGACCTTCGGCACCGTTGACTCAATCAATTTAGTCCGACTTTATTTTTGCATTAACCGTTTAATCCGCTATAAATTCCAATTCACCCATTAATTAGCATGACTATTTATCGATTTTCAAAACAACAACAAAAAGGAAGGTCAACCCATGCTTCAATCCCGACACTCACTCTGCGGCCTCGGACTGTCCCTGATGATCGCCACCCTCTCCGCCCAGGCCGCCGGCCTGTCCAGCGAACACAAAGCCTTCGGCAAAACCAATGACGGCACGCCCGTCGAGCAATACATCCTGCGCAACAGCCACGGCATGCAGGCCACGGTCATCACCTACGGCGCGACCTTGCAGGCGCTGCAGGTGCCGGACAAACACGGCAAGCTCGACGACATCGTCCTCGGTTTCGACGATGTGCAGGGTTACCAGAAAGGCACCGCGTACTTCGGCGCGACCATCGGCCGCTTCGGCAATCGCCTGGCCGATGGCGCCTTCGAACTCGACGGCAAACGCTATCAAGTGCCGCAGAACGACAAGACCAATGCCTTGCACGGCGGCACGCAGGGCTTCGACAAGAAGGTCTGGAAGGCGACGGAAACCAAGGACAAGGATTCGGTCGGTGTGACCCTGACCTACCTGTCGGCGGATGGCGAAATGGGTTTCCCTGGCAACCTCACCACCGAAGTGACCTACCGCCTCACCGACAGCAACGAACTGCGCATCGACTACAAGGCCAGCACCGACAAACCGACGGTGCTCAACCTGACCAACCACAGCTACTTCAACCTTGCCGGTGCCGGCAATGGCGACATCCTCAAGCAAGTCGCCACCCTGCACGCCAGCCATTACACCCCGGTCACCGCCAAACTGATCCCGACCGGTGAACTGGCGCCCGTGGCCGGCACGCCGATGGACTTCACCCAACCGACCGCCATCGGCCAGCACATCAAGGCCGATCACCCGCAACTGAAATTCGCCGAACCGCAACACGGTGGCTTCGACTTCAACTGGGCGCTGGACACCAAGGGTGACGTCAGCAAACTCGCCGCCGAAGTCAGCGACCCGCAATCCGGTCGCCACTTGCAACTGTTCACCAACGAACCGGGCGTGCAGTTCTACACCAGCAACTTCCTCGACGGCACGGTCAAGGGCAAGGGTGGCAAGGTCTATCCGCATTGGGGCGCGTTCACCCTGGAGACCCAGCACTATCCAGACTCGCCGAACCAGCCGAACTTCCCGAGCACCCGGCTGGATCCGGGACAGACCTACACGCAGAGCGTGGTGTTGAAGTTTTCCGCGAAGTAGCACCCTCGCCTCCTTTCTGGAGCCGGACGGAACCCATGGACTATCCTGCTGCCCACTCAAGGTATCGACCGTTTCAGAAAGGAGGTTTGAATGCGTACTCTCGAACTGGCTGGCGTGCAGGTTCCGGTGATTGGCCAGGGCACCTGGCGCATGGGCGAAGACCGCTCGGCGCACAAGCGTGAAGTGGCGGCCCTGCGCAGCGGCATAGAGTTGGGCATGACCCTGATCGACACCGCCGAAATGTACGCCGAGGGCGGTGCCGAAAGCGTGGTCGGCGAAGCCATCGCCGGCCTGCGCGATCAAGTATTTCTGGTCAGCAAGGTCTACCCGCACAACGCCAGCCGCAAGGGCATCCCCCAGGCTTGCGAGCGCAGTCTGCGCCGGCTCGACACCGATTACATCGATCTCTATCTGCTGCATTGGCGCGGCCAGTATCCGCTGGAAGAAACCGTCGAGGCCTTCGAGCGCCTGCGCGAGGACGGCAAGATCGGTCGCTGGGGCGTGTCGAATTTCGATGTCGACGATCTCGAAGAACTGTCTTCATCGGCCTGTGCGACCAATCAGGTGCTGTACAACCTGGAAGAGCGCGGCATCGAATTCGACCTGCTGCCGTGGTGCCAGCAACAGCGCATGCCGCTGATGGCGTACTGCCCGATAGGCCAGGGCGGCGCGATGCTGGCCGAGCCGGTGCTGAAACAGATTGCCGCTCGTCACGGCGTGACCCCGGCACAGGTTTCGCTGGCGTGGATTCTGCGTCAGGATGGGGTAATTGCGATTCCCAAGGCCGTGCGCCCGGAACACGTGCAGCTCAATGCACAAGCGGCGCAGCTGCAACTCGATGCCGGGGATCTGGCGGCGCTGGACCAGGCGTTTCACGCGCCACAACGCAAGCAGCGGCTGGCCATGGTCTGAGCCAGCGCCGACTGACAGAGGGCTTCGCCATGAGAAGCACTGATCAGGACGATCCATTCAACCTGCAACGCTTCGTGCTCGCCCAGGACCCGGTGTTCGAACGGGTCCAGTGCGAACTTAGCGAGGGCCGCAAGCGCAGCCACTGGATGTGGTTTGTGTTTCCGCAGTTCGCCGGACTCGGGGGCAGCGAGATGTCCCGGCGCTTTGCTATCGGCTCCGCCGGAGAAGCCCGGGCCTATCTGGCCCATGAGCTGCTCGGCGCCCGGCTGCGCACTTGCGCACAGCTTGTACTGAATGTGCAGCAGCGTTCGATTGCCGAGATTTTCGGCCACCCGGATGACCTGAAATTCCACTCATCAATGACCCTGTTCGCCCAGTTCGCCGACGACGACAGTCTCTGGCATCAGGCGCTGGAGCGTTACTTCCACGGCATCCAGGACGAATGGACCCTGCAACTGCTGGACTCAAAACAGGCCCAGTTGCCCCCCGATCAGGGTTGAGAAATCGTCGTCGACAAACGGCAGGATCGCATCCGCCACCGGTTGCAGCTGGCGGGTGATGTAGTGGTCGTAGTCGATGGCCGCGCGGCGCACTTCCAGCGGCTCAGGGCCGGCCAGGGTGATGACGTAGCTGATCCAGCCGCCATTCTGGTATTGCCGCGGGCGACCGTGCTGCGCGTTGTAGTCGTCCGCCAGCCGTGCGGCGCGCACATGCGGCGGCACGTTGCGTTCGTAGTCGTCGAGGGTGCGACGCAGGCGCTTGCGGTAGACCAGTCGCTCGTCGAACTCGCCGGCCAACGTCTTGTGCACGTAATCGCGCACGTAATCCTGATACGGCTTTCGCTGGAAGATCCGCTCGTACAGTTCCTGCTGAAACTGCCGGGCCAGCAGCGACCAGTCGGTGCGCACGGTTTCCAGGCCTTTGTAGACCATTTCTTCGCTACCGTCGGCACGGGTCACCAGACCGGCATAACGTTTCTTGCTGCCCTCCTCGGCGCCGCGAATGGTCGGCATCAAAAAGCGTTTGTAGTGGGTTTCGAACTGCAATTCGAGGGCGCTTTCCAGCCCGTACTGCTCACGCACATGCTCGCGCCACCAGTCGTTGACGTGCTGCACCAGCGCCCGGCCGATGGTCGCTGCTTCTTCCTGACCGTGCGGACGACGCAGCCAGACAAAGGTCGAGTCGGTGTCGCCATAAATCACCGCATGCCCCTGAGCCTCAATCAATTGCCGGGTACGCAGCATGATTTCGTGGCCGCGCAGAGTGATCGATGACGCCAGCCGCGTATCGAAAAACCGGCAACCGCTGGAGCCGAGCACGCCGTAAAAGGCGTTCATGATGATCTTCAGCGCCTGGGACAGCGGCGCATTGTGTTCGCGCTTGGCGGTCTCGCGGCCCTCGGCGACACGGGCGACGATGGACGGCAGGCAATGCCGGGTGCGCGAGAAACGCGCGCCGCGAAAACCCGGCACCGAATCGGCGTCATCCGGATGCTGCAAACCTTCGATCAACCCCACCGGGTCGATCAGGAAGGTGCGGATGATCGACGGATAAAGGCTCTTGTAGTCGAGCACCAGTACCGATTCGTACAGACCCGGCTGTGAGTCCATGACAAACCCGCCGGGACTGGCCTGCGGCGGATTGGTGCCAAGGTTCGGCGCCACAAAGCCCTGGCGATGCATCAACGGCATGTACAAATGAGTGAACGCCGCCACCGAACCGCCGCTGCGATCCGCCGGCAGACCGGTGACGCTCGCGCGCTCGAGCAAAAACTTCAGCAGCTCGGTCTTGGCAAAGATCCGCGTGACCAGTTCGCAGTCCTTGAGGTTGTACTTGGCCAGCGCCGGTTTGTCCTCGGCGAACATGCGGTTGATCTCGTCCATGCGCTGGTACGGGTTGTCGATGGACTTGCCCTCGCCGAGCAGGGTCCGGGCGACGTTTTCCAGGCTGAACGAAGGGAAACTCCAGGTCGCCGAACGCAGGGATTCGATGCCATCGATGATCCACCGCCCCGCCGCTGCCGCGAAGTAATGATTGCGGCTGCCGTGTTCGCGCCACTGCATTTCCTCACCATCGCGCCCGAGCTTGAGCGGCACACCGAGGCGTCGGGCGTGTTCGTGAAGGATGCGCAGGTCGAACTGCACGAGGTTCCAGCCGATGATCGCGTCGGGGTCGTGGCGGGCGAACCAGTCGTTGAGTTTCTTCAGAATCTGGGTGCGCGATTCGCAGTACTCGAGGTCGAAGTCGACGATGCTGTCATCGCCGTTCGGCGCGCCGAGCATGTACACCTGGCGCTCGCCGCAGCCTTCCAGCGCGATGGAATACAACTCGCCCTGCTCGGTGGTTTCGATGTCCAGCGAAACCAGTCGCAGTAGCGGACGATAGTCGTGTGAAGGCTTGAGGTGGGCGTCGAGCAGCAAACCGCCGGCATCGGGCGTGCCGCTGAACCACACCGGCGCCGTGATGAAACGCTCCATCAGGTAGCGCTCGGGCGGTCGCACATCGGCTTCGAAGACATCGACACTGTGACGGTTGAGCGCCGTTTCCAGACGCATCAACTGACCGTGTTGCTGGCAATACAGCCCGAGCACCGGTCGATGTTCGAAATCCTGCAGGGCCAGGGGGCGCAGTTCGACGTTCTTTTCGTCCGCCAGCACCCGCTCGGCCTGCTCGCGCTGCGCCGCCGGGATGAACGCCACCGACGGCTGATGCGGCAGGCGCACGCGGCGCGGACCGGCGTCGGTTGCCAGCCAGAACTCGACTTCGGTGCCGGCCGGGGTGTCGCGCCAATGCCGGGTCAGGACGAAGCCCTGCTGTAAATCCACCACTGCGACCTCAAGAATTGATTCAGACAGGCATTCTACGCGGCATTGCCGCATCCGGTGACAAAGGCCATGTCATGAAAAAACCCGGCAAATGACGTTTTTTGCGTGTTATCTGCCGTTTTGCGGCCTTGCTCTGCGCGCCTCGGTCTACGATGCTTGGAGAACAACGACAACACCTGAGTAACCGCCATGAAAACCGTCGCCCAGCTGCTCAAGCTCAAAGATCAGAAAAATCAGGAAGTGCACCAGATCAAGCCCGATCACATGGTGCTCGAAGCGCTGATGAAGATGGCCGAAAAAAACGTCGGCGCCTTGCTCGTGGTGGAGGACGAAAAAGTGGTGGGCATCATCAGCGAGCGCGATTACGCACGCAAACTGGTGCTGCACGGGCGCTCGTCAGTCGGCACCCCGGTACGCGACATCATGGTGGCGAACGTGATCACGGTGGACACCCACCAGACGGTCGACACCTGCCTGAGCATCATGTCCGACAAACGCCTGCGTCACTTGCCGGTGGTGGAGAACGGCAAACTGCTGGGCCTGCTGTCGATCGGCGACCTGGTCAAGGAAGCGATTGCCGAACAGGCCGAGCTGATCAAACAGCTGGAGCAGTACATTCGCGGGGAATGATCAACCGGGCCAGTGCCTTGCAAAGACCGGCGCCAGCACCGGGTGCCGGTCGATGCGTTGCAGCCACGCATAAAACCCCGGCCGGGCGTGGCGCAGGTGTTCGCGGGTGCCGGCCCAGCGCGTCACCACTGCCGCCAACACATCCAGCGCGCCCGGTGTTTCGTCGTCCAGATACAACTCGGCGGAAAACTGGTCGGCAAACACTTCCCACATCCAGTGCAATCGCTCCCGGGCGCCTGTCATCAGGTTCTGCCGTGACGCTTCGTCCGGCATCACCAGCCAGCGCTCGGGGTAGTCGATGACGCCGATGGCCCCGTAGCAATTGCTGACGATGTACACCAGACCGCGAATCGCCTGATCACGATCGGCGGCGTTGGCCGGCAGCAAACCGGACTTTGGAAAACTCAACCCGAGATGGATCAGGATCGCCGCGCTTTCGGTGAGCGCGCTGCCATCGGGCAATTGCAGGGTCGGGATCTGCTTGAGCGGATTGAGCCTGGCCAGCTCCTGTGCGGCTTCCGCGCTGGCTTCGACATCAATGAACCGGTAAGCGACCTGGCACAGTTCGAGCGCTGCCTCGATGGCCGCCGCTCCTGAATTGCGATGTCCGTAGAGCTGATACATACCCCCTCCTCCATCTCGAAAGACATCCTCTCCAAGCCTATTTATAGCCGTTGTATCGAATTTGGCACGGATTGCGCATTCAACCGCAACTTGCGAATCCCTGATCTCGCAAAACAGCGCTGGCGGTGCCCATCCCGCACCAAGAGCAATCAGTGAACGCTACCCGCGTTCTTGTAAGGTGCGATACCGAACCAAAAGTTCGCGTATCCGAGCTGGCAACAAGGAGTTCACCGCGTGAATCTTCATCTGCTGCGCCACACTTTTCCCTCCGTACCCCTGTACCTGCGCCGTGTTCGTCCTGCGAACAGTCCGTGCATTCCTTTTATTACCTGAACACCTGCACTATTTATTTTTTAAATAGCACGCAAGAAGTCATTGCGTGCGCGCTGCATTAATGAATGCAACAACACATTGTTCGACAATAAATTCCGGACAGCACACCGATACAACTTTCGCCGCTCGGCATTAATATTCAAAGCGCACCAAAACTGCACTTTCAATCATTACCCCGAGCCCGACTTTATTTAGACAAGAACAAGGAACATCACCTGTGACCCGCTAAAACACTGACCCGCACCAAATCAGTCCGCCACGCACCATCAAGCGTCCTGGCCGACACGAGAACAGCCGCTCTATCTCGCTGAACAGCGCGATACCGCTCCAAGCCTGTCTCGCCCCGAAAAAAGCTCTGCAAACAGGGCCGTCGGGAGGTTATGCGCCCATGAAAACCGGCGTGCTCAATGAAACTTATATAAATGCGACATAGGTATCATCCGTGAAATAGCCGCTACACAATTGGTCACTCTTTGGCACAGCGGTTGCTATTGCATCAATCATGAGGGCAAGAATGATGTTCGCCACTCAATTGCATACTCACTTATAAAAGAACAGCCACGGACCGGATCAATGAACCATCGAAGTCGGTATTACTGAAGCAACAAGCTGCACAAGCCCTGTTCAATAGATAGTTCAACTATCGGCTTCTGCACACCTGTATGAAAGTTGCGACCACTCACTCGAACAACGCTGTGTTGTTCGAACGGCACCTTATTGCCCTTCATCAACCCGAGGGAGCTTTAATGAACGATGCGGTAAAGCACAGAACACCGCCGGGGCCATTACCGAACGCAGCGCTTGCGTCGGTGGCGGATCGGCCCGTCTATAAGGCCAACACTTCGCAGCCCGGCGGCCTGAACAAACAGCAGATGCTGTTGCTGGTGGCGGTGTCGGCGTTGATACACGGCGGCGCCTGGTGGTTTTTCCAGCAGGCCAGGGCCGAGCCGCTGCCCACGCCACCGGAAATTCCGGAAATGACCGTCGAGCTGACCAGCCCGACACCTCCGGCCCCGCCGACACCGGAGCCACCGCCCCCACCACCGCCCCCGCCCGAGCCGGAACAACCGGTGGAAGACGAGGACGCGGTCAAGCCGCCGCCCAAACCGGTGGAGAAACCCAAGCCGATCGAAAAACCGAAACCGGTCGAGAAACCCAAACCGGTGAAAAAGGTCGAGCCGCCGAAAGCGCCGCCCGCCCCTGCGCAACCGACTGCACCTGCCACCCCGGCCACTCAGAGCGCGCCACCGGCACCTGCGGCGGCACCGGGTCCGGTGAAAGAGACGGCGGCGATTTCCGGCCTCGCCAGCCTCGGCAACCCGCCGCCGGAATACCCGTCGCTGGCCCTGCGGCGCAACTGGGAAGGCAGCGTGGTGCTGCGGATTCAGGTGCTGGCCAACGGTCGCGCGGGCTCGGTGACGGTGACCAAGTCCAGCGGCAAGCCGCAACTGGATGACGCAGCGGTCACGGCGGTGAAGGCCTGGAAGTTCATTCCGGCCAAACGCGGCGACACACCGATCGACGGCTTCGCCACCCAGACCATCGATTTCAAATTGCCGCAATGACGGCGCGACAACCGAACTCACAACCGATTAACGCAAGCGAGGTGTAGCCATGAACGATTCTTTGTCTTCGATGATTGTCCCCGGCGTGCTCTGGGGGCTGGTGCTGTTTTCCGTGGTCAGCTGGGCGATCCTGCTGGTCAAGTCGGCGCAATACCTGCGCCAGAAAACCCAGAACCGGCAGTTCAGCAAAGCCTTCTGGGGCGCGCCGGATTTGCTCACCGCCGCCGAACACGCCAGCCAATATCCGGGCTCGCTCGCGCGAATCGCCAGCAGCGGTTTCGAAGCCCTGCTGGTGGAAGAATCCCCGCGCACCACCCAGCAACTGGCGCACACCATCAACCGTTCCGACCGACTGGAACGCAATCTGCGCCAACAGATCCAGAAGGAACGCCGCTCGCTGGAAAACGGCCAGGCGATTCTCGCAAGTATCGGCAGCACCGCGCCGTTCATTGGCCTGTTCGGTACCGTGTGGGGAATCATGGAAGCCCTGCAAAGCATCGGCGCCAGCGGTTCGGCCAGCCTGGAAACCGTGGCCGGGCCCATCGGCCACGCGCTGATCGCCACCGGTGTGGGGATTGCCGTCGCGGTGCCGGCGGTGCTGATTTACAACTTCTTCCTGCGGCGCCTGAAGCTGGCCTCGGCTGACATGGATGACTTCGCCCACGACTTCGATGCCCTCGCCTCGCGCAGCGCATTTTCCATCAGCCGCCAGGCTATCGCCAAATCCACGGCCGCCGTGCGGGAGGCCAGCTGATGTCCTTTTCCACTCAAGACAGCGATGAAGTGCTCAGCGAAATGAACGTCACGCCGCTGGTGGACGTGATGCTCGTGCTGCTGGTGGTGTTCATCGTCACCGCGCCGCTGATGACCAACGCGATCAAGGTCAACCTGCCGAAAACCGACGCCGTCGCTCCCGCCGAAAAGAAAGATCCGGTGGTGGTCAGCGTGGATCAGGACGGCAAGTTCTTCCTGGCCAAGACCGAGCTGGCGCCGGAGTCACTGGAGGCCAGCCTCAAGGAGGTCAAGGCCAAAGATGCCGAAGTGCGCGTGCAACTGCAGGCCGACTCCGCCGTGAATTACGGCCAGGTCGCCAAAGCCATGGCGTCCATCGAGCGCTCGGGCATCACCAAAATATCGGTGATGACCACCCGCTGACGGCGGTGCCGGGCGCGCAGTGAGGGACGCGCCCGGCACCGTTCGTTGAATCCCGTCGCAATCGGCCGACCGAAAAAACGCAGCGCGTCTTCGGAGGGGATCGGCTTGCTTGAAGAAAGTGGTTTTCGCGGCGCGGCACCACCGTGCTCCGCGCAAAGAGGGCTCACAAGGCCATTTCGATAAACGTCTAACAAAGTCGGAAACAACCATGCTGATGAACACTCCACGCTTCACGCTCAAACCCTTGGTGGCGACGATTTCCCGCCACCGTTTCGTTCCGTTGTACCTGGTGGCCATGGGGATGGGCGCCGGGGTTCAGGCGGCCGAGGACGACAACAACGTCCCGGCCGCCGCTGCGGTGGTCGCACCGACCACGCAACTGCAACGGGTCGAGGTGACCGGTTCGGCGATCCGTCGGGTCGACGCGGAAACGGCGGTGCCGATCACCGTGCTCAAGGCCGATGAGCTGCGTAAACAGGGCGTGACCACCACCGCCGAACTGGTGCAGCGCATCACCGGCAGCCAGTCAATCAACAACAGCGCAGGCTCGGTCGGCGCGGCCACCGGCGGCGCCTCGTTCGCCGACATGCGCGGCATCGGCGCGAACAAGACGCTGGTGCTGCTCAACGGTCGCCGGCTGGCCAACAACGCGCTGTCGGGCACCAACTCGGCCGGCGGCGCGGTGGATCTGAACATGATCCCGTTTGCCGCGATCGAGCGCGTGGAAGTACTGCGCGACGGCGCCTCGGCCCTGTACGGCACCGATGCCATCGGCGGCGTGATCAATTTCATCACCAAAAAATCCATGACCGACGGCCAGCTCACCCTCGGCGGTGAAACCCCGACCCACAGCGGCGGCGGTGCGACCAAGGACATGAGCGCCAGTTGGGGCTACGGCGACCTGGAGCAGGACCGCTTCAACGTGCTCGGCGTGTTCAACTACAACAAGCAGCAGAACCTCGACGCCAACGACCGCTCCTTCGCCCGCGACTACGTGCCCGGCCGTGGCCTGGACCAGACCTCAGGCACCGCGTTCCCCGGCAACTACAGCCAGAATGGCAACGCCACCAATCCACTGGCCAACAGCAATTGTAACGGCCCCAACCTGGTGGCCCGTGACGGCCTCTGCCGCTTCAGCACCCGCGAATACATCGACCTGGTGCCGCAGACAGAGAAGACTTCGTTCTTCGGCAAGACCACCGCCAAACTGGCCGACGATCACAACGTCAACCTCGAATACTTCTGGTCGCGCAATAACAACGCCACCGCCGTGGGACCTGCGCCATTGACCGGCCTGAGCCTGGATTCGTCCTCGCCCTACTACCCCGGCAACGGCATCACCCCGGCGCCCACCGGTTTCGCCCTCGACCCGACGCAACCGGTGGACGTGAACTGGCGCGAAACCGCCGCCGGCCCCCGCGAATCGAAAGACCAGAACACCAGCCAGCGCTTTTTGCTGAGCTTCGACGGTCTGGTCGGCGGCTGGGACTACAACGTCGGCGCCTCGTACAACCAGAACAAGATCGTCTCCAGCGTCACCAGCGGCTACGTCAGCGATCAGGCGATGATCAGTGGTCTGGCCAGCGGCCTGCTCAACCCGTTCGGCCCGCAGACCAGTGCCGGTCAGCAGTACATCGACCAAGCCATGTACCACGGTGCCTATTCCACGGCAGTCGGTCGGGTCGCCGGTTTCGACGGGCGGATCAGCCGCGAGATCGGCGACTGGTTCGGCGCCGGCCCGGCCGGTCTGGCACTGGGCGGCGAATACCGCAAAGAGAAATTCCATCAGGACTTCGAGTCGTTCGCCGGTGATATCCAGAGCCTGGGCATCGACCCGGCCGGCAGCGTCGAGGGCGACCGCAGCGTGAAAGCCGCCTACGCGGAAATCAACGTGCCGGTGCTCGACAGCCTGGAACTGTCCGCCGCCGTGCGTCACGACAAATACAGCGATTTCGGCAGCACCACCAACCCGAAATATTCGTTCCGCTATCAGCCACTCAAGGAACTGGTGGTGCGCGGTGCCTACAGCGAAGGCTTCCGCGCACCGTCGCTGTATGAGCTGTATTCACCGCGCAGCATCACCTACACCCAGGGCTACTACAACGACCCGGTGCTGTGTACCGGCGGCGTGGTGCAACCGGGCGGCAACGGCGGGCGCGATTGCGGTCAGCAGTTCCTCAACCAGATCGGCGGCAACGAAGACCTGGCACCGGAGAAAGCACGCAACGTGACCTTGGGCTTCGTTTATCAGCCGGTCAACAATCTGTCCGTGGGACTGGACTTCTGGTGGATTCACATCTCCAACCAGATCCAGCCGTTCCCGGAGTCCACCGTGTTCGATCAGGCCGGCAGCTACCCCGACCGCTTCGTGCGCAACGCCGACGGCACGCTCAATTACATCGTCACCGGCAACGCCAACCTCGGCATCGTCGAAACCAACGGCGTTGACGTGTCGCTGGACTATCGCTTCCCGAACACGCCGTACGGTCAGTTCGGTCTGGGCCTGCAAGGCACTTATGTCGACGAGTACGACTTTCAGAGCACCATCAAGGGCCCGTTCACCGACAAGGTCGGCGACTTCAAGGGCGACGGTGTGATTGCCCGCTGGAAACACAACCTGACCGGTTCCTGGACCTTCGGCGCGGCCCGCGCGGCACTGACCAACCGCTTCACCACCGGCTACAACGACTACGACCGCGAGACCAACGCACGGGTCGCGTCGTACTCGGTGTGGGACCTGTCGGCCGGCTACACCTTCGACAAGGTGCTGGACGTGGATGCGGGAGTGAAGAACCTGTTCGACCGCGACCCGCCGTTCACCAACCAGGCCTACAACTTCCAGAGCGGCTATGACCCGCGCTACACCGATCCGCTGGGCCGCACGCTGTTTGCGCGCATGACGTACCACTTCTGAGTCCCGGTCGGGGCCGCGCAAGACTCCGGCCGGCCCCTTCCCCTTGCGAATTCGCATCCCGCAGCGGCCACCCGCCGCTTCGGGTTTTTCCGGCTCAGAGGAACGACTTCATGACAATCATGCGCAACATGGCCGGCCTGCTGCTCGGCAGTGCGCTGCTGTGCAACGCGGCATCCGCGCTGGCCGGCGGCAGCTACGCGATGACAGTGTATGGCGAGGCGCCAAAATACCCCGCGGGTTTCCAGCACTTCGATTTCGTCAATCCCGACGCCCCGAAGGGAGGCTCGCTCAGCCGCGCCTCAATGGAAATCGGTCAGTACAACTACATCACCCCGTATGCCGATCAGGGCATTTCCGTGGTGCAGGTCAACGACTGGGTGTATTCGCCGCTGGCGTTCCGCTCGCTGGACGAGCCCTACACCGTCTATGGTCTGGTGGCGCAAACCATGGAGCGCGATACCGACGGTCTTTGGGTGCGTTTCAACCTCAATCCCGAGGCACGTTTCGCCGACGGCACACCGATCACCGCCGAGGACGTGCGCTACACCTTCGAGCTGTTGATGACCAAGGGCAGCCTGAGTTATCGCCAGCAATACGCCGATGTGCAGGACGTGCTGATCGAAGGCCCGCGACAGATTCGCTTCACCTTCAAGAACAACCTCAACCGCACTCTGGCGCTGGATCTGGCATCGCTGCGGCCAGTGCCCGAGCACTGGTGGAAAACCCGCGATTTCGCCAACGGCGGCGGCTTCGAACCACCACTGGGCAGCGGCCCGTACCGGGTGAGCAAGGTCGATGCGGGGCGCAGCATCGGTTTCCAGCGCGATCCGGATTGGTGGGGCAAGGACTTGCCGGTCAGTCGCGGGATGTACAACTTCGACAGCCTGACCGTGAACTTCTATGGCGACACCGACGTCGCCCGACAACTGCTGCAGGCCGGGGCGTTCGACTACAACCGCGAGTTTTCTTCATCCGGCTACGTGGTCGGTTACGACAGCCCGGCCCTGCGCGACGGTCGCCTGCAACAGGCGATTCTCGCCCCGGACAAACCGACCAGCGCCCAGGGGTTTGTGTTCAACCTGCAGAACCCGCTGTTCAAGGATCGCCGCGTGCGTCAGGCGCTGAGCCTGCTGTGGGATTTCGAGTGGACCAACAAGCAGATGATGCGCGGCTTCTACGTGCGCCAGAACAGCTACTGGCCGAAGAGTGAAATGGCCGCCACCGCCCTGCCCGACGCCGGAGAACTGGCGATCCTCGAGCCGCTGCGCGGACAGATCCCGGACGAAGTTTTCAACCGGGTCTATCAGGCGCCGAAAACCGATGGCAGCGGCTACATCCGCGACAAGCAGTTGCAGGCGCTGAAACTGCTGGCGGAGGCCGGATGGACGCCGAAAAACAACCGCCTGGTAAACGCCGCCGGAGAGCCATTCGAATTCACCTTCCTCGACGGCCAGGGCGGCTTCGACCGCATGCTGCTGCCCTACAAACGCACCCTGGCGCAGATCGGCATCACCCTGAATCTGCGGCGCATCGATTCGGCGCAATACATCAACCGGCTCAACGCCCGGGACTACGACATGATCGTCACCAGTTTCCCCCGCAGCGGCGATCCGATCGTCTCGCCGGGCCGCGAGTTGTACAGCCTGTATGCCTCGCAGAGCGCCACACAAGTCGGCAGCTCCAATTCGATGGTACTGGCGGACCCGGCGGTAGACCGGCTGATCGACGGCCTCGTCCAGGCCAATACCCGCGACGCCATGGTGCGTTACGCCCGCGCCCTCGACCGGGTGCTGCAATGGGGTGATTACATGATTCCCAACTACTACTCCAAAGGCACGCCGACGGTGTATCAGAACCGCTTCGGCAGGCCGTCGGTGCAACCGATTTACAGCGAAGGCCTCGACACCTGGTGGGAGGTCTCGGCCAAGCCGCTGACCAACCAGCAGATGAGTGCCCTGCACCAACTCGCGGGGGGCCAGTGACATGTGGCGTTATCTGAGTCGACGTCTGTTGCTGATCATCCCGACGCTGCTGTGCATTCTGGTGGTCAACTTCGTCATCGTGCAGGCGGCGCCCGGCGGTCCGGTGGAGCAGGCCATCGCTCGCCTGCAAGGCTTCGGCGGGCACAGCATGGGCGGCGCCAGCGAAGTGACCGCGATCGGCGGTGCCGGGCGCAGCAGCCGTGGCCTGGACCCGGCGCTGATCGAAGAGATCAAGCACCACTACGGTTTCGACCGACCGATGCACGAACGCCTGTGGCTGATGCTCAAGAACTACGCGCAACTGGACTTGGGCAGCAGTTTCTTTCGCGGTGCGAAAGTGACCGATCTGATCGTGCAGAAGCTGCCGGTGTCGCTGTCCCTCGGCCTGTGGGCGACCTTGATCACCTACCTGATTTCGATCCCGTTGGGGATCCGCAAGGCGATCAAAAACGGCAGCGCGTTCGATGTCTGGAGCAGCACGGCAATCATCGTCGGTTACGCGATGCCGGCGTTTCTGTTCGCGATTCTGTTGATCGTGGTGTTCGCCGGTGGCAGTTACGTCAACTGGTTTCCGGTACAGGGGCTGGTCTCGGACCACTTCGACAGCCTGAGCCTGTGGGGCAAGGTCGGCGACTACCTGTGGCATCTGGTGTTACCGGTGACGGCGCTGGTGATCGGCGGTTTTGCGACGTTGACGATCCTGACCAAAAACAGCTTCCTCAACGAGATCAGCCGTCAGTACGTGATCACCGCACGCGCCAAGGGCCTGACCGAAAGACGTGTGCTCTACGGCCATGTGTTTCGCAACGCGATGCTGCTGGTGGTGGCTGGTGTGCCGTCGGCATTGATCGAGGTGTTTTTCGCCGGTTCCCTGCTGATCGAAACCATCTTCAACCTCGATGGCCTCGGGCGCATGAGCTACGAAGCGGCGGTGTCACGGGACTACCCGGTGGTGTTCGGCACGCTGTTCCTGTTCACCCTGTTCGGCCTGTTGATCAAGCTGATCGGCGACCTCTGCTACACCCTGCTTGACCCGCGCATCGACTTCTCGGCGAGGACTGCCTGATGTTCACACTTTCCCCTATGGGCCGGCGGCGCATCGCGCAATTCAAGGCCAACCGTCGCGGGCGCTGGTCGCTGTGGCTGTTCGTCGGACTGTGCCTGATCTGCCTCGGCGGCGAACTGATCGCCAACGACAAACCGCTGGTGATCCGCTACCACGACGCTTTTTACTTCCCGATCCTCAGCGATTATCAGGAAACCGATTTCGGCGGCGAATTGCCGTTCCAGCCGGATTACGCCAGCAATTACGTGCACCAACTGATCGAGGATCAGGGCGGCTGGATGCTGTTCCCGCCGATCCCGTTCAGCTACGACACGGTCAATTACGACCTTACGGAACCGGCGCCGAGCCCGCCATCCTCCAGCAACTGGCTGGGCACCGACGATCAGGCGCGGGACGTGTTGGCGCGGGTGATTTTCGGCACGCGGATTTCGATTCTGTTTGCGCTGATCCTCACCGCCGTCAGTGCGCTGGTCGGCATCGTGGCCGGGGCGTTGCAGGGTTATTACGGCGGCTGGGTCGACTTGCTCGGGCAGCGGGTGCTGGAGATCTGGTCGGGGCTGCCGGTGCTGTACCTGCTGATTATTTTGTCGGGGTTCGTCTCGCCGAGTTTCTGGTGGCTGCTGGGGATCATGGCGCTGTTTTCCTGGCTGGCACTGGTGGACGTGGTGCGCGCCGAGTTCCTGCGCGGGCGCAGCCTGGAATACGTCAAGGCCGCACGGGCCCTGGGCCTGACGGACAGCGAGCTGATGCGCCGGCACATTCTGCCCAACGCCATGACCTCCACCCTCACCTACCTGCCGTTCATTCTGACCGGCGCCATCGCCACCCTCACCGCGCTGGACTTTCTCGGCTTCGGCATGCCCGCCGGCACCGCGTCGCTGGGTGAACTGATCGGCCAGGCCAAGCGCAATCTGCAAGCGCCGTGGCTGGGGCTGACGGCGTTTTTTGCCCTGGCGCTGATTCTGTCCTTGCTGGTGTTTATCGGCGAAGCCTGCCGTGACGCATTCGATCCGCGATCCTGATCCCCGGAGCTGAAATGACCGACAACCTGATTGAAATTCGCGACCTGCGCGTCGCCTTCGCCGGGCATGAAGTGGTGCACGGCGTGAACCTCGACATCCGCCGTGGCGAGTGCCTGGCACTGGTCGGCGAATCCGGCTCGGGCAAGTCGGTGACGGCGCACTCGATCCTGCGTTTGCTGCCAACCAAGACCGTCAGCAGCACGGGCAGCATCCGCTACAACGGCGTGGACTTGCTGCGCGCCAGCGAACAACAGCTGCGCGGCTTGCGCGGCAACCGCATCGCGATGATTTTCCAGGAGCCGATGACTTCGCTGAACCCGCTGCACACGGTGGAAAAACAGATCAGCGAAGTGCTGGAGATCCACAAGGGGCTCAAGGGTCGCGCCGCGCGCCAGCGCACGCTGGAGCTGCTGGAACTGGTGGGCATTCGCCAACCGTTGCAACGGTTGAAGGCCTATCCGCACCAGCTCTCCGGCGGCCAGCGGCAACGAGTGATGATCGCCATGGCGCTGGCCAACGAACCCGAATTGCTGATCGCCGATGAGCCGACCACGGCGCTGGACGTGACCGTGCAGCAGAAGATTCTCGAGCTGCTGATCGAGTTGCAGCAACGCCTCGGCATGTCGCTGCTGCTGATCAGTCACGACCTCAACCTGGTGCGGCGCATCGCCCAACGGGTGTGTGTGATGCGCCACGGGGAAATCGTCGAACAGGCCGACTGCGCAACGCTGTTCCGCACCCCGCAGCATCCCTACAGCCGCCTGCTGATCGAGGCGGAACCGTCGGGCGCACCAGTGCCGAGTCGCTACGATCACAACCTGCTGGAAGTGGACGATCTGAAAGTCTGGTTCCCGCTGCCCAAGGCGTTGTTCAGCCGCACCCAGGAATACATCAAGGCCGTGGACGGCGTGAGTTTCCGTCTGCAACGGGGCAAGACCCTGGGCATTGTCGGCGAGTCCGGCTCGGGCAAGTCGACGCTGGGCCAGGCGATTCTGCGGCTGGTGGAATCCGAAGGCGACATTCGGTTCGGCAACAAGCAATTGAACCTGTTCAATCAGCGCTTGATGCGCCCGTTGCGCCGGCAGATCCAGGTGGTGTTCCAGGACCCGTTCGGCAGCCTCAGCCCACGGATGTCGGTGCAGCAGATCATCGCCGAAGGCCTGCTGACCCACGGTATCGGCACGGCCGAGGAACGTGAGGCGGCGGTGATCCGCGTGCTGGAGGAAGTCGGCCTCGACCCACGGAGCCGCCATCGCTATCCCCACGAATTCTCCGGCGGCCAGCGCCAGCGCATTTCCATCGCCCGGGCACTGGTGCTGGAACCGGCGCTGATACTGCTCGATGAACCGACCTCGGCGCTGGATCGCACGGTGCAGAAACAGGTGGTGGAATTGTTGCGGCAATTGCAGATCCGTCACGGCTTGACGTACCTGTTCATCAGCCATGACCTGGCGGTGGTGCATGCGCTGGCGCACGACTTGATGGTGATCAAGGATGGAAAAGTGGTGGAACAGGGATCATCGCGAGAGATTTTTGCAGCGCCGCAGCATGCTTATACGCAAGCGTTGCTCAAGGCTTCGGGTTTGGTACAGGTACAGAGTGCCGAGCGAATGGCTGTGCTTTGAGAAACATCATCGGCGTCGATGTTCACCATCACGTCAATGAAGTTCTCATAAAAAATCCCGGGCGTAACATCGGCTCCATACCAACCAATAACACCCCGGAGCACAAAATCATGAAACGCCAAGTCATCCTCAGCATTGCCCTTTCGGTTCTGGCCTTCAACGCTTTTGCCGCCAAACCTGCCCACACCATGATCGCTGAAGGCGGTTCGGATCGGTTGATCGAACAGCGCGTCGCTGAAGGTGGTTCGGATCGCCTGCTGGAACGCCGTGTTGCCGAAGGTGGCTCGGATCGCCTGCAAGAACGTCGCGTCGCTGAAGGTGGTTCGGATCGTCTGCAAGAACGTCGCGTTGCCGAAGGTGGTTCGGATCGCCTGCTGGAACGCCGTGTTGCCGAAGGTGGTTCGGATCGTCTGCAAGAACGTCGCGTTGCCGAAGGTGGTTCGGATCGCCTGCTGGAACGCCGTGTTGCCGAAGGTGGTTCGGATCGTCTGCAAGAACGCCGTGTTGCCGAAGGTGGTTCGGATCGTCTGCAAGAACGTCGCGTCGCTGAAGGTGGCTCGGATCGTCTGATCGAACGCCGCGTTGCCTGAATGAATGGCTCCACCGCAGTAACCCAGAGAAAACCCGGCTCCCGTCAGCCGGGTTTTTTTCGCCTTTTTTCCTCGTCAGTCCTTGGCCATGCAACGTCGATAGCGCTCGTCGACCCGCTTGGCGAACCACGCGGTGGTCAGTTTGCGGGTGATCTTAGGGCTCTGCAGAACGATCCCAGGCAACACCGCCCGTGGCAATGATTTGCCTTCTGCCTTATCCGCCAGTTCGAAGACCCGTTGATACAGTTTGGTCTCCTCGAATCCCAAGGTGTTGCCCTTTTCCAGTTGCTCGCGGATCACCGGATTGCGCATGCCCAATGATTTGCCGAGTCGGCGCACCGCCAGTTCGGTGGTGCCCGGCATGATCGAGTCGTAGCGGATCAGGTCACCATCCAGCGCCAGCGGAACGCCCGAGACGCGACTGACTGCATTCTGAAACGCCGCATTGCGACTGGCGTACCACCCTGCATTGAAGTCGGCAAAACGGTACAGCGGTTCGCGATAACTCACCGGATAACCCAACAAATGGGCGATGCCGAAATACATGCCGCCTCGGCGGGTGAACACTTCGTGGCGAATGGTGCCGTTCACCGGATACGGATACCCCTTGGCGTGCTGCTCGGCGAACTCGATGCTGACCTGCATCGGCCCGGCGGTGTGCACCGGGTTGAAACCGCCAAACAGCGTGCGCCCCATCGGCACCATGCCGATGAAGTCATCGAAAATGGCGCTCAGGTCTTTCTCGGTACGTGCTGCGCTCAGGCGTTCGCTATAGCTCTTGCCGTTGGGCGAGCGCACCTGCAAGGCGCCGCTGACCAACAGGCTCGGGATGTGCACTTTGGCGGCTCGGCGGTCGATCTCGTCGCGGGCAATCTTGCCCAGGCCCGGCACCGGCGGGTCGACCTGAAAGTTGGATTCCTGCTCGGCGACGGCCAGCACCGAACACAGGTTTTGCGTGGTCGGGCTGATGCCCTGGGCGGCGAACGCGGTGTAGATGTCCGTGGCCCAGCCCTGGCGGTCGGCGGTTTTCGCCGGCAGCAGGCGCACGATCTGCGCCTTGACCTCGGCCGGCGCGCGCGGGGCCGGCTCCTGGCTGCGCTGCCCGGCGCAACCGGCCAGCATCAGCAGCGCGGCGAGGCTGAGAAATAATCGAGGGCTTTGCATAACGCTCCATGAAGTCCGTTGAGCCGGGTTTACCCTACGCCCAATCCCGGGTTGCAGGATAGGACTACGGGCCGGCGACGCTGTTCCATCGCCCCGTCTGGCAGGCCGACTGGCCGTGCCCGCCCGCTGATCCATACTTGCTGCTGCACACTCAGTGGCAAAGGGCACGCGAGGAGGACAGACCATGAACCGCAGTGACGTTCTGATCATCGGCGCAGGCCCCACCGGATTGGTACTGGCCCTGTGGCTGAGCAAACTGGGCGTGCGCGTGCGCATCATCGACAAGAGCTCCGCGCCGGGCACCACTTCTCGGGCGCTGGCGGTGCAGGCGCGCACCCTTGAGCTGTACCGACAACTGGATCTGGCCGACGCGATCGTGCGCAACGGACACCGGGTGGCGGCGGCGAATTTCTGGGTCAAGGGCAAACCCGTGGCGCGGCTGCCGCTCAATCGCATCGGCGAAGGCCTGACGCCTTACGCCTTCCTGGAAATCTACCCGCAGGACGAACACGAGCGACTGTTGATCGACCGCCTCGAAGACTACGACGTGACCGTCGAGCGCAACACAACGCTTGAGAGTTTCACGGAAAACGGCGACGGCCTCACCGCGCATTTGCGCCTGCCGGATGGCGAGCAGGAAATCTGTCAGGCCTGCTATCTCGCCGGGTGTGACGGCGCCCGTTCAGTCGTGCGCAAAACCCTCGACACCGGTTTTCCCGGTGGCACTTATCAGCAGATTTTCTACGTCGCCGATGTGCGGGCCAGCGGTCCGGCGCTCAACGGCGAGTTGCATCTGGATCTGGACGAAGCGGACTTTCTGGCGGTGTTCCCGCTGGCCGGCGAAGGCCGTGCGCGGCTGATTGGCACCGTGCGCGACGAACGTGCGGAGCGCGCCGAAACCCTGGAGTTTTCCGATGTCAGCAGCCGCGCCATCGAGCATTTGAACGTGCACATCGAGGACGTCAACTGGTTCTCCACTTACCGCGTGCATCATCGGGTGGCGGATCACTTTCGCAAAGGCCGGGCGTTTCTGCTTGGCGACGCGGCCCACGTGCACAGCCCCGCCGGCGGCCAAGGCATGAACACCGGCATCGGCGATGCGATCAATCTGGCGTGGAAACTCGCGGCGGTGCTCGGCGGCGGCGCCACGGCAAAGCTGCTCGACAGCTACGAAACCGAGCGCATCGCCTTCGCCCGGCGGCTGGTGTCGACCACCGACAAGGTCTTCAGCTTCGTCACCGCCGAAGGGCGAATGGCCGACCTGTTGCGCACGCGGCTGGCACCCTTCGTGATCCCGAAAATGGCCTCATTCGAGACCAGCCGCGAATTCCTGTTTCGCACGGTATCGCAAATCACCGTCAACTATCGAGGCATGGCGTTGAGCGAAGGAGTGGCCGGGCACGTCCACGGCGGCGACCGCTTGCCGTGGGCCCATGATGGCGAGGGGGATAATTACGAACCGCTGCGCAATCCATGCTGGCAGGTGCATGTCTACGGCGACACCAGCGACGAGATGATCGCCTGGTGCAATGAACATCACCTGCCGCTGCACGTGTTCGACTGGCGCCCGGCGTTTGAAACGGCGGGACTGGGGCGCAACGGCTTTTACCTGTTGCGCCCGGATACTTACGTGGCGATTGCCGACAACAGCGCGGATCCGAAGGTGATCGAGCGGTATTTGCGAGATCACGGGATCCGTCCGTTTTTCAATTGCCCCTGAAGGATCAGATCCCGGCCAGGGCCAGATCCATCGCAAAGTAGGTGAAGATCAGATCCGCACCCGCGCGTTTGATCGCACCGAGGCTTTCGCGCACTACGCGATCTTCGTCGATGGCCCCGGCCTGGGCGCCGAACTTGATCATCGCGTACTCGCCGCTGACCTGATACGCAGCCAGCGGCAGGGTCGAGGCTTCGCGGATGTCGCGGATGATGTCGAGGTACGCGCCGGCCGGTTTGACCATCAGCGCATCGGCGCCTTCCTGCTCGTCGAGCAACGATTCGCGCAGGGCTTCGCGGCGGTTCATCGGGTTCATCTGATAGCTTTTGCGGTCGCCCTTCAACGCGCTGCCACCGGCCTCGCGGAACGGGCCGTAAAGCGCCGAGGCGAATTTGGTCGAGTAGGCCATGATCGGAATCTGCGTGAAGCCGGCATCGTCCAGTGCCCGGCGAATCGCCCGCACCTGGCCGTCCATCGCGGCCGACGGCGCGATCACATCGGCACCGGCACGGGCGGCGGCCACGGCTTGCTTGCCGAGGTTGATCAGGGTCTGGTCGTTGTCGACTTCATGGTTGTGCATCACGCCGCAATGGCCGTGGTCGGTGTACTCGCAGAAGCAGGTGTCGGACATCACGATCATTTCCGGCACCGCGTCCTTGGCGATCCTCGACATGCGCGACACCAGCCCGTTTTCGCGCCAGGTGTCGCTGCCGTTGGCGTCCAGGTGATGGGACACGCCGAAGGTCATCACCGACTTGATCCCGGCCCGGGCATAGCGCTCGATCTCGCTGGCCAGTTTGCGCTCCGGAATGCGCATCACGCCGGGCATGCTTTTGATCGGCACGAAGTCGTCGATTTCTTCCTCGACGAAAATCGGCAGTACCAGATCGTTGAGCGAAAACTCGGTTTCCTGGAACAGGCTGCGCAGGCTCGCATTGCGGCGCAGACGGCGTGGACGTGCTTCGGGGAACTGACTGGACATGGGGCCTTTCCTGAAAAGCGGGCAGATGAGACGAAAGTCGTAGGGGGCGAAGCTTATGCCTTGCGGGGGATAAGGTACAAACCTGGATCAATCAAGAGTGCATTACCGGGGGCGCAACAATCGCCGGCCTTTGCGCCGGCGAATCTGGCTTTCAAAGCCGCAATTGCCCCTCAATGCACGTGACCACGGAGCCGCCGATCCAGATCTCGTCCCCGAGCCGGTTTATCCGCAGCTGTCCCGCCCGGCCCATGCTCAAGCCCTGGCTGACGGTATAGGAATCGGGCGCCAGCCCCTCCGCCAATAACCATTGGGCAATCCCGGCATTCAGGCTGCCGGTGGCCGGATCCTCGGGCATGCCATCACCGGAAATAAACGCACGCACCTCAAATTGGGCTGCGTCACCGTCGCGCTCGGAATCCCACGCCGCGATGACGCCCACCGCCAGGCCCTGCATCTGCGAATGATCCGGTTGCAAGTTCAGCACCTGCTGCCGATCCTTGATCATCACCGCGAGCCATCCCGCGCCGTTGTCCACCCATTGCGCGCGGACAATCTCGTCACGGGTGATTCCCAGACCGCGCTGCACCCGCTCCATGACGTCGGTCTCAACCGGCCCGGACCTCAGGAGCGGCGGCGCGAGGAAAGCGAGTTCCGATCCGTCGCGCCTTATTCTTACCAGCCCCACGCCGCACTCCTGAACGATCTCCGCTCCCTTGGGCACGCCGCCCGCTTCCAGCCAGGCGTGGCAGGTGCCCAAGGTCGGATGCCCGGCAAATGGCAGTTCGCTCAGTGTCGTGAAGATCCTCACGCGATAGTCGGCGCGAGGGTCCTGTGGTTCAAGAATGAAGGTGGTTTCACTCAGGTTGGTCCAGTTGGCAAAGGCCGCCATGCGCTCATCGCTCAGGTTACCGGCATCAAAGACTACCGCCAGCGGATTGCCCTTCAGAGCAGTGTGGCTGAAAACATCGACTTGCTTGAAATGGAACGAATCCATGCACCGTCCTTATTGAGGAATCGTCAGACCACGCACCACCGCCGGCCGCGCCAGAAAGCGCTCCAGCACCCGGGTGACGTTCGGGAAGTCCTTGATGCCGACCAGATCGCCCGCCTCGTAGAACCCGATCAGGTTGCGCACCCACGGGAACGTGGCGATGTCGGCGATGGTGTAGCGCTCGCCCATGATCCAGTCGCGCCCTTCGAGGCGGGTATTGAGGACGCTTAGCAGACGTTTGCTTTCGTCGACGTAGCGGTCGCGGGGACGCTTGTCTTCGTAGTCCTTGCCGGCGAATTTGTTGAAGAAACCTAGCTGGCCGAACATCGGGCCGATGCCGCCCATCTGGAACATCAGCCACTGAATGGTTTCGTAACGCAGCGCGCCTTCCTGGGCCAGCAACTGGCCGCTTTTGTCGGCGAGGTAAATCAGGATCGCGCCGGACTCGAACAACGGCAGCGGTTTGTCATCCGGGCCATGGGGATCGAGGATCGCCGGGATCTTGTTGTTCGGGTTCAGCGACAGGAATTGCGGGGACATCTGATCGTTGGTGTCGAAGCCCACGCGGTGCGGCTCGTAGGGCAGACCGATCTCTTCAAGCATGATCGAGACCTTGACGCCGTTGGGGGTCGGCAACGAATAGAGCTGAATCCAGTCAGGGTACTGCGCCGGCCATTTCTGGGTAATCGGGAACGCGGACAGATCGGTCATGTGTAGCATCCAGTCACAAAATGAAAGGCCTGAGCATAATCCACGTTTTCCGCGCTGGCTCGGGTTCTTTTTTCCGTGGACACCACGCTTACTTAATTCCGCAACATCCTGTCGCTAACCTTCCCTCAAGCCTTTGGGCGATGCCATTAGAGTGCACCCCGGCAAGCGGATCGAACCAAAAGGCCTGCGGGGGCTCCAAGAAAGCCAATCAAGACAGGGAAAAACACCCGGCCCCGGCAGCCCGCGGTGTAGAGGTTTGTCAGCCTTAACCGAACACGCTGAAGAATCCTGATCTCATGACGAACTTGATGAAAGTCGCCAGACGCTTCAAACATCGCGCCTATGTGGCCCTGCCCTCGCTGCTGGCGGTGAGCGCGCTGTTCCTGTCCCTCGAATCCAGCGAAAGCCGCGCGCAACCGGTGGACGGCACCCAGACCCTGATCTTCCTGCGTCACGGGGAAAAACCCGCGGGCGGGCTCGGCCAGCTCAACTGCCAGGGCCTGAACCGCGCCATCGAGCTGTCGACCCTGCTGCCGGAGAAGTTCGGCAAGGCCGACTACGTGTTCGCCGCCAACCCGACTCGCAATGTCGAGGAAGGCGAGCTGGACAACTCCTACAGCTACATTCGCCCGCTGATGACCATCAGCCCCGCCGCCATCAAGCTCGGCCTGCCGGTGAACATCGAGTTCTCGGCCAATGACACCAGCGACCTGGCCCGGGAACTGATTGCCGACAAGTACCACAACTCGACCATCTACACCGCGTGGTCGCACGGCTACCTCCCTGAATTGATCAACAAGGTTGCCGGCAAGGCCGATGGCGAGAAACAGACCATCACCGAGGATTGGGCGTCTGGCGACTATGACTCGCTGTACGTGCTGACCCTGACCTGGCACAACGGCAAGGCCAGCCTGCAGAGCCACAGCTACAAACAGGGGCTGGACAACGGCAAGGTCACATGCCCGACCTGAGTGCCTTGGAGCCCCTGCCGGGGCTCTCGCTTCAGCGTTTCTGACTCAACCGCTGGCGCAGATACTCGATCACTGCCCCACGCTCTCCGGCAAACTCGATCCGCGCGCCCTTCTTCTCGCGTTGAAACACATACATCGGGTCGTAATATTCACGCAGCAAGCCTTCGATCCAGCCCCGGTGCAAATCCACCGCGCCGCTGCGCCCCTGCTCGGCCAGTGCGTCTTCCATCAACAGCAGCATCCGTCGATGGCGTTCGCCGCCCAGACGTTTCTGCACATTGTTCAGGCTCTCGAGCAAGCGTTCAGAGAACAGCGCAAAACCCTGCTCGCCATGCACCGCCGAAAACTCGGCCGACAGATCCACCACGTAATCACGCAGGATGCGCTGCACCCGATCGTCAAAACTGTCTTCCAGCCAGACCATCGGGTAGTGCTGCATGCCCTGATACAACGGCAGCGGCAGCGCGCAACTACCCACCACCCGGCTCTCGTCTTCGAGGACGAACTGGTCGATACCGGCGTCGCGTTTCTTGAGGAGGTCGATGGCCAGGCGGTTTTCGAAGTCGATGTTCGATGGCTGGCCGGTGGCGCGCTTGCCGAAGCTGGAGCCGCGATGGTTGGCGTGGCCTTCCAGATCCAGACCGTTGCGCAATTGCACCAGCAGTTCGGTCTTGCCGGTGCCGGTCATGCCGCCCAGCAGCACGAAATCACATTGGGTCACCGCTTGTTCGAGGGTGTCGATCAGGAAGTTGCGCAGTGCCTTGTAACCGCCACCGATGCGCGGATAGTCGATCCCGGCCTCGCTCTTGAGCCACTGCTGGGTGATCTGCGAGCGCAGGCCACCACGAAAACAATAGAGATAACCGTCAGGATGAGCCCGGGCGAACTCGGCCCAGGCCTCGATGCGTTCGGCCTTCACCGCACCGGACACCAGATGGTGGCCCAGTTCGATGGCCGCCTGCTGACCATGCTGTTTGTAGCAGGTACCGACCTTTTGTCGTTCGAGGTCATTCATCAGCGGCAGATTGACCGCCCCGGGGAACGCGCCCTTGTGAAACTCGACCGGCGCGCGGGCATCCATCAGCGGCCGGTCGTTGAGGAAAATGTCGCGGTAATCGGTGCAGTCGCGGAGCATCAAATCACCTCGACTGCGTGGGTCTGTCGCTCGACCAGTTCGCCGATCGGCGCCAGATTCAGGCCCAGCTCTGCGGCCACGGCGAGGAATTCGGCGTTGCCTTCCGGGGTCACGGCCAGCAGCAGGCCGCCGCTGGTCTGCGGATCGCACAGCACCCGCTTGTGCAGTTCCTGCACGCGCCCGAGCTTGCTTGAGTAGCTGTCGAAATTGCGCAAGGTGCCGCCCGGTACGCAGCCCTGATCGAGGTAGTACTCGACGCTGTCCAGACGCGGCACCCGGTCATAGGCGATGCGCGCGGTGAGGTGGCTGCCGTCGGCCATTTCCACCAGATGCCCGAGCAGGCCGAAACCGGTGACGTCGGTCATCGCGGTCACGCCGGCCAGTTTGCCGAAACGGCTGCCGGGCTTGTTCAGCGTGCACATCCAGTCCCGAGCCACGCCGATGTCGGCGTTACGCAGCTTGCCCTTCTTCTCCGCGGTGGTGAGGATGCCGATGCCCAGCGGTTTGGTCAGGTACAGCAGGCACTCGGCGGTGGCGGTGTCGTTGCGCTTCATGAAGCGTTTCTCCACCAGACCGGTGACGGCCAGGCCGAAGATCGGCTCCGGCGCATCGATCGAATGGCCACCGGCCAACGGAATACCCGCCGCGTCGCACACCGCGCGACCACCGCGAATCACTTCCCGCGCCACTTCCGGCGCCAGCACGTTGACCGGCCAGCCGAGGATGGCAATGGCCATCAACGGGTCACCGCCCATGGCGTAGATATCGCTGATGGCGTTGGTCGCGGCGATCCGGCCGAAATCGAACGGATCATCGACGATCGGCATGAAGAAGTCGGTGGTCGACACCACACCGCGTTCGGCATCGATTTCATACACCGCCGCGTCATCGCGCGAAGCGTTGCCGACCCACAGTTTCGGGTCGAGGTTCTGTGCGCCGCTGCCGGCAAGGATCACTTCCAGCACCTGCGGCGAAATCTTGCAGCCGCAACCGGCACCGTGGCTGTATTGGGTCAGACGGATGGGTTCGCTCATGGGGCAACCTCTGGCTGGGAATGGGGCGGATTCTAGCAGAGGGGATTGCCGAGCAAAAAAAACCGCCCTTTCGGGCGGTCAAAGTGCTTCGACCATGATCAGAAGCTTTGGCTGAAGCTGATGGTCATTGCGCTGTCGTTGTTGTCGCTGGACACCTGGCCCGAATAGCCGATGCCGAGCTTGCCGGTCGGGCTGATCTGGAAGTCCACGCCGGCTTCGAGCAGTGCGCTGTCCTTGGCGATCGGCACGCCCTGGGTGCTGAACGAGGCACCGCCGTCGATGAAGGTCAAATCGGCATCCGGCTTGGTGTCGCCGTAGGCATGCCGCCAGCCGATGGCTGCGCGCGGGGTCAGTTGACTGCCGTTGGCCAGGGTCACCAGCTTGCCGATGCGCACACCGAGGGTCGAGTAAGTGATGTCCTGATCGGCATCGCCTTTCAGACGCCCCACCCCGCCTTTTTCCTTGGCGGTGTCGCTGTCGTAGTTGACGTAGGCCAGGCCGGCGAACGGTTCGATGGCCACGCCTGCCGCATTGATGGCGTAACCCACCTCACCGAACACCTGGGCACTGCGGGCATCGTAGTCAGCCTTCAGACGGTCGTTGTAGCTGCCGACGCTGACGTCGCGTTTGGTCTCGATGCTGTGCCAGCTGTAGGCCGCGCCGAGGCGCACGGCCAGTGCATCGAACTGCGAACTCAGGTACGCCGCCAGGTGGTAGCTGTCGACCTTGGCATCGGAGTTGCGATCGTGGGCGTTGAGATTGCCACGGGTGTAGCCCGCGGCCATCCCGGCACGCCACTGATCGTCCAGTTGCTTGTCGGTGCCGAGCATGAAACCGCCGAGGCTGCGATCGACTTTCGCCGTGTTGCTGTCGCCGCCCATGTCGCCCCAGGCGCCGATGGCGCGGGCCCAGCCGACCATTTCACCGTGGCAACCGTTGCTGCTCAACTGGGTATCGCTCGGTGCCAGAGTCCGGCGTGGATCGTCCGACGCGCTGCAAGTCGGTTGACGCATCCGGTCGTTGACCGCTTCACGCACGAAACGTGAATCTTCAAGAACCGCACTCGCAGTGCTGGCATGGATCTCCCCGGACAGACTGTCGAAGGCATGACGCGCACCGGCCACGCTGAGGTTGACGATTTCGTTCTGCAACGCAGCGCCCGCCGGACCGTTGCGCATCAACGCCGAAGCAGTGTTGCGCTGGTTGCCGGTGGCGGCGACGTCGGCGAACGAGTTGCCGTTGCGGCTGACCACCAGGTTCACCGCGTCAGGGCTGTATACCAGCGCCGCGTCGAGGAACGCATATTGCGGTAGATCGGCTGCGCTGAAGGTGCCGGTCACCCCTCCGCCAGCAGTGATCAGCGAATACACGGTGTTGCCGGTGAACGGCGCCAGGCTGTTCACTTGCAGGCCACCGCCCAGGGTTGCCGTGCCGCCGACGGCCAGAGGCGTAGCGGTTGGCGAACTGACGGTCAGGGCCAGCACACCGTCGGCTGCATTGGTCAGATTGCCCGCCACACTCAAGGTGCCGTCACCGCCACCGGAGGCCACCACGCCGTGGTTGACCACCGAACCGACGCTGCCGTTACCGCTCAGTCCCGCGCCGTTGGCCACGGTCACTTGCCCGCCCAGAGAAGCCCGCGCCGCACGACTGCCGACCTGCAGCACGCCTTGATCCACCGAAACGGCGCCACTGAACGGCTGATCGCCGGTCAACAGCAAGGTTCCGGTACCGCGTTTGGCCAGCGCACCGGTACCGCTTAGGCGACCGTTGAACTTGCCATCGGCGTTCTGCTGGAACACCAGCGCCGCGTTGTCGATGATGTTGCCTTGCAGGCTGGTGCTGTTACCGATCAGCGTACCGCCGCTGACGGTGGTGCCACCGCTGTAGGTGTTGGCTGCGGTGAGGATCAGCGTGCCGGCGTCGAGCTTCTCGATACCACCAGTGCCGATCAACGGCACATCGATTTGCGCGCTGGCACCGGCGTTAACGCGGATCGGTGCCGGTGTACCGCCCGCGCCATTGACCGGCGTGAGCGTATCGCCGGCGTCCGGCACCAGGCTGTATCCGTTGACAAGGAATTGCAGCCCCGTGAATTGCTGATTGCCCTGCACGGTGACCGTACCACCCTGCCCGCCGAACACCGCGAATTGACCACTGGAGCCCTGTGCCTGGGTGCCGGTCGGGTCGGTCCAGTTGGTGCCGGGTCCCCACACGCCGTTGCCACCACCGATGGTGCCATCCGGATTGGTTTTGCCACCGTTCCAGAACTGCACCTCACCCGGCGCATTCTGCACCAACAGGTTGATCTGATTGGCCAGTGCGGTTTGCAGGGTCAGGTTGGCTGCCGAAACCGGCAGGCTGCCGAAGACCAGACCGTTGTTGGTCAGGTTGCCGCCGTAGGTAAACAGTTGGTAGACCCCGGTGCCGAAGCCGCCGGCATTGCTGATGTTCAGCGTACCGTCGAGGGTCAGGTTGCCGGCGACGTTGACCACGGTGGTGGAGCTGGCGGCCGAGCCGAGGCTGAAATCCAGGTTGGTTCCCGACGACAACGCCAGCGAACCGACGGACAACGGCGTCGTGCCGCTGCCACCGAGCAGCGTGGCACCGTCGGCCAACTGCACAGCCCCGCCGAAATGACCGCTGCCACCGATTTTCGCTCCACTGGCGACATTGACACTGGCGCTGTTGAGCACACCGTTGACGTTGAGCGTACCGGCCTGCACCGCCGTGTTGCCGGTAAAGGTGTTGTTGCCGGTCAGCAGCAACGCGCCGGTACCGGTTTTGGTCAGACTGCCGGCGCCGGTGAGATTGCCGGTGTAGCTGCCATCGCTGTTCTGCTCGAAGGTCAGCGCCGCGTTGTTGACGATAGCGCCTTGCAGGCTGCTAGTGTCGCCACGGGTGTTGCCGCCGTTCAGCGTGGTGCCACCGCTGTAGGTGTTGGCACCGCTGAGCAACAGGTCGCCGCTGCCGTTTTTCACCAGACTGCCGCTGCCGGTGATCGCACCGATCAGCGTGGTGTTCAGGTTGCCGGCCAGGGTCAGTTGCGCACCGAGGTTGATGGCGTTGGACAGTTGCAGCGCCGAGGTGCTGTCGAGAGTGCCGTTGCCCGACACACTCAATGCACCGCTGCTGATCGCGCTGTTGTTGCCCAGAATCAGCGTGCCACCGGCGAGCTGAGTACCGCCGCTGTAGGTGTTGCTGCCATTGAGGGTCAGGCTCGATGGACCGGTCTTGATCAGGCTGCCGCTGCCGCTGACCACACCGCCGAGAGTCAAGGCGTTGGAACCGGCGACGGTGAGCCCGCCATTGAGCACCACATCGTTGGCCAGGCTGACGGCCGTGTTGCTGTCCAGCGCCGTGCCGTTGGCGGCGGTCAATACGCCAGTGCCAAGGGCCGCGTTGTTGCCGACCACAATCTTGCCGCCGTTGAGCGCGGTGCCGCCGGTGTAACCGTTGGCGGCGTTGAGCACCAGAGTGCCGGTGTCGTATTTGCCCAGTGTGCCGGCGCCGTTGAGCGCGACGCCAATGGTCGCCGTAGCGTTCGGATCGACCCGCACGGTGGCATTGCCCAGCGAACCGTTGACCAGATTCAGCGAACCCGCCGTACCGTTCTGCAGGCTGTAGCCGTCGGTGACGAACTGCATGCCGGTGATGGTCTGGGCGCCGTTGACGGTCACGGTGCCTGCCGCGCCCTGGAACACCGCGAAGTTGTTGGTCCAGGCCTGGTTGGTGGTGCCGTTCACATCGGTCCAGTTGGTGGTCCCAGTGCCCCAGATGCCGCTGCCGCCATCGACCGAACCGTTGGCAACAAGCTGGTTGCCGTCCCAGAACTGCACGGTGACGCCCGGTGCAGTAACCAGCAGGTTGATCTGGTTGGCCAGTGCGGTTTGCAGGGTCAGGTCGCCCGGCGTGACACTGCCCGGCACGGTGCCGATCAGCATGCCGTTGTCGGTCAGGCCGCCGGTGTAGTTGATCAGGCGATACACGCCGCTGCCGAATCCGCCGATATCGCTGACGTTGAGGGTGCCGTCGAGGGTCAGATTGCCGCCGACGTTGACCAGCGCGTTACCGCCGCCGGAAACCGGTGCGCCGAGGCCAACATCGAAGTTGGAGTTGGCGTTGAACACCAGCGAGTTCACCGACAGGGTGCTGCCGGTGGCGCCGGCCAGATGACCTCCATCCGCCACGGTCACCGCCCCGCCGAGCGAGCCGCCGCCGGTCAGGGTGCCGCCGCTGTTAACCAGTACGCTGGCGCTGTCCAGCGAACCGCTGACGTTCAAGGTGCCGGCGTTGACCGTGGTGTTGCCGGTCAGGCTGTTGAGGCCGGTCAGGGTCAGCGTTCCGGTGCCGAGTTTGCTCAGTTCGCCGGTGCCGGTGAGCACACCGTCGAAAATGCTGCTGGCGTTGTTGCCGCCGATGCTCAGGGTGTTGCCGCCGCCGATCAATGCGGTACCGCTGCCGGTCAGGCTGGCGAGGCTGCCGGAGCCGCCGAGGTTGAGGGTCGCCGCAGCGCCGAGATTGACCCCGGCGTTGCTGCCCAGTGCCGAGTTGCCCAGGGTGGTGAGGCTGCCAGCCTGCACGTCGAAGGTGCCGCCGAAGGTGTTGTTGCCGGTCAGCGTCAGGTCGGCCAGACCGTTCTTGGTCAGTGTGCCCGCGCCGGCGATCACGCCGCCGAGCGTCAGGTTGTTGTTGCCGGCCACGCTCAGGTTGGCATTGACGTTGAGGTTGTTGGCCAGCACCAGCGGCGCCGTGGTGTCGAGGGTCGACGCACCCGCCACGGTCACCGCGCCGGAACCCAGGCCCGCCGAGGTACCGAGGGTCACGGTGCCGGCATTCATCGTGGTGCCGCCGCTGTAGGTGTTGATGCCGTTGAGGGTCAGGTTGGACGCGCCATTTTTGATCAGGCCACCGGTTCCGCTGACTACACCACTGAGGGCCACGTCGCTGTTGCCGATGTTGGTCAGGTTGGCGTTGAGCACCACGTTGTTGCCCAGCGACACCGAGGTGTTGCTGTCCAGCGCCGACGCACCGGCCACCGTCAGGTTGCCCAGACCGAGGGCGCCGTTGCTACCGGCGGTCAAGGTGCCGGCATTGAGGGTGACGCCGCCAAGGAAGTTGTTGGACCCACTCAGGATCAGGTTGGCCGCGCCGTTCTTGGTCAGGCTGCCGGCGCCGTTGATCGCACCGCTCAACGTCAGATCGTTGCTGCCGACGATGCCAAGGTTGCCCGCCAGGTTGATCGCGTTACCCGCGCTGAAGGCGCCGCTGGCATCCAGAGTGGTGCCGTTCGCCGCGTTCAGGGTGGCCGAGCCCAGCGCGCTGTTCGACGCCAGAATCAGACCGCCCGCGTTCAGTGCCACCGGCCCGAGGAAAGCGTTGTTGCCGCCGAGGGTCAGGCTGGCCGCGCCGTTCTTGATCAGGCCGCCGGTACCGGAAATGACACCGTTGAGGGTCAGCGCATTGCTGCCCAGCAGGGTGAGGTTGCCATTGAGCGTGGCAGCGTTGGCCAGGGTCACGGCGGTGTTGCTGTCCAGTTGTGTACCGGCATTGGCGATCAACGCGCCAGTGCCCAGGGCGGTGTTGCTGCCGACCACCAGGGTGCCGCCATCCAGTTGCGTGCCGCCGGTGTAGCTGTTGGCGCCGTTGAGCACCAGGGTGCCGGCGTCGAGTTTGTTGAGGATGCCGCTGCCGTCGATGTTCACACCGACCGTGGCGGTCACGCCCGGATCGACCCGCATCGCCGTGGTGCCGCCGGTACCGTTGACGGCGGTCAGCAAGCCCGACGAACCGTTGATCACGTTGTAGCCATCGGTGAGGAATTGCATCCCGGTGAACAGTTGCGTGCCGTTGACCGACACCGTGCCGGCCGTGCCCTGGAACACCGCGAAGTCGCCGGCCCAGGTCTGATTCAGCGTGCCGTTGGAATTGGTCCAGTTAGTGCCGCCGGCATCCCAGGTGCCAGTGCCGCCATCCACCGTGCCGTTCGGAATTGTCTGGCTGCCGTCCCAGAAACGCAGGTTGGTATTCGGCGCCGACACCACCAGGTTGACCTGGTTGCCAAGAGTCTGCACGAGGATGTCGCCGAGGCCGTAACCCACCGGCACGCCGGCCACGGTCAGGCCGTTGTCGGTCAGTGCACCGATGAAGTTGAACAGGCGATAGACGCCGACACCGAAACCGCCGGCATCGGTGACGTTGAGATTACCGTCGAGGGTCAGGTTGCCGCCGATGTTCATCAGCGAACTGGTCGATGGCGTGGCGAGACTCGCGTCGACGTTGCTATTGGCGGTGAGCACCAGCGACGCGGCCGACAAGGTGTTGCCTGAAGACAACGCCAGATGGCCGCCATTGTTGATGGTGATTGTGCCCAGCGCAGAACCGCTGCCTGTCAGGGTACCGCCATTGTTGACGTTGACCTGATTGCTGGCCAGCGAACCACTGAGATTCAGCGTACCGCCATTGACGTTGGTGTTGCCGGTGATGCCGTTGGTGCCGGTGAGGTTCAGTGTGCCGGTGCCGACTTTGGTCAGGCCGCCACCGCCGCCGAGATTACCGTCAAAGGTACTGGTGCTGCTGACACCACCCACGGTCAACGTGTTGCCGCCACCGATCTGCACGCTGCCGCTGCCGCTCAGTCCGTTCAGGCTGCCGTTGCTGCCCAGGTTGAGACTCGCGCCGGCACTGATGTTGGCGCCGGAAGTATTGCCGAGTGCGCCGCTGGTCAGGGTGCTGACGCTGCCGGAGAGGATATTCAGCGCACCGGTAAAGGTGTTGGTGCCGCTAAGTGTCAGATCATCCAGGCCACTTTTGATCAGGTTGCCGGCACCGTCGATCACACCGCTGAGGTTCAGACCGTTGTTGCCGGCCACGGTCAGGTCGGCATTGAGCGTGATGTTGTTGCCGAGGCTGAGCGGACTGCTGTTATCCAGCGTCGCCGCACCACCGACGGTCAGGCCGCCACTGCCCAACGCAGCGGCCGAACCCAGTGTCAGCGTACCGGCGATGAGGGTGCTGCCACCGCTGAAGGTGTTGGTGCCGTTGACGGTCAGGTTGGCCGCGCCGTTCTTGATCAACTGGCCGGCGCCGCTGATCACGCCGCCGAGGGTCAGATCCTGAGTGCCGCCGACGCTCAGTGCCGCATTGAGCACGACCGCGTTGGCCAGACTGACCAGCGGCGAACTGCTGTCGAGGGTTGCTGCGCCGCCGACGGTCAAGGCGCCGGTGCCGAGGGCCGAACTGTTGCCGGCAGTCACTGTACCGGCGTTCAGCGTGGTGCCGCCGACGTAAGTGTTGGTGCCGTTGAGGTTCAGGTTGGCCGCACCGTTTTTCACCAGGCTGCCGGCACCGGCGACGGTACCGGTGAGGCTCAGGTCTGCGCTGCCACCCACGTTCATCGCACCGGCCAGGTTGACCTGGTTGCCCAGCGTGACGGCGGTGTTGGTGTCCAGCGTGGTGCCCGCCGCTGCGTTCAATGCGCCGCTGCCGATCGCGGTATTGCTGCCGACAATCAGCTTGCCGACGTTGAGTGCAGTGTTGCCGAAGTAGGTGTTGGCGCCGTTGAGAATCAGGTCGGCGGGGCCGCTCTTGGTCAGGCCACCGACACCGGAGACCACACCCGCGAGGGTCAGCGCGTTACTGCCGCCGATGGTCACGTTGCCGCCGAGGTTGACGTTGTTAGCCAGGCTCGTTGCGGTGCTGGCGTCCAGTGTGGTGGTGTTGCCAGCGTTGAGCACGCCGGTGCCGAGCGCGGTGTTGGAGCCGACGACCAGTGTCCCGGCGTTCACCGACGTAGCACCGGTGTAGGTATTGTTGCCGGTCAGGGTCAGGGTCGAAGAACCGGTCTTGATCAGGTTGCTGCCGCCGCTGATCACGCCGCCGAGGGTCAGCGGGTTGGCGCCGCCGGCAGTCAGGTTGGCGTTCAGCGCAATCGCGTTGTTCAGCGTCACGTTGGCGCTGCTGTTGAGCGTTGAGCTCCCCCCCACGGTCAGCGTGCCGGTACCGAGTGCCGCGCCGTTGCCGACGGTCAGGCTGCCGGCGTTGAGCGCCGTGCCGCCGGTGAAGGTGTTGACGCCGTTGAGGGTCAGGTTGGCAGTGCCGTTCTTGATCAACTGGCTGGCACCGCTGAGCACACCGCCCAGGGTCAGACCATTGCTGCCGCCGATGCTCAGGTTGCCGTTGAGCGCAACGTTGTTGCCGAGGCTGACGGCGGTGTTGCTGTCCAGGGTCGCGGCGCTGGCGACAGTCAGGTTGCCGCTGCCCAGTGCGGCGGCGTTGCCGACGGTCAGGCTGCCGGCGTTCAGCGTGGTGCCGCCGTTGAAGGTGTTGGCACCGTTGAGAATCAGGTTGGCCGTGCCGTTCTTGGTCAGCCCGCCGCTGCCGCTGACCACACCGCCAAGGGTGAGGTTGGCGTTGCCGGCGATGTTGAGGTTGCCACCGAGGGCGACGGCGTTGCCAAGCGCTACGGTAGTGCTCGCGTCAAGCGTGGTGCCCGCCGCCGTGGTCAGCGCGCCGGTACCCAGCGCGGTGTTGGAGCCGACGATCAGCGTCCCGTTGTTCAGCGCCGTACCGCCGGAGAAAGTGTTGTTGCCGCTGAGAGTCAGGTTCGCGGTACCGCCCTTGATCAGGTTGCCGGCGCCGCTGATGACGCCGCTCAAACCAAGTGCCTGGGTGCCGCCGATGGTCAGCCCGCCCGCCAGCGCCACAGCGTTAGCCAGCGTCACCGCCGTGGTCGCATCCAGTGTGGTGCCGGCCGCAGCGTTCAATGCGCCTGTGCCGAGGGCGGTGTTGCTGCCGACGAACAAGGTGCCGCCGTTGAGCGCGGTGGTGCCGCTGTTGGTGTTGTTGCCGGTCAGGGTCAGGCTGGCGCTGCCGCTCTTGGTGATCGCGCCAGTGCCGGAGACGATGCCAGCCAGGGTCAGGGCATTGCTGCCGAGCACGTTCAACGCACCGGTGATACCGACGTTGTTGGCCAGGGTCACGTTACCGGTACTGTCCAGACTGGTGCCGGCGGCGGTGTTGAGCACCCCGCTGCCCAGAGCGTTGTTATTGCCCACGTGCAAGGTGCCGGCGTTCAAGGTTGTGGTACCGCTGTAACCGGTGTTGGCGCCGCTGAGCGTCAGACTGCCGCTGCCGGTCTTGGTCAGGCCGCTGGCGCCGCTGATCAGCCCGCCCAGTGTCAGGGCCCCGGTGCCGGTCGCCGTCAGTGTGCTGTTGAGGGTGATCGCGTTATTCAGCGAAATCGGGCTCGATGCCGAAATGCTGGAAGAGCCGCCAACGGTAATGCCGCCGGTACTGAAGGCCTGGTTGTTCCCCACCTGCACCACACCGCCATTGAGTACGGTATTGCCGGTGTAGGTGTTGATCCCGTTGAGGTTGAGCTGGCCGCTGCCGACTTTGGTCAGGCCGCCGCTGCCGGACAATACGCCGCTGAGCGTGGTGGCGTTCACGCCCTGTACCGTCAGACCACCAGCGCCAAGGGAAATCAGGTTGCTGATGTTCAATCCGGCATTGCTGGCCTGCAGGATCCCGCCATTGGACGTCAGCACACCGCTGCCGAACGCGCCGTTGTCATTAAACAGCGCCACACCCCCATTGAGAGTGGTGGCACCGCTGACCAATGGCCCCTGCAAAGTCCAGGTGCCGCTGTTGAGGGTCATGTTGTTGAAGTTGACGTAAGTCGCGCTGGATGCCGTACCGGTCCCGGTGGTTCCGCCGCCGACACCGATCGGGTTTTGCAGGATCAGGGTATTGGTGCCACCCGCACCGCCATCGATCGTGCCGGTCGGAGCGAAAGTCAGGTTGATACCGATCAGGCCACCGAGGCCGACGGTGACTTGCACACCGTCGCCGACGTTAACGCTGGAACCGGTGATTGCGTAGAACGTGTTGGTGCTGCCCGCCCCCATCGACACGCCGCCGGTGATGTTGCCGGCGTTGGTGAAGGTGTTGCCCGCCGCCGACGTTTCGAACGCGATCCGGCCATTGATCGTGCCGCTGGCGCTGTTGGTCATGTTGACTTGCGAACCGCCATACACCCCGACCACCGGGGTATCGGCCAGGGTAATCCCGCCGACTGACAGCCCGGTCGAGGTAATCGTGCCGTCGTTGGTGATGGTCGTAGTGCCCGCCGCCGCATTGTTCACCGCAAGCCCCAGACCGTCGATGCTGGTCAGGTTGAGGCCGAGCAACATGCCGGTGCCGCGGATGATCCCGGTAGTGTTGTTGGCGATGCTCACCGTGCTGGTCGCGCCGGTGCCGATGAACGCACCGCCGCTGAGTACCGAAACCAGCCCCAGCAATGCCGGGTCGAGGGTACCGGAGTTGTTCAGGCTGACGTTCACCCCGGTCAAGTCCATCACGTGGCCGCCGAGGGTCGCGTTCATCTGTGCACCGGAATTGACATTGACCGTCAGGCCATTGGCGGCACTGCTGAAATTGTTCAGGAACAACGGCAGGCTCGGCACCCCGCTACAAGTCACCGTCGAGCCGGCAGTGGAACAGGTGGCCAGCGCCGGCATGCTGACGCCTGCGAAGAGGAACCCGGCGACACTCAAGTGCACTGCAAGGGAAAGTGGGGAAAAACGCGAGACGAGATCGACACCAAACCTTGCTTCCACGGGCGACTCCTTTCGTGGCCAGTTTCATCCTTGAAAAGCGTGCAGCAACGGTGAGCACCAACAACGCACACACGCCAATCAGGTGTATGACAGTCATCAGATAACTGCCGCGTTCCAGACACACGCTAGTTGATGCCCTCCAATGGGGCACCGGTTAAATAGTGTTAATACTTTTGTGCGATAAGCCCCCGCAGTGATACTTCGGACTGTTCTGAGCATGGGGTTTCGGCCTTTTCACGGAAGGCCGGCGGCACTTGACCGAGTGGCCAGATAAATCTTCGATTTGGCCGTTTTTTCAGCGTATTGCGTAATCTGGTACGGCTTGTGCAAACGTTTGCTATTCGCTGTTGAACGCATTTTCGTTACAAAACCATACAGGCCCAGTCATTCCGGGCCCGGATTCGCAAAAAGGACTTTGAATGCACGCATCTTTCTGCCGCCGACGTCGTGGTGCGCCCCCGTTTGCTGTTTCTTTGCTACTGGCTGGCGTTACCGGATTTCTCAGTCACAGCGTACTTGCCCAACCTGCCCTGCCCGAAGAATCGGCCCAGGGCGAAGCCCTCAGCCCCGAAGCCAGCCCGCCGAAAAAAGGCGCGTACCTGTCGGACTGGTACAACCAGGACCTGATGCTGATCGGCAGCAAGGACATCAGCTTCGGCCCGCAACCGGCCGACGATATCTACCTGGAATATGAATACTTCGGGCGTAAAGGGCCGTTCGAGCTGTACGGCTACATCGACATTCCGAAGATCTTCAACATCGGCAACAGCCACGACAAAGGCGTATGGGACCACGGCTCACCGGTGTTCATGGAACACGAACCGCGCATCTCCATCGACTACCTCGCCGGCCGCAGCCTGGCCATCGGACCGTTCAAGGAATGGTACGTGGCGTTCGACTGGATCTACGACCACGGCAGCCGCAAGGAAAACCGCGCCAACACGCTGTACAGCGGTTTGGGTACCGACATCGACACCCACTCGCGGGTCAACCTGTCGGCCAACCTGTACGGGCGCTACCAGTGGGAAAACTACGGCGCCAGCAATGAATATTCGTGGGACGGCTACCGTGCGCAGCTCAAGTACATCGTGCCGATCGACAAATTCAGCAACGGTGCCTCGCTGACCTACATTGGTTTCACCAACTTCGACTTCGGCTCGGACCTGCACAAGGACAACCCGGCACGCACCGCCAATGCCACAGTGGCGACCAACGTATTGCTGTACTCGTTCACCCACCTGCGCTTCACCCTGGTCGGCCGTTATTTCCACAACGGCGGCAACTGGGAAGACGGCAGCGAGCTGAACTTCGGCGACGGCAATTTCCGCGCACGTTCCAATGGCTGGGGTTACTACGCCGGCATCGGTTATCAGTTCTGAATCCAGGAGCCATCATGAAAGCAATGACGCATGTATCACTGGCCGCTGCGGCCCTGCTCTCCTCCTCCGTCTGGGCGGCCGAGGCACCGATTCAACCGAAAGTGGTGCTGATCACCATGTTCGCCCCGGAAGCGCAAAACTGGATCGAGCGCCTCGAACTCAAGCAGGAAATCCGCGTACCGGGCCTGTCGGCCGAGTACCCGACCATCCGCTGCAACACGCAGCAGGTGTGCCTGATGACCACGGGCATGGGCCAGACCAACGCCGCCGCTTCGACCCTGGCACTGGCGCTGTCACCGAAGTTCGACCTGCGCAAAAGCTACTTCCTGATTGCCGGGATTGCCGGCATCAGCCCCAAGCACGGGACCATCGGCACCGCCGCCTGGGCGCATTATCTGGTCGAGTTCGGCACTCAGTGGGAACTGGATTCGCGCGATGCGCCCTCGAGCTGGCCGACCGGTTACCTCGGCATCAACACCAAAGGCCCGAACGAAAAACCACCGCTGGACTACAAGACCGAAGTCTTCGAACTCAACCCGAAACTGCAAGCCAAGGCCTTCGCCCTGAGCCACAAGGTCGAACTGAGCGAGAGCAAGGAGTCGGCCGCGTGGCGCCTGAAATACCCGGCAGCACCGGCCAATCAACCGCCGGTGGTCACCCGTTGCGACACGCTGGCGGGCAACACCTGGTTCTCCGGCACACGCCTGAGCGAACGCGCCGAGGTCTGGACCAAATTGCTGACCGACAACAAGGGCGAGTACTGCACCACCCAACAGGAAGACAACTCCACCTACGAGGCTTTGTTGCGCGCCAGCCGCGAGGGCCTGGTGGACGTGCAGCGTCTGGCCGTGGTGCGCGCCGGCTCTGACTTCGACCGTCCGGCGCCGGGCGGCAGCGAAGTGGACAACCTGCTCAAGTACGCCGATCAGGGCGGATTTGTGCCGGCCCTGGAAAACCTCTACCGCGCGGGCAATCCGTTGGTGCAGGACATCCTGAAGCACTGGTCGGCGTGGGAAAACGGCATCCCGCAGTCCTGAAACCCACAAAGCCCTGTGGGTGCGAACGCGCTCCCACAGGGCTTTGTGATGACATGGATAACAGCGAAGGTCAGGGGATAAGAATCACTTTGTCACCGCTGCCCTGATTCACATCCGCATAGCGCGCCAGCCCTTCGGCCAACGGTGCTTCGACCAGTCCTTGCGGCAGTGGCAGCAGGTCTTCGTCGAAGAACCGGCCGAACTGCTCGAGCATCGCCGCACAGGCTTCAACGCCGTACAGCAACGAGTTGATGCCGACCACGGAGCCACCCTTGCGATACAGGGCCAGCGCCGGCAGTTGTACATGGCCGTCCACTGGCGCAGCGATGATCGCGATCCGCCCGAAGGGCGCCAATGCCGCGACTGAGGCCGGCAGCCAGAAACCGGTGGTGTCGAAGATCACATCGGCGCCACCGCGGTACACCGCGTTGACCTGTGCACCCAGATCTTCGGGTTTATCCAGCTGAATCGTCTGATAACCCTGAGCCTGCAAGTCCTTGACCTGCTCCGGCCGCCGCGCCGCCGCCAGCAACTGCGCGCCACGCACTTTGGCCAGCGCCAGAGCCGCCGTCGCCACCGCCCCGCCGCCGATCACCAGCAAACGGGTTTCAGCGCTGACCAGACTGCGTTCCAGCGCATCCCACGCCGTGGTGTAAGGCACGCCTAGGCTGGCAGCCTGGGTGAAGCTCAAATGCGAAGGCTTGTGCGCCACGCCATTGGCCGGCAGTTTGACGAACTGCGCATGGGAGCCATCGGCGAAAAAGCCCAACTCACGCCCGGTGCCCCAGACTTCCTGACCGATCAACGCCTGCGGCCCTTCGACCACGACACCGGCAAAATCCCGACCGGGAATACGTGGCAGCGTGGTGTACGGGAAGCGCCCGAGCACGTTCTTCACGTCGCTGGGATTGAGGCCCGCCGCCTTGATCTGCACCAGCACCTCGTCGGCCCCCGGCACCGGCGTCGGCACCTCGACGAAGCGCAGGGACGACAGCTCGCCGGTTTTATCGAATTGCAGTGCTTTCATGAGTTCATCCACCGAATGAAAAAGGAAATTCAGGACAGCCAGCCACTGACCAATTGCCGGCCCATCGGCCACAACTGCTCGCCCGCCAGCATGCCCAACAGGCCGACCAGCGCGATGGCCGGCGGTGCCGGGGAACGGAAATCCAGCGCGCCATACAACAGGCCGACGCCCAGACCGATGCCCAGGGAAATCAGGTAGTTCATGGGATCACTCCACCACATAAAGGGAATGGGCAAAGTCTAGGAAAGGCTGTGCGAAAGCACCGGCCAAGGACTTCTGAATTTCGGCCAAATCAGCCTGAAAGCTGACCGGCACCGAACTGCGAAGGCGCGACACCCAGCTCCCGGCGGAACATGTCGCTGAAACTGCTCGGCGAATAACCCAGCTCACGGGCAATCACACTGACCGGCACGCCCTGAATCAACTCGGCCACTGCCGTCGCCAACTGCACCTGACGCCGCCACTCGGCAAAGCCCATGCCCAGCCCTTCCTTGAACAACCGTGCAAGCGTACGCACGCTGGCCCCGGCGTTTTCGGCGTGCTGCTCAAAAGGAATATCCAGCGACGGCGCGGCCATCACCGCCTGACACAGACTCATCAGCCGCCGGTCAGCATCATCCGGCAGAGGGATCTTCAACTGTGAACGCCTTGCGCGTTTCAGCTCCAGCAACGCCAGCCCGACCAGCGCTTCGTAATATTCGGCATCGCCGCTGTCGCCCTGCGCCACCAGCCCGACGATCAACTCACGCAGCAGACCACCGACCTCAATCACCTGCACCGTCTGATCCAGCGTCGCCGCCAGTGCCGGACGCAGGTAGATATTGCGCATCTGCAAATCCGACACCACCCGAATCCCGTGGGGCACGCCCGGCGGTAACCACACCGCCCGTTGCGGTGGCACCACCAGCGCCTCGTGCGGGGTCTCGACCCACATCACACCGCTCATCGCATACAGCAACTGCCCCCAGACATGCTCGTGCGGCTCGATGAACAAACCACGCGGATAGGTGCGCGCCAGCGGCTGCACCGGCACATCGGTATCACTCAGATCAGGGGGCGCAGCGAGGGCCATGGCGAACGTTCATCGGAGTTGGCGAAGGCGTCATGGTAACCAGTGCACCCGGTCTCTCGCCATTGATAGATACCGTCGGACAATCCGAGTGAATTTTCCCGGTGCGCCACGATCCTTCTATTACCACAGGGAGGAAGATGGGCTTTATGAACAACGCAAAACTTTACGTCATCGATTACACCCTTCACGGCGCGCCAAAGTCGTTCATTATCCGCTCGGACAAAATGGACAACACCGAGGCGTGGCACTGGGCAAGCTGCGACGCCGGGGTGGGCCGCATCCCGCGCTTCGGCCGGGAAAAAGTGCAAAAGACCAGCAAGCCGATGGCAGAAAAATTCGGCGTGGAAAACGTCACGTGGCGACCGGCAAGCTAAGCTTGCGCGCAGACGGGGACTATTTCGGGGGAACATACATGACAACCATCAGCAGCCCGGCGCACCTGGACTATGGCCTGGACACCCTCTTCGGCCGCCTCACCAAAAGCGTCGATTGCCCGGTTGGCCTGGAACCTGTCGAAAACGATCCCTACCGCTTCGCCCTGCGCGTCCCGGCCCCCTTGCCGGAAGACCTTGAAAAGGCCAAGACCATCGTCGTCAACGTTGAAGGCCGTCGGCTGCAAGGTACTGTCCGCCATATCGAACGCCTGGACGACGACAGCCTGAAACTGGAAGTGGAGCCTGACTAGGCTCCACTTTTTCATGCAGACCGTTATTTCGGGTGAGCGCAATGGCAACCCTTGCCGGAGCACTCCTCACCGCCCTTGTGGTGATGAGCGCAGGCCTCACAGCAATAGTGCTTGCCGTGCGCCACGTAGGAATGCTCGCCTTCCTTGATCTTGCAGCTACATCCCGGGCAATCGCATTTTCTATCGGCCATGGAACAGACTCCTTTGGTGGTGGTTGTCTGAGGCTGAAGGAACAAGCCGTGCTACCAGTGTAGAAGCTGAAAAGCACTCAACAACCCAACAACCAAACCACTCACTCCCCATCCCCCAACATTCACCACGATGAGCGTTAGCTCGAGTAAAGCTTTTGATCTCAAGGCCCGTCGGCAGGCTGAGTGGAGGGATTGATCCGGGGGTGGGAGCGCAGCGACCGTGCGGCGCAGCCGCATGCATCGAGAGGAGGTGCAGCGAAGCAAACCGTAGGCGATGCCCCCGGATCAATCCCGGAGCGAAGGAACCCGAGCCACAGCGAGGGCCGTACGTCAGGGCACAGACCTTTTGGTTACTTTTGGGGCGTTTGCCAAAAGTGACTCGCTGTAAGAGCGAAACCGCCAGCGGCAGCACCCGAAGAAACGGATATACACCCAAAACCCAAGAGCCTGGCCGGCCCACAGGCCGCCACGGTCAAACAGCCTGACGCACACTACTGCGATACATGAACACCAGCGCCAGCCCCAGGCAGACCATTGCCAAAACCCGCGCCCCCGACAGCTCGATGGCAGGGTTACCCAGCCAGCCAAAGTTATCGATCAGCATCCCCATTCCAAGCTGCCCGACAATCACCGCCACCGTGGCCACGGCCGTACCAACGCGCGGCACCGCACCGACCATGACCATCATATAAACCACACCGAACAAAGCACCGCTGAGCTGCCATTTCGGCACGTCCAGCAGGCTGACGGCATGAGCAGGCTCGAAAAACAGGATCAGGAGAGCCGTACTCACCGCGCCGACCACGAAAGTCAGAAGGCTGCTGCGCAACACCCCAACAGTCTCCCCCAACCGCCCATTGATCGCCGCCTGCACACTCAACACCGCACCGGCCAACACCACCACCGCCAACAAAATCACCAGACTCATCACCTCACCCCCGCGCAATCAAAACCAGTGCCGCCACAATCAACCCCAACGCCAGCCAACGCTCGGCATTGACCTTCTTGCGCGCAGCCCCAAACCAGCCGAAATGGTCGATCAGGACACTTTTGCCAACCTGCCCCGACAGAATCGCGATCATGGTCATCGCAATCCCGATATGCGGCGTCGCCAGCGTCAACACCACCACATACATCGGCCCCAGAAACCCGCCGATCAACTGCCAGCGCGGCAGATCGGTCAGCGCCGGGCCCTTCTGTGGCCCCGCAAACAGCAACAGCAAAAACAGAATCGCCGAGCCAACCCCGAAGATGCTCAAAGTCGCCCACAGGTGCCCGACCTGCTCACCCAGCGGCCCCAGCAACCCGGCCTCCACCGACAACCCCATGCCGGCCAGAATCACCAACGGCAACAGCAACAATCGCAAACCCGGCCGGGCGACAGGTGTCGGCGCAGTACTCACTTCATCAAACGACTGCATCTGAAAAACCTCTGAAGGAAACGATGGCGCGGATTATCGGCTGGCGCGGCTGTGCGATAAATGGGAGCATCCGGACAACACTTTTGCGCAACTCGCACAGCAGGATGATCCATGCACGGGCTCAACGAACTGGGATTCAAGGCGCTAAGGCTGTTTGTGGCGGTACTCGACCACGGCAGTTTTTCCGAAGTAGCCCGCCGCGAGGGAGTGGCGCCCTCCTCGATTTCCCGGCAGATCCAGTTGATGGAACACGCGCTGAACCAGCAACTGCTTTACCGCCACACCCGCGCGGTAACACCCACCGAAGCCGGACGCATGCTCGGCCACCACGCGCGGCTGGTGCTGGTGCAACTGGAGGAAGCCGAACAGGCGTTGCAGGAACAGCAAAGCGAGCCCACCGGCCTGGTGCGAATCAACGCCCCGGTGGTGTTCGGCCAACGTCATCTGACGCCATGGCTAGGCCGTCTGTGCGAGCGCTACCCAAAGCTGCAACTGGACATCCAGCAGACCGATCACTACATCGATCCGCTGCAGGAAGGCGCCGACCTGCTGTTCCGCATCGGCCCATTGCACGACTCGAGCATGCAGGCGCGAATCCTCGCGCCGCACCGCTTTCAGGTCGCGGCCAGCCCAGCGTATCTCAAGCGTTTCGGCACGCCACAGCATCCCGAAGACCTCGCGCGCCATCAATGTCTGGCCTACAAGGGCGCGACCGGTCAGCAGCGTTGGTTCTTCCGTCAGGATCAGGGCGAGTGGACGCCGTATTCAGTGAAAGGCCCGATTACCGGCAATCATGCGGACACCCTGACCCAGGCCGCCGAACAGGGTTTGGGGCTGGTGATGTTTCCGTCATGGCTGATCGGCGAGGCGGTGCGCGAGGGTACGCTGGTGCCGGTGTTGGGGGAGTATCAGGTGTCGAACAGCGTTGAGCCGCAGCAGATTGCGGTGCTGTGGCCGGGGAGTCGGCGGTTGTCGGTGAAGGTGCGGACAGTGATTGATTTCTTTGTTGAGTGTTTTGGGGAGGTGCCGTATTGGGACAGACCCTGACGGTCTGCCCCGACAGCGCCATCAGATCCGGAACTGACCGACCAGCTTGCCCAACCGCTGCCCCAAATCCGCGAGACTGCGCGACGTCTGCGCCCCCAACTGGGTTTCATCCGCCACGTTATCCACCGCCACCGCGATCTGATGCACGCTTCGGTTGATCTCCTCAGCCACGGCCGTCTGCTCTTCGGCAGCACTGGCAATCTGTGCGTTCATCGAGTTGATGGTGGCGATCAGATCCGCCATGGCATCCAGCGATGCTCCGGCCTGATTGGCCTGAGCCGACGTACCGTCACCCGCCTCGCTGGACCGGCGCATCGCCTCGACCGCCGACTGCGTACCTGCCTGCAAACGGTCGATCATCCCCTGAATTTCCTGAGTGCTGATCTGCGTGCGCGACGCCAGCGCCCGCACCTCATCCGCCACCACCGCAAACCCGCGCCCCGCCTCGCCGGCCCGGGCCGCTTCAATCGCTGCGTTGAGTGCCAGCAGGTTGGTCTGTTCGGCAATCGAGCGGATCACCCCGAGCACGCCAACGATCGACGACACGTCCTGTTGCAAGCTGTCGAGGGACAAACCGCTGCTACGGATATCGTCCACCAGCGCATGAATCTGCTTGATGCTGCCGGCCACCACGCGTTTGGCGGTCTGGCCTTCTTCGTCGGTCTGCTGCGCGGCGACGGCGGCGTTCTGTGCACTCTTGGCGACTTCTTGCGCGGCGGCGGACATTTCGTTGATCGCCGTCGCCACCTGATCGGTCTCGTGACGCTGACGTTCCATGGCCTGATCGGAGCGCTGGGCCTGATCCGACACTTGCGTCACTAGCCCAGTCAGTTGCGAAGTCATTTCAGTGATCTGCCGCACCAGACCGTGGATCTTGTCGACGAAACGGTTGAACGAGCCGGCCAGTTCGCCGAGTTCATCCTGACTGGTGATGGTCAGGCGACGGGTCAGGTCGCCCTCACCCGCCGCGATGTCGTCAAGGTTGGCTTTCATCAGAGTCAGCGGCCGCAGAATGGTATTTGCCAGCACCAGCCCCGCCACCGCGATCACCAGCAACACGATCACCGCCACGCCGACGATGCTCAACACCACGCCTTCCATACGCTCCTGAACCTGGGCCTGAACCAGCGCCACTTGCGCCTCGATGCCATCGAGGTTGACCGACGTACCGACCGCCATGTCCCACTTCGCCAGGTATTCGGTGTAGCCGAGTTTCGGCACCAGCACCTGCGCATTGCCCGGCAGCGGCGAGCTGTATTGCAGGTAGTGAGTACCGTCCTTCGCCACTTTCACCAGGTCGCGGTTGACGTAGACGCCGTTCGGGTCGCGGTTGTCCTTGAAACTCTTGCCCACGCCTTCAGGATCGGTGGACTTGAACAGGCGCACGGTCTCGGAGTCGTAGCCGAAGAAATAGCCATCCTTGCCGTACTTGATGCCTGACAGCAGCTTGATCACCTGCGCCCGCGCCTCGGCGTCACCGGGGGTGGCGGCGTCGTACAAAGGTTTGATGGTGGTCATGGCCACGGCGACGTAGCTGGCCAGGGTAGCCTTGGCGTCGCCGAGCAGGCGCTCGCGGGTCTGTTCGACTTCCTTGTGCGCCTGCTCCTGGAGAATGAACAGCGTGGTCAGGCTGATCACCAGCGCAAAGAGCAAGACCGGAAGGACGGCAAGGGACAGGACTTTAGCCTTGAGACTCAGGCGCATTGGGGGCTCACTCTTTTGGTTTTATTGGCGTGGTTAAAGGCGTTAACGGCACGCGAAAGCAAAAGTTGAGCTGAGGTCTAACCAGATCGTTACCACGTTCTGAGCAGTAACGATCCGGTTTGGGGTGTTACAAGACCATCGCGGCCATCCAGCCCGCCGCCAGCAACGGCAGGTTGTAATGCAGGAAGGTTGGCACCACGGTGTCCCAGATGTGGTGGTGCTGACCGTCGATGTTCAAGCCGGAGGTCGGGCCGAGGGTCGAGTCCGAGGCCGGCGAACCGGTGTCGCCCAAAGCCCCGGCAGTGCCGACGATGCAGACGATCGCCATCGGGCTGAAACCCAGCTGTACGCACAGCGGGACGAAAATCGCCGCGAGGATCGGCACCGTGGAGAAGGACGAACCGATACCGATGGTCACCATCAGCCCCACCAACAGCATCAGCAACGCGCCAATGGCCTTGCTGTGATCGATCTGCGCCGCCGCGCTTTCGACCAGCGTGCGCACCTCACCGGTGGCCTTCAATACTTCGGCAAAACCCGAGGCGGCGATCATGATGAAGCCGATCATCGCCATCATTTTCATGCCTTCGGTGAACAGGCCGTCAGTCTCGCGCCACTTTACGATGCCCGACGCCGAGAAAATCAGGAAACCGGCCAGCGCCCCGATAATCATCGAGTCCAGCAGCAGCTGGATAATGAAGGCTGCAGCAATAGCCAGACCGGCAATGCCAATGGTCATCGGGTTGTAGGCGACGCTGACCTGTTCAACCTGCTCAATCTTCTCCAGATCATAGACACGCTTTTTGCGGTAGCTGAAGAACACCGCCATCAACAGCCCAAACACCATACCTGCGGCCGGAATGGCCATCGCGTGCATGACGTTGACCTGGCTGATATCGACGCCGGCCTTGCTGACGTTGGCCAGCAGGATCTGGTTGAGGAAGATGTTGCCGAAACCGACCGGAAACACCATGTACGGCGTGATCAGGCCGAAGGTCATGACGCAGGCGATCAGCCGGCGATCCAGTTGCAGCTTGGTCAATACATATAGAAGCGGCGGCACCAGCAATGGAATGAACGCAATGTGGATCGGCAAGATGTTCTGCGAAGCGATCGCCACCACCCACAGCAAGCCGATCAGCAGCCATTTGACGCTGCCGCCACCGGATGCGTGCTGACGATCGACCATCGTCAGGGCCTTGTCAGCCAGCGCATGGGCCAGGCCCGACTTGGCAATCGCCACGGCGAAAGCGCCGAGTAACGCGTAGGACAACGCCACTGTCGCCCCCCCGCCCAGGCCACTGTTGAACGCCTTGAGCGTGGCGTCGATGCCCAGGCCGCCGGTCAGGCCACCGACCAGCGCACCGACGATCAACGCGATTACCACATGCACTCGGGACAGGCTGAGGATCAGCATGACGCCGACCGCAGCAATCACTGCATTCATTTCACTACCTCAAAAACACGACGGTAAAGCCATTCACCGCCAGACAGGATGAGTCCGGCCGGCAAGCCACGAGGGTCGCCAGCGGATTTGCATAGAGGGTCTTATTAGAAGGGCGCGCACTGTGCCGCAGAGCGGGCGCAGTGTCAAAGCGACGGGGCGTGCCACTGTGTAACTTTCCATGATCAAACTGCTGAAGATGGCATATCCGCCACAACGTGCGTCAATTCGCCATATTGCATTTGCACCATAAAGAAAGTCGAAACGCGGCCGTTACAGTGCAAAGTCTCAGATATTTATCGAATAAGGACGTCTGCATGTCGCTCAGACAACTTTCCATCCAATGGAAAATCACCCTGCTCGCCGGGCTCTGCCTGGCCGGTATCGTGACCCTGTTGGTGGGTCTTTCGCTGTATCGCATGGAGCACAGTTCTGAACTGGTCAAAGCCTCCAGCATGGAGATGCTCACCGAATCGGCTCAGGCGCGCATCGAATCCCAGGGCGAAGTTCAGGCGGCGGGCATTCGCCAGCAGTTCATGGACGCCTATCAATATGGCCATGGTTTTTCGCGTCAGGTGCTGTTCCTGCGCGAACAGGCCGAGAAGCGCTTTCTCGATGCCTTCGACCTGCGCGAAGACATGACCCGTCAGGTGAAATCGGCGCTACAGGCCAACCCGGAATTGCTCGGCCTGTCGCTGGTGTTCGAAGCCAACGCGCTGGACGGCAAGGATGAACTGTTTGCAGGCCAGGCCGAACTGGGCAGCAACGACAAGGGCCGTTTCGCCCTGTACTGGTCGCAGCCGACGCCAGGCAAAGTGACCTCGATGGCACTACCGGAAAGCGACATGGCCGACACCAGCACCGGCCCCAGTGGCCAGGCCGCCAACGCTTGGTTCACTTGCCCGCGCACCACGCTCAAGCCGTGCGTGATCGAACCGTACTTCTATGTGATCGACGGGCAAAAGGTGCTGATGACCAGCATCGTGTTCCCGCTGATGGTCAACGGCAAAGTGATCGCCTCGCTGTCGGTGGACATCAACCTCAACAGCCTGCAGGCGATCAGCCAGGGCGCCAGCAAGAAGCTCTATGACGGCCAGACCGCCGTGAGCATCATCAGTCCCGCCGGACTGCTCGCCGGCTACAGCCCGGACGCCAGCAAACTCAGCCAGCGCCTGGATGCCGTGGACACCACCAGCGGCACCGAACTGCTGCGCCTGCTCGCTTCGAGCAAAACCGTCAGCAGCCTGCACAGCAATGCACAGCTGAAAGTGCTGTCGCCGTTCCAGCCGATTCCCGGTGGTCCGTCGTGGGGCGTACTGCTCGACGTGCCGGAGAAAGTCCTGGTCAGCCGCGCCGAAGCGCTCAAGCAGCAACTGGATGCCAGCAACACCTCGGGCACCCTGATCGAACTGAGCCTGGGCGTGCTCGCCGCGCTGGTCGGCCTGCTGCTGGTGTGGCTGATGGCACGCAGTGTGACCAAACCGATCCTCGGCGTGGCCCACATGCTGGAAGACATCGCCAGCGGCGAAGGCGACTTGACCCGTCGTCTGGCCTACGACAAGAAAGACGAACTCGGTCAACTGGCCGGTTGGTTCAACCGCTTCCTCGACAAGCTGCAACCGATCATCGCCGAGGTGAAACGCTCGGTGCAGGACGCGCGCAACACTGCTGACCAGTCCTCGGCCATCGCCACCCAGACCAGCGCCGGCATGGAGCAGCAATACCGTCAGGTCGACCAGGTCGCTACCGCGTCCCACGAAATGAGCGCCACCGCCCAGGACGTGGCTCGCAGCGCCGCACAAGCGGCCGAAGCAGCGAAAGATGCCGACCGTGCTACCCGTCAGGGCCTGACCGTGATCGACCGCACCACCGCCAGCATCGACACCCTCGCCGCCGACATGAGCGCGGCGATGGTGCAAGTCGAAGGCCTGGCTGCCAACAGCGAGAAGATCGGCACCGTTCTGGAGACCATCCGTGCCATCGCCGAGCAGACCAACCTGCTGGCCCTGAACGCCGCCATCGAAGCTGCCCGTGCCGGTGAAGCCGGACGCGGTTTTGCCGTGGTCGCTGACGAAGTGCGCAACCTCGCCCGCCGCACTCAAGAATCGGTGGAAGAAACCCGCCAAGTCATCGAGCAACTGCAAAACGGCACTCAGGACGTGGTCGGCTCGATGGGCAACAGCCATCGCCAGGCTCAGGGCAGCGTTGAACAGGTTGGTCAAGCGGTTACCGCGCTGCGCCAGATCGGCGATGCGGTCACGGTGATCAGCGACATGAACCTGCAGATCGCCAGCGCCGCTGAAGAACAGAGCGCGGTGGCTGAAGAGATCAACAACAACGTGGCGACGATCCGTGATGTGACGGAATCGCTGTCGGGGCAGGCGAATGAGTCGGCGCGGGTGAGTCAGTCGCTCAATAGTCTGGCGAATCAGCAGCAGAGTCTGATGGATCAGTTCCGGGTCTAAGGTCCACGCAAAGTCCCTGAGAGAGCTGGCTTGCTAGCTCCCTCAGGGACTTTGGAGTGACAGGAGTCAGCGTTTAGGCAATTCGATCACCACCTTCAAACCGCCCCACTCACTCTCGCCCAACACCAGCAACCCACCCCACGTCTCGACGATATCCCGCACAATCCCCAGCCCCAAGCCATGCCCATCGGTCTGCTCGTCCAGTCGCGTACCACGACTGAAGACCTGAGCACGCTGCAATTCGGGAATCCCCGGCCCGTCATCTTCAACGCTCAGGGCGAAGCCATCCGTGCGCTCGATCACGCTCAGCCGTACCTCGGCATCGGCCCATTTACAAGCGTTGTCCAGCAGGTTACCGAGCAGTTCCAGCAGGTCTTCACGATCCCACGGCAGTTGCAGGCCCGGCGGAGACACGTAGCTCAGTTCAAGGTGTTCACCATGGATCATGTTCAACGTCGACAACAGCCCCGGCAGCTCTGCATCACAATCGAACAGCGCCCCCGGCAGCGCATCGCCGGACAGGCGTGCACGATTGAGTTCGCGGTTCAGCCGTTGTTGAACCTGCTCCAGTTGTTCCTTGAGGATCTTGCGCAACTCGGGATGGGCATCGAGCTTCTCGCTCGAGGCCAGGCTCAGCAGCACCGCCAGCGGGGTTTTCAGCGCGTGCCCGAGATTGCCCAGGGCATTGCGCGAACGTTTCAGGCTATCTTCGGTGTGGGCCAACAGGTGGTTGATCTGCGCCACCAGCGGCTCCAACTCTTCAGGCACCTGTTCGTCGAGCTGCGAACGCTGGCCTTGCTGCAATTGGGCGATCTGTTCACGGGCTCTCTCCAGTGGGCGCAAAGCACGACGCACGGTGATGCGCTGCAAGATCAGAATCAGCAGCAACCCGGCCAGCCCGAGACCGAGGCCGATCTGGCGCATGCGCTGGAAGCTCTCGCGCACCGGCGTGTAATCCTGGGCCACGCTGATGGAAATCGACTGGCCGAGCCGTCGATAGTCCGAACGCAGCACCAACAACTGCTGGCCGTCCGGCCCCAACTGCAGGTTGCTGTGCAAACCGGGTCGTTCGAGCAGCGGCAAGTCCTGATCCCACAAGGATCGGGAACGCCAGTGGCTTTCAGCGAAGTCGATGCGAAAGTAATGCCCGGAAAACGGTCGCTGATAAGCCGGCGACAAGTGTCGCTCATCCAGCTGCAAGCCTTGCGGACCACGGACCAGTGCCACCAGCAGGCTCTCGCTGTCGTTACGCAACCCGGCTTCGAGATAGCGCTGCAAACCCGCTTCGAACAGCCACAGGCTGGTTTGTGCCAACAGCACGCCGACGACCACCAGCACGCTGATCAACCCCAGGCTCAAGCGGCGCTGGATCGATCTCACGAAGCCTGTCCGCCAAACAGATACCCCTGACCTCGCCGGGTTTCGATCACGCTCTTGCCGAGCTTGCGCCGCAGGTGATTGACGTGGACTTCAAGCACGTTGGAATCGCGTTCGGTTTCGCCGTCGTAGAGGTGTTCGGCGAGGTGGCTCTTGGAGAGGATCTGCTCCGGGTGCAGCATGAAGTAGCGCAGCAGACGGAATTCGGCAGCGGTCAGCTGAATGTCGGCACCGTCGCGCACGACACACTGACGGCCCTCGTCCAGATGCAGGCCGGCGGCCTTGAGCGTCGGCTGGTTGGCCTGACCTTTGGAGCGGCGCAGCAGCGACTGGATGCGCAAATGCAGCTCTTGCGGGTGGAAGGGTTTAGTCAGGTAATCGTCGGCACCGGCCTTCAGGCCTTCGATGCGCTCGGCCCATGAATCGCGAGCGGTGAGGATCAGCACCGGAATCGTCAGACCGCCGGCACGCCATTGCGCCAGCACCTCAAGCCCCGGCACGCCGGGCAGACCGAGGTCGAGGATAATCAAGTCATAGGGCTCGCTGCTGCCCTGATAAACCGCATCGCGCCCGTCCGCCAGCCAGTCCACCGCGTAGCCCTGACGTTGCAGGCCAGCGAGCAATTCGTCGGCCAGCGGTACGTGGTCTTCCACCAGGAGCAAGCGCATCGGTCAATCTTCCTTGTCTTTCACGAGTTCACCGGTGTCCGCCTTCAGGTGCAGCTCACGGGCCACGCCTTCGACGGTCAGCAACTCGACTTCATAAATGTAGACGTCGTGTTTTTCTTCCAGCTCGACTTCCAGCAGTTTCGCGCCGGGATAACGGTCCATCGCCTGCTGCAGCACTTGCTCCAGCGGCAGGATCACACCCTGCTTGCGCAGATTGAGGGCTTCGTCGGGACCCAGGTCACGAGCCATGGCCGTCGAGCAAAACATCACCAGCGCCAATGCCGTACGGCGGGTGGCGCGAACATTAACCTTCATTACGTATCCTGATGATCCTTGAGCACTTGCCCGCTGACCGCGTCCAGTTCCAGATCCCATTCCAGCCCCTGCGGATCACGCAGTTCGATCTGGTAGATGTACTTGCCGTACTGCTCTTCCAGCTCGGTGTCGGTGATCGTCGAACCCGGGTGTTTGGCCAACGCGGTGGCGTTGAGCTTCTCGAAGGAGACGATAGTACCAGCGTCGCGCAGGCGCAGGGCTTCATCCGGGCCGAGATCGCGGGCGTGAACGGTGCTCGCGGTAAGGCCGATGATCGAGGCAAGGGTCAGGGCAGTCAGGGTTTTCATGGTGTCTCCGTATTTTTATGTGTCGCTACGGGCGGCACCTTAACGGTGCGAACTTAACTGAAACTGAATTGCCATCATGGGGTCTGCTCCCGCTGCCATAGCAACATGTGCTTATAATCTTTCGCTTGCTAACGATCGAGACCGGTATGACAGCCATCCACATCAAGTTCCCTGCCCTCACCCTCAAGGCCGGCCCTCGGGCCATGGCGCGCATTCGTGCCCAAGGCCTGAACGCCGCCGACGTCGGCACCTTGCCCGGCGCTGCCGGCGGGCCCAAGGCGCTGGGGATTCAGGGGCTGGATCTGGCGCTGTTCGGTGAGTGGTTGCCGGCCGCGCCGCGTGAGCGTTCGCTGATCGGTGCGTCGGTCGGTTCCTGGCGGTTCGCCAGTGCCTGTCTGCCGGACGCCGCCGAAGGCATCCGTCGCCTCGGTCAGTTGTACACCGAGCAGAACTTCAACAAAGGCGTGACCATCAGCGACGTCAGCCGCAGTTCGCAGCGCATGCTCGATGACCTGCTCGACGGGCGCGACGCCAGCCTTCTGACCAACGCCCATTACCGCTTGAATATCATGGTGGTCAAAAGCCACGGCGGGCTGGCGGACGACCATCGTGGCCGGCTGGGGCTGGCGCTGGGTTCGGTAATCGCCGACAACTTGCGCGGCCGTGCGCGGCTGTCGCGGCATTTCGAACGGCTGATCATCCACGACCCGCGTCTGGCGCCGCCGGTGCATGCGCTGAATGACTTTCCGTCGCGTTTCGTCGCCCTCGATGCCACAAACCTGCGTCAGGCGCTGCTGGCCTCGGGTTCGATCCCGATGGTCATGGAGGGCGTGCGCGACCTGCCGGGCGCCGGTGCCGGCACCTTCCGCGACGGCGGCTTGCTGGACTATCACCTTGACCTGCCCTACAGCGGCGACGGCATCGTGCTCTATCCGCACTTCACCGACCGGGTGATCCCGGGCTGGTTCGACAAGACCCTGCCCTGGCGCAAAGCCTCGGTGGAACGCCTGCAGGACGTGCTGTTGCTGGCGCCGTCGAAGGAATACCTGACGCGTCTGCCGTACGGCAAACTGCCCGACCGTAACGACTTCAAGCGCTTCATGGGGGATGCACCGAGCCGGCAGAAATACTGGCGCGCAGCGATGGACGAGAGCCGCCGGCTGGGCGACGAGTTCCTTGAACTGACTGCCAATGGTCGCCTCGCCGAGCGCTTGCTGACCCTTTAGTCAGCACAGCCCTGGACAAGCTGGTAAACTCGCCGCCTGCCCGAATTCGCTGCGGCGAACGCCATCTGAACAGAGCTGAAATCACTGTGGAAATTTTCAAAGAGTTCACCTTCGAATCCGCCCACCGCCTGCCCCACGTACCGGACGGCCACAAGTGCGGACGTCTGCACGGTCACTCGTTCAAAGTGGCGATTCACCTGAGCGGCGACCTTGATCCGCACACTGGCTGGATCCGTGATTTCTCCGAGATCAAGGCGATTTTCAAGCCGCTGTACGAGCGTCTGGATCACAACTACCTGAACGACATTCCGGGCCTCGAAAACCCAACCAGCGAAGTGCTGGCCAAATTCATCTGGAATGAATTGAAGCCCCTGCTACCGGAACTCAGTGCGATCCGCATCCACGAGACCTGCACCAGCGGTTGCATCTATCGCGGCGAGTGAATCCCGCGACACAAAAAAACCACCGAGACCGGTGGTTTTTTTACGCCTATGCTTTTTGGCTCGAACCCGCCAAGAGGACAGGCCCATGACGGACTGGCTGCTGGATCAGGTCTTTGATTTCAACGGGCGACAGATTCGCCACGGGGTGCGCGGCGACGGCCCGCCGTTGGTGTTCGTGCATGGCACGCCCTTCTCTTCCTACGTGTGGCACCGGATCGCGCCGCACTTTTTCGCCACGCATCGGGGGCATTATTTCGACTTGCTGGGCTACGGACGATCCGAGCAACCGGACGCCGACGTCTCCCTCGGCGTGCAGAACGAATTACTCGCGCAGCTGCTGGATCACTGGGGCCTGCAACGCCCGGACGTGGTTGCCCACGACTTCGGTGGCGCCACCGCCCTGCGCGCGCATCTGCTCAACGGTCAGGATTACCGCACCCTGACGCTGATCGACCCGGTGGCACTGACGCCCTGGGGCTCGCCTTTCGTGCAGCACGTGCGCCAGCATGAAGCGGCGTTCAGCGGCCTGCCCGACTACATCCAGCGCGCCATCGTCCCGACCTACATTCGCGGGGCCATTCACCGGGATATTCCCGACGATGAACTGGCGCCTTACGTGCAGCCGTGGATCGGTGATCCGGGGCAAGCGGCGTTCTACCGGCAAATCGCGCAAATGGATCCGCGTTACACGCAGGAAGCGCAGCCGCTGTACCCGACGATCCGTTGTCCGGTGCAGATTCTCTGGGGCGAGGAAGATCAGTGGATTCCCATTGAGCGCGGACGCGAGTTGCACAAGTTGATTCCGGGATCGCAGTTTCACCCGATTCCGAACGCCGGGCATCTGGTGCAGGAGGATGCACCGGAGGCCATCGTTGCCGCCCTGATGCGCTTTCTCTGAGCCGAAAAGCAACCTGTGGGGACCGGCCTGATGGCTCCCACATTGTGCTTCAGCGCAGGCAGGCGCACTGCTTTCGCGCCAAATCCACTTCCTCGTCTATACATAACCTCGCCAATCGGTAACTGGCACGACCGCTGCAACCTCCTCGCGTCCTCCCCTTTCCAGCAAGGAACGCCCGCCATGACCCAGAACGATCCCGGCAACGATTACCCCCTGAGCGAAGTCCCCATGCACGCCCGCAAAGGCCTGGCCTCCACGGCCATGGTGCTGCTGGGCTTCACCTTCTTCACCGCGACCATGTTTGCCGGCGGCAAGCTGGGCGTGGCGTTCGACTTTGGCGAGATGATGGCGGTGATCATCATCGGCAATCTGCTGCTGGGCCTGTACGCCGCCGCCCTGGGTTACATCGCCTTCAAGAGCGGCCTGAACTCGGTGCTGATGGGGCGCTTCTGTTTTGGCGAAGTGGGCAGCAAGCTCAGCGACCTGATTTTGGGCTTCACCCAGATCGGCTGGTACGCCTGGGGTACGGCGACGGCAGCAGTGGTGCTCGGTAAATATTTCGCCCTGGACGACGGCACGGTGCTCGGGCTGATGGTGCTGTTCGGCCTGGTGTTCTGCGCCACGGCGTATGTCGGGTATCGCGGGCTGGAAATTCTGTCGTACATCGCGGTGCCGGCCATAATGTTGCTGCTGATGCTGTCGATGTGGGTGGCCACGGTGAAGGTCGGCGGCCTTGATGGTTTGCTGGCCGTGGTGCCGACCGGTTCACTGGACTGGTCGACCGCCATCACGCTGGTGTTCGGCACCTTCGTCAGCGGCGCGACCCAGGCTACCAACTGGACGCGTTTCTCGCGTTCGGCGCGGGTCGCGGTGCTGGCCAGCCTGATCGGCTTTTTCGTCGGCAACGGTCTGATGGTGCTGATCGGTGCCTATGGCGCGATCGTCTATCAGCAGCCCGACGTGGTCGAAGTTTTGCTGCTGCAAGGTTTCGCCATGGCGGCGATGGCCATGCTGTTACTGAACATCTGGAGCACCCAGGACAACACCATCTACAACTTCGCCGTCGCTGGCTGCAACCTGTTGCGCACCGGGCGCCGCAAGACCGTGACCCTGGCCGGTGCGGTGATCGGCACGCTGCTCGCACTGTTGGGCATGTATGACATGCTGGTGCCTTATCTGATCCTGCTCGGCACCGTGATTCCGCCGATTGGCGGGGTCATCATGGCCGACTTTTTCTTCCGCTGGCGCGGCCACTATCCGCGCCTGGCCGACGCACGGCTGCCGGCCTTCAACTGGCCGGGGCTCGGGGCCTACGCGGTTGGCACCCTCGCCGCGTTTCACTCGCCGTGGATCGCGCCGCTGGTGGGGATCGCCGCTGCCGCGCTAACGTATGTCATCGTCACCGGCCTGCTGGGCGCCCGCCGCGCCAGCGCGCCACTACAAGACCTATAAGAAGGATTTGCCTGATGCACATCATCAACGCCCGCCTGCGCAACCAGGAAGGTCTGCACGAGTTGCACCTGGAAGACGGTCTGATCCGCAGCATCGCGCGCCAGACCGAAGCGCCGACCCTGGGCCCCGACGACCTCGACGCCGGCGGCAATCTGGTGGTGCCCCCCTTCGTCGAGCCGCACATTCACCTCGACGCCACCCTGACCGCCGGCGAACCGCGCTGGAACATGAGCGGCACGCTGTTCGAAGGCATCGAATGCTGGGGCGAGCGCAAGGTCACCATCACCCAGGAAGACACCAGGATCCGGGCCAGGAAAACCATTCAGACCTTGGCCGCCCATGGTATCCAGCACGTGCGCACCCACGTCGACGTCACCGACCCGCAACTCACCGCGCTCAAGGCCATGCTTGAAGTCCGCGAAGAAAGCCGTCACCTGATCGACCTGCAAATCGTCGCGTTCCCCCAGGAAGGCATCGAGTCGTTCCGCAACGGTCGCGAGCTGATGGAAGAAGCGATCCGCATGGGCGCGGACGTGGTCGGCGGGATTCCGCATTTCGAATACACCCGCGATCAGGGCGTCAGCTCGGTAAAATTCCTGATGGACCTGGCCGAACGCACCGGCTGCCTGGTGGACGTGCACTGCGACGAAACCGACGACCCGCATTCGCGCTTCCTCGAAGTGCTGGCCGAAGAGGCCCGCAGCCGCGACATGGGCGCACTCGTGACGGCCAGCCACACCACCGCGATGGGCTCCTACGACAACGCCTACTGCGCCAAGCTGTTCCGTCTGCTCGGGCATTCGGGTATCAGTTTTGTCTCCTGCCCGACCGAAAGCATTCATCTGCAAGGGCGCTTCGACAACTTCCCGAAACGCCGTGGCGTGACTCGTGTGAACGAACTGCTCGAAGCGGGCATGAACGTCTGCTTCGGTCAGGATTCGATCGTCGACCCGTGGTATCCGCTGGGCAACGGCAACATCCTGCGGGTGCTCGAAGCCGGGCTGCACATCTGCCACATGCTCGGTTACCGCAACCTGCAAAGCGCCCTGGATCTGGTCACCGACAACAGCGCCAAAGCCATGCACCTCGGTGAGCGCTATGGCCTGGAACAGGGTCGCCCGGCCAACCTGCTGATCCTGTCGGCGGACAGCGATTACGAAGTCATCCGCAGCCAGGGCCTGCCGCTGTATTCGATCCGTGGCGGCAAAGTGTTGGTGAAACGGCAGATGCCGGTGGTGGAGTTCGTCGAGGGGTGAGCGGCGGTTATGGTTCGCGGCGGTTTTATCGCAAAACGATAGAGTCGCCCTGTCAGATCTGACAGGCGACAACCGCAGCGAAACGGCTCACAGTGAAGTCCAAGGGATCCATCGTTCCCGGGGGGACGATCATGAAAGGGACTTCACCTTTTTGTCTGATGCGCGGTGCCGAACAGGCGCACGCCGGTCAGATCACCGCCCTGTTCCTCCAGTAATACCGGTGCCGTCCCGCCCGGCATGACCACCTGCACCTCACCTGCCGACACCCAGCCTACCCGCCACGCCGCACACGCCACTGCACTGGCGCTGGTGCCGGAAGACGCCGTCGGGCCTTCGCCCCGTTCGAATACTCGTGCGGCGATGCGTTGATCGCCGGCGCGCATCGCCCATTGCAGATTGACCCCGGCCGGGCACGGCTGGCCGGCGCCGACGGGCATGGCGAAGGCGATGGCGGTCAGGCTGTCGGCCAGCGGCGACTCAAGCATCTGCGCGTTGCTCGGCAGTGCGGCTTCGTCCTGCACCAGCGTCACGCAATGGGGATTGCCGATGCGCACGAACTGGCTGTGCTCCCAGGCAGGATCGAGTTGCGCCAATGGCCGGACGCGGCTGACTTCCACGTTGTTGAACTGCACGGGTTCAACGCCGACTGCACCGACGGCTGCCGGACCGAATCCGGGTTTCCCGAGTTCCAGCCAGAAGCCTTGTACACCCGCCACCTCAGCCGGTTTGACGGCAACGGGCACCGGCGATGACGCATCCAGCTTGTCGTGATGCACCTGCAACGATGCGCCCTCTTCCGGCATCAGCCCTTGCTCAAGCAGTGCCTGAGAGAAAATCGTCAAGCCGTTGCCACTGCGCTCGGCCAGCGTGCCATCGGTATTGACGATCAGCATATCGAAAGGAGGCGAGGATTGAAACGGGCCGATCAGCAAGCCATCGCTGCGGTGGGACTTGCTGCCGGCAGGTCGCTGATCGTCGGACCAGTCGCAACACAGGGTGATCGCGGCGCGGCTCCACGCCTGTCGGGACAAGGCACATTGCGCGGCATCGGTGGGCAGGTCGATGCCCGACTCCCGCAGCGCCCTGGGTGAAATCACTCCGTAGATATTGCCCCGTGCATCGTAGAACTGCGTCATGAACCGCCCCGTGTTTTCCTGTTTTCTGAAGCGCCACTTTAAAACGCAATTCCCTGTGGGAGCGAGCTTGCTCGCGATCGCGATGTATCAGTCAGGCTCGCTCCCACAGAAGAGCTGTGCAAGGATGTCCCCTGCTGAAACGTTTTTTGCCAAGGATTCCAATGACCAGTCTTACGCCCAACGACACCTTCGTCCCCGGACGCCTGCAACAGATGTCCACGCGCATCGCCTTCTTCATCGCCGGGCTCGGCATCGCCGCATGGGCGCCGCTGGTGCCGTATGCCAAGGCACGGGCCGGGCTCGATGAAGGGACGTTGGGTCTGTTGCTGTTGTGTCTGGGTGTGGGTTCGATTCTGGCAATGCCGCTGGCGGGGATTCTGGCCACGCGGTTCGGCTGTCGGCGTGTGGCAACCGGCGGCACCTTATTGATCTGCGCGGCATTGCCGTTGCTGGCAACGGTGTCGTCGATCCCGGCGTTGATCGCTACGTTGTTCATGTTCGGCGCCGGGCTCGGCACGGTGGATTCGACGGTGAACCTGCAAGCGGTGATCGTCGAGCGGGCCAGCGGCAAGAACATGATGTCGGGGTTTCACGGCCTGTTCAGCCTCGGCGGGATCGTCGGCGCGGCAGGCGTCAGCGCCCTGCTCGGCCTTGGTTTGTCGCCATTGGCGGCGATGCTGGTGGTGGTCGCGGTGCTGATCGCAGCGCTGTTCAAGGCTGTGCCGCACATGTTGCCCTATGGCAGTGAAAGCTCGGGGCCGGCGTTCGCGATCCCTCACGGAATCGTGCTGTTCATCGGCGGCATGTGCTTCATCGTGTTCCTCACCGAAGGCGCGGCGCTGGACTGGAGCGCGGTGTTTCTGGCGCAGGAACGCGGGATCGATACGGCCTATGCAGGGCTGGGTTATGCCGCGTTCGCGCTGACGATGACTGCAGGCCGTTTGACCGGTGACCGGATCGTTCGCGCACTGGGTGCGACGCGGATCATTCTGTTCGGCGGCCTGCTGGCGGCGGCAGGTTTGTTTCTGGCGACGTTCGCCCCGAGCTGGGAAGCGGCACTGGTCGGTTATGCACTGGTCGGCGCCGGATGTTCGAACATCGTGCCGGTGCTGTACACGGCGGTGGGCAAACAGACGGTGATGCCGGAAAGCATCGCCGTGCCGGCGATCACCACGCTGGGATACGCGGGAATTCTCGCGGGGCCGGCGGTGATCGGGTTTGTCGCCCATGCCAGCAGCCTGAGTTTTGCTTTCGGGTTGATGGCGACGCTGCTGGTGGCGGTAGCAATTGGCGGGAAAGCGCTGAAGGTCTGAGCCAGCTCGTTCCCACGCAGCGTGGGAACGAGCCAAACAGCGTCAGAACCCGACGCTGGCCTGCACGAAGAACGTACGCGGCGCGCCGACATACATTCCTGAGTTGTTGTCGCTGGAACGGGTGAAGTACTGCTTGTCGAAGATGTTTTTCACCCCCGCGCCGAGCTTCAGGTTCGACAGCTGCGCACCGAAGTCATAGCCTCCGCGAACGTTCCAGGTCACATAACCCGGGATGTCGCCGTACTGACCGTCCGCCGTGCCTTCGGTGATGTAGTTGTTGCTGAAGCTGCCGTCGGCATTCACGCCGGTGCCCGGCGAGCGCTGTTTGGATTGGGCGAAACCGTCGATGTTGTAGGTCCAGCGATTGATGTCGTAGCGCAGGCCGATCGTTGCCACCTGACGCGAGTAGAACGGCAGGTCACGGCCCTTGAAGCCCGGAATCTCCCCTTCATACGTGGCGCGGGTGTAGGTGAAACCGGCGTTGGCGGTCAGGCCATCGAGGCGCGGATCCAGCGCCGCCATGTCGTAGTGCACCGAAGCCTCGATACCCTGGTGTTTGGTCGCGCCGAGGTTGGTCCAGCCTATGTCGTTGCTGATGTATTGCAGCTCGTCATCGAAGTCGATGTAGAACAGCGTCACTTCACCGCCCCACACATCATCGTTGTAACGGGTGCCGATCTCGTAGGTCTTGGCCTTTTCCGGCTCCAGGCCATTGGCCGTCTGGTCACCCGAGCCGCCCTGCCCCAGTTGGAAATACTGCAGGCTGCCGAACGAGGTTTCGTAGTTGGCGAACAGCTTCCACGCATCCGACAGGTGATACATCACGCTCAGCGCCGGCAGCGGTTCGTTGCTCTCGATGCTGCGGTTTTTCTCCGGCACGCGTTTGCCGGCGGTGTCGAGCACGGCGCGGTCGTGCCAGTCGGTGTTGATGTGCTCGAAGCGAATGCCCGGGGTGATGGTCCATTTGCCGACGTCGATCTTGTTGTCGACGTAGACCGAGTTGGCCTCGGTGCCGCCGGTACGGTCCTGGAACACATGGCCGTCGGAAGTCTTGGTGACCACCGGCTCATTGTTGACCAGCGCCAGACGGCTCGACTGCTCGTGCATGGCCTCTTTCAGGTAGCGATAACCGACGCTGACTTCCTGAGTGGTCGGGCCGACATCGAATACCCGCGAGACGCGTGGTTCGATGCCCAGGGTGTAATAGGAGCGCGGGTACGAGCTCAGGGTTTTCTGGTCGCGGGCGGCGATGGTGCTGCCACGGAAGCTGTCGGTGTAATAGGTCAGCACTTCGGCCTGGGTGCGTTCGTCGATCTGGCGGATCCACTTGAACGACACGTCCTTGCGGCGGCCGCTGAAGTTGTCGTAGTCGCGCACCGAGTCATACGGCTTGTCATCGTACTGCTTCTGCGTCAGACCGCCGGGCATGTCGGCGCTGGCATCGTAGTAGTGGAAATTGAGACTGAAATCGTCCTGATCGGTCGGCGCCCAGTGGGTTTTGAGCAGCACGTCGTCGATGTCGTTGCCGTTGTTACGCTCGCGGTAACCGTTGCCGTTGACGCCGGAGTACAACAGCGCGACGCCCATGCCGTTGTCGGCGGTGCCGCCGAGGAAAGCGGTGTCGATGTGCTTCCAGCCGCCATAACGGGTGGTTTCCAGGGTGGTGCCGATTTCACCGGTGGCTTTTTCCGGGATCGCACGGGTCACGAAGTTGATCACTCCGCCGACGTTCTGTGGCCCATAGCGCACGGAACCGGCGCCGCGCACGACGTCGATGCTGTCGAGGTTGCCGGAGGAAATCGGTGCCATCGACAGTTGTGGCTGACCATACGGCGCGAACGCTGCCGGCACGCCGTCGATCAGTACGGTGGAGCGAGGCGACAAGCGCGAAGTCAGGCCACGTACGCCGACGTTCAACGAGATATCGCTGCCACCGGTGCCATTGGAGTCCTGCACCTGCACACCCGGCACACGCTTGAGGACGTCGCTGACGTTCATTGCGCCCTGCTCGACCATGGCTTCGCGGCGAATTACAGTCCGCGCGCCCGGATGGTTCTGCACCACGGCGGCATCAGCATCGCCGAGCCAGTCACCGACTACTTTGATGTCGGTCACGCCCAGTTCCAGCGGGCCGTTGGCGGCTGCGGCCGGCGCTGGCGACAGGGTCACCGAGCCTTCATTGATCTGATAGTTCAAGCCACTGCCCTGCAGCAACTGGCGTAGCGCATCCTCCGGCGAAAGATTGCCATCGACGGCCGGAGCCTGTTTGCCGGCGACCAGGTCCGGGCTGAAAAACACCTGCAGCGAGGTTTGCTGACCCAGTTCGCTCAGCGCCTGGCCCAGTGGCTGCGCGCGGATATGAATGGCATCGGCGGCGAATGCCAGCGGCATCGCAGCGTTGACCGCCAGTGCGAGCGCCAGCGGTAACCAAGGGGATTTTTTGTTGTTGGCAGTGGTGTTTTTCACGTCGAACGGAGTCCTGTGGATCGCAAGAGTGTGCGGCTGTTAATGCAAACCAGTTGCAGTTGAACAGGAAGACGACGAACTCGAAAAAAACCTGAATTTTATTTTGAAATTATTTCCTGGCTGCCGTCGGCGTGGGTACGCACGGCCACCGGAAGAATGTTCGGCAAGGCCTTGAGCAAGGCGTCGGTGTTGTCGGACTTGAACACGCTGGTCAGACGCAGATTGGCCACCGTCGGGTTGGCGACGGTCAGCGGCCTCTCGCGATAACGAGACACTTCTTCGACCACTTCACTGAGACTGGCGTTGTTGAACACCAGTTTGCCGCTGCGCCACGCCGTGAGTTCCGCCGGGTTGACTGCATAGGCCTGGGCCACCACGCCATGGGCATCGACATGGGTGCCGAGGCCGGCCGTCAGGTTGATGAACTCGTTGTCCGGCGCATTCCGCCCCTGCACCTTGACCGTCCCCTGCTCTACCGCGACCCGGGTTTGCGTCACGTCGCGGCGCACATCGAACCGAGTACCGGTGACCGTGACCCTGCCGCTGCCGGCCTCGACCACGAACGGCCGCGAGGTATCGTGTTCGACGCTGAACATCGCCTCGCCTTCGGTCAGCTCGATGAGCCGCCGACCTTTCTCGAAACGCACCTGCAAGCGGCTGCGGCTGTTGAGATCGATCACCGAGCCGTCCGGCAATGCCACATGGCGACGCTCGCCCAGCGCCGTGGCGAATTCGGCGCTGTAACCTGCCGGGTGATTCAAGCCACTGAACAGACCGAGCCCGAGAGCCACCGCGACCACACTGGCCGCCACCGCATACCGCAGCAACGGACGGCGCTCACGACGCGCCGGCGGGGTTTCACACAGAGCCTTCAGCCGTGGCGCCGGCAGCAGATCCGCCGCCGTCCACAGGCCTTGCAGCAACTGGAATTCGTCTCGGTGCTGCGGATGTTCGTTCAGCCAGGCTTCGAAGTTCCGATATTGTTCGGCGTCGACAGCAGGCTCCTGCAAACGCACAAACCAGCGTGCCGCCTCATCGCGCACCGTTGTTTGCCCGCACGCGCAATCACGAGTATCCATCATGGAATGTCCTGTTTGGCTCGGGATGAAAAGACGCCGCGGCTCATGATTGCGCCCCGTCCAGGCGATCACGCAGATGCCGCAGGGTGCGGATCATATACTTTTCCACCATGTTCTTGGACAGGCCCAGGCGCTCGGCGATTTCCGCCTGGGTCAGGCCTTCGATCTTCTGCCAGACGAAAATCCGCCGGCAGTTGACCGGAAGCTCCGTGAGCGCCCGTTCGATGGAATCGGCCAGCTGGATCGCATGCATGTAATGCTCCGGGTCACCGGTCGGCGACTCACTGAGATCGATCGCCTCCGACTCCATGGCACCCCGCCGGTCCTCACGCCGATAACCGTCCACCGCGATGTTGCGCGCGGTCTGGTGCAGATACGCCCGGGGCTGCTGCACCGCCGACGAATCGGATTCGAGCACACGCACAAAGGTGTCGTGCGCCAGATCCTCGGCCTGCGAGCGATTGCGCAGGCGACGGGTCCAGGTGCCGATCAACTCTTCGTAATGCTCGAGAAAGCCGGGTCTGCGGGGCAGCATGGGAATCATTGCGGCGTGCTGAGGAAAGGGGAGCGAATGGTAATACTTCCCATTAAGCCCGGCAAATCATTCCTGGGCCCTTCGACAAGAGGATGCAAACACCCTATTTGCCTTTGACCTTGCCGATACCTTTTCCCTGATCCGGATCGACAATCCCGAAGCAGCCCACCGGTGGGTGCAGGTACTGATACAGGGGATTGACCAGCAGGTGCGCATCACCGCAAGTAATCAAGTGCATGTGGTCACGGTAAGTGTCGATGAGGTGCTGGATCGAAGGCGCGATGTAGGGATGAATGCCAGTGCGCAACCCCATGCCGGCCTTCACGTAGTTCGAATAGAGTTCCTTGAACTTGCCACCGTCCTTGGCTGACAGCCGCGTAGTTGGCGATGGGGGAGCACTGAACAGATCCTGAAACTTCTCGAACCCCGTCCTCTCTCCCACGTAGGGCCTGGCAAAATCTGTGAGGGCCTTGTACTCGGCCTTTAGAAATCCCATGTCCGCGACTTTTTTGCAGTCGTCCAGCATGCCTTGGACGAATGAAACCATGACATTGGCGGGAAAGTCTTGCGCTTTGTTGTAGTAATTCTTCATCAGGTTTTCAAGGATCGGGAAAACCGAGTGCTCCCAGCCGAAAACCTTGCCCCGGTCGAAAACCGGCGCGAATAACGGCGGCACTGACTGACGCGTGACGTCCCTTGGATACTGCTCGACATGGCAGACGATCTTGTTGTCTTCGATCAGCGGTCCGAAGAAGTCTGCCCATACACCCTGAGCCGCCCACTGAAACGGCGGTTCCCGGTGGGCATCGCCGGTGAGAAAGATCATCGGGTCGTACTCATCCGGAAAATGTTTGGCGGCCGCTGCAAGATCCTCCGCCCGCTCATCCGACATCAACACCCCTTCATCAATCCACCAACTGCTGCCGAACTTCTTGCCCATGAAATTGCACTCCGTCAGTCCCTTGCAGTGAGCATCCGTTTCATGACGCTAGCCGTCATCCGGGATTTTTCCAGTAGCCCACGACACCTCCAGCGCTCTAAACCGCGACAACCTCCGCTTTGCGCGAGCAAAACCACCCATGCATCAACCCCGCCTGAAAGAACTGAACCGGCGCCTCGAACCCCGCCGACTCGATCAGTCCTGCGACCTGTGGCGCCGGCAGGATCGCCACATCGCTGGCATACGCGGCACGCGCTCGTTCGAGCATTTGCGGCGGCACCTGGGCCGAAGCCATCAGCGTCATCCAGTGACGCAGCAATGCTTCGTAGGCCGGCGACGCGGTGTCAGAGGCGAGATCAGCATTCGCCAGAACCCCTCCCGGCAGCAGACGACGGGCAATCTCGTGAAAAAAGCCGATACGGGCCTGCGGATCGAGCAAAAACTGCGACACCAGAAAACAGGTCGCACCGTCATAACCGGGCTCATCCGTCAGCGTATCGAGATAACCTTCGTGAAAACGGCAACGGGCCAGGAAGCCGCCTTCAGTTGCTCTTTGACGGCACACGTCGAGCATCGCACCCGAAGGGTCGACCCCAGTGAATTGCCAGCCGGGAAACCGCTGCGCCAGATGCGCCATTTCCACACCGGTGCCCACACCGACACAGAGAATCCGGGCATTCTCCGGCAGGCCCGCGAACACCGAATCCAGCAGCAAATAAAGAGCATCACGAATGGGCGCCATGCCGCTCCACTGTTTGTCATAGACAGCGGACTGCTGGTCGAACAAGGCCTTGAGCGCTTGATTGTCCATGGAGAAATTTCCTCTGCATCATGATCGCGGTGAAGTTTCATTATCGCAGGGCTGTCAAGGCCTCCACGGTCCAGCGTGCGATTGATCATTCCGCCCAGCAACTGGTCGCAATCCATCAACCCCCACACCGTCCAGCACCCTAGATTAGATCCCACAACAACAAGCCGTGGAGATCGCCTCATGCACAGTTTCCAGACCCGCAAGCAGCACAGCCCGGTCGACGCCTGGGATCAGCAGGATCCGGAGCAGGCCTTCACCCTGCCCTCGCGTTATTTCTACGACGACAGTCTGTTCCGTGCCGAGCGCGACAACATTTTCATGAAGGCCTGGCATGTCGCCGGGCATGTGAGTGAGTTCGCCGAGCCGGGGCAGTTTGTGGTCACCGATCTGTTCGATCAGAGCGTAGTGGTGGCGAAGAACCGGCAGGGGCAAATTCATGGTTTTCACAACGTCTGTCAGCATCGCGGCAATCGCTTGCTCGAAGAACGCCGTGGTACTACCGGCGGCGTGGTGCGCTGTGCCTATCACTCGTGGTGCTACGAGATGGACGGCAGCCTGCGCGGTGCGCCCCGTTGCGAGCGGATGAAGAATTTCGAGCTGGCGCAGTTCAACATTCCGCAGGTGCGCACCGAAGAACTCGGCGGCTTCGTCTACTTCAATCTCGATCCGAATGCACCGTCGTTGCGGGATCTGTTCCCCGGTGCCGACGAAGAAATGCGCCGGGTGTTTCCGGATCTGGCCGACATGCGCCTGATTGAGGAACAGGACGTGATCGTGCCGGCCAACTGGAAAGTGATCATGGACAATTCCATCGAGGGCTATCACTTCAAACTGTCCGGCCCGTGCCACATCGACCTCGCCAAACTGATCGATTTCAAGGGCTATCAGTTGATCAAACGCGACAACTGGTGGACCTACGCTGCACCGGCCAACCTGTCGGCGACCGAGGCCTATGGCGTGCCGCTGAAAAGCGAGCCGAACCCGCAGGAATGCTTTTTCAACATCGGCATGTGGCCGAACAACACCTTCTACACCTTCCCGTTCTCCGAGTTTCTCGGCTCGTTCATCATGATTCCGCTGGATGCCGAGCGCTCGCTGCTGCGCTTCGGTTACTACTCCAGCAACCCCGAGACCGCCGTCGTCAGCACCGCATGCATGAAGTGGATGAACGAAGACCTCGGCCCCGAGGACATCGCCCTGAACATCTCGGTGCAAAAGGGCCTGCACTCGCTCGGCTATGACCAGGGCCGTTACATGATCGACGCCCAGCGCAGCAATGAAAGCGAGCATCTGGTGCATCACTTTCATCGCTTGGTGTTCAACGGCATTCACGGCCATTGCGTGGACTGATCCGCCCTTCCCTCGTCATTTGTCAGAACGGAGCAAACCATGGACGAAACCGGGTTTGATTACCTGATCGTGGGCGCCGGCTCGGCTGGTTGCGTGTTGGCCAATCGCCTGAGCGAAGACCCGAACGTGCGCATCCTGCTGCTGGAAGCCGGGCCCGAGGACAAGAGCTGGACGATCGACATGCCGTCCGCCGTGGGCATCGTGGTGGGTGGCTCGCGCTACAACTGGAGCTATCAGTCGGAGCCGGAGCCGTACCTCGACGGCCGCCGAATCGGCACGCCGAGAGGCCGCACTCTCGGCGGTTCATCGTCGATCAACGGCATGGTCTATATCCGTGGCCATGCCAGGGACTACGACAGCTGGGCTGAACAGGGCTGCATTGGCTGGAGCTATCGCGAGGTGCTGCCGTACTTCAAGCGTGCGCAGACTCACGCCGATGGCGGCGATGACTATCGCGGTGCCCGCGGCCATTTGCACGTCACTCCCGGCGATGTTGAAACACCGTTGTGCGCGGCGTTTATCGCGGCCGGTGCCGAGGCCGGTTATGGGGTCAGCGAGGACTTGAACGGTTTCCGTCAGGAAGCTTTCGGCCCGGTCGATCGCACCACACGCAACGGTCGGCGCTGGAGCACTTCGCGTGGTTATTTGAGCGAAGCATTGGCACGGGGCAATGTGCGCGTGGTGACCGATGCGTTGGCTCTGCGCATCCTGTTCGAAGGGCGGCGGGCGGTCGGGATTGAATATGAGCAGAACGGTGAAATGAACACCGTTCGCGCCCGCCGGGAAGTGCTGCTGACCGCCGGGGCGATCAACTCGCCGCAGTTGCTGTTGCTCTCGGGGGTGGGTCCGGCTGCAGAACTGCGCGACCTCAGCATCAGCGTCGTGCACGACCTGCCGGGCGTCGGCAAACGCCTCAACGATCACCCGGATGCGGTCGTGCAATTTCGCTGCAAGCAACCAGTGTCGCTGTATCGCTGGACCACCGCGCCAGGCAAATGGTGGATCGGCGCGCGCTGGTTCGTGCGCCACGATGGCCTGGCGGCGAGCAATCATTTCGAGGCCGGCGCCTTTCTGCGCTCCCGGGCCGGCGTCGAACACCCGGATCTGCAGCTGACTTTCATGCCGCTGGCCGTGCAACCGGGCAGTGTCGAGCTGGTGCCGGCCCACGCGTTCCAGATCCACATCGACCTGATGCGCCCCACCAGCCTCGGCAGCGTGACGTTGTACAGCGCCGAACCCCGACGGCCGCCGAGGATTCTGTTCAATTACCTGAAGACCGCGCAGGACCGTGCCGACATGCGCGCCGGGGCACGGCTGGTGCGCGAGATCATCGAGCAACCGGCAATGGCTCCGTTCAAGGGTGAAGAACTGGTGCCGGGCCGTTCGGTGCAGACCGACGCCGAACTCGACGCATGGGCGCGGCAGGTCACGGAAACCGGCTACCATGCCAGCGGCACCTGCAAGATGGGCCCGGCGGACGATCCTGAAGCGGTGGTCGACCCGCAATTGCGAGTGCACGGCCTCGACGGCTTGCGCGTGGTGGACGCGTCGATCATGCCGGTGATCGTCAGCGGCAACACCAACGCACCGACGGTGATGATCGCGGAAAAGGCCAGCGACCTGATCCGTAACCTCGCGCCGTTGCCAGCCCTCGATGTACCGGTGTGGATCAACCCGCACTGGCAGACCGAACAACGATGAAGCCGAGATGGCGATGACCCGATCCGCTGAAGCTGTACCGCGCAATGAAGCACCGCTGCGAGTGGCGGTGCTGTTGTTGCCGGCGTTCTCCAATTTCGGTCTGGCGGCGGTGCTGGAGCCGCTGGCCATCGCCAACTGGCTGAGCCAGCGCACGCTGTTCGAGTGGACGTTGTTGTCCTTGCAACCCGGCCCGGTAGCCGCCAGCAACGGTCTGGCGAGCATCGCCGAGGACGGCTTGAACACCGAGCAGGCCTTCGACGCCTGCGTGGTGCTGGCCAGTTTCGAGGTGCATCAACACAGCCGCAATCCGGCGCTCAAGAGTTGGCTGCGCAAGCAGGCGCTGTTCGGCGCGGTGTTGATCGGCGTGGAAACCGGCACCGAACTGCTGGCCGCCGCCGGTGTGCTCGACGGCTACGAAGCGGCGGTGCATTGGGACAACCTGCAGGCTTTTCAGGAGAGTTACCCTAAAGTCCACGCCCGACCACAGCTCTACACCCTCGAACGCCAGCGCCTGACCTGCGCCGGTGCGACCACCATTCTCGACATGCTGCTGGGCTGGATCGGCCAGCGCATCGATGCGGACCTGGCCCGAGAAATCGGCCTGCACCTGTTGATGGGCCAGATGCGCGCCCCGGCGGACAATCAGCTCGACGGCGGCCTGGGCAACAGCGGGATGTACGGCAACAAGATCCGCCACGCCGTGCAGTTGATGGAAAAGGCTCTGGAAGAACCGTTGGACTGCGAGGCGATTGCCAGCGAGGTTGGCCTGTCGCGGCGGCAACTGGAGCGCCAGTTCAAACATCAGACCGGGCTCTCGCCACTCAAGTACTACATCACCCTGCGCCTGGCCCGGGCGCACAACCTGCTGCAACAGACGCAAATGAGCGTGGCCCAGGTGGCGGCGTGTTCAGGGTTTGGCTCGCTGGAGCATTTCTCCCGCACTTACCGCGCACGTTTCGGCTGCCCGCCGAGCGAGGACCGGCGTCAGGCGTGGAGCGCTCCGGTGATGCGCCAGCCGTTGAGCAAGACGCACTTATCGCAAGAATGAGTCACTGTCGGTACGCCGGTTCTTCCTCATCGAGGATGCTCATCAATGCGTTGAAATGCTTGTCGGCAAACCCCGGATAATCCAGCCATTGTCGACACGTCTTGCGCGCCACTTCATCGCTGACCACACGCAATTCGCGCCCGGTCGCCAACGCGGTGATGTACACCTCGCAAGCCCGCTCGAAGTAATACAGATCATCAAACGCCTGGGCCACGCTCGGTGCCGCGACCAACAAGCCGTGATTGCCCATCAGCAGGATCGGTTTGTCGCCGAGCAACCGACTGACCCGCTCCGCCTCATCGCCAAGGCCCATCCCGTCAAAGCTGTCATCGATAGCCACCCGCTCGAAAAACCGCATGCTGTTCTGCTCGATCGGTGGTAGCCGCGAATCCTTCAGACAGGCCAGCGTCGTCGCGTATTTGCTGTGGGTGTGCAGGATGCAACGGGCCTGGGGGTGATTGCGGTGCAAGGCGCTGTGCAAGGCCCAGGCGGTGATATCCGGGGCGTCCGGGCGGTCGAGACTGGCCGGATCGTCGGCGTCGAGCTGCAGCAGATCACTGGCGCGGATACGCGAGAAATGTTTGCCGTAAGGGTTGATCAGAAACTCGCGACCGTCCGCTGAAGTGGCCACGCTGAAATGGTTGGCGATGGACTCGTGCAGGTTCAGACGCGCGGCCCAGCGCAGGGCGCAGGCCAGCTGGGTTCGCAGGTGTTCGACGTTGTTGCTTTGCATGGCGCGGCCTCCCGGTTTCACCCGAGTTTAGAGCGCGTGCATTCATCGACTTGACGGGAAACGACAATGGCTGCCGTTTTGAGCGGGGTGTCCATCAGAAGCGGGAGCGAGCAGGCTCGCTCCCGCCGGTTTCACTGACGGTGAATCAACCTTTTTCGTCGATCCCCGCTTGCAGGGACTGACTGTCCAGATAACCGCTCAGGGTCACCGGTCCGACTTTCAGGTTGCCGTTTTCAAGCGACACCTTCGGCGCGTTTTCTTCGGTTTTGTGCGGCAGATCCAGGCCGGCTTTCACGCCGTAATCACGGTTGCTCAGATCGCTGCTGCTGACCTTCGAACCGCCCAGGTCGACTTTGCCTTGCTCTGCCGACACCCGCGCACCGGTCAGTTGGGTAGCACCACCGACGGTGAGGTTCACACCCTGACTACCTCTGATGCCGGAGGCCTGTTTCACGCTGTCCTTGTGCGCGTATTCGCCGTCGACTTTCAGCGTTGGCTTGTAGTCGGTGCCCGCGAGTTTTCCCTTGTCGTCGGCCGGGGTCCTCTTGGCAGTCAGACCCAGATCGACATCGACCTTGGCGTGAGTGCTGGAGTCCTGACGGCTTTCGACCGACAGATCACCGGTCACTTTGCCGCTGACGTTGCGCGCATCGATCCGCTCACCGTTCAGGCTCGCATCGCCCGCGCTGTTCAGCGCCAAAGTGTCAGCCTTGATCTGGCTGTTCTGTTGGGTGGTGCCTTGCAGGTAATCCACGCCGACCTTGGCCCCGGCATTGAAACCGTGATCGCTGCTGACTTTTTCATCGGCGGTGGTCGGTGTGCTTTTGCTCAGATTGCCACCGGCATTCAACGCCACATTCCAGTTGTTGCGGCTGTCGGTGGACTGCGCGGACTCCTGCACGAAACCGCCCTTCTGCGCATCGATGCCGACGTTTGGCGCGCTGACCTGAGTGCCTTGCAGGTGAACCGAATCACCGCTCAACGTGATGTCGTTCTGGCTGTTGAGCTGGCCGCCGCTGAGGGTCTGAGTGTTCTCGTTGACCCGACCGATGTTGAAGTTGCCGCTGAGGTTGCCGCCCTGATCGCGGCTCTTCTCGCTGCTGGTTTTGCTGCCGCCGGCCTTCAAACCGCCGCCGAGATTGCTGCCGGTGGCGAGGTGCGAGTCGGTGGCCGCTTGCAGGTCGAGCTTGCCGTCAGCCTTAAGGTCGATAGCGCCAGCGCTGTCGATTTTCGTGCCTTGCTGAACCTGATTGCCGCCGCTGCTCAATTGCACCGAGCCGTTGCCGCTGAGGCTGGCGACGTGCGCCTGGGTGTCGGTGGTCTGGTTGCCTTTGTGATCGAGCTGAAAACCCGCGCCGAGATCGACGTTGGTGCCCTCGGTGCCCGGCAAGGTGCCGACGGTCAGCGAACCGTTGCCGCGCAGGCTGGAGCTGTCGCTGCTCTGACGGTCGTTGGCCTGATTCAGGGCCAGATCACCGCCAGTCTTGATGCTGACGCCGCCCTGCCCGCCGTCGAAACGGCTGCCTTCGAACTGGGCATTGCCGCCGACATTGATGTTCACACCCTGGCTACCGGCGTAACCGCCGACCACCGCCGTGGAGCTGCCCTTGCTCGACTGACTGCTGCCACCCGCGCCGCTGCCGGCCACGTTCACGTCTTCACCGGTCTTGGTGTAGACGCGCACATCGACCTTGGCATCCACCGAGTTCTCGGTGCTGCTGCGGGTGTTGCTGGCCGCGTCGGCCACCAGCTTGTCGGCGCTGATGTTCACTTTGCCGGCGCTGGCGTTGTACTGGGTGCCCTGATCGTGCAGCGTGCCGCCGACCTTCACGTCCACGGTCTTGCCATCGAACCGGCTGACCACCGCGTTGCTGCTCTGCCCGGTTTTATCGGCGCTGGCATGACCGATTGCCACGTCGATACCGACGTTCGGCTGACCGAGATTGGCCAGTGCGTCCTTGTCCGGCACCTTGCCGTCGAGCACGTCTTTCACGGCGCCGGCAATCGGCCGGGCGATGTCTTTGTACTCGATGTTGGCGCCGATGTCCGCCGACCAGTTGCTCTCGCTGTGAGTGCTGCTTTCGTTGTGGCTGGCGGCACGGTTGTCGACTTCGTTGGCGACGACGTTCAGACCGTTGCCGGACTTGAGTTGCGCGCCCTCGGTGGCGAGTTTGTCAGCGTTGATGTTGAGGCTGCCGCTGCTCTGCACGCCAGTGGTTTGTGCGGTGTTTTTGCCGGTGGTGTCTTGCGAGGTGCTGTGCGAGAAATCCACGCCGCTGCCCGCGCGGTCGAGGCCGCCGGTGTAGTAGAAACCGCCGCCGGTGCTGCGGGTCTCGGTCGAGGTGCTGTGGCTGTCCTGCTCGGCCAGCAACGAGACGTTTTTGCCGCTCAGGGTGGTGTCGCCAGCGGTGGATTTCACCTCGGCGCCCTTGAGCGTCACATCGCCGCCCGCCTTGACCTGCACGCTGCCGCCGCTGAGGCTGGAGCCCTTCTGGGTGACGTCGTTGGCAGTGACGGTTTGCGCCTTGTCTTCGTAATGCACGCCGGCGCGGTACTGCTCCGCCGTCTGCTCCTTGGCGTAGGCGTCGAAGCCACGGGTCTGGGTGCTGTTGCTGCTGTCGTGGGTGTTCTGCGTCGAATGCACATTCACATCACCCGCCGCATCCGCCGTCAGCGAACCGCCGGCCTTGACCGTGGAGCCGGCGACTTCGATGTCTTTGGCACTTTTCAGCTTGAGGTTGCTGTCGGAAGCCAGCTCGCTGCGCACCGTGGTGCGCTCCTTGCTGCTCTGGCGCGACTCGTCCTTGGTGATGCCAAAGAACTTGCTGTCCTTGTCATGGTTGTTGCTGTGCGAGGTGTCCTGCACGCCGTCGATGGTCAGCGAACCGTTGTCGCTGATCACGCTGGCGTCCTGGCCGCCGCGTACCTGGCTGCCGCTGATGCGCACGTCGTCGGCCTTGACCACCAGTTTGCCAGCGGCGTTGATCTTGCTGCCCTGATGCTGGGTCTGGCCCTTGTCGGCATCGCCGGTCTTGCCGAAGAAACCACCGCCGACCAGATCACCGGAATAGCGGTTGTCGCTGCTGCGGTTGGTGCGGGTCGCAGTGGTGATTTCCACCTGTTTACCGGCCAGTTGCAGATCGCCGGCGCTGTCGATTTCGGCGCCTTCGGAGCGCAACAGTGCGGCGGTTTGCAGGGCGATGTTGCTGCCCTTCAACTGGCTGGTGACGCTGCGCTGCTCTTCGCTGCTGCTGTCCCAGTCGGCTTTCCACAGGTGTTTGCGGTGCTTGCCCTGATCGGTCTGGGTGCGGCTTTCAGTGGCGGCAGTCAGGCGCAGGTCGCCGCCGCTTTGCACGCTGAGGTTGTTTTTCGCTTCGACCTTGGCGGCTTTCAGTTCGGTGTCTTTGCCGGACGACAGTTGCGCGTCGCGGCTGGCGATGACCTGGCTGCCGTGCTGGCGCGAATCGCTGTCGGTCTTGGTGCGCTCGTAGGTTTCCCAAGTGATGCCGATGGTGCTGTTGTTCCAGTTCTCGCGCTGCTCCTGGAGCTTGCGGCTTTCGACGGTGGTCAGGGTCAGGTTTCGCTTGGCATCGACCTTCACGTCGCGACCGCTGACGTCGGTGGCGGCCAGCGTCAGGTCCTTGCCGCTGTGCAGGCCGACGTCGCCCTGGCTGCTGCGAATGCCGGCACGGGTCACGTCGAGACTGTCCGGGATCGCCTGGCCGCTGACGCTCAAGTCGCCAGCCGAACGGATCTGCACACCGTCACGCCCGGCGACTTGCACTGCGCCGACATTCACGCCCGCGCCTTCGGCGGTGCTGACGATGTTGATGCGCCCGGCCTGCATCGCGCCGAACAGGCTGGCATCGATCCGCTGATCGGTTGTGTTGGCCGACGGGTCCACCGCTTTTACCTGGCCGCTGACGTAGTCGACCTGATTGCGCCCAACAGTGAGGTTCAGTTGATCACGCGCAGTGATCGCACCCTGGCTGTCGATGCGCGGTGCGATCAGGTTGATCGAGCCTTCGCCATTGCGCAGCCCACCGCTCTGGATCTGCAACTGACCGGTGGCGTCGCGGGTGCTCAGGGCTTGCAGCTTGCCGTCGTTCAGCTCGGGACGGCCGACCACCAGATTGGCGTTCGGCGTGTTGATGAAACTGCCGCCGTTCACCGAAATGCCGTTCGGGTTGGCGAGCACGTAGTCGGCGGCGCGACCGAAGATTTCCTGGGCGCCGTTGATGGCCGACGGGTTGCGGCTGATCACTTCGTTGAGGATCACGCTCGCCGCCTGCCCCTGCAATTGCGGGTTGGCCGCCAGTTGCCCGGCGAGCTGCGATTGCCCGACCTGCAAGGCGTTGTTCAGGACCAGGCCCTGACGGTCGACGTTGTAGTCGAGGAACTGGTTGTGCGACAGACCCGAGCCATTCGGCGCAACGATGTTGACGATCGGGACGCCGCCCTGGGTTTGCAATTGCGCGGTGCCGCCGGGGCCGGGCGCGACCACCACACCGCCAGCCATGGCGCCCGGCAGGTGAGCGACCAGGAATAGACTGGCGATGGCCCAGCGCAGTTTGCCCCGTGGGGAAAGATGAAACGCAAAGGTATTCATTGGCATAAAAAACTCTCCATGTAGTGCGGCATCACGTTGCGCGTTGAGTTGAAGGCCACGGCTGTCGCGCTCAGGTCCGATGGCTGTTGTTCACTGACGTTCATATCTGTAATCCGACCCGCATCAGCCAGGTTTCAGGCTCGCAGTGCAGGCCGGTCGGGGTGTTGAGGCTGCGTTGGTAATCAACATCCACTTGCAGGTTTTTCCAGCCCAGATTGAGACCGATGCTGGCGCCGCTCAGGCGTTGAATCGAGGCACCGTGATCGGCCTTGATCCAGCCGTGGTCGACGCCGACGCGCGGGGTGAGCTGCACCGGAAAATCGTTGCGCAATGGCAGACGCAAGGTGTTGCGCCAGATCGCACCGCTGGCGCCCGACGCACTGCTGACCCGGTAACCGCGCACGGCGGAATCGTCGGTGCCGAGCAGTTGTTCGATGGCCGGCAGCGGATCGGGGCTGTACTGCAAATTGAGTTGGCTCTGCCATTGCCAGGCTTGCGCGCCGAGTTGACCGTTGCGCCATTGGCTGAGGCCGGCGCGGTATTTACGAAACTGCGCTTTGGGCAGGTTCTTGACCTGGCGATCGGCATCGTCGTCGGCGCCGAGCCAGCGCAAACCCTGGGCGTAGTTGAAATCCAGGTTCCACACCGCACGATCGAGCCAGAACAGATTGAGCCCGGCCTCGGCCACGGTCAGGGTTGGGCTCTGGACGCCGAGACGGACGTTTTCCAGGTAACTGTCGACATCCTTGTGCGCCAGTTGCAGGTTGGCGCTGAGCTGATGGCTCTGGTCGCGCCACAACACGCGGTCGGCGCGCAGGCTGAGCTGATCGGTGATGCCGGTGCTGTGCAGGGTCGCCGCGCTGAGCTTGAACGGCGCGCGATATTCGGCGTGGCTGGCGAAGGTGCTGAACGTCCAATAGCCGTAGGGAATTGCGTAATAGAGGCTGGCGTTGCGGTTGTAGCGATCACCCCGGTTGAGGGTGTCGCTGGCACTCACGCTCAACAGGTCGTTGAGTTCCAGCGGACTGTCGAGGCTCAGACTCAGCGTGTTGCGGTCGCGCCCGGTGCTGGCGCTGCCAAGGTTGTCGAAACCGACGCCAAGGGTCCAGCGCGACGGCCCCAAGGTCCGTGAACGCAGGATGATTTTGGACGCACCGGGCTGGCTGCCGGGAGCGATGTCGGCGGTCAGATCAAGCGAGCGCAGACGGTTCAATTGATCCAGCCCCTGCTCCAGATCCCGCAGGTTCAGCGGCTTGCCGAGCATGCCCGGAAACGCACCGCCGAGGGACACCGGCAGGCTCTGGTCGGCCAGTTCGATGGACTCGATGTAGCCTTCGTCGATCAGGATATCCAGCGACTGCCCCGCTGCCGGTGCACTGCTCAGGTACGGACGGCTGGCGATGTAGCCCTTCTCCACGTAGAGCGCAGTGATAGTCGCCAGCAAATGGTTGATCTGGCCGACACCCATGCACGGCGCCAGCAGCGGCTGGATGCGGGTATTGAGCTGGTCTTTGTCGATCAGCGTGACGCCGCCGATGCGCGTGCCGCTCAGGGGCCAGCAGCGTTCGTCGGGTTTGATCGAATCGGGAATGGCCGGGGTGGCAGGCGTCGGGCCGAACGCGCCGCGCTCCAGTTGCCGCTTGCGCTGTTCAAGTTGCAGTTGTTGCAGATCGCGCTGTTGCTGTTGCTGCTGGCGCAACACTTCCTGGCCTGGATTCGACAGTTCGGCGGCAAGAACGCTGGGCGCACACACACTCAACAACAAGGCCGACAACAGCGGGCGAGGCAGAAAACTACAACGGGTAACAGCGCGAATCGAATAGGGCACTCAACATCCTTGCAATCAAATGGCTTAATGCCATCCCATCAATTGCAGTGATAGTCAGAGCCTTCCTACACAATTGCAAGACGCTTCCTACATTGCTTACATTTCTTAAACAAATGCCTTTTTAGCGCGGATCGCCAGCGATAACGCGAGCAAGTTGCAGATCATCAGGGTTTCCCCGAGGGCCTGAGACCACGCTGCCAACATCAACCCCGCCCCGATCAGCAGGTAATAAAACAGCCCCAACAATGCACCGGCGGTGCCCAGACGATCCGTGTAATTGCGCAAGGCTGCGCCGAGAATATTCGGGATCGCCATGCCGAACGCCAGTACCACCAGCAGCATCGGCAGTACGAACCAGACATACGCCTGCAGCAGCCACACGCCGATGCCACCGAACAAACCGGTGAGCGCTGCCAGGCGAATCAACTGCAGAGGACGGCAACCGATTTGCAGCAATCGTTTGTTCAGCCATGCTCCAAACCCTGAGGCTAATGCGAGCACCACGCCGCTGTAGCCGAACCACTCGCCACTCAGGCCGAGACGTTCGAACCGGAAAGGCCCGAGGCTGTAATAGCTGAACAACGCGACATTGAACGATGCAATCCACAGCGCCGAACGCCAGATGCCGGGATCGCGCAACATGTCGCCCATGGTTACGAACAGGCCAACGGAGGTGAGTTGCGACGGACGGGTTTCCGGCAAGGTGCGCCAACTCCAGATCCACAAGATCGAAGCCAGCAGCAGCAACGCAACGAGCACGCCGCGATAGCCGAAGCCCTGAACCAGGCTCGCACCGCTGAACAAACCGATGGCCGGGCTGGCAGCCAGTGCCATGCCCACCAGAGAAAACACCTGGGCCAGTTCGGTCCCGCGATAGCGGTCACGCAATAACGTCTGGGTCACCACCGAGCCAACGGCGGCGCCGAATGCCGCCAGCGCCTGAGCCATCAACAGACCGTTGAAGCTGCGAACGCTCAAGCCCAGAACGCAGGCAAGCGCATAAATCGCCAGACCGGAGAGCATCGAAGGCCGCCGGCCAATCCGGTCACACACCCGCCCCCACGTCACCACGCCAAAGGCAAACGCCAGGAAGTACACCGACAATGTCTGCGCCGCCGCTTGCGGACCAACATCGAACGCACGGCCGATATCCCCCAGCGCCGGGCTGAACAACGTCTGGGCGATCTGCGGAAACATCAGCAGTGCAATCGCCAACATCAAAAAAGTTCTATGACTCATCACCATGACTCCTCAACAAAAACGCCGAGGAGTTTAAAAAGCCGTGGCTGGCGTATTATCCAAACCCTGACAATTTATCGTTGAAATCGGACAACTCATGGCCTGGCTCGAAGCCCACGACCGTTTTGACCCGGATCGCTTCCCGGCGCCGGTAGTCGGCATCGCTTCCACCCTCGGCGATCACGACTCCGGCCTGCATCGTCATCAGCGCGGGCAACTGCTCTACACCCGACAGGGCTGCACGCGCATCACGCTGGCGCAGCAGCTGTGTCTGCTGCCGCCGTCGCGGGCGGCTTGGATTCCCGGTGGCGTCACGCATCGGGCGGTGATGCAGCAAAGCGTCGACTATCGCTCCATCTACCTGACGCCCGAGTTGTGCCGCGAGCTGCCGCAACAAGTCTGCGTGATCGAGGTCAGCCCGCTGCTGCGCGCCGTGCTTGAACCGATGGCGATTGCTGATTTCGCCACCGATTGGCAGCAGGGCAAATTCGTCCACTTGCTGGGGCTGTGCCTGAGTGAAATCCGTGACGCGGCGCAGCAACCGATGCTTTTGCCATTGCCGCAAGACAAGCGTCTCGCCCCCCTGCTTGCACAGCCCGATCAATTGCCACCGGAGCTGCAAGTGCTGGAGCAACAGATCGGCGCCAGCAGCCGCACCATCGGCCGGATCTTCCAGCGCGAAACCGGCATGAGCTATCAACAATGGCGTCAGCAATGGCGATTGATGCGCGCCATGGAGTTGCTCGCCACCGGGCGCAACCTCGGCTATTGCGCGTTTGAACTGGGCTTCGCCAGCGACAGCGCATTCATTGCGTTCTTCAAATCCATTACCGGCAGCACACCCGGCACCTGGCTCAGGTAAGCAACTGACGACCGGCGATAAAAATCAATTGCCACAAAATATTACTCACGTCATATTACAGCCGTAATAACACCCTCGCTTTGCAGGATTACGCCATGACCAGCATGCCCACCGTTGAACCCGACCTCGCCGTTCCGGTCAGCACTCCCAAACCTCCCCTGCTCAAACGCCTGCTGTTGCCCACTGCGGGGCTGACCGCGCTCGTGTTCGCCGGGCTGTATGCCGTGCATTGGTGGGGCGCCGGACGCTTTCTCGAAGAAACCGACGATGCCTACATCGGCGGTGACGTCACGGTGATCGGGCCGAAGGTGGCCGGTTACATCGAAGAGGTGCTGGTCAGCGACAACCAGTCCGTGAAGGCCGGCGACGTGCTGATCCGCCTCGACGCGCGCGACTATCGCGCCAATCTGGCCAAGGCCGAAGGTGCGGTCGCCGCCGAAGAAGCGCTGCTGGCCAACCTCGACGCCACTGAACAACTGCAAGAAGCGGTGATCGGTCAGGCCCGCGCCGGCATCGATGCTGCCGGTGCCGAAACCGCCCGTTCACGGGACGACAACGCCCGCTACAAGCGTCTGGTGACCACCAACGCAGTCTCGGTGGAAAGCGCGCAACGGGCCGACGCCACCTTCAAGACTGCGCAAGCCTTGAGCGCCAAGGCTCAGGCCGAATTGCTGGCTGCGCAACGCCAACTCGCAGTGATCGAAACCCAGAAACAACAGGCCCGCGCCGCCCTCCAGCAGGCCCGGGCCGAACGTGACCTGGCACAACTCAACCTCGGCTACACCGAACTGCGCGCCCCGGTCGACGGCGTGATCGGCAACCGCCGCGCGCGGGTCGGCGCTTACGCCCAGGCCGGCTCGCAACAGTTGTCGGTGGTGCCGGCCAGCGGCCTGTGGGTCGATGCCAATTTCAAGGAAGACCAACTGGCGCGGATGAAACCCGGCCAGCGCGTGAGCATCCACGCCGACGTGTTGTCCGGCCAGGAATTCCACGGCCGCCTCGACAGCCTCGCCCCCGCCACCGGTTCGCAATTCAGCGTGCTGCCGCCGGAAAATGCCACTGGCAACTTCACCAAAATCGTCCAGCGGGTGCCGGTGCGGATCCTGCTCGACCCCGCCGACAGCGTGCTCGGCCACCTGCGTCCGGGCCTGTCGGTGACCGCTGAAGTCGACACCCGCCAGCCCGAAACCACCGCCGTGGCCAGCGCGCCATGAGCCGCGCCCTCGCCGTCCCTGCGCAGCCGTTCAATGCCGCCGAGATGGCGACGGCGACCAAAGTGTTCGCCTTCGCCACCATGTGCATCGGCATGTTCATCGCGTTGCTGGACATTCAGATTGTCTCGGCCTCGCTGCGCGATATCGGTGGAGGGTTGTCCGCTGGCACCGATGAAACGGCGTGGGTGCAGACCAGTTACCTGATCGCCGAAATCATCGTGATCCCGTTGTCGGGTTGGCTGTCACGGGTGTTTTCTACACGCTGGCTGTTCTGTGCTTCGGCAGTCGGTTTTACCCTCGCCAGCCTGTTGTGCGGCGCGGCCTGGAACATCCAGAGCATGATCGCCTTTCGGGCGCTGCAAGGGTTTCTCGGCGGCTCGATGATTCCGCTGGTGTTCACCACGGCGTTCTTTTTCTTCACCGGCAAACAGCGGGTAATCGCCGCCGCGACCATTGGCGCCGTGGCCTCGCTGGCACCGACATTGGGCCCGGTGATCGGCGGCTGGATCACCGATATTTCGTCCTGGCACTGGCTGTTCTACATCAACCTGGTGCCGGGGATTTTCGTCGCCGTGGCGGTGCCGATGCTGGTCAAGATCGACCAGCCGGAACTGTCGCTGCTCAAGGGTGCGGACTATCTGAGCATGGTGTTTCTCGCGCTGTTTCTCGGCTGCCTGGAATACACCCTCGAAGAAGGTCCGCGCTGGAACTGGTTCAGCGACCAGACCATCCTCACCACCGCGTGGATCAGTGCCCTGGCCGGCTTGGCGTTCGTCGGTCGCACGCTGCACGTGGCCAATCCGATCGTCGACCTGCGCGCCCTCAAGGATCGCAACTTCGCCCTCGGCTGCTTTTTTTCCTTCGTCACCGGGATCGGCCTGTTCGCGACGATTTACCTGACGCCGCTGTTTCTCGGCCGGGTGCGCGGCTATGGCGCGCTGGACATTGGTCTGGCGGTTTTTTCCACCGGAGTGTTCCAGATCATGGCGATTCCGCTGTACGCCTTTCTGGCCAATCGCCTCGATCTACGCTGGATCATGATGGCGGGCTTGGCGTTGTTCGCGTTGTCGATGTGGGAATTCAGTCCGATCACCCACGATTGGGGTGCCGGGCAGTTAATGTTGCCGCAAGCCCTGCGCGGGATTGCCCAGCAACTGGCGGTGCCGCCGGCGGTGACGCTGACGTTGGGTGGTCTGGCCCCCGCGCGGTTGAAACACGCCTCGGGCCTGTTCAACCTGATGCGCAACCTGGGCGGCGCAATCGGGATTGCCGCGTGCGCGACCATTCTCAACGACCGCACCAACCTGCACTTCACCCGGTTGGCCGAGCATCTGAACAGCAGCAACGAAGCCTTGAACCAGTGGCTGGCCCAGGTCGGCGGCAACTTCGCCGCACTGGGTCAGAGCGGTGATGTCGGCATCACCGCCGGTCTGCATCAGTTATGGCTGCTGACCTACCGCGAGGCGCAGACCCAAACCTACGGCGACACGTTCCTGATGATCATGGTGTGCTTCGTGATCGCCACGGCGATGGTGCCCTTGATGCGCAAGGTGCAACCACCGGCCGCGCCGAGTGCCGATGCACATTGATCGATCAGGCCTGTGGGGTTTTGCGAAAGCCCACGGCCAGACGGTTCCAGCTGTTGATGGTGCTGATCGCCACGGTCAGGTCGACCATTTCTTTCGGCGAGAACTGGGCAGCGACGGCTTCGTAATCTTCGTCCGGGGCGTGGGTCAGGCTCAGTTGGGTCAGGGACTCGGTCCACAGCAGCGCGGCACGTTCGCGGTCGGTGAAGAACGGCGCTTCACGCCAGGCGGTCACGGCGAACAAGCGACGTGGGGTTTCGCCACCCTTGATCGCGTCAGCGGTGTGCATGTCGATGCAGAACGCACAGCCGTTGATTTGCGAAGCGCGCAGTTTCACCAATTCGATCAGGGTCTTTTCCAGCGGCAGTTTCGAAACGGCGGTTTCCAGGGCGATCATCGCTTTCAGGGCGTCTGGGGAAGCGGTGTAGAAATCGGCACGAGGTTTCATGGTGACTCTCCGGGGCGAGTGAATGTGTGGCTACGTTAGTCCCGGGGGCGGACCAAACAAATAGCCAATCTCCCGGAAGACGGGTAGGCCACTTCTTTCTGGCGCCAGAAAAGAAAGTGCAACAAGGCAATTGCCAGCGCTCGTTCCGCGCCACTAGAATGCGATCAATTCTTAATTGCACTCTAATTGCAGCCAGGCATCGGATGCCCGCAATGAGTATCTGCCGCCCATGTCGCCTTTCGATCTGCCATTGAATCAGCAAGTCCAGACGCTCTACAGCGAACACCACGGGTGGCTGCAAGGCTGGTTGCAGCGCAAGTTGGGTAATCGCTGTGATGCGGCCGACCTGGCGCACGATACGTTTCTGCGCCTGCTCAGCCGTCAGGTGGTCAAACCGCTGGGCAGCGAACCCCGGGCACTGCTGACGCACATTGCCAAAGGTCTGGTGATCGACCGCTGGCGGCGTCAGGACATCGAGCGCGCCTACCTGGAAACCATCGCCAGCCTGCCCGCCGCCGAGGTGCCGTCGCCGGAAACCCGCTACCTGATTCTCGAAACCCTGTGGCGCATCGAAGCGTTGCTGCGCGAGTTGCCGGCGCAGACCCGCGACATTTTCCTGCTGTCGCAGATCGAAGGCCTGACCTATGCGCAGATCGCCACACGCCTGAATGTTTCGCTGATTACCGTCAAACGCCACATGCGCGCCGCGTTCATTGCCTGCCTGAGTGTCGCCTGATGAGTTCGTCGATGATCAATCCGCAGATTCTCGGTGAAGCCGCCGACTGGCTGGTGCAGCTGCATTCGGGCACCGCCTCGCCGTCCGATCATCAGGCCATCGCCCAATGGCGCAGCCGCAGCGCCGAACACGCCATCGCCTGGCAACGGGCCGAAGCTCTGCTCGGTGATTTGCGCAGCGTGCCGGCCAATGTGGCGATCCAGACCTTGCAACGGGCTTCACGCAAAGAAGGCCTCAGCCGTCGCCAGACGGTCACCCGCCTCGGCCTGCTGTTGATAGCGGGACCGCTGGGCATCGCCTCACAACACGTTCCGTGGCAGCAATGGACCGCCGACCAGCGCACCACAGTCGGCGAGCAAAAAACGCTGCAACTGCCGGACGGCACTCAACTGCTGCTCAACACCGATAGCGCCGTAAACATCGCCTACAGCCCGGTCGAGCGCCGAGTCTTGTTACTCAACGGCGAAGTGCTGATCAACACCGCCAGCGATGCTGCCGCCCGCCCGTTCATTGTCGAAACCCCGCAAGGCCTCGCTCGTGCACTCGGCACGCGGTTCTGCGTGCGCACCGAGGGTTCGCGCAGCCTGGTGTCGGTGCTGGAGGGCCAGGTGCAAATCACCCCGGAATTGCTCAAGCAAAACGCGATCATCAAGGCCGGCGAACGCCAGCGCTTCAAGCTGAACGGCTTCGACAGCGCCGAAACTTTCGACACTGCGAGCCTGGCCTGGGACAAAGGCATGCTGCTGGCCAGCAACATGCGTCTGGACGAATTGCTCGGAGAGTTGAGCCGATACCGTCGGGGGGTCTTGCGCTGTCATCCGGATGTCGCGGCAATGCGCGTGTCCGGGGCATTTTCCCTGCGCGACACCGATTCCAGCCTGCGTTTGCTCAGCGACACGCTGCCGCTGAAGATCAACAGCCTGACCCGCTATTGGCTGTCGGTGGAACCCCGTGTCTGAGCCCGGCGAGATTATTTTCGATGGTCGCTGATACCTTTTCGCGTCTCGTTCGGTGAGTGGATAGACCTTTTAATTCCACGCGCTCGACAGGATCGCCGAATGACCGCATTGCCCACGCCCCGCCCTGCTTCTTTCCCGCTCAAGGCCCTGAATCTGAGCCTCGCCCTGGCCTTCGGCGCGCTGCTGCCAACCCTCGGCCACGCCGCCGACAGCGTTAGCGAAAGCACCAGCCAAAGCGTCAACATCGGCCCTGGCCTGCTCAACCATGTGCTGGCGCAATTTGCGGTCAGCGTCGGCGTGCCGCTGTCGTTCGATCCGTCGCAACTGGGCAATCGCCAGAGCCCGGGCCTGCAAGGCAATTACACCGCGCAAAGCGGCTTTGCCCGGTTGCTGGAAGGCAGCGGCTTCGAACTGATCAGCACCGGCCACAACGGTTACACCCTGGCCCCGAAAGTCGCAGCGGACGGCGCGCTGGAACTCGGCGCCACCAATGTCACTGCCTTGCGCGACGACAGCGGCGACACCTACGGCGGCGAACAGGTCGCCCGCCGCGCTCAAGTCGGCATGCTTGGCAATCAGGCAGTCAACGACCTGCCCTTCAGCGTCACCAGCTACACCGCCAAGACCATGGCCGACCAGCAGGCGCAAACCATCGGCGATGTGTTGCTCAACGACTCTTCGGTGCGCCAGTCCAACGGCTTCGGCAACTTCTCGCAGATGTTCATGATCCGCGGTCTGCCGCTGGCCTCCGATGACATTTCCTATAACGGTCTCTACGGCGTGCTGCCCCGGCAGATCATCGCCACTGAAGCGCTGGATCGCGTCGAGCTGTTCAAGGGCCCGAATGCGTTCGTCAACGGTGTCACCCCGAGCGGCAGCGGCATCGGTGGCGGGATCAACCTGCAACCCAAACGCGCCCTGGACACGCCGACCCGCAGCGTCACCCTTGATTACAGCGCCGACGGCCGGGTCGGCGGGCATCTGGACCTCGGTCAGCGCTTTGGCGAGGACAACCGCTTCGGTGCACGGGTCAACCTGATGCAACGCGAAGGCGACACCGCCGTCGATGACGAAGACCAGCGCTCGTCGCTGTTCAGCATCGGCCTCGACTATCGCGGCGAACGCCTGCGGGTCTCGACCGATTTCGGTTATCAGAAGCAGGTGATCAATCAAGGTCGCTCGGTGATCTATGTCGATTCGAGCCTGAAAAAAGCCCCCAAAGTACCGGACGCCAACGCCAGCTACGCCCAGAGCTGGAGCTATTCGCAACTCGAAGACACCTTCGGCATGGCCCGCGCCGAATATGACCTCAACGACAACTGGACCGCCTACGTGTCCGGCGGTGCCAAGCACACCCGCGAGAACGGTGTTTACTCGTCGCTGACCGTCACGGACCTCAACGGCAGTGCCCGCGGCGGCATGCTCTATTCGCCCCACGACGAAGACAACCAGAGCGCCATGGCCGGCCTCAACGGTCGCTTCGACACCGGCCTCGTCACCCATCAGTTGAACCTCGGCTGGGCTGGCATTTGGGGCGAGCAGCGCTCAGCCTACGAAACCATCGGCAATGCCTCGCGCTACTCCACCAATCTGTACAACGTCACCGACAAACCGCGCCCGCCGGCCACCTCGTTCGCCGGTGACATCAACGATCCGCGCGTCGTCGGCAAAAACACCCTGCGCAGCGAAGCGATTTCCGACACCCTCGGTTTCCTTGACGACCGCGTGCTGCTGACCCTCGGCCTGCGCCGCCAGCAAATGAAGGTCGATGGCTGGGCCACGGCCACCGGGGCCCGCACTTCGAGTTACGACGAATCGATCACCACTCCGGTCTACGGTCTGGTGATCAAGCCCTGGGAGCACGTGTCGTTCTACGCCAACCGCATCGAAGGTCTGGCCAAGGGGCCGACGCCGCCGACCACCGCAATCAACCGCGACGAAACCTTCGCGCCGGTGCGCAGCAAACAGGTCGAGGCCGGCGTGCGGCTGGACATGGGCAGCTATGGCGCCAGCCTCGGCGTCTACCGCATCGAGCAACCGTCGAGCTACACCCAGGACGGTATCTTCCGGGTCGACGGCCAGCAGACCAACAAGGGCGTGGAACTCAACGTCTACGGCGAACCGCTCGACGGCGTGCGCCTGCTCAGCGGCGCGACATTGATGAAGACGGAACTCGAAGGCAGCGCCAACGGCGTGAATGACGGCAACCGTGCCGTCGGCGTGCCGCGCTTCCAGTTCAACCTCGGTGCCGATTGGGACATCCCGGGGCTGGAAGGTGCAGCACTCAGCGCCCGTATGTTGCGCACCGGAGGCCAATACCTGAACGCGGCCAACACCCAGAGCATTCCAGCGTGGACCCGTTTCGATCTTGGCACGCGCTACGCCTTCAAACTGGATGAAAAACAGATCACCCTGCGGGCCAATCTTGAAAACGTCGCCAACGAAGCCTATTGGGCCTCGGCCAATGGCGGCTATCTGACCCAGGGCGCACCGCGCACGTTGAAGGTTTCGGCCACCGTAGACTTCTGAGTACCACTGGTCACCCGGTCGGCACCAAGCGAGGCACGCTTCAGACCAATATCAGGTAAATCCCCTTTCTGGAGACGTACCATGAAGACGCGCACATTGACCTCGATGCTGCTGGCCGGTTTGTTGGCCACAGCCTCCGCCGCCAGTTTTGCCGCCAACGACAGTGCCAACACATCGGGCACCCAATCCGGCGCCAACGGCGGAACGAGCATGCCACCGGACAACACCACTAACCGACCTAACGACGGCCCTTCCGACGGGATGAAAACAGGTACCGGAACCAACGGCGGCGCTAGTGGCTCAGGCTCGGGCGCCGGAGGCGGAACCGGTGCAGCGGGTGGCGGAACGGGGGGATCGGGGGCCGGCACCGGCAGCTGAACGAACAAGAACAGGCCATGGTGAGCGCATCATGGCCTGTGTCTGGACCCGTTTTCCGTCAGCGATCCGAACGCATCAACTCACCAACGCCGCCGTCCATGGACAACACTGCCGCGCGATTGCGGCCCGCGTTCTTGGCCTGATACAGCGCCGCATCGGCACGCTGGATGAACAGTTCCGGGCTGTCGTTGCCCAGCGGAATGAACGAATAACAGCCCAGGCTCACGGTGAGGTAACCGGTGGGTGAGCCACTGTGGGTGATGTGTTTGTCCATGACGCTGCGGCGGATCTGCCCGGCAATTGCCAGGGCGCCGTTGATGTCGGTGTCCGGCAACAGCACTGCAAACTCTTCGCCGCCGTAGCGCACCGCCAGATCGGATTTGCGCTGACAGCAGTTCTTCACCACCAACGCCACTTGCGTCAGGCAATGGTCGCCGGCTACATGGCCGTAGGCATCGTTGTAGCGCTTGAAGAAATCGATATCGAGCATGATCAGGCTCACCGGGCTCGACTGTCGGGCGCCCCGGGCGAATTCGATTTCCAGCGACTGCTCGAACAGGCGCCGGTTGGCCAGCCCGGTCAGGCTGTCGTGGGTAGCAATCAGCTCCAGCGCCCGCTGGGCCTTGATCAGGTTTTTCTCGATCCGCTCGCCGTCGCGCACCTGATGAATGAACACCCAGCCGAACAGCCCCACACCGAGCATCACCAGCGCCACGATCACGCTGGACTGAAAGGCACGGTCATGCCAGCCCTTGAGAATCGTGTCCCGCGATGAAGAGGCAGACACCACCAGCGGATAACTTTCGAGCTGCCGATAGCCATAAAGGCGCGTGACCCCGTCGACTACCGAATCGATCATTGCCGTGCCTGCAGAAGCATTGGGGAGCAACGTCTGATAGATCTCGCCCTTGGCCAGAGAGGTGCCAATCAAGGACTCGTCGAACGGTCGGCGAGCGAGCAGCGTGCCGTCGGTCAGGCCGAGGAACATGGTGCCATTGTCGTCAAGGCTGAAGCTTTTGAAGAACTTGTCGAAGTACGACATCTTGATGCCGGCCAGCAGCACGCCCTGGAAATTGCCGGAGCGGTCATTGACCCGCTTGGAGATCGGGATGATCCAATCGCCGTTTTCGCGGCTGCGAATCGCCGGGCCGATGTGCGCCACGGCCGATACGTTCTGCTGGTGATATTTGAAGTACTCGCGATCCGCCACGCCGTTGCCGCGCGGCAGATCAGGGAATGAGGTGATCACCCACTGCCCTTTGCGATCGAACAGAAACATGCCGTGCAACTGCTCCAGTTGCTGCACCCGGCGTGCGAAGGTTCTCTGCAAACGCGGTTTCTGCGCCGCGCCATAGCCGTCTTCCTGAATCCAGTCGACCAGACTGGTCATCACCAGATCCGCCGCCAGAAAAGTATCTTCGGCCTGCTGCGCCATCGCCCGGGTCAGGTTGGCCGAAGACATCTGCGCGTTCGCCAGATCCTGCCGACGCGACTGCTCGATCTGCAAATACAGCAAACCGGACAGGCACAGACACACCGCAACAATGAACAGCACCGCCGCCTTGCGCAGCGGCAAACGCTTGAGTGTGCCGCCGGGGGCCTGATGCGGATCGTGAATGGGGATAGGCAAAAGCGTGTCCTGGGCAGGTACGACAGGGGCAAAGGCCCGAAACCCTTGTTTTTTGTGAGCGTAGCCCACCGGATAGTGCGGGGCAACCAAGTGCCACCGAGACAATCCTGACCCCGTTGATATCGGCGCGCAGTGGAAATGGATGACCTGCGCGGCGATTTATTTTTCAGGCCACACGCCTCAAGCCGGCTCAGGGCTTGTTGACTTCGCGCAGCAGGTCTGCGACCGGGAGGTTCATGGTGTTTGAGTAGTAGGGTTTGTAGCCGTAAGCGGTGACGACGACTTTGCAGGGGATTTGTTGTTTGCCTGAGAGGAGTTTGTTCAGCTCGCTTGTTGGCAAGTGCCTTTGTGAACTACGGTTGTTATAGGTCTCAACTAGAAACGCGTTAGTAATGTACGAAAAACTGCCATCTCGCCCTTTACCTTTGTCAGACTCAACCAAACCAACTGCAGAAAACTGGATCGCTTTATCAACCGAAAAATCCGTATCATCCGCCAAAGCGCACTCAAGACTTCCAGAAGCCATCCCGACTCTTTCTCCTCGGTCAAAAAGATCCAGAACATCAATATCAGATCTATACCTGATATCGTAAAGCAGCGACCCACTTTTCCTGTCGACAGATATGAAGCTTAGGGTGGCGGGAGGCTTCAAATGATCTTTGGCACACCCCGCACAGGCGACCAAAAAGGCGCAGAGCATAAACTTATGCATAAGAGAACTCCTCCATGATTGCGTCATACAAAAAGTCGCTCGCTGATTTTGTTCCCGCTATCTGCGCGTTAAACAGTCCCAGTGCATTTGCATGGTTTGTGTCGACATTCACGTTTAGTGAGGGCCCACAGGAAACCAGCCATTTCTCACCAAAGTCAGCCACGCCGTCTGATGGATCTCTTTGACTGGGTGTCGCTTTGATGTTGATCCAATCGGCGGAGACAGGTTCTGGACGCTCGCGATAAATATCAGAGCCCAACCAGACCAAAGCGCCCTCTCCCACGGGATCAAGGGTAATCAACATCTGAATCCGGTAGCCCCACTCCGACATGATTTTTGTCAGATGCGCACCGTTCCATCCCCCCTAGCTGTGACCCACAACATAGATTGGGCAACTTTTGTACGGGATAAGGTTTAAAACATTCTTCTGAATATCTTTTTTCCCTCTGACCTCGTTATACCCTAGCCACTCCGATCTGTATTTCCCCTGTTTCGCTAGTTCTTCGGTTCGTTTATCAAAGCGCTGTTGAGCCCCTTGGATATTTCTATAAGGCCCTGAAAAATAGTAACTCTCTTTATCCCCAGCACCTCCCACAAAAAATACAACCGCCTTGGTACTCTCCACCGGAACAGCCTTCACACTGACGTCCTTCTTGTCCGTCAGCGTATGTTCCTTGTGCAGCTTGTAATTGTTGCCTTTCGCGCACGTAACCGTTTCCGCACACATGCCTCATTCCTCCAGAAACAGTTTGATGGATTCCGGAAGATGCGAACTGATGGTGTGGGTGAAACCGCCAGCATCGGACACGCCGTGCTCCATCCGACCGTCCGCACGCTGGATCATGTACGGATGATTCGGCATCGGCTCACCGGTGGTGTCGTTCACCAGCTGCAATTTGTCGGTGAAGTGCACCGGCATTGGCAGCAGCCCGCTGAAGGGTGCGTTCGTCACGGTATCGCCGATGATGACCGTGCCGGATCCACCAATGACCACATTCCCGTGACCACCGGTGCTGTCCAGGGTGGCGGCGTTCAGACCATTGATGAAAACCGTCGAGGAAACGCCACCGGTAATCGGGCTGCCGCACGCCGACTTGTCCGTCATACGCGCAGCGGGCAGCCCGTCGAAATTCACGTTCGGCGAACCACTGACAATCGGGTTGGTGCCATGTCCCGGTAATGGGCAGGCTGTCGGGTCGGTCACTCGGGCAGCGGGTTTTCCGCTCATGAAAAAGCTCCTTGCAGTATCGCGTCATCATCCGTGGGGCGCGCAGCATGAACAAAGTCGCGACGCTGATCAAATCTGCACGCAAAAAAAAGGCGCCTGAAAAGGCGCCTGTTTTTTATGGCCGGTGACCGATTGCGTTACCGCGACGGCGGCACCCGGATATCCCCCGCCCGGCACTGGGTTTTCACGCCCTTGCCGCACGCACCGAACTGCAGGTCCTTGCCCATGCACACCCGCACTTCCGAGAGTTCCGGGCCGTTGCAGATCACGGCGATGCCGTCTGCCGGGATGCCCGGATTGCTCTTGCGGAACAGGTCGGCGATTTCCTGCGCTTCGAAGTAATAAGAGTTGCTGAACGGTTGCAACTCTTGCGGGATTGTCACCGCCGCCACGGCTTTGTCGGCTTCGTCGAAATAGCCCATTGCCCCCAGGCCACTGCAGGTGCCGTGCTTGCTCCATTCGTGATCGAGGAGTTTTTTCGTCGGGAACAATGTCATGCCCTTGGCTGTTTCAGCGGCCGAAAGCGTGGTCAGCGGCGGGCAGGACTCCGGCCAGCCGCCCTTGGCGTATTGCGGCCACAGGCCATGCAGGACAAAACCGTAGCCCTTGCCGGTACATTGCGGGTCGTCCTTGTGGGTGAGGCAGAACGTCGGCGACCAGGACAGCGTCAGCAGGTAGTAATCGAACACCCCCGCCACCGACTCCGTTGGTGCCTTGCTGGCATGTGACTGACGCGCCGAACTCAGGCCGATGCTACCGACCGTCAGCGCAATCAGCGCCATAATTGTAAAAAGCTTTTTCATGTTCCCGTTCCTTGGGACGCGTGCGTCCGTGGTTTCTGTGGTCTGACCGTCAAATGGTCAGGGGCTGATTGAGTCATGCCAGTGTTGCAAGCGCATGACGCAAGGCAAAGCTGTACTACGTTGAAAGGTCTACGATTAATAAGCAGACACCAAAAACAGGGATCCCGAAATGAGTAAAGCAGACGAACTCGCCGCGAAGCTCAAGCAAACCCGGCACACTCACGCGGACGACATCACCTGCACCGAACTGGAAATCGATTGCTGGCCGGCGGTGGTCTACGACCTGTATCACCGCATCGAAAGCTGGTTGCAACCGGTCACCGAGGTGGGACTGAAGATTCGGCGAAATCCTACCCATGTTTGCGAAAGTTCACCGGACGGCGAGCCCCACGACTACGCCATCGACCAATTGATCATCGAGGCCAACCATCACAGCCTGACGTTCGATCCTATCGCGCGATTCACCGAAGACGGTGCCGGCCGCGTGCAGATCAACCTGCCGGGAAGGGAAACATCGCTGCTGCGCACCGTCGACGAACACGGCGAAAGTCACTGGTGGTTGCAGACCATCGAGACCGGTCAACAACTGGATGCGATTGCGCTGACAGAAAACAATCTGTTGTCGGTGGTTCAGGAAGGTCTCGGGTTGTAGGACTTTGTCGTCGCCCCGCAACTGAACCTGACGCAACTGTAATCCGCGCCTCAGCCAACTGAAAGCTGCCGCTGGTTAGCCTCCCCGTCATTGGTCAAACGGGGACTTCCAGCGCATGTTTTCCAACACCTCAAGACGCACCTTCGTCAAAGGCCTGGCCGCCGGCGGTCTGCTCGGTGGCCTCGGCCTGTGGCGCACGCCGGTGTGGGCACTCAACAGTCCCGGTCAACTCAACGAACTGAACGGCACCGACTTCGAACTGTTCATCGGCGAAACCCCGGTCAACTTCACCGGCAAGCCACGTACAGCAATGACCATCAATGGCGGCGTCCCAGGCCCGCTGCTGCGCTGGCGTGAAGGCGACACGGTGACACTGCGGGTGCGTAACCGGCTCAAGGCCGACACCTCGATCCACTGGCACGGGATTCTGCTGCCGGCCAATATGGACGGCGTACCGGGCCTGAGTTTTCACGGCATCGAACCGGGTGGCGTGTACGTCTACCAATTCAAGGTTCGCCAGCACGGCACCTACTGGTATCACAGCCATTCCGGCTTGCAGGAACAGGCCGGCGTCTACGGGCCGCTGGTGATCGACGCCCGGGAGCCGGAGCCGTTCCAGTACGACCGCGAGCACGTGGTGATGCTCAGCGACTGGACCGACGAAGACCCGGCCAGCCTGATGAAAACCCTGAAAAAGCAGTCCGACTACTACAACTACCACAAGCGCACCGTTGGCGATTTCATCCATGACGTCGGCGAAAAAGGCTGGGGCGCCACTGTTGCCGATCGCACGATGTGGGCGCAGATGAAGATGAATCCCACCGACATCGCCGATGTCAGCGGCGCCACGTACACCTTCCTGATGAATGGCCACGCTCCGGATAACAACTGGACCGGCCTGTTTCGCCCCGGCGAAAAGCTGCGCCTGCGGCTGATCAACGGCTCGGCCATGACTTACTTCGACGTGCGTATTCCCGGCTTGAAAATGACCGTGGTCGCCGCCGACGGCCTGCACGTCAAACCGGTCACCGTCGACGAGCTGCGCATCGCCGTGGCGGAAACCTATGACGTGATCGTCGAACCCGCCGCCGACGCCTACACCCTGTTCGCCCAGGCCATGGACCGCACTGGTTACGCCCGCGGCACCCTTGCCACCCGCGCCGGTTTGTCGGCCCCGGTGCCGGCGCTGGACCCGCGCCCGCTGGTGAGCATGGACGACATGGGCATGGGCGGCATGGATCACGGTTCGATGGACATGAGCGCCATGGACCACGCCAGCATGAACATGGGCCCGATGCAGTCGCACCCCGACAGCGAAAAGGACAATCCATTGGTGGACATGCAAGCCATGACCACTGCCCCGAAACTCGACGATCCTGGCCTCGGCCTGCGCAACAACGGCCGCCGCGTGCTGACCTACGCCGACCTGCGCAGCACCTTCGAAGACCCCGACGGCCGCGAACCGGGCCGCACCATCGAGCTACACCTCACCGGCCACATGGAGAAATTCGTCTGGTCGTTCAACGGCATCAAATTCTCCGACGCCGAGCCCCTGCGTTTGAAATACGGCGAGCGCATCCGGCTGGTGCTGGTCAACGACACGATGATGACCCACCCCATTCACCTGCATGGCATGTGGAGCGATCTGGAAGACGAAAACGGCGACTTCCAGGTGCGCAAACACACCATCGACATGCCGCCCGGCACCCGCCGCAGCTACCGCGTGACCGCCGATGCGCTGGGCCGTTGGGCCTATCACTGCCATCTCCTGTACCACATGGAAATGGGCATGTTCCGCGAAGTGCGAGTGGAAGAATGAGGACACCGACCATGACTCGATTTGCCGTGTTTTCGTTGTCACTTCTGTCGCTGTCTTCGGCGTTCGCCGCCAGCGACATGCAGGGCATGGACCACAGCCAGATGGGCGATCTGCAAAGCATGGACGACGGAATGATGCAGCCCGCCGCACCGACCGAAAGCCGCACACCGATCCCGGTGCTGACCGACGCCGACCGCGCCGCCGTGTTCACCAGTCACGGTGGCCACCAGGTGCACGACAGCGTCATCAACACTTACTTCCTCGCCGACAAACTCGAATGGCAGAACGGCGAAGACGCCAGCACCTTGGCCTGGGATTTGTCCGGCTGGATCGGCGGCGACATTGATCGCCTGTGGCTGCGCTCCGAAGGCGAACGCAGCAACGGCAAGACCGAAGACGCGGAGATCCAGGCGCTCTGGGGCCACGCGATTTCGCCATGGTGGGACGTGGTCAGCGGCGTGCGCCAGGACTTCAAGCCCGGCGCCCCGCAAACCTGGGCCGCGTTCGGTCTGCAAGGCATGGCGCTGTACAACTTCGAAGCCGAAGCCACGGCGTTCCTCGGCGAAAACGGCCAGAGCGCGGTGCGGCTGGAGGGTGATTACGACATCCTGCTCACCAACCGGCTGATCCTGCAGCCCACCGCCGAACTCAACGTCTACGGCAAAAACGATCCGCAACGCGGGATCGGCTCGGGCCTCTCGAACACCGAAGCCGGATTGCGCTTGCGCTATGAAATCCGCCGCGAGTTTGCGCCGTACATCGGCGTGACCTGGAACCGCACCTACGGCAACACCGCCGATTACGCACGGGAAGAAGGCGAGGATCGCAGCGAAGCGCGACTTGTCCTCGGCGTGCGGCTGTGGTTCTGAATCCCTTCAAAAAACAACACAGAGGTCTTACATGCGCACACTGAAAATCTCTCTCGTCCTCGCCACTGGCCTGCTCCTGAGTTCACTGGCCCAGGCCCACCCGAAACTGCTGTCATCGACCCCGGCCGAAGGCGCGGACGGCGCGTCACCGGAGAAAATCGAACTGCGTTTTTCCGAGAACCTGATGACCCAGTTCTCCGGCGCCAAACTGGTGATGACCGAAATGCCCGGCATGGCCCACTCGCCGATGCCGATGAAGGCCAAAGTCAGCGCCGGCAGCGATCCGAAAACCATGTTCGTCACCCCGCTCTCGCCTTTGCCGGCTGGCACCTACAAGGTCGAATGGCGCGCGGTGTCATCGGACACTCATCCGATTACCGGCAACGTCACGTTCAAAGTGAAGTGACCGATGGCCGACCTGATCAACATCCTGCTGCGGATGGCGTTGTACGTGGATTTGCTGCTGTTGTTCGGGGTGGCGTTGTTCGGGTTGTACAACGTTGGCGCAACGCTGCGGTTTCGGCCGATGTTGCGCGGGATGGCGCTGTTCGGGGCATTACTGTCGGTAGCCGGTCTGGTACTGATGACCCGCGCCATGAGCGGCGAAACGGAAATCGCGGCGCTGTGGCCACACCTGCAGATGATGCTGTTTGAAACCGATGTCGGGCTGGCGTGGGCGGTGCGGATGATTGCGCTGGCCGTCGTGATGATCTGGCCGGGATTGTGGATGGCGTCGATGGCCGGCGCACTCGCCCTCGCCTCTCTGGCCTGGAGCGGGCACGGCGCGATGGATGGCGCCTGGCACCTGCTCAGCGACATCCTGCACCTGCTCGCGGCGGGTGCGTGGATGGGCGCCATGTTGGCGCTGGTCTTGATGTCGCGGCTCGACGCTCTGTTCAGCGAAGCGCGTATTCGTTCGCTGGCCGATGCCGTCAAACGTTTCGAAAGCGTGGGCGCGGCGATTGTGATCATCCTTTCAGTGACCGGCGTGGCGAACTACCTGTTCATCGTCGGCCCGAAGTTGGGCGATGTCTTGCTCGGCACCTACGGGATACTGCTGGCAATCAAGGTTGTGCTGTTCGCCGGCATGCTGGTTTTAGCGGCGTTGAACCGCTTTCACCTAGGCCCGTTGCTGGAGCAATCGTTGTGCGACGGCCAGCATCAAGTGGCAGCCAATGCGCTACGACGCAGTGTTGCAGTGGAGCTCGGGATTGCGCTGTTGATCGTGGCGCTGGTGGCGTGGCTGGGAACGCTCGGGCCGGACGCTGGATGACACCCGGCAAACCCTTTCACTACACTGGCCCGCACTCCCACTGCACAGGCCCGATCACAATGACCATTCGAAAAAACACGATGATCTTCTGCGGTTTGCTGGCGCTGGCCTGTACCGTTCAGGCACAAGAATCAGCCTCGCACCTGGACACCATCCAGCAACAAGGCCAGTTGCGCGTCTGCACCACAGGCGACTACAAACCCTACACCTTTAAACGCGCAGACGGCGGTTTCGAAGGCATCGACATCGCCATGGCCCAGTCCCTGGCCGACAGCCTCGGCGTGAAGATCGATTGGGTGCAGACCACCTGGAAAACCCTGATGCCCGACATGCAGGCCGGCAAATGCGACATCGGCATGGGCGGCATTTCGGTGACGCTGGAGCGGCAGAAAAAGGCCTACTTCAGCAACACCCTCGACGTCGACGGCAAGATCCCGCTGGTGCGTTGCGCCGATCAGTCCAAGTACCAGACCCTTGAGCAGATCAATCAGCCAAACGTGCGCCTGGTCGAACCCGCCGGAGGCACCAACGAGGCCTTTGTCCACGCCTTCCTGCCCCGGGCGCAATTGGCTCTGCACGACAATGTGACGATCTTCGAGCAACTGCTCGACAACAAGGCCGATGTGATGATCACCGACGCTTCCGAAGCGCGGTATCAACAGAAGCAGAAACCCGCTCTGTGCGCCGTCAACCCGGACCGATTCATGCAGTACGGGGAAAAAGCCTACCTCCTGCCACGCGATGACATGAGCTGGAAATTCTATGTCGATCAGTGGCTGCACCTGAGTAAGGCCACCGGAAAATATCAGAGCATCATCGGTAAATGGTTGGTGACACCACAGGCGCAGTGATTAAGGGACTTCTGCGTAGTGCTTCGGTTCGACAATTCAACACTCGGGTGAAAAGTTCAAAAAAAATAAACTTTTTTGTAAGCATAGCGACATATCTGGCGATATGATGGCGGCCCATGTACGAATCTTCCTACAAGATGCGGTACATGGAGACGTAGGAGCATCATTAAATCGTAGCCGCGGTGACGGCATGGAGAAGGTTTTTCGTGGAACTGAAGCACTTCGCACTTCCCAGTCTCGTTTTCATCGGTGTCTGGTTAGCCGCCCTGTTGCTGGCCGAGGTATGGAGACTGTTCTGGAACTGGATTGATGACCATGAGCATCCGATCCAACGCAATCCAGTCATGACCTGGGTGATCAATACATTTTTTCATGAAAATGCCGATGGTCTCGACGTCTGGATTCAGGTTGTACTGATCGCGTTCTGGCCTCTTTACCTGGCCGGCTCACTGGTCTACTTCCTCAGCCTGCAAATCAGAGAACTACGCCGCCGCTACAAACTGAGAAACGGCAAAGCCGTGGACGCCTGAAGCTCCAAAGTCCGTAAAGCAAACTGTAAAGTCCATATAGGCAAGTGATCCTGCAATGAGCACCCCCGAAAAGCACTGCGAGTCTCTTGAACCCCTGAACGTAACACTGTTCGGCCCTGCCCTGGCCGCACTGGCCAAGTACCGCAATGCGGCGCGCGTTTATGGCGGTACCACCGGCGCTCCACAGACGCTCGAGCAGGCCGCACGCCGCAAGGCGTACGACGAGGCTGCTCACGAAATTGCCGGTTACGTTGAAGCACTGGCCGCACTCGCAAACTTCGAATCGACCAAGACACCCCGCGCTTATAAGTGATTCGCCGCGAATCCATGCCGCGTGTCTGCTCCTGAAACAGGTTTACACTTGTTTCACTCTCAAAACGCCCGATGCATCGCATCGGGCGTTTTGCATTTCAAGAACAGGTGCGGATCAGGGAACCCGGCAGTACTGCAATGAACCCTTGCAGTGTTTCGTCCACCTCACTGCCCGGCGCGGCTGTCATACCGCCCTCGCCTACGACGCCAGCTATCACCCCACACCCGAACTCGCCAAAGAAATACGTGTTCACCAGCATCGGCGGGATCGCATCGTACTCTTCCTACGGCGACATCGACCTGTACGGCAAGGAACAGTTTTTCGGGCCGGTGGTGGAAAAATGGCGTTTTTTTCAAACAGTAACTGTAACGCGACAGGCAAAACGAACAAGGGCGCCCTCAATGGGCGCCCTTTTCTATTCAATCGTCATGCAACATGCCGGAGCTGTACTGGTTGAGACTGGCACCGATACCGGTGCCGCCGAACTTCAGCGTATTGGCGTTGACGCGCCCTTCGGGCGACTGGCAGTCCGAAGAAAAACAACTGGTGGTGGTCAACCCACCGGAGCCCGAACAGGCACTCAATACCGAGACAGCTGCAGCGATCAACAGCACTTTGACGACATTGGCACTCATGGCACGGCTCCCCCTGGGATGAAACGATCTTATCGCTGCATCCTAGGCGCCCCCGCGTGCCGACAACATGAAACTTTCGCCATCGACAGCGCGGGTTCAGGCAGAGCGGTGGTTTCTCTCTGCGCTTACGACTTCGGCTCGACGTGATCCAGCGCCTGATTCACCGCAAGCCCCGCGACCATCACCACTTGCGCGATGCCCAGCGCCGTTTTGCGGTGAGCGGGTTCCAGGATCGCGGCGAAGTTGCTGAGCATTTCACTGGCGGAATCGAGGGACTCGCTGGCGTTGGCCAGGAGGGATTCGCTGGTGTAGGCAGGGTTGGCCAGGAACATGGGGTCGTGTTCGGTGTGACTGCCCATGATGCGTTGTTGCGGGGTGAGGTAATGGTCGAGGGCGCGTTCGGCGGCTTCGTTCAGGGTTCTAGAATCGGGGAATTTGTAGGGGGAAACTGGATCGGTTTCTGGTGGGTTTGGGGTTGGTTTGATCATGGATGAAACTCCTAACACTCTTAGTGAAGGCTTCACCCTTTCGCTACCAAACGAAGGGTGGCGGCCATGAACAGGTTGGTAGACCGGGTGTTAGGAGCCGGCGCGCCCGAAGACGCCCTGTACATGACCACCATAAACCCCGATCGAAAGCACAACCGGAGACGGTGACGCTGTACATCTAACACGCGGGCTACCAAACCCGATCACTGGTTTTCAGTGACCCGAGAACGATAAAAGCCACGGTCTAGACGCACAAGCCGGCGGATTCTGTCTTAGGTGTAGGGGGTGGCGCAAGGTTGTGTAGGGCTTGGATGACCTCAATAGGATTCACGTAAACGATCTAGCCTTTATGTTTAAAACTAGCTCACGGAGTCGTCACTAGCCATGCACTATGGCTAGCACGGCGCCTTGATTGGGCCAATGACGGACTGGACTTGTTTTTCACGAAGCACCAGAAAATAAAGAATGGGGACTGATTTATTTATCAGTGCCCCTTTTCAGGCACCAAACCCCGTCAGCACAGCATTCAGGTCCTCCCCAAGCCCCTCCCTCCCATTCCTGATAAACTCCCCCACCTCCCAGCCACACCGATTCCGTACCCCCAATGTCCCCAATCACCGCCACACCCGCCCCACTCTCCCGCCGTTTCTCCGTCGCGCCGATGATGGATTGGACTGACCGTCACTGCCGGTACTTCCTACGCCTGCTGTCGAAAAACGCCCTGCTCTACACCGAAATGGTCACCACCGGCGCTCTGCTGAACGGCGATCACGAACGTTTCCTCCGTCACAACGAAGCCGAGCACCCGCTGGCTTTGCAGTTGGGCGGCAGCGTCCCGCTGGACCTGGCCGCTTGCGCGCGCATGGCGCAGGAGCACGGTTACGACGAGGTGAACCTGAACGTTGGCTGCCCGAGTGATCGGGTGCAGAACAACATGATTGGTGCGTGCCTGATGGGGCATCCGCAGTTGGTGGCGGATTGTGTGAAGGCGATGCGTGATGCGGTGTCGATTCCGGTGACGGTGAAGCACCGGATCGGGATCAATGGGCGGGACAGTTATGAGGAGCTGTGCGATTTCGTCGGCACGGTGCGGGATGCCGGGTGCACGAGTTTTACGGTGCATGCGCGGATTGCGATTCTGGAGGGGTTGTCGCCGAAGGAGAACCGGGACATTCCGCCCCTGCGTTATGACGTGGCGGCGCGGTTGAAGGCGGATTTTCCGGAGCTGGAGATCGTTCTGAACGGCGGGATCAAGACGATGGAGGCCTGCCATGAGCATTTGCAGACCTTTGACGGCGTGATGCTGGGCCGTGAGGCTTATCACAATCCGTATCTGCTGGCCGAGGTGGATCAGCAGTTGTTCGGTAGTTCGGCGCCGGTGATCACCCGGGCCGAGGCGTTGGCGCAACTACGGCCTTATATTGCCGAGCATCTGGCGACTGGCGGGGCGATGCATCACATCACCCGTCATGTGCTGGGCCTGGGCACCGGTTTCCCGGGGGCGCGCAAGTTTCGGCAGTTGTTGTCGGTGGATATTCACAAGGCCAAGGATCCGTTGGCGTTGCTGGATCAGGCGGCGGAGTTGCTGGCGGGTCGTTGATCGATGCGTTGATTGTGCGGGCAACGAATGAGCGTTGCCCGGTGTTTTGTTGTACTGACAGGATGTCTTTTGGTTATGCCCGCGTTCAGCCGCGTTTTATTCAAGCGTTTCACCCTCCTCGCTTTACTCTCGACTCTCTATGCAAGCGCCCATGCATCCTGTGATTTTTTGAAGGGGTGCGGTGAGGGGGGAGATGGCCCTTTTCAATCTACCCAGATGTCTGGTTTTCTGGTTTTCACGACGACAATGGTCACGGTCGACGGGATGTCGGACATTTCCGGACTGAAAAAACGTGTGTATTCGGTAGAGGAAATAGAAGCGGCACGTTATTTCCTCGCCAGCGACGGCATGCTGAAGGCTGCGTATTTCACGTCAGTCTTGCAGCGTTTTCGTCGGGAATCACCTGATACAGAGTTAAGCGACCTCGCCGTCGCCGCGCTGATCAGCAGTCAGTGATCAGGCCGCCGCTTCCGTCCAGTTCACCCAGCCAAACACCCACGTCGCCAGGATCAGCAAACCAAACGCGATCCGGTACCAGGCAAACGCGGCGTAGCTGTGGTTCGCAATGAACTTCAGCAAGCCCCGTACGGCGATCATGGCGAACACGAATGCGGTGACGAAGCCCAGGGCGAAGACCGGCAGGTCGCCTGCCTGGAACAGGTCGCGGTATTTGTAGCCGGAGTACACAGCAGCGCCGACCATGGTCGGCATCGCCAGGAAGAACGAGAACTCCGTGGCCGCTTTGCGCGACAGGCCGAACAGCAGGCCGCCGATGATGGTCGAGCCGGAGCGGGATGTGCCGGGAATCATCGCCAGGCACTGTACGCAACCGATCTTCAGCGCGTCGGACCACGCCATGTCGTCGACGTGCTCGACACTCACCACATGATTTCGTTTTTCGGCCCACAACATCACGATACCGCCCACCACCAACGCGACAGCAACGGTGATCGGGTTAAACAGATAATGGTGAATGGCGTCGGCGAATAACACGCCTAGAACTACGGCCGGGAAGAACGCGATCAGCAGATTAAGGGTGAAACGTTGAGCATTGCGCTGGGTCGGCAGACCTTTGACGATTTCAAAGATCTTCGGACGAAACTCCCAGACCACGGCAAGAATGGCGCCCAGTTGAATAATGATGTTGAACGCCATGGCGCGTTCGCCGCCGAAGTCGAGCAAGTCGGCAACGATAATCTGGTGGCCCGTACTGGAGATGGGCAAGAACTCGGTGAGACCTTCTACCGCACCTAAAACCAACACCTTGAACAAGGTCAGTAAATCCATTAATCCTCCGTCAGAACGCTCTTGAAGAGCGCCCGGTCAACTGCACTCAGGCATTGAGTATCTGAAATAAAACAATTGGCAGATCAATGCCCATTGCCCGATTCGGTGACGGAGAATAGGTCTTATCAAAAGACACACTCAAGCCATGTTAATAATCGTCTGTCTGTGAACTTGTTCACTTAGTGGAAAAAATAACCTTGCGCCCCTAAAATGTGACCCACCTCACACTCCCCCCGATTCTGGCGACGAACCATACTGGCCATAGGACATAAAAATCGGTCGCCATAATTACAAAATAATGGCACCATTGCACATCGCCACCATCTAACGACGTTCGTTTCGTTAGTTCAGCAGCCCGAGAAAATCAACTAAAAGCTTGAAAAGCTTAATTATTGTTAAAAAACTCGGGAGCCACGTCTAAAAATCGCGCGAATGTTACCAATTGTCAGTCACAGATGAGAACCGGTGCTTTAACATCCCGATGTCCGCACTTTTTCGAGTCAAGGCATGATGCTTACAGGGAACTTAGCGACTAGTAGCTCGCACCAGACAAACGACGCGCCAGGTGTTCTTGCCCTGGCGCGCACCCGTGCTGTGGCCGAACACTTCAGAACGCTAATCGCCCAGCATGTGCAGACCGGCCTGACACTGGAAGCCGACTCTTTCACTAGTTCATATCAGCCAAACGAATATCACGGCACCTATCGCGCCATTTTCATCGTGATCGATACTCCGCAAGCACTGGAAGACAATCTGGCGCTGGTGGAGAACCTGCGCACCGAGAACTTGAAGCCGATCATTTGTGCGGTGATTACCGGTCGCGGCGCCCATAACAAGATCAAATACCATCTTGCCGGGGCAGACTTCTGTATCAAGCTCAATACCCTTTCCGATGAGGGTGGCGAGTTGCTGAGTGAGTTCTTCAGCAGTGAAGAATGGCTGCGTGACATTGATCTGATACTGGACCCGACCCGTATCTGCCTCTCCGACACCAGCAAGAAACTGGACATTTCCTTTGCCGAGATGAAGATCCTGGAAGCGTTCTCGCAAACCAGCAATCACATTCTCAGCCATGACGAAATTGCCGGCATCATGGGGCTCAACACGCATTTCTACGACCCTCGCGCACTGGAAAAATCCATCAGCCGCTTGCGTGGGAAAATCAAGGACGTGTACGGTACGAACGCCATACAGAGCATTCGCGGGTATGGCTACCGTCTGATGAGGGGGTTGATCTCGACCGCCTGAGTCAGGGAAATCACCATTTGCAGCATACGAGGGAACGTCTGATGCAACGCTACAACAATCCACGGTCTCACCGCTTTATTTGCAATATCCATCCAATAAAAAGCTGTCAGTTGAATGAGCGCTGCAACACTTAAACATAACAATAAATCATTACTCTAAAAGCAGACCCAGTGGAACTTGTCGCGGGCCATAATTGGGCCCAGACCCTGCCTGTCGATTATTTCCGAGCGCGTTATAACTCGTCTGCCGATTACCTTTTAGCCAAATTTGGTGCGTTATTCAGGAGAGAGACATGGAAACCAGTACAACCCTCCCAAGAAAATATTTTGTTGTCGTGACCAACAACTCTGCGTCGCAACGTGAACTCGAGAGCATTCTCTCCAGTGAGCGTTTCAATTCGTTCGGTACGTCTCAGGCACAAATGTTTGTTGAAGGTGTTGCTTCGCCCTCTTCCACTCCCACGCTCATGGAGTTCACTTACCCACGCGGCACAAGGAAAAGCGTCGCTCGCAGTATTGAACATGATACACAGCGCATCTTGGCCACCCTCGAATCCGAGTGGCTGGCGGCACAATCGGTGAACTCGTTCCAGAACACGCCGGCAATAGAAGACACCGGCTCCATTGAAGGCAATGTTCCCTGCACAGAGGCCTGGCATCTGGACAATGACCAGGGCGCACTCGTCAAGGAAGGTGTCGAGATCAGCCTCACCGGCCTCGAAACCGCATTGGTCAGCAAGATGCTGCACCACGAAGAGCGTGTTGTCAGTCGCGACGATCTGATTCTCAGCATCGGTCGGGAACCGGAACAATATCGCGGTCTGGAGATGTGCCTGAGCCGTCTTCAAGACAAATTCAAAAGTGCCAGTAACGGCGAACGACTGTTTCGCGCTGTCCGCAATCGCGGTTATTGCCTGATCCAGGAAGTTGTTGCATAAGCGCAGCCTCCCCATCAACGAACAGAAGCAAGTGCAATTACAAAAATAAAAAAGCACTTTGCTTGGTTTAACCCTCCTTTGTCAGTAATGCCTCCCTCCTCACCCTTCCTACGATAGCAAACAGAACATCGATTGTTCACCCCTCAGCCATTGACCTTTTTTAACGTTTGATATTATTCAATTTAATTGATTGGCACTTTGCCATCTTGTTAGAACTCGTCAGACAGCTTCTTCCCCAATAACTTAGTCTATTGATTGACGACAGTTCGGCCTACCGATGTTGTTACCTCAGAACATGGGCACCTAAAACAAAAACAACTCTGCTTAACAACTCGGATTTCAACTGTCGAAACCTGAATGGAAGTCTTTTGGGGATATCGCATATGGATCTCACTCTACGTATCAACCGAAACACGGGCCTCAAGGGACTTACCTTCTGGGGCCAATGGGCACTGGCACAGTGCTTTATTGTTTCACTGTTATTTATATTGGCTGAGCAGCACACGGGAACGGTTGAGTTCTATTACCGGATGTGCACCATGCTGGCCGTGCTGGCTTCGGTTCCGGCCTACACGTTCAGTGGCGCCTACCGAAAGCGCGACAACTACCTGACCGGCCTCGGACGGCTGCTGATGGGCTGGTCGATGACCATGGCCGGGCTGACGTTCATCGCGTTCATCTGCAAGGCCGATGAGCTGTTTTCGCGCCAGGTGATCCTTGACTGGGCGGTGTACGGCTTCCTCGGTCAGGCGCTGCTGTATGCGCCGCTGCACGCGTTTTCGAAGTACTACCAGCGTTCACGCAAAAGCGAGCACAAGACCCTGATCGTCGGCACCGGCGAACTGGCTCTGGGCCTGGCGAAGAAACTCAGCGAACACGAAAACCTGCCGCTGGTAGGCCTGGTCAGCAACGGCACCCTGCCCGCTCTGGATGCCGATGCTCCACGGGTCGTCGGCGATCAGGAAAATTTGCTGGAGCTGATCAAACGCCACGATATCCGCCGTCTCTACATCACGCTGTCGCTGTCCGAAGCGGCGAAGATCGAAGCGATGTATGTCGATCTGCTGGATGCCAACGTCGATGTGGTCTGGGTGCCGGACCTGAACAGCCTGACGCTGCTCAATCACTCGGTAAAAGTCGTGGACGGCCTGCCGGCGATTTACCTCAATGAAAGCCCGCTGACCAGCCGCCCGACCGCTGCCCTGAGCAAGAGCCTGATGGAGAAAAGTGTCGCGCTGCTGGCGATCATCCTGTTGAGCCCGGTGTTGCTGCTGATCTCGCTGGCAGTGAAACTCAGCTCGCCGGGCCCGGTTTTCTTCAAGCAGGATCGCCATGGCTGGAACGGCAAGGTGATTCAGGTCTGGAAGTTCCGCTCGATGCGCGTGCACGATGACCGCGACGTCAAACAGGCCAGCCGCAACGATTCGCGCATCACAGCCGTCGGGCGCTTTATCCGCCGCACTTCGCTGGATGAACTGCCGCAATTGTTCAACGTGTTGCAGGGGCACATGGCACTGGTCGGCCCGCGTCCGCACGCCGTGGCGCACAACAACTACTACTCAGGCAAGATCCTCGCCTACATGGCCCGTCACCGAATCAAACCGGGCATCACTGGCCTGGCGCAGATCAGCGGCTGCCGTGGCGAGACCGATACCCTCGACAAGATGGAAAAGCGTGTCGAGATCGACCTCAAGTACATCAACAACTGGTCGCTGTGGCTGGATCTGAAGATCCTGGTGAAGACGCCGTTTACCCTGTTGTCGAAGGATATTTACTGAGACGCAGCGCTTCGAAAGGCAACACCGCAAGGGGACGAAAGTCCCCTTTTTTGTGGGCGGGATTTGGGGGTTGGCGGGAGGCTCGCACCTGCATTGGGTCAGTTGCAGTGAGGTCGGCTGAACTGACGTCATCGCCGGCAAGCCAGCGATAGCGCCGGCTCATTCAGCACTGGGCTTGAGCTCGCCGTTCCCTCGCTTCCTCAGCAGGAGTGAAGACTCAAGAAAGACATCCACCACAAACCAGAACGGGAGCCCAAGGGCTCCCGTTCTGGCTTCCCGGTCTCCCGGACTTACTCGGTAATCTTCCCGAAGTTGCGATAGAACATGTCGTCCTCACGGCTATCGGTCATCGAGTGCAGCTGGAAGCTGCGGCTGAGCCTCGCGCCACCGTCACGGGTCAGCGGCGCCCAGACCAGGTTGGCTCGGCGCATGGTCGACATGCTCATCATCTCGTCGAACGGGATCGACAGATAGATGCCCTTGTCGAAGCTACCTTCGCCATATTCCGTACTGCCCGCCGTGGTGATGGTCGCCCAGGCACCGAAGCGCACACCGTTTGAAAACTCCCGGGAAATATCCAGCGTGCCGCCAAAGTCGCCCGCCAGATAACGCCCGACGCTGACCGCCGCCAGTGTTTCGTAGGGTAGATCCGTGTAACCGGTGATATGGCCGGTCAGTACCGAATAATCACGCAGGCCGAAACCCTGATCGAATTCACGCTGACGCACGTAGTTCAGATCCGCACCGATCGCCCAGCGCTCGCCGGTCGGACGGAACAGCACCTCGCCCCCGACCCCGGCAAACATCGACTCCAGATAACCGCCGTAGACCATGCCATACAGATCCTTGTCCAGTTGCTCGGCGTGGCTGACCTGAAATAACGGCATGGTGGTGTCGGACGTGGTCAGGTACTGACGCAAGTCCGTACGCACACGCGGCAAGCCGCTGGGTGCGTCGTATTTGAACTTGTCGAAGTTGTTCGTCAGGTTCTGGCTGAGCATGCCGCTCCACCAGGTGTTGCGGTTGAAGCGGAATTCGGCGTCGAGGTCGGCACTGAATTGATAGAGCAAGCCATCCGGGCCGCCGACGTTCTGCTTGAAGCCCAAACCGGCGCCATAACTGAAGTGCTGCAGCGGTTGGGTGTAGAGCGTCTTCTCGTTGTGCGGCATCGCTGGGTTGACCTCGGTGGTGCGGTGCAACGTTTGCAGCGGTTCCTCGTTGTTGATCACTTCGCGGAAGGTCTGGCGCGGCACGCTGGTTTCTTCCAGCGGCAGGTCGTAGCGCTTGTTCACCAGAGTGAACCAATCGATGTCATCGTTGACGCTGTTGTCCAGCACCCGGCTCGCACGCCCCACCGCTTTCGAGGAATGGAAGTAGCGCTGCTGCTCGCCGTACACGATCAACTCGGAATCACGCTGGGCGATGCGCTCGACCCGGTAGCCCGCATTCTGTTGCAGGCGCTGCGATACGTTGGCCCAGTCAACCTGATCCATCGATGTAGTCGGAGCCTTCGCCGGCAGCGGCTCCGGCGGTGGATCGAAGGTCTTGGCCGGGGCCTTGCGGCTGACGAAGTTGGTGTGAAAGGTGACGCCGAACATCGCGGTGTTGCCCCGCTCCCACGCGGCGCTCACGTCGAGGGAGTCCGTCACCTTGAACACCGCGCCAAGGTTGATCGGCGAGTCCTGCTTGATCACATTGTCCTTGGGTTCGTGTTTGTAATCGTTGCCTTCGTATTCGAGTTTCAGGCTCAGGCGATCCCAAGGGGTCTGGTAACTCACACCGCCGAAGAACGACGGCTGGCCGCGAAAGTACGAACCGGCGTTGACGTCACCGGTGCCTTCCAGGGCCGGGCGAGTCTTGAAGCGATCATCGAGATAGCCGAACGGGTTGTCGATGTCGCCGCGATTACCGATGTAGCCCCAGGCGATGCCGGCGCTGAAATCCAGGTTGTCGAAGCGCTTGTTGGCCACCAGAAATTCACTGGCGAACAAACCCGTACCGCCGACGTCTCGAAAGCCCAGAGCGACGTCGGGTGCCCAGTGGGTTTCCTCCCAGAGCCGGACTTTGACGTCGACCGCCTTGTCCTTATAGCTCTGGTTGCCGCTCATTGACTCCGGGCCGTACGGGCGGTTGGTGATGGCGGTGTAGCGAAACGAACCTTCGAGCCAGTCCAGCGGCTGCAACGAAACGCTGTAGCGGCTGTAGGGCTCGGTGCGGTTGGCGTTGACGCTCAACTCGCCGGCCGGGGACATGCGCGCGGTGGGCGTCTGCAACAGACCGGTGCCACCGAAATCGCCCTGGGTAATTCGCGGCTCGGCATGGGCCAGGCCGCACGGCAATAACAACACAGCTGCAAAACGCAAATTCAACGAACCACCTCAGCCAACTGCGTGGCAATAAATTCGGCCAACTGCTGATTCAGTTCAGGGATAGGCGGATCAAGATCATCGTTTTTCAAGGGCACCAGAATCTTGCTGCCGGCGACAGGGAACTGCCCGCTCTCGCGATTCCAGTGGGCAATGCCGACGCGCCGCGAGACGCCGTTGGGCTGAATCAACCACAGGTAATCGGCGTCGGCATCGTCCTCCAGCAACACACAACTGCTGAGGTATTCACGGGCCTCGAGCAACGGCTGATAAGGCAGCCGGCAGGTCCCGGCGACGGCGCCCAGAACTTCCACTTCATCGACTCGCTGCGGGTAGATCAGGCGATCGCCATCGTCGAGACGAATGTTGCGGGCGAAGCCGACTTCCAGCGCCACCGGGTCCAGGTCCGCGATCTGGCGCCCGGTGACCGGCATCTGCCGCACGTCCTCGGCCATGCGCACCGCGAGGGCTTTGCGGCTCGGTCGATCGAACAGATCGGCCATGCGCTGTAACACGTCCAGGTCGAACAGCACGCCAACCTTGAGTCGGGTCTGCTCTTCCAGCAATGACTGACGCAGCAGCACACCGGCCAGCCAGTAACCCTCGGCATTGGGCACAGCCTCGCTGATCACATCGGTCAATCGGCCGCCCGGCGGCAACGCCACCGGCCCGGGGTTGGCGACATCGCCGGTGACCGTGACCGCGGCCTGACTTGCGCCGGCGAGCAACATCACAACCGCCGACAGAACCCTCAAGCGCTTCATGGCAGATGCCTGCGATCAGGTGTCAGTTGCACGATCTTCACTCGCAGTTGCGAGGTCAGTTGCTGCTCGCTCTGCACAATGAAACCGTCTACCGGATCGACCCAATAACGATTGGTTGCCCGCAGGCCGATGGCCGGAACGTCGATACGCTCATCGACACGCAGCACGGCGTATTCCTTGTTCAGAATCTTCAGGGTTTCCATGGATTTGCGGGTGAAGCGGCTGTTGACGATCAGCCCGACTTCCTGGCCCTTGTAGAGGTCGATCCAGCGCTGGCTGGTCTGGCCATCCGCAACGTGTTGCAGGCCGCGCTTGAACGGCGAGGCATCGGACAGCCGCGTGCCGTCCAGGTCGCCCTCCGCGCCCAGGCCGATGCTGCGCACCGCAAGACCGTCACGCAGCAGCAGGACCTGCTTGCCGGACGCCACCCAGAACTGCAGGTCATCGCGCTTGCGCACCAGCGCCAGCACACCGGAACCGGACGGCGTGGTGAGTTTGAGTTGCGGATAATTGACCTCGGCCACCTGGGCCGGCGTCACGTCGATATCATCCGGGCCGGCCACCGCCGACTTGAGGTTGGTCATCGACGCGACCATCAACGGATTACAGCCACACAGCAACAAGGCCGCCATCAGGCAGACGCCAACATTCAGGATTTTCAAAGTCGGCGGGCCTTATTTGCTGTTGTTGGTGAATTCGCTCCAGTTCTTCGCAGCGGAAGCGCCGGTGCCGACAATCGATGCCGACGGCACCAACTGGCTGATCAGACGGTTCCAGCGAGTCACGTTGGCAGGCCCTACATAAACGACGTCCTGCGGGCGCACTTCGAAGTGCGTGGCGAGGACCATGGCGGTGGGAGATTCCGCTTCCAGTTGATAGATCTTCGCTGGCTCCACATCGAGGTTTTCAACCCCGCGAATCACGTACACAGCGTTGCCGTTGGCGGTGGTCTGGCTCAGGCCGCCGACCGAGCCGAGCACGTCGGACAGGTTCATCGTCGCCGTCTTGAAGCTCAGGGCGCGCGGCTGGTTGACCTCGCCCATCACGTAGATGCGCTTGTTGTCGTTGTACGGCAGGTACAGTTTGTCGCCACCCTGGAGGTAGACGTTCTGCAATTCGGAATCCTGTTGATTGAGGGTATCCAGATTCAGCGGATAGACCCGCCCGTTGCGCGTCAGCAACAACCCGGACAGGTCGGCATTGTTGGTGTCGATGCCCGCCGAACCGAGGGCTTCGACCACGCTCAGCGGGTTGGTGGAAATCGCTTGCGGGCCAGCCTTGGCGACAGCGCCAGTGACCACGACTTTCTGGCTGGCGAAACGCAGCACGGCGACGTCCACTTGCGGCTCGGCGATGAACGCCGACAGCCGTTGTTCGATGTCGTCGCGCAATTGCTGGATGGTCCGGCCGGCGGCCTGGACTTCTTTGATGTACGGGTAATACAGCGTGCCGTCGGAGCGCACCAGACGGCCGTTGGCGTCGATCTGCTGCTGCGCACCCGACGGCGCGGTCAGCTCGGGGTGATCCCAGACCGTGATGTACAGCACGTCGTTGTTGCCGATGCGGTACTCGGCCGGCGTCGCCAGCAATTCCGTAGGCACCGACTCACGCTTCTGCGTGGCTCGGTTCATGGAGATCAGCTTGGGCGTGATCGGAATCAACTCGACCCGGCTGCTTTCACTGGCGCCCTGGCGGGTGATGCCAAAGGTGCTCAGGTGTTGACCGGGGGAAAACATGCAACCTTGCAGAGCGAGACTTGCCAGCATTAAAAGAGAAAAACTACGAGTCATAATGGCACTACGCTATTCAAGGGCGAATCCAAAACAAAGTCACCCGACTTTCGTCGGGCGACCTTGTACTGCACCAACAGTTACTTCAGTTAGTTGTGCGTGCCGGTTGTACCCGTGGTACCGGTGGTACCCGTTGTACCGCCGTTGGCACTTCCACCACTGTTGGACGCCGCTACGGCACTGGCAACCATTGCAGTACTGGCAGCAGGCGCTGTAGAAGCCGCGACACTGCCCGATACATTGGTTACCGCTGTAAGCGGCGCTTCAGCTGCGGATGCCCAGTTGCTCAACATCGTCAACAAGGCAATCGCCATCACTTTTTTCATATCAACTCCTTTCTAACATTGCACCGTTACATCAGGTGTTTCGTTAGAGGTGGTAGAGTTCAAGTCGCAAAAAGCGCGAACAAGATCCGCTGTTCTTTCACAGTCAGACTCAACTGATAAAGTCGAACGGCAGGTTATATCTACGGACTTGCAAAAGGCATTGCCAGTGTAATTTCCCGACGATATCTAACAACCTGACCGAAAATAACATCGAGTTTAAAACGCCATCATCCCGAGTAACCGTTGGGATGACTGGATTGCCAGCGCCAGGTGTCGGTCACCATGTCTTGCAAGTTGCGAGTGGCTTTCCAACCCAGTTCTTTGGCTGCCTTGGAGGCATCGGCCCAACTTTCAGCAATATCGCCCGAACGTCGCGGCATCACGCGAAATGGCACCGGTCGCCCGCACGCCTGTTCAAAGGCGCGCAGTACTTGCATCACGCTGTAGCCATCGCCAGTCCCCAGGTTCCACGTATGAATGCCGGTGCGCCCGGCAATCGCCTGCAATGCCTTGACGTGTCCGTCCGCCAGGTCCACGACGTGGATGTAATCGCGCACACCGGTGCCGTCGACCGTGGGGTAATCGTCACCGAAGATCGACAACTCCTGCAGACTGCCGACTGCCACCTGACTGATGTAGGGCACCAGGTTATTGGGAATGCCGCTCGGGTCTTCACCCATCTGGCCGCTGTCGTGGGCGCCGATCGGGTTGAAGTAGCGCAACAGCGCGATGCTCCAGCGCGGCTCGGCGTGGCTCAAGTCGCGCAGTACGTTCTCGACGATCAGCTTGGATTGGCCATAGGGATTGGTCGGAATGCCGGTGGGGAAGTCCTCGCGGATCGGCATCTGCTCGGGCTCGCCATAGACGGTGGCCGAGGAACTGAACACCAGACGGAAAACCCCTGCCGCCGCCATCGCCTGACACAGCGTGATGCTGCCACTGACGTTGGTTTCGTAATACTCAAGCGGCTTGCGCACGCTTTCGCCCACCGCCTTGAGGCCGGCAAAGTGCAGCACGGCATCAATCGCATGTTGCTGAAATATCCGATCCAGCAACGCCCGGTCGCACACATCGCCGCGAATCATCAGCGCACTTTTGCCGCAAATGGCCTCTACCGCATGCAACGCCGCATCGCTGCTGTTGCAAAGATTATCCAGAACGACAACTTCATGTCCTGCTTCAAGCAATGCAAGTGTGGTGTGCGAGCCGATATATCCGGCGCCCCCCGTTACCAGAATCTTCATAGCGCGGTCCATAGTGGGAAAAGTGCCAACTAGCGTGTCAAGCCCAACTTGTTTAATGTGTGTCTTGCTTCACACAAACAGGGCGACAACAACCCAAAACAAAAACAGTTCCATCACTGGCCAAAAATATTTTTAAAGGCCAAACTGTATTGCCCGGTACTTATTAGCACTCTCGCACTTTCACCACTATCGACAGATACCGACTAAAAATAACTGTTATTTATCAAGCCGACATCTAATAACATTATCCCGCTTTACACCAAGCTAACATTGCCACTTACAACCTGACTCAGGTATTAAAGTACAGCCTCATCAACTTGCAACTTTTCCTTATTGCAATGTAACCGATGGCTGTATGCCATGAATGTCCAGGAAACTTCTATGATTCGTAAATGTTTGTTCCCCGCTGCCGGCTATGGCACGCGTTTCTTGCCGGCCACCAAAGCCATGCCCAAAGAGATGCTGCCGATCGTCAACAAGCCGTTGATCGAATACGCCGTTGAAGAAGCACGGGACGCCGGCCTGCAGCACATGGCAATCGTCACCGGACGGGGCAAGCGCGCGCTGGAAGACCACTTCGACATCAGCTACGAACTCGAACACCAGATTCGCGGCACCGAGAAAGAGAAATTTCTGGCCGGCACTCGCGAGTTGATCGACACCTGCACCTTCTCCTACACCCGCCAGGTGGAAATGAAAGGCCTGGGCCACGCGATTCTCAGCGGCCGCCCGCTGATCGGTGACGAGCCCTTCGCTGTAGTCCTGGCAGACGACCTGTGCCTGAACCTCGAAGGCGACGGCGTGCTCACGCAGATGATCCAGCTCTACAAGAAATTCCGCTGCTCGATCGTCGCCATCCAGGAAGTCCCGCGCGACCAGACCCACAAGTACGGCGTGATTGCCGGCGAGGCGATTTCCGACGGTATCTACCGGGTCAATCACATGGTGGAAAAACCGGCCCCGCAAGACGCCCCATCGAACCTGGCGATCATCGGCCGCTACATCCTGACGCCCGACATCTTCGACCTGATCGCCGACACCGAGCCCGGTAAAGGCGGGGAAATCCAGATCACCGACGCCCTGATGAAACAGGCGCAGAACGGTTGCGTGCTGGCCTACAAGTTCAAGGGTCTGCGCTTTGACTGTGGCGACGCCGAGGGTTACCTCCAGGCGACCAACTTCTGCTACGAGAACGTCTACCTCAAGGGCCGTTAAACCGCCCCCGCGCACATCCGACGAGGCAACCATGAACATTGCACAACATTCGACAGACATTGAACGGGAGGTGGACAACCTCGGGGTGATGAGCTGGTTGTCTCGTCATCAGCCGTTGCCCAGCGCCAACGAATCCTGGCTCGGGACCATCCTGCTGGTGGAGCGGATCGGCATGTTTCCTTCATCCGGGGACATTCGCCGACCAGTGCGCGATCCCTATCCCCTGCTCGCCCATCTGAAATGGATCTACGGCGAACAGGCGCTGGAGGTCGATGACCGCGACGGCCTGAAAGTGATTTTCAGCGACTGGCGATTCCGGGTGCGCATCTGCTGCAACGACCCGGCGATCATCATCACTGTGGAAACCCGTTGCGTGACGCAATTGATGCCGCAAAAGACCGCAGAGCTTCTGGGTCACGTGGACAACTTCGACCAGGGCTGAGCCCTTATTCCGAGGCGGCGCCGCAGGAAACCCCGTGGTTGCCGCCGACGATCATCCGATAGAAGTAATCGGCAATCACCTTCCCTCCCGTGGCCGGCACCGGATGTATCTTGTCCGGGCCGATCATCGCCGCAGCGTAACGCTTGACGTCCGTACCGAACGCGCATTGCAGATTGGCGTAACCCAGATGCTGCTCACGAGCCCAGGGTTCCAGCACCTGCGCGTAGGCCGACATTGGATAGGCGCTGGAGCGCGTGGTGTCCTGGCGCAGGATCAGATTGACGCTCGCTGACGGCTGAATCTCGCGGATCATCCCGACCAGCCCCTGAACGTTCGTCAGGTATTGCTCGGGTTTCACCCCGAAACCCTGATCGTTGCCACCGAGCATGATCAGATAGACATCGGCCGGAATCTTCGAGACCACCGCTTTCCACTGCGCCTGCCACTGACCGTCGCCATGATAGAAATCGGCAGAGGCCGCACCCGACGCGGCCAGTTTCGACACCCGCAAACCGGCCTGTTCGTTGCTCATCCACAGGCCGAACAGGGTTGGCGCGCCCTTCACCACTTCCAGCCTGAAGGACCAGTCCGTCGCGGAGGATGTACCTGACAACGGGACTTCCTGAACACCGACACCGGTCAGCTTCAAAGGCTGCCAGGATTGCGAGGGTGCCCAGCGATAGCGCAGTTCACTGGATTCGCCGTTGCCCAGAAAAAGTAACTTTGCCTGAGTGACAGCGGTGTTTATCGCTTCACTCGGATGGGCATCGACCTGCAGCCATGCACCGAGACTTCCGGTCACGGTACGGCTGTCGGGACTAGCCACGCCGAGGTTCGACACCTTCCAGTCGCCGCCGAAGTATTTCTCGCTGCTGCGGGTGTACTTGAAATGGCTGCCGCCCAGCGCCGCGCCATGGTTGAAGCCGACATAACCGGGGCCGGCGAAACCGACCTCCCCGACCAGCCGCTGAACCAGTTTGTTCAGATAGAAATCCTGCCCGGCGCTGTAGCTGTCGCCGATCACCGAGACCGACAACACCTTCCCGGCCTTGCCTTCGCGCCACTGAGCAAAACGCTCGCGGACGTCCCCGACTTCAACCACCGACGCCGCGACCGGCGCTGCGTCATCCACTGCAACCATCAGGCACTTCCTTTAGCCGAAACCTGCGCCGGGGAGACGTTCCCCGCCGGTTTTTTCGCCGCCGCACGCTCACCCAGAAACAGCACCGAAGTGAAGTTGAACCGGCTGAAGATCGTCGACAGCAACACCGGCCCGAGCAACCCGCAAGCCACGCCGCAGAACACCAGCACACTTTCGTCCTTGATGCCCAGGCGCCCGAGCACCGAGCGCGAGGTGGCAGCGAACAACACATGAAACAGGAAAATCGCGTAAGAGTAACCACCCAGCCAGGTCAACGCCTTCGAACGCATGTCACTCGACAGCAGCGTGAAGCAGGACACGCATCCAACCGTCAGACCGATCAGGCTGCGGCGGTCGATGATCAGCTCGCGATCCAGCGACGCGATGTACAACAGCGTCAGGGAGATCAGCACAAACACCAACGGGCCAATGACTTTGAACCGTTGCTTCAACGCACTGACATTTTCCTGGCCGATCATGCCCGCCACAAAGAACGGCAACAGATAGGTCGCCCCGTTGATGCCGAACGCATCGAACTTGAACGGCGGCAACAGAAACACCGCTGCAGAAAACGCGAACAGCAGGTACAGACGCGTCGCCGAGCGCAGCCAACCACGCCATTCCAGCAGGCCGACAAACATGAAAATGATGAACACCGCCTGCAGGAACCAGAAGTGGTTCACCGGCACATAGAACGACAACAGCGCGTCGATCACACCGACGTCCTTGTTGACGCCCGGCCCCACCGCCTGCAACACCGAGAACGGCACACCCACGCAAAACAGCGGCACGATCAGGCGCCGCACCTTGCCGGTGAAGAACGCCGAAAAGTCATTGCCGCGAATCTTGTAGATGGAATAGATGTAGCCCGAGATAAAGGTGAACAGCGGCATGCGCACGTACACCATCGAATCGGCGATCACCCGGAACGGCGAGCCGATGTCGATCTTCAAACCGCCACCCAACGGGCCGATCACGTGATAGAGCACCAGCAGCAGGCACGCGAGGCCGCGCAGGGTTTCGATCTCCAGGGACTTTTTCTTGCTCGACATAAAGCACCCGCCTCAATTCAGAATTCTTGATTCGACCCGCACCGGTTTGTTCGCCCGCAGCATCAAGCCCAGGCCCACGAACAACACCGGCACCACCATCGAGAAGTGTCGGGCGAACGAGCCGAAGTCCGGTTCGAACAAGCCTTGAACCAGCAGAAACGCCAGGGGAATCGCGATCAGTTCCTTGGGTTTGGTCTGGATCGGCACGCCTTTGTAATCGGTCGAGGTGATGACTTTGAACAGCAGCAGCGCGGTCATGATCATCAACGCCACGAAGATCACCTGGCCCGGCCCGGAGAGCAGGATCAGCTCAACCGGGAACGACAGCCGGAAGAAGATGATCATCGAGTCCAGCGCCTGCGAGACGAAATCGCTGCCGCTGAGCCAAGAGACAATCAGCGACTTGGAACCCTCCTCGCCCGCTGTGCGCAGTTCGTTGTTGCTGGCGCGAATCGACGACACCGGAAAGCCCAGCGCCAACTGGATGGCCATGGCCACCGCCAGGTAGAACAGGAACAGCATCAGGAAGAAGGTCATGCGCGACACGTACTTCTTCATCATGCAGACGCCGACCCAGGACAGCGAAAACAGGATCCAGTAGGGCCGGATCAGCACGCCGTAGATCACCGCCGAGAGGAAAAACCCGCCGCGATATTTGCGCGTCAGCGAGCTGAACAGAATGCTCAGCACCGCCACCGACACAATGATTTCCTTGGTCAGGTTCTCCAGGAAGAACGAACGCACCACGCCCCACAGGCACAGAGTGCCGAAGATCGCCAGCGGCATGCGCCGGAACACCACCACGGGAATCGCCGTGAGGAAAAAGTTGCAGAACATCCCGTAGGCCCAGGCGTTGGTCAGGTTGATCCCGGTGGGCCGCAGCAGGAACGCCGAACACTCGTAGGAAGAGCGATCCGGCGAGAACGGGTTCCAGAAATTGCAGTTGTCGGCCCGGGCATAGGAAGACCACAGGGTCATCGCATCCGGGCCCGGATCGCGGGGGATCAGCAACGGCATGGCCACCGACAGAAACAGGCCGGTGAACAGGATCAGGAATGACAGTGACGAATCGAGTTTCTTGCCGCGAAACTCGATGCACGGCAGTTTCAGGCCCATGACACGACAGCCTTTTTCGCACGCGTTGCACGGGTCAGCAGCGCAATCACGCCGAGCTGCACGATGATCCCGAAGACGTTGCCCCAGGCCGCGCCATAAATCGAATAGTGCTTGATCAGCACATAGCTGACCGGTACCGAAATCAGCAGGCAAAGGGCCGAACTGGCAAAGGATACCCGGCTGTTTTTCGACGCGATCAAGCCGCCCCAGACGATGTCGCCGATGGCGCGTAGGGCGAAGGAAAAGATCAGCACGCCAAGGATTCCGTTGTCCGGACGCGGCACCGCTGCGCCGACGTAATCGAGCACGACATTGAAGAACAGATAGATCGCCACCGCGACTGCCGCTGAAACCACCAGCGAACGCGCGACCCATTTGTTCACGAACAATTGCCTGACCGTGAACGCTTGTTGATCGGCCTGATAACGCTTGGCGAGCACCGGAATGCCGACCACCGCCACCACCGCGTAGGACAACGCCTGCAAGGTGTTGGCGGCCGACCAGGCGTACACGTATTTACCGAGGCTGGCGTAGGGTTCCAGATCAATGATCAGAAAGCGCTCGGCGTACTGACTCACTGCGATCAGGCCGGTGCCCAGGTAGAACGGCAGCCCGGCTTTCCACACGGTCGCCGTCGCCAGCGTCCCCTCTTCGCGTCCACGATGGACGTTCACCACAATCAGGTAACCGGCGACGATCACCAGCACGTTGGCGATGACCCACAGCCATAGCACGCTGGCGATTCCGGACACCCAGCCGAGCATCATGCCGCCCACGGCCAGCAGTGCCCAGAGGCCGGTCTTGATGAAGAACAGCAGCGCCCCCGCCGTGGCTTTCTGCGCGGAAAACACGAACGAGTTGATCTCAAAGGACAGGTGCTCGGTCAGCAGAACCAGGGTCACACAGGCGATCAATGCCGCCGTCGCCTCGACCTGCTGGAACAGCGAATAGATCAGCACCGTCAGCACCGACAACAGCAACCCCACGGCCAGGTACAGCAGCAGAACCTTGTCGACGACTCGCTTCGAACTGCCGCCGACACTGATCAGCCGATTGATCTCGGAGCTGAAGCCGACACTGTAGAACTTCGAAGCGATCAACGACGCCGCGACCACCACGCCGTAAAACCCCAGCGCCTCGTAACCGAGGTAATGGGTAATGGCGAGCACCAGCAGGAACTTCGCACCCAGCGCTCCGCCGCGCAGCAACAAGCGGAATATCATCGAATGACGCCCTTGATGATGTCGTCCATGGCCACGGTTTTGGCTTCGATTTCACGGCAGGTGTCGGTCAGGCGCTTGCCGAAATCCGACAGCGCGTTCGGCGCAAAAACCGTGTCGATGATGGTGTCGACATTGATGTCGCCACCGTTGATGACCCAGTCCTCGACGCCCATGTCCTGATAGGCACCGAAGCCTTTGCGCTCGTAGCTGATGTGGTACGCCGGCACGCCGGAGAGCAGCGATTCGATCGCACCGTGCAGGCGCACGGAAATCACCAGGTCCGGCTGATATTTGGCAATCGTGGCCTTCAACGGCAGCAGGTCTTCGGTGATGCCCAGTTCGCGATAGAACGCTCCGTCATCGTTACCCCGCACAGCGCTCTGCACCGCGCAGACCACTTTGCTTTTGTTCTTCAGACGCTGCAGCAGCACCTTCAGGTTGGCCACGTAGGCGAGCTTCTTTTCCTTGCTCCAGGCCGGCGGTTTGCGCAGCACTACGCACACGGTGGCCGGCGTCGAGGCGCAACGGGTGAACTTGGGTTGCTGCAGGATTTTGCCGGCCAGGGCCTGCACCGCGAGATCCGGTGCGCGGTAGACATTTTCGCAGGCATCGAACAACGCCGAGGAGCGGTTATCGCGCACGAACACCGCATCGGCGCTGGCGTAGTGGCCGACGATCTTGTCGCTGTCACCGTGGAACGGCCCGATGCTCTGCGGCAGGTACACCGACGGCACTTTGCTGAGGATCGCGGTCTCCAGTTGCTTGGCGTGGCCCAGTTTCAGCTTGATGTGTTCGAAGGCGCTTTTGGAGCGCATGTAGCCGCCACCGACGCCAACGATCAGATCGGTTTTCTTCAACAGATCCGCCAACCCGGCGTAGGACTGATTGAGGAATATCGCCTGCTTGACCCGGCCCAGGCCCTTGGCGGCCATGACCGGCGCATCGAAACGCGGGTGCGGCAGGTATTTGAAGGAATCCGGATCGGAGGCCACGACGCTGATCGAAGTGTCTTCGCCAAAGTTGCGCTGCACCAGCGCAATGGCCAGATCGACCAGCAGACCATCGCCGGAATTGGAGGCACTGTAGCCATGCAAAATCGTTACGTTCATGAGCGAAGTTCTACTTAATAAGAGGGAGCGGAATACACGTCGTAGGTCTGGCGGATCATCAACGCGGCGCTGAAGCGCTCGCGGACGATGCGCCGACCTTCAAGGCCAAGGACCGACAACGCGGGTTTCTGGATCTGCTTCAGGCGATCGGCCAATGCGTGGTGGTCACCGGTGGGGAACACGTAGCCGGACACCCCATGGGTGACCAGTTCAGGCAGCGAGGTGCAGTCGCTGGCGATCACCGGCAAGCCCAGCGCCATGCCTTCCAGAGGCACCATGGCGAAGCCTTCCCAGCGACTCGGAACAATCAGCGCATCGGCCTGTTGATACAGCGCGTTGACCTCGGCGGGCGTGACCCACGGCAAGTACTGAACACCGTCCATTGGCGGGCACTCGACCGTCGCCTCGTTGACCGCACTGCCGACCACCGTCAGTTTCAGGTCGTTGCGTCCGGCCTTGGCGTAGGCCTTGAGCAGCACGTCGAAGCCTTTTTGATAGTCGAGCCGGCCGACGAAGAGCAGATGAATCGGCTGTGGATCCTCGGCTTTGCGCGCGTCATCCTTGGGGTGTATGCCGTTGTAGATCAGGCGCATGCGCTTGCGCTCGATGCCAAACGCTGCGGCTTTGTCCAACTCGTACTGGCTGACGCAAATGATCGTATCGGTGACCTTCTGCAGCACGCGCTCGATCCACGCATAGACTTTCTGCTTGATCGGCGAGCTTTCCATCAGGAACGAAAAGGCGTGCGGGCAATAGACGATTTTCGGTTTGCGCCACGGCCGCAGAAGCACGCACACGCAACGGCCGATCACCCCGGAAAACGTGCTGTGCAGGTGCACCACATCAGGTTTTTCCTTGAGCATCACTTGCATCAGTCGCCAGGCAAAACGAAGCAACGACGGCACATTGCGCCCGGTTCGCTCGAAGGTGCGGATCTGCTGCGGGGCGATGCCGTGCAGTTCCTTTTCCTGATCCTGCGGCACCAGATACACCAGCTCGTAGTTGGCTTGCTCATCGTCCGGGGACGCCGAAATCGTGCGGATCACCGTCGCGACGCCACCTTTTATCGTTTCAGCCACGTGCAGTATTTTTTTCACAACCCACCCACTTTCTTGCCTGTAAAGAACAATCGCTGAAACTCAGGATTTGTCGGACGCATATTCGTAGTTGTAATAGCCGTAGCTGCCGTTGCCGTAGTAACTGGCCGCACGCTTCTCGACGCCGTTGAACACCGCGCCTTTCAACTCGATGCCGTTCTGGGCGAAGCGACGAATCGTCAGTTCGATCTCTTTGGCCGGGTTCACCCCGAATCGCGCGACGATCAGGCTGATGCCTGCTTCGCGACCGACAATCGCCGCATCCGTCACCGCCAGCAGCGGCGGTGTGTCGATGATCACCACGTCGTAGCGCTTGCTGAGTTCCGCCAGCAGGTCGCGGAAATTGGCGTGCATCAGCAGTTCGGAAGGATTGGGCGGCACCTGGCCACGGCTGATGAAGTGCAGGTTGTCGACTTCGACCTTGTTGATCGCCTGTTCGAGGGTGCAGCGCTTGACCAGCAAATCCGACAAACCGTTGGTGATCGGTGTGTTCAGCGTCTTGTGCAGATGCCCCTTGCGCATGTCGGCATCGATCAGCACCACGCGCTGGCCGCTCTGGGCCATGACCGCCGCGAGGTTGGAAGACACGAACGTCTTGCCGACCTGCGGGCTCGGGCCGGAAATCATGATGCGGTTGTTGGTAGAGTCCAGCGCCGCGAAATGCAGGCAGGTACGCAGGCTGCGGATCGACTCGATGGACAGGTCCGTCGGATTGCGCAGGGCCAGCAGATACGCCGGTGTGTCCGCCGTGACTTTGGCGCGGACTTTCTTGGTGTCCTCTTCTTTTTGCAGGGCGCTGTAAGGGATCGATGCGTAGACCGGCAAGCCGAGTTGCTCGATGGCTTCCGGCCCCTCCAGGCCCTTGCTCAGGGATTTGCGCAACAGCACCAGGGCCACACCGACAAAGGCGCCGAGGAAGGTCGCAATCAGCACGATCAGGGCTTTTTTTGGTTTGACCGGACTGGTCAGGTCTACATCCGCCGAGTCCACCAGACGCACGTTGCCCACGGCGCCGGCGCGGATGATGTCCAGTTCCTGGGACTTGTTCAGCAACTGGGTATAGATCTGCGAAGCCACTTCAACATCGCGGGTCAGGTTGAGCAGTTCCTGTTGCGTAGCCGGCAGGTCGCCAACCTTGCCTTCCAGCGACTTCTGTTGCTGGGTCAATTCACCGATCTGGGTCATCAGTGCACGATAGGCCGGATGCTGCCTGGTGAACTTGCGATCCATTTCCGCCTGCTGCATTTTCAGCTCGGAAATCCGCGTTTCAAGGGCGACGGACTGGCCGAGCACCGATTGGGTTTCCAGGGAGATGTTCACGGTCTTGCCGCGCGTCTGGTAGGCATTGAGCGCATCGCTGGCCTTGGCCAGGTCGCGTTTGACCTGCGGCAACTGACTTTGCAGGAAGGCCAGGCTCTGCGCCGCTTCGGCCGAGGTGCGGCGTACGTTCTGGTCCACGTACAGCGAGGCGATCTTGTTGAGGATCTTCACTGCTTCAGCAGCGTCGGTGCTGGCCAGGGCCAGGCGGATGATCCCCGACTCCTTGCCCTGTTCGGAAATATCCAGCGCGTCCTGATACCCCTGAATAGTCACGATCCGTGGGTAGCGCACCACTTCAAACCGGGTGCCGGGGTTGGCCAACAGCTGCGTGATCTGCCCTTCTACGCCATCCTGTGCGAAGGCTTCACCAGCAGTGCCTTCTGCCAGCAGATTGTCGTTGTCGTCGAACAACTGAAAGCGATGCTGCTCGCCGGCGATCAGGCTGAGTTTCTTGCCCAGCAGCTCCTTGGGCAACTCGAGCCGGGCGAACTCCAACCGTTCACCGCCCCAAGCGTAGCTGCTCAGCCCGAAACGTGGCGGCGCGACGCTGAGTTCGGTTTCACCGCGATAGCGGCGGGAGAGAAAACCGCCAATCACCGGGAAAGTATTGGGGGTGACGTCGATGTCCAGGCGCAGATCGTCGACGGTCTTGCCGATCACCGCGCGGGATTTGATGATGCCGATCTCGGTCACGGACGGCGACTGACCACCCAGCATGCTGTTGAGGTCGGAGAAGCCGAGCATGTCATTCTTCTTCGGCTCGACCTGTACCAGCGCGTTGGCCAGATACACCGGCGTGGCCAGAATCGCATAGGCGACGCCGGTCATCATGAACGCGCCGGTGAAAGCGCCGATCAACCATTTCTGATCGAGCAAACTGCCAAATATGCCGAGTAGATCAATACTGTCTTGATCGTTGTCACGGGTGCCGACTACTGACGGTAACTGCATAAGTCTTTCTTACCATTCACTGTTCTGAAGAATATTCATCAATGCCCGAGGCGTTGTGCCCATGAGCCAACAGCATCTTCAATCAATGCATGGGCATGAATAAAAGCGGCCTGCCCTTGACGATACGGATCCTGTATTTCTCGTTCGTTCTGCCACTTGCCGAGAAGAAACACTTTGCCCCTGGCGTGAGAGGCAATCTTCAGTACTTGTTTTACATGCTCTTTTTCCATCACCAGAATCAGGTCTGATTCATTGACGATGTCCGCTGTCAGTTGCCGCGCCTTGAAGCCTTCGGCGCACTGCCCACGGTCTTCCAGCACCTTGCGGGCTGTTGCCTCCATGGACTCACCAACCCTTGCGGACAAGCCTGCGGAGGTGACGGTGATCGTCGAGGGCGCCAGTGCGTTGCGCAGCAACAGTTCTGCTGTGGGACTTCGGCAAATATTGCCGACGCAGACGACAAGGATCTTTCTGAACAAGGTTTACTTTCCCGTGTAATGTCAATCGGCCAACATTCCGTGTGGATTGAAATAAACCCACCAGACTTTCCCGCACTCGGAAATAGATTCGCCTGTTAGTACCGGTGCATTAAGTACCACGGGGTCCAAAAGTCACCCAACCAGAATTACCGGACTAAAAATAACTGTGATTTTCGGCGTTTTTTACACGCGGACTTTTCCGACAAAAAATAACATTTGTGCACTTTTCAACCCTTCGGACATCGGAATAGGGGTAACGAGATAACTATTGGCTAGATGTCATTTCTCATCAGGAGAGCAGACATGAAATCAGCACATCTCATTCGTCTCGGCGCCCTTTCCCTGTTAATGCTCAGTGCAGCGCCTTCGCTCCACGCCAGCGAGCTGTTCCCCGCCCTCCCCCACAAAACGGTCGGCGTTCAGGTCAAAGTCCAGAATTTTTCCGCCGCTGATGCCGCGCAGATCAAGGCAGCGGGTTTCAGCTTCGTGCGCCTGGGCGCGTGGAGCGACAGCCTGGGCGACAAGACCTATCAGAAACAGCTCGGCGATGCGTTTGCCGCCGCCGGATCCGCCGGCTTGCCAGTGCTGATGACGGTACGCGCCATCAAACCGCTGTCGGCAGACCCGGCCACCGCCGGCACGGCGTTTGCCAGCGCGGTCGCCCGCCTTGAGCAGACCTACGGCTCTCAACTGGTCGCGATTGAAATCTGGAATGAACCGGATCTGGACACGTACTGGCCCACGGGCAATTTCAGCACCACGTTTGCGCCTTTCATGAGCGCGATGTGCAAGGCGCTGCAAGACAATCCCACCACCACTCCCGTGATCGGTTTCGGCTTCGCCCGGCCACCAAGCGCCGGTTCGGCCTCGACCGTAGCGCTGAACAGCATTCTCGGTACGTATCCCAAGTGTTTGAGCGCCATTTCCTACCACCCCTATGGCATGACGGCGACGCAGATCAGCAATGCGCAGACCTTCATCCAGCAGAACTTCCACCTGCCTGGCGTCATCAGTGAATGGGGGATTTCAGCACTTGCCTCCAACGGTGGTCCCGACGGACAGGCCACCAAGATCGCAGCGTTCATTGCCGATGTGAAACGACTGCAGATTCCGCTGACTTCGATCTACGAATGGAAAAACAGTGATTCGGGGAGCAATGACCGAGAGAAGAATTTCGGCTTGCAGACCTCGAACGGGCAACCGAAGCCCGCAGAAGCGGCCGTCAGAACGCAGCTGGAGTCCGAATAGGTCGCACATTCATCAGTCAGTTGCTTTGAACCTGTGCCGCGATTTGGCATCGTATCTATCGATACCGCGCCTCGCCCTTTCAAACAGCCGTTTTCAGGTTGTTGCCTGCGGGGCTATCGATACATCCACATGCCCTTGAGTGGCTGTCAGCGCTCGGGTAATGTCGTCAGACCCATAGGACAGAGCACGCTCATGACTTCCAAGCTGGAACAACTCAAACAGTTCACCACCGTGGTTGCCGACACCGGCGACTTCGAAGCGATTTCCCGGGTCAAGCCGGTCGACGCCACCACCAACCCTTCCCTGCTGCTCAAGGCGGCGGCCATTCCGGCCTATGCCGAGCTGCTGAACGCCGCCGTTCGCGACTGCAAGGGCGATGTCGGCCTGGCCAGTGACCGCTTTGGCGTCGCGGTGGGTCAGGAAATCCTCAAAGTGATTCCGGGCCGCATTTCCACCGAAGTGGATGCGCGCCTGTCGTTCGACAAGGACGCGATGCTCAAGCGTGCGCATCGCCTGATCGAGCTGTACGACAAGGCCGGCGTCGGCCGCGACCGCGTACTGATCAAGATCGCTTCGACCTGGGAAGGCATCCGGGCCGCCGAAGTACTGGAGAAGGAAGGCATCCAGACCAACCTGACCCTGCTGTTCTCCTTCGCTCAGGCCGCTGCTTGCGCCGACGCCGGCGTGTTCCTGATTTCGCCGTTCGTGGGTCGCATCTACGACTGGTACAAGAAGGCCAACGGCAACGACTATACCGGCGCCGATGATCCGGGCGTACAGTCCGTGACGCGCATCTACAACTACTACAAGGCCAATGACTACAAGACCGTGGTCATGGGCGCGAGCTTCCGCAACCTCAACCAGATCGAGCAACTGGCCGGCTGCGACCGCCTGACCATCAGTCCGGACCTGATCGACAAGCTGGCAGCAGACACCGGCAAACTGGAGCGCAAACTGGCCCCCGGTCACGCCGGCGAAGCACGTCTGAGCCTCAACGAATCGCAATTCCGCTGGTTGTCCAACGAAGATGCGATGGCCACCGAGAAACTGGCCGAAGGCATTCGTCAGTTTGCCCGCGACCAGGAAAAACTCGAGGCGCTGCTGCAAGCCAAGCTGTAACGGGCTGACGACAAACGCAAAAAGGGCGAACCCTCACAGGTTCGCCCTTTTTTGTGCCTGATGGCTGGGGAATCAATGCCTTTCGAGGGCATTCACCAGATCATGGAAGGCTTCGCGGTTGGAGTCGTTCAGGCCCATGAGGATCTTGTGCGCTTCCAGCACCTTGATCCGCACGACTTCCTCAGACTGATCCTGATCCGGCAGGTCATCGAGGCATTCCGGGCAAGGCACGGGATGGTTGACGATATTGAACACCTGCTCGAAACCCATCGATTGCAGCAGACGGGTGATGTCGTCGTGGGTGGTGACCACGGTCGGCAGCAGGCCGACCTTTTGCCGCGACAGGATCGACAGCTTGGCCAGCAGACCCAGCGTGGTGCTGTCGATGCTCCGGGTTTCGGTCAGATCGATCACGATCGCGTTGAAATTCAGCGCGGTGAAGATCTTTTCAATAGTCGCATCCAACGCCGAACACAGGGTCAGGCGAACTTCACCGACGAACTTCAGGACGAAGGTGCCGTCCTGCTCGGCGAACTGGATTCTACCGGTACTCATTAAAGATTCCTGCTCAACACCAACAAGGCGATATCATCCGGCATCTCCCCTAGCGTGGCCAATCCAAAAACCTGCCGCAGGCCATCCAGGCTGCCGCCCGCCGACTTGACCCGTTGGGGCAAGGCAGCTTCTTTCTCTTTGAGTGTGGGTTCTGGCAAAAGATCCAGAATGCCATCAGACATCAGCGTCAGGCTGAACGTCGGTGGCAGCTCGAGCACGTGGTCTTCGTAGGTGGCTTCGTTGAAAAGCCCCACGGGCAGGCCGCGCCCTTCGAGGTAGCGAACACTGTCAGGCGTGTACAACACAGGCAACGGCAGATGGCCGCCGATGCTATAGGTCAACAAACCGGTCTCCTCGTCGATGACTCCACCGACCATTGTGACGTGTTTACCCAGCTTACAACTGATCAGCCCCCGGTTGATATGACCAAGGACTTCCGAAGGCTTGAATTCCGGCAAGGTGCCGTTGCGCTTGGACTCGAACAACAGGCGCGTGGTCATGAACTTCAGCAGTACGGTGACGAACGCCGAAGAGGCGCCATGGCCCGACACATCCGCCAGATAGAACGCGACCCGACGCTCGTCCACCCGGAAATAATCGACAAAATCACCCGACAGGTACAACGACGGGATGATCTGGTGGGCGAATTTGAACGCGTCGATGGTCCAGGGGCTTTCCGGCAGCATGTTCATCTGCACCTGGCGACCGGCGTTCTGGTCTTCCTGAAGCAGATTCAGGCTGGCTTCGAGCTCACGGTTGGCCTTTTCCAGCTTCTCGCGGTAGCGCTGGTTTTCCAGCAGCAGACGCGCACGATCCAGAGCCCGGCGCACGGAGTGCTCGAGCACGGCCAGATCTTCGAGAGGCTTGATCAGGTAATCCGCCGCGCCCAGGCGCAGGGCCTCGACCGCGTCGTTCATCACGCCGGCACCCGAAACCACGATCACAGGCGTCTGTGGTGACCGCTCGGTGACCTGACGAATGAGTTCGAGACCGCCCATCTGCGGCATGCGCAGATCGCAGATGACCAAGTCGGGCTTGTCTTGCTCGAATACCTGAAGACCCTGCTGGCCGTTACTGGCCTGCAAGACGCTGAAACCACTGTCTTCCAAATAGGCCGCGAGGCTCGCGCGCACTACTTCGTCATCATCGATTATCAGCAGCGTGGCACTGGTTTTTGGCATGTGGGCAAACGGCGCCAGAATTAGGTTGGCGTAGCAGGCGGGGCAAAGGCCCGGCGCAGACTACTGGATTCGCTTTCTAGCCTCTCTGCTGCACCGTTTCAGAGCGTTTGCCCTGTACACGGTTGCACCAGAGGTGCCCTTCTAAGGCGCAGACGGTACTCCCATCCTTCGAGCGTTTCAAGCATGCGCCGATGGTCGCTTGGAGACTTTGTTTGTCAAATCACTCGCAGTTATAAGAACGGCTTCAACCGTAACCCAATCATTGGATGCGCCCACAAAAAAGGCGACCTCGCGGTCGCCCCTTCATGTCGATCAATCGAGATCAAAAATCGTCTTCGACGTGGCCGTCCTTGACCTTGAACTCGCGGTTCTGCAGGTAGGCATTGCGGATGAAAGTGTACTTGTCGCCGCTGATCAGCTTCTCGCTGGACAGCAGGCTGGCGCGGGTGTCGACGATGTTCAGGCCGTAGATGGTGTTGCGCGCCGGGATGTCGTTCATGTAGCGGTACGGTGCGGTGTAGGTGTCTACGTACTTGGACGGCGCATCACGCAGGGTGCTCGGGCCGAGCAACGGCAGCATCACGTACGGACCGCTGCTGACGCCCCAGTAGCCGAGGGTCTGGCCGAAGTCTTCATCACTACGCTGCAGGCCCATCTTGGTGCCCACATCGAAGAAGCCCAGCAGGCCGAAGGTGGTGTTGAAGATCAAACGCGCGGTGTCGACACCGGCGGCGGCCGGTTTGGCCTGCAGGATGTTGTTCGCCAGGTTGGTGATATCGCCGACGTTGCGGAACATGTTGTGGATGCCGTCTTCCAGGAATTGCGGCGTTACATATTCATAGCCCTGCGCCAGAGGTTTCAGCGCGTAAGTGTCGACGAAGTCGTTGAACTGGAAGATCGGACGGTTGACGCTTTCCCAAGGGTCTTCTTCCGTTGCCGCCTGGGCAACGAACGGAACCAGCATCACGCTGGCGCATACACAAAGCTGAGCGAGAGGGTTGCTCCAGCGCATAGAAAAACTCCTTGGATTGTACATACGCGGCATGCGGGCCACGGTCATAAGAGGTGCAGTATAAGACGGAAACAAGGTTTTAGGCATTTCTGGCGTGAACACCTCTGTAGGACGCATCGTCACGCACTTGTCATCCAACTGTCACCGGCAATGCTTAGCCTGACTTCTATTTCAGGGATGTTTTCCATGCCTCAAGCCGAAGCCTTGCCCCTGTCCGCCCCCAACCTGACGGCCGTGCTGTTCGGGCTCAGCGGTTGCCTGGTGGACTTCGGCGCCCGTGCCCGCGATCACGCCAGCCCCGGCACAGAGCACGCCGACGCCACGCCAGGCGCGCTCGACAGCCTGCGCAGCTTGCAGCGCCAACTGATCCCCTGCGCCTGGCTCGATGACTTGCCCCCTGCCCTCTCCCAAGTACTTGCATCCGGGTTGCCTGACTGGATCAAACCTTCGCAACATTCGGCAACACACAATCCATGGCCGGCACCGAATGCCTGCTGGCAAGCCCTGATGACGTTGAATGTCGATCGCCTGGACGGCTGCGTGTTGGTCAGTGGCGAACCGCGTTTACTGCAATCGGGCCTGAATGCCGGGCTGTGGACCATTGGCCTGGCGTCCTGCGGCTCACTCTGCGGCCTGACCCCGAGCGAATGGCAAGACCTCAGTCAGAAAGAACGCGAACAACTGCGCGGCAAGGCCACGGTGCAACTATTCGGCCTGGGCGTGCACTCGGTGATCGATCATCTGGGCGAACTCGACACCTGCCTGGCGGACATCAGTCTGCGCCGCCTCAAAGGCGAAAAGCCCTGACCGGGATCATGCAGGTTCATCGAGAGTGGATTAGTCTTAAGGAGAGCCATAGACCTTTGGCGCACGGCTGCGGTCTATGCCAGTGCCTCTCGATAAAAGGAAAACACCATGCCCGCCCGCGAACTGCAAGAACAGCTCAACACCCTGCGCGAGCAACTGGATCAGAATCCGCCGCTGTCGGAAGCCGAGCGCGCAGACCTGCACGCACTGATGCAACAGATCGAACTGGAACTTGAACTGGAAACCAAAACCCAGGATTCCAATCTCGCCGATGGCGTGAACCTGGCCGTCGAACGCTTCGAACTCGAACACCCCACCATCGCCGGTACCCTGCGCAACATCGTGAATTCCCTGGTCAGCATGGGAATCTGAAGCTCGCGAATACAAAAAAGCCCTGCCAGTGATGGCAGGGCTTTTTCATGTGCGCATTGCGGGTTACTGACGAACCAGGCGATGGTTCGGCAACTGCACACTTTCCGTGCTGCGGTACGGGTTGATATCCAGCCCGCCCCGGCGCACGTAACGTGCGAACACCGTCAGTTTTTCCGGTTTCAGCAAACGCTGCAGGTCGAGGAAAATCCGCTCAACGCATTGCTCATGGAAGTCCGAGTGCTGGCGGAAGCTGACGATGTATTCCAACAGACTGGCGTGATCCAGCGCCGCGCCCCGATATTCCACCACCACACTGCCCCAGTCCGGCTGGCTGGTCACCGGGCAGTTGGATTTGAGCAGATGACTGTGCACGCTCTCCTCCACCACGCGCGAATCGTCGCAGCGCAGCAGTTCGGGACGCGGATGTTCGTAGTTGCTGACGCTGATATCCAGGTCATCAATGCACACACCCGGCAGCGCGACCACGCCTTCGGCTTCGACCTCTTTCAGGCTGCGAACCCGCACCCCCACCGGCTTGCCGGCAGCGGCGGACAAGTCCTTGACCAGCGTTGCCTCCAGGCTCTCTGTATCGGCGAACGGGGTCTGGTTCAACGAGTTCAGGTACAGCTTGAAGGACTTGGATTCGATGATGTTCGGCGAGTCCGCCGGAATGCTGAATTCGCCGATCGCCACCACCGGTTTTCCCGACGGCAGCAGCCACGACAGTTCGAAGCAGTTCCAGAAATCCACACCTTTATACGGTAGGGTTTCGGCGGTCAGGCCCAGCTCCGCCCACTTCGCGGTGCGCGGAATCGGGAACAGCAAGGACGGTGTGTAAGTGGCGATGTATTCGCTGGACTTGCCCAGCGGCGAATGTTCGGCTGCGGGATGCATGGCGGAAACCTGACTGAAGAATCAGCGGATTCTATCAGCCTTTGCTCCCGCCTTTGAGTGCTTACTGACTGACAGTCAGTTTGCCGACCATTCCGGCCTGGTAGTGCCCGGGAATATTGCAGGCAAACTCCAGGCTGGTCGCCTTGTTGAAGGTCCAGGTCAACTCGGCGGTCTTGCCGGGCTCGACCAGCACGCTGTTAGGGTCGTCGTGCTTCATGACGTGCCCCATCGAACCATGATCCATGCCCGCCATATCGTGGGACATTTCCTTCATGCCGGTCGGCGTCAGCATGCCGCTTTGCTGCATCTGCAACATTTCCTGCTGATGTTTGGCATGCATCGCTGCATCGCCGAGGTTGAATTCGTGCAGCAACTGGCCTTTATTCACCAAAACAAAACGAATGGTCTCACCGGCCTTGATGTCGATGGCCTTCGGATCGAACGACATGTCGCCCATCACCACTTTAATGCTACGACTGGCCTTGGCGGCCGGCGCCGACTGGCCGAAGTCATACGTGTGCGCAGGGTCGGCCCAGACGGATGAACTCAGCGCCAGCAAACAGGCGGCGACGGCCAGAGGGTTGCGCAAAAACATAGTCATACTCCAACAAGAAAAGGTTCAGCCTGTGGGAAACTTTAGTCCGCCCGCGCTGGCAGCTACCTGACAGGCAGATTACAACTTTGTCAGCTTGGCGCTTGTGACAACGTCCCACGGTATAAAGCTTTCGATCCTACAACCCCGAGTTGCCCATGAAACTGCTGATCGTCGAAGACCAACCGAAAACCGGCCACTACCTGCGCCAGGGACTGACCGAGGCCGGTTTCAATACTGAACTGGTGGCCGACGGCAACACCGGGCAACAACTGGCGTTGAGCGGTGACTACGCCCTGCTGATCCTCGACGTGATGCTGCCCGGGCGCAATGGCTGGCAGATTCTGCAAGCGGTACGCAGTGCCGGGCTGGAAACGCCGATCCTGTTTCTGACGGCCAAGGACACCGTGGAAGACCGGGTTCACGGCCTGGAACTCGGTGCCGACGATTATCTGGTCAAACCCTTCGCCTTCTCCGAACTGTTGGCCCGGGTGCGCAGCCTATTAAGACGTGGCAGCGCCACACCGCAGGAAACCTGCCTGCAACTGGCCGATCTGCGCCTGGACCTGATTCGCCGCCGGGTCGAACGCGGTGGTCAACGCATCGATCTGACGGCGAAAGAGTTTGCCCTGCTGGAAATGCTCCTGCGACGCCAAGGCGAAGTGCTGCCCAAATCCCTGATCGCCTCCCAGGTCTGGGACATGAACTTCGACAGCGACACCAACGTGATCGAAGTGGCGATTCGCCGTCTGCGCCTGAAGATCGATGATGACTTTCCCGACAAACTGATCCACACCGTGCGCGGCATGGGGTACGTGCTTGAAGAGCGTCCTGTCTGATGCGCCGCCTGTCACTCGGCAGTCGGCTGGCGTTGCTGTTCGCCGCGTGCACCGCGACGGTTTCGCTGGTGGCGGGCGTGGTCTTCAATCGGGCCAGCGAGGCGCACTTCATTGAACTCGACCGGCAATTGCTCGAAAGCAAGCTGATCAATGTGCGTCAGACGTTGCTGAGTGGCAGCGACGCCGCACATATCACCGATGAGTTGAGCCAACAGGGCGATGTCACCCTGCGCATCAGCGGCCCCGAGGGCCAGCGCTGGTTCGGCCGTTCCCTGCAAATGCCGGCGAACCTGCCACAGCAGCACGGCCTGGCCACCGTCAACGATAGCGGCACGGATTACCGTCTGCTCAATGCTCCGCTTTACCCGGAACAACCCGACTCGCCACAGTTGACCCTGCTGCTGGACATCACCCACCACCAGCACTTCCTGCAACGCATGCAGCATCTGATCTGGCTGACCGTCGGTCTTTCGGCGCTGGCGACCGCGCTGCTCGGCGCCTGGGCAGCCCGTAGCGGTCTTCGTCCATTACGCCGAATGAGCGCAGTCGCTCGTGGGATTTCGGCCCAATCGCTGAACGCACGACTCCCGGAAGCGCAAATGCCTGCAGAACTCACGGAACTGGCCCACAGCTTCAACGCCATGCTCGGACGTCTCGATGATTCTTTTCAGCGACTTTCGGCGTTCTCCGCCGACATCGCCCATGAACTGCGCACCCCGCTGTCGAACCTGCTGACCCACACACAGGTCACCCTCACCCGCCCTCGTCCACTCGAAGATTATCGCGAGGCCCTGCACAGCAACCTCGAAGAGCTGCAATGGATGGCGCAACTGGTCAACGACATGCTTTATCTGGCCAAGGCTGACCACGGATTGCTGGTGCCCAAGCGTGAACCCCTGGAGCTGGCGGAAGAAACCGATGCGTTGCTGGAGTTTTTTGCGCCGCTGGCCGAAGACGCTCAGGTCAGCCTGAGCCGTGACGGTAAGGGTCGGTTTGAAGGTGACCGCGCGATGCTGCGCCGGGCGCTGTCGAATCTGCTGGATAACGCATTGCGCTTCACGCCGTCAGCAGGCGATGTGCGCGTGCGCATCGCTGAACAGGCGAAATCCTTGAGAGTGACCGTGGAGAACAGTGGCGAGGGGATTTCTTCGGAGTTGTTGCCGCGTTTGTTCGACCGCTTTTACCGGGCTGATCCGGCGCGCCAGGAAGGCAGCAGCGAACACGCCGGATTGGGACTGGCGATCACTCAGTCGATCATCCGGGCCCATGGCGGGCAGATTCATTGCGAATCCGCTCAGGGCTGGACGCGGTTTGTGATTGAGTTGCCGCAAAACGATTGAGGCCGGCAATGCCGGCCTCAATGGGGGAGCTTAGGAGTAACGCAACGCGTGCGCCGGCTCGATCTTCGCCGCCCGCCACGCCGGGTAGACGGTGGCCAGGAAGCTGAGAATGAAGCCCGCCGAGCAGATCAGTAGCACGTCGCCGCCCTGCAATTCCGAGGGCAGGTTGCTGACGAAATACACGTCGGAACTGAAGATGTGCTGCCCGGTCACTCGCTCGACCCAGCCCACCATCTCACTGACATTCAGCGCGGCAATCACGCCCAACACGCCACCAATGATGGTGCCGACGATGCCGATCACCGTGCCCTGCACCATGAAGATCGCCATGATCTGCCGTGGCGTGGCGCCGATGGTGCGCAGGATCGCAATGTCCGCGCCCTTGTCGTTCACCACCATGATCAAAGTCGCGATGATGTTGAACGCCGCCACCGCGACGATCATCAACAGCAACAGACCGATCATGGTCTTTTCCATTTTCATCGCGCTGAACAGGCTACCCTGGGTGTGGGTCCAGTCGTCAGCCTTGAAATCAGTGCCAAGGCCGGTGGCGATGTCGGACGAAACCTTCGGTGCGGCATACAGGTCTTTCACCGCCAGACGCACGCTCTGCACCTGATTCGGCTCCCAGTGCTGCATGGTCGCTGCATCGGCCACATGGATCAGGCCCATGGAACCGTCCAGCTCGGCGCCGACCTTGAAGATGCCGACCACATTCAGACGCTGCATACGCGGGGTAATGCCGCCGGGTGCAGTGCTGACTTCCGGCACAATCAGGGTGATCTTGTCGCCGACGTTCAGGCGGAAACGCCGGGCCGTGATTTCACCCAGCACCACACCGAATTCGCCCGGCTTCAAGGCATCGAGACGGCCCTGAACGATATGCTGGGCCACGATCGACACCTTGCCTTCCTGGGCCGGGTCGACGCCACTGATCTGGATCGGCTGCATCATGCCCTTGTAGGACAGCATACCTTCCATCTCGGTGAACGGCACGGCGGCCGTGACTTCAGGATTCTTCAGGGCAGCAGCAGCCACCGGCTGCCAGTCGTCAATCGGCTTGACACCGACGATGGTCGCGTGAGGCACCATGCCGAGAATGCGCGAGCTCATTTCACGCTGGAAGCCGTTCATCACCGACAGCACTACGATCATCGCCAGCACGCCGAGGGCGAGACCGATCATCGAGGTCATCGAAATGAATGAAACAAAGCGATTGCGGCGCTTGGCGCGGGTATAGCGCGTGCCGATAAAGATCGATAACGGTCTGAACATTCGCTGGGGCACCGTATAAAAATAAAAGACCCGACGCCTTTTCAGGCATCGGGTTTCAAGCCGTCAGATGGGGGTCAGGCAACCTTCCTGCAACTGCAGGACGCGGTCCATCTGGCGAGCCAGGTTCATGTCGTGAGTCACCACCAGGAACGCCGTGCGCATCGAAGTGCTGAGTTCCAGCATCAGGTCCTGAATGCCTTCGGCGGTGTGGGAGTCGAGGTTGCCGGTCGGCTCGTCGAGCATCACCAGGCCCGGGTTGTTCACCAGTGCACGGGCAATGGCCACGCGCTGGCGTTCGCCACCGGACAACTCGGCCGGTTTGTGTTCCAGGCGATGGCCCAGACCCACTCGTTCCAGCAACGCCGTGGCCCGCTGACGCGCTTCCGGGATCGCAGTCTTGCCGATCAGCAGCGGCATGCAGACGTTTTCCAGCGCGGTGAACTCCGGCAGCAGGTGGTGGAACTGGTACACGAAGCCGAGGGCACGGTTACGCAGCAGGCCACGCTTCTTCTCGCTCAGCGCCGAGAGCTCTTCACCGTCGAGCCAGACACTGCCCTTGGTCGGCGTATCGAGACCGCCCAGAAGGTTGAGCAAGGTACTTTTGCCCGAACCGGACTTGCCGACGATCGCCACTCGCTCGCCCGGGTGCAACTCCAGTTGCAGGTTGGCCAGTACTTCCACCGACTCCGGGCCTTCCTCGTAGGACTTGCCCAGGTTGCGGCAGCTCAGGATTGCTTTTTCACTCATGCCCGACTCACTCATAACGTAGCGCCTCCGCCGGCTGGGTGCGCGCGGCACGCCAGGCTGGATACAGGGTGGCGAGGAAACTCAGGACCAATGCAGCAGCGCAGACCATGATCACGTCCTGGCTCTGCACCTGCGATGGCAGGTAATCGATGAAATACACGTCGGCGTTGAGGAACTTGTGCCCGATCAAGCCTTCGAGTGCCGAAATCGCGGCGCTGACGTTGAGCGCCGCCAGGATTCCGACCACGGCGCCGATGGCCGTACCGACCACGCCGATCACCGTGCCCTGCACCATGAACGTGCGCATGATCGTGCCCGGCGTGGCGCCCAGCGTGCGCAGGATGGCGATGTCGCCTTTCTTGTCGTTCACCACCATCACCAGCGTTGAAATGATATTGAACGCGGCAACCGCGACAATCAGCAGCAACAGCAGGCCGATCATGGCTTTTTCCATGCGGATCGCCTGATACAGGTTGCCGTGGGTTCGGGTCCAGTCGCGAGCGTAGTAATGGTCTTCGCCGAGGCGCTGGGCGATGTTCCACGCCTCGCGCGGTGCCTGGAACAGATCGTCGAATTTCAGGCGCAGGCCCTGCACCTGATCCGGCTTCCAGCGGTGCATCTTCGCCAGATCCTGCAGGTTGGTGACGCCCAGGTAACCGTCCAGCTCGCCGGCGCCGACATGGAAGATGCCGACCACGGTGAAGCGTTTCATGCGCGGGAACATCCCGGCCGGGGTCACGCTGACCTCCGGCGCGACGAAGGTGATCTTGTCACCGAGGCCCACGCCAAGCTTGGTCGCGGCCTTGTCGCCGATCACGATGCCGAAACTGCCGGGCGTCAAATCGTCGAGTTTGCCCTGCTTCATGAAGTTGTCGATGATCGAGACGTTGCGCTCCAGCGCCGGATCGATGGCATTGAGCAACACCTTGGACACCTGGCCGTTGTTGGTCAGCAGGCCCTGCATCTGGGTGAACGGCGCGACGGCCGCCACCTGCGGGTTCTGCTTGACCTTGGCGGCCAGGCTCGGCCAGTCGCTGATGGCTTCACCGGATTCGATGGTCGCGTGGGGCACCATGCCCAGCACGCGGGTGCGCATCTCATGATCGAAGCCGTTCATCACTGACAACACCACGATCATCACGACCACGCCAAGGGCGAGCCCGATCATCGAAGTCAGGGAAATGAACGACACAAAATGATTGCGACGCTTTGCACGGGTGTAACGCGTGCCGATAAATACGAAGAGAGGTCTGAACATGTCGGGGCTTGTTCGGAGGGAAAAGGAACGTCCTTGTGGCGGGGGTCGATAACCAGCTTTACACTCAGACCACCGCCGCTACCATGGGTTCGCCATGTCGACATTAGATGAAGAAGATCGCCGCGAATACTACCGTATCGAGGATTCGATCGCACTGGAAATTCGGCCCCTGTCCGCTGCCGAAGCCGCAGGCCAGGAAGTGTTGCAGGATGCTTCCCCGTTATTCAACGTGCTCAGTGAACTGCACCTGAGCGAATTCGAATCACAACACCTGTTGCGACAGATCAACGAACGCGACCGTGCCATCGCGGCATTCCTGAAATCCCAGAACAAGCGCATCGACCTGCTCAGTCAGGTCATCGCCCTGACCGCACTGGGGCAGATCGGCGAGCCGCAACCGGTGATCATTTCCGAGGGCGGTGTCGACTTCCAGAACCCGACCCCGATAGCCGCCGGCTCACGCCTGTCGGTAAAAATGGTGTTGATGCCACAGGCCCACGGCCTGCTGCTGCGCGCCCGGGTCACCCATTGCGACCGCAAGGGCGACGGTTACGACATCGGCACCGAGTTCGAACACTTGACCGACGCCCAGCGCCAGTTGCTCGCCCGCTATATTTTGCAAAAGCAGGCACAGGAAAGACGTCTGGCCCGCGAACAGAACGAATCAGGCATTTAATTAAGGAAGAACCGTGACCCTTATCTACGGCCACCGCGGCGCCAAGGGCGAAGCACCGGAAAACACCCTGACCAGTTTTCAGGAATGTCTCAAGCACGGCGTACGCCGTTGCGAACTGGACCTGCACCTGTCCAAGGACGGCGAGTTGATGGTCATCCACGACCCGACCCTCAAGCGCACTACCGAGCGCCGTGGCAAGGTGGTCGAGCACTCCGCCGCCGATCTGGTGACCTACGACGCCCGCAAGGGTGGCCCAGGCTGGATCAAGCCGTGCCCGATTCCGACGCTGGAAGAACTGTTCGAGAAATGTGATTTCGATCACTGGCAGCTCGAAGTCAAAAGCGCCTCGCGCACCCGCGCCGCCACCACCGTTCTGGCCATTCGTGAAATGGCGGTCAGGCACGGGCTGCTCGACAAGGTGACGATCACTTCGAGTTCGCGGGAAGTATTGAAAGCGGCGCTGGATCTGGTACCGGACGTGTCACGGGGCCTGGTGGCCGAGTATGCCTGGCTCGATCCGCTGAAGGTCGCCGCAAGCTACGGCTGTGAAATTCTGGCCTTGAACTGGACGCTGTGTACGCCGGAACGCCTGCAGAAGGCGCAGCGTCAGGGGCTGCATGTGTCGGTGTGGACCGTCAACGAGCCTGCGCTGATGCGCAGACTCGCCGACTTCGGCGTTGACAGCCTGATTACAGACTTTCCCGGTTTGGCCACTGCCACCCTTGGGAATAGCTGAAATCGGTCTCCCCGGCCGGCTCAGGCCACCGGCCGGAGCCCGTCAAAAAAGCCGGTTGAGGCCATCGTACGCCGCTACCCGATAGGCTTCGGCCATGGTCGGGTAGTTGAACGTGGTGTTGACGAAGTACTTCAAGGTATTGAGCTCGCCCGGCTGGTTCATGATCGCCTGACCGATGTGCACGATCTCCGACGCCTGATAACCGAAGCAGTGAACGCCCAGCACCTGCAGGGTTTCACGGTGGAACAGGATCTTCAGCATGCCTTGCGGCTCGCCGGCGATCTGCGCCCGCGCCATGCTCTTGAAGAACGCCTTGCCCACTTCGTACGGCACCTTGGCCTGGGTCAGTTCCTGCTCGTTCTTGCCGATCGAGCTGATCTCCGGAATGGTGTAGATGCCGGTCGGCACGTCATTCACGAAACGCCAGCTGCCATTGTCGACGATGCTGCCGGCTGCCGAACGACCCTGGTCGTGGGCGGCGCTGGCCAGGCTTGGCCAGCCGATCACATCACCGGCGCCATAGATGTTCTGCACGCAGGTGCGGTAATTCTCGTCGACTTCGATCTGGCCACGGCTGTTGACTTTGACACCGATGTTTTCCAGCCCCAACTGATCGGTGTTGCCGGTACGGCCGTTGCACCAGAGCAAGGCGTCGGCCTTGATCTTCTTGCCGGACTTCAGATGCAGGATCACACCGTTGTCCACGCCTTCAACGCGGTCATACTCTTCGTTATGACGCACGGTGATGTTGTTGTTGCTGAAGTGATAGCTCAACGCCTGGGAGATTTCCGAGTCGAGGAAGCTCAGCAATTGCCCGCGGTTGTCCACCAGCTCGACCAGCACGCCCAGACCACTGAAGATCGAAGCATATTCGCAACCGATCACGCCGGCGCCGTAAACGATCAGTTTGCGCGGGGTGTGGCCGAGGCTGAGGATGGTGTCGCTATCGTAGATGCGTGGGTGGTGGAAATCGATGTCCGCCGGGCGATAAGGACGCGAACCGGTGGCGATGATGATGTGCTTGGCCACCAGCTTCTCGACCACGCCGTTGGCGCAGACCACTTCGATGGTCTGCTCGTCGGCGAAGCTGCCGGTGCCGAAGAACACGTCGACGCGGTTACGGGCGTAGTAGCCGGTACGCGAAGCGACTTGCTTGGAGATGACTTTCTCGGCGCTTTTCAACACGTCCGGGAAGGAGAACCAGCGCGGCTCACCGATCGCACGGAACATCGGGTTGGTGTTGAACTGCATGATCTGCCGCACCGAATGACGCAGGGCCTTGGACGGGATGGTGCCCAGGTGGGTGCAGTTACCGCCGACCTGGCGACGGCTGTCGACCATCGCCACCTTGCGCCCTGCTTTGGCGGCGTTCATTGCCGCGCCTTCTCCCGCCGGGCCGGAACCCAGCACCACCACGTCGTAGTTGTAGACAGCCATGCGTACTCCTCAGAACAGGCCGCGGTGCCAGCAGCACCGGCGGCTAAATCACGCCGAACAACGGCGCGAAGGAACAATTGGGGGCCAGTTGAAAACCCGGACATAGTCTATAGAAGCGTCAACGCCGCGCACATTAACCCTTGGTCGCGTCGTAGGCTACTTTTGCCTGCACTACAACACCAGCTTTCGCATTGCCCCGGGTCAATTTTTTGCGCCACTGAGGCGTTCGAACGCCGGACTGGCGCGGGTGACGAAACCTGTATCGGCACGAATCACAAAGAATGCACCAATGTCGTGTTTTTCGGCATAGTCCCAGGCCTTTTCCGGACCGAGAATCAGCAACAGTGTCGATAGTCCATCGGCCATCAAGGCTGAAGGATGTATCACCGTGACTGACGCCAGGTCATGTAGGACGGGCGACCCGGTGCGGGCATCGAAGGTGTGGGAATAGCGCCGGCCATCCTGCTGAAAATAGTTGCGGTAGTCGCCGGACGTGGAAAGGCCATAACCATCGACGTTAATGACGCGTTCCGCCACCTGCTGATCGTCACGGGGCTCTTCCAGCGCGACGCGCCATGGCGAGCCATCGAGTTTCTTGCCGGACGCCTTGAGCTCGCCCGTCGCTTCGGCGAGGTAATCATGAATGCCCATGGCGTCGAGCCGCGCGGCAATGGTGTCGACCGCGTAACCGGCAGCGATGCTGTTGAAATCGACTTCGACCGCCGCGTCCTTGCATAACTGGTCGCCATCGACACGTAAATGCCGGTAGCCCACCCGTTTCTCCACCTCGGCCAGCGCATCGGCGCTCGGTACTTTTTCTTCACGCCCCTGGGGACCGAAACCCCAGAGATTGAGCAGCGGCTCTACGGTCAGGTCGTAGGAACCTTCGCTTTGTTGTGACAGCTGCTCGCCAACCCGCACCAGTTCGAGGATCGGTGCGGACATGGTCTGACAGCGATCGGCGGGTAATGCGTTGAAACGCGAAATATCGGAGTCGGCGCGGTAGGTGGACATTTGTTGATCCACGTCGGCGAGAATCTTCTCCACTTCGATGCGGACATCCTGCGGTGCAGGCAGATTGGCCCGGCGTACGTACTTGATCGAATAAGTGCTGCCCATGGTCGGGCCGCCGAAGCTCTCCAAGGAGTCGCCGTTGCCGCATCCGGACAAAATGCCGAGCAGACCCACGAAAACCACAAACCGTCCAGTTAACAATTCTTCATCTCCGAGCAAAACCGCGCCGGCCATTATGGCCACAGAGCCCGCTCGCTCCCAAACGGCTGCACCGCTTTCATACAAAATCAAAAAAGTGAGTACCTGAACATGTCCTCCTCCACGGGCAAAGGCAAAGCGATTTTTCGCGTTGTCAGCGGCAACTTTCTCGAGATGTTCGACTTCATGGTCTACGGCTTCTACGCCACGGCCATCGCCAAGACCTTCTTCCCTACCGATAGCGCTTTCGCCTCCCTGATGCTTTCGCTCGCCACCTTCGGCGCAGGCTTTTTGATGCGTCCTTTGGGCGCGATCTTCCTTGGAGCCTACATTGACCGACACGGGCGACGTCAGGGCCTGATCATTACCCTCGCACTGATGGCGGCCGGTACCGTGCTGATTGCCTGCGTGCCGGGCTATGCCACGCTCGGTGTCGCCGCGCCGCTGATCGTGCTGTTCGGCCGGTTGCTGCAAGGCTTCTCGGCCGGCGTGGAACTGGGCGGCGTGTCGGTGTATCTGGCGGAAATCGCCACACCAGGGCGCAAGGGCTTCTTTGTCAGCTGGCAGTCCGCCAGCCAGCAAGCAGCTGTGGTGTTCGCCGGACTGTTGGGCGTTGGCCTCAACCACTGGCTGAGCCCGGACCAGATGGGCGAATGGGGCTGGCGCGTGCCGTTCCTGATCGGCTGCATGATCGTTCCGGTGATCTTCGTCATTCGTCGCTCGCTGGAGGAAACCCCGGAGTTCCAGGCGCGTAAACATCGCCCTACCTTGCAGGAAATCGTCCGCTCGATCGGTCAGAACTTCGGCATTGTCCTTGCCGGCATGGCACTGGTGGTGATGACCACCGTGTCGTTCTACCTGATCACCGCCTACACCCCGACCTTCGGCAAGGCGGAACTGCACCTGTCGGACTTCGATGCATTGCTGGTAACGGTGTGCATCGGCCTGTCGAACTTCTTCTGGCTGCCGGTAATGGGTGCACTTTCCGACAAGATCGGACGTAAACCCCTGCTGCTGGGGGCGACGATCCTGGCGATCCTGACCGCCTATCCGGCGCTTTCGTGGCTGGTGGCAAACCCGAGCTTCAGCCATCTGCTGATCGTCGAGTTGTGGCTGTCGTTCCTGTACGGTTCGTACAACGGCGCGATGGTGGTGGCGCTGACCGAAATCATGCCGGTGGAAGTGCGTACAACCGGTTTCTCGCTGGCCTACAGCCTGGCCACAGCGACCTTCGGTGGCTTCACGCCAGCTGCCTGCACTTACCTGATCCATGTGCTGGACAACAAGGCGGCACCGGGGATCTGGCTCAGTGGCGCAGCCGTATTGGGCCTGGTCGCAACCCTGGTGCTGTTCCGGGGCAACAAGCACGAACTGCGCACGGCACAAGCAGCCATCCCCCGCTGACACAAATCGCGCACAAACAAAAACGCCCCGACAATGTCGGGGCGTTTTCATTTGCAGCTAAGGCTTAGCGCGGGAATGCTGGCGGGTTTACACCGGCCATGTCTTCCATCACGCGAACCACCTGGCAGCTGTAACCGAACTCGTTGTCATACCAGACGTACAGAACAACGCGGTTGTCCTGAGTGATGGTTGCCTCGGCATCCACGACACCAGCGTGACGCGAGCCCACGAAGTCAGTGGAAACCACTTCCTGCGAGCTGACGTAATCGATCTGCTTGTGCAGATCCGAGTGCATGGCCATCTGGCGCAGGTACTCGTTGATTTCTTCGCGAGTGGTGGCCTTTTCCAGGTTCAGGTTCAAAATGGCCATCGACACGTTCGGCGTAGGTACGCGAATCGCGTTGCCGGTCAGCTTGCCCTTGAGCACTGGCAGCGCCTTGGCAGCGGCAGTGGCGGCACCGGTCTCGGTGATAACCATGTTCAGCGGCGCGGCGCGGCCACGACGGCTGCCCTTGTGGAAGTTGTCGATCAGGTTCTGGTCGTTGGTGAACGAGTGAACGGTTTCGACATGGCCATTGACGATGCCGTACTGATCGTTGACGGCCTTGAGCACCGGTACGATGGCGTTGGTGGTGCAGGACGCCGCCGAGATGATCTTGTCGTCAGCGGTGATGTCGCCGTGGTTGATGCCGTGAACGATGTTCTTCAGCGCGCCCTTACCCGGTGCGGTGAGAATCACGCGGGCAGCGCCCGGGCAGGCCAGGTGCTGACCCAGACCGTCGGCATCACGCCATACACCGGTATTGTCTACGATCAGCGCGTTTTCGATGCCGTACTGGGTGTAGTCGACTTCGCTCGGGCTCTTGGCGTAGATCACCTGAATCAGGTTGCCGTTGGCGGTGATGGTGTTGTTTTCTTCGTCGATGGTGATAGTGCCATCGAACGGGCCGTGTACCGAGTCACGACGCAGCAGGCTGGCACGCTTGACCAGATCGTTCTCGGCGCCTTTGCGCACGACGATGGCGCGCAGACGCAAGCCGTCGCCACCACCGGTTTTTTCGATCAGGATGCGCGCCAGCAGACGGCCGATACGACCGAAGCCGTACAGCACGACATCAGTGCCTTTACGCGCGGAGGCGTTTTGCTGACCCACAACATCGGCCAACTCTTCGCGAACGAATTGTTCGGCCGTGCGGCCATTGCCTTCAGCGCGGAATTTGAATGCCAACTTGCCCAGATCCACCGAAGCCGCGCCGAGCTTGAGCTCGCTCATGGCCTTCAGCAGAGGGAATGTTTCGTGGACGGAGAGTTCGCTATCGTCGGAAGAACGATGGCGAGCAAAGCGATGAGCTTTGAGAATCGCGATGACAGACTGGTTGATCAGGCTGCGGCCATAGATCGAGCTCACCACGTTGTTATTGCGGTAGAGCTGACCGATAAGCGGAATCATCGCTTCTGCGAGTGCTTCACGGTCGATCCATTCACCAAGACACTGGTCGGGCTTCTGAGTCACGGGAACCTTCCACATGTAGGGGCAGAAAAAAGGGGCTACATTATGCCGCCGAGAACCTCTCGTAGCAATGCGCGCTTGTCGCGCAAACGGTAACAAAATTCCGTCCAAAAAAATAACGCCCTCCGCAAGCCCAGTAAAACCGGGGCTTTCAGCGCAGTCAGTTTTTCGACGACTGTTAGACGATGTCTGTAACCCTCCGTAACACCTCCCACTTTCGGCACTACATAATCGTCAAAAAAGTGCTGGTTTTTATGGTTACCACTACATTTCGCTGAAACAGCGCAGATAGACGCAGTCTGCAACTGACAGGCGGCACCGGACGCCGCTACAATTACCGACTTTGTCGCAACGCCTGGAGCTCAACCTTCCGTGCCTGTTCTGCGTCTACCGCTTCTCCCTGCCGCGGCAGGTAAACAGCACTGGGGCAATCTCCCCGGTGCCGCCCTGAGCCTGGCGATTGCCGAGGCTGCCAGCGCTGCCAAGCGCTTCACGTTACTGCTGACCGCCGACAGCCAGAGTGCCGAACGGCTGGAGCAGGAGCTGAGTTTCTTCGCCCCGGATTTGCCGGTGTTGCATTTCCCCGACTGGGAAACCCTGCCCTACGACCTGTTCTCACCGCACCAGGACATCATCTCCCAGCGCATCGCCAGCCTTTATAGACTGCCGGAGCTGGAGCATGGCGTGCTGGTGGTGCCGATCACTACCGCCCTGCATCGCCTGGCGCCGACCAAGTTCCTGCTCGGCAGCAGCCTGGTGCTGGATGTCGGTCAGAAGCTCGACGTCGAGCAAATGCGCTCGCGGCTCGAAGCCAGCGGCTATCGCTACGTCGACACGGTTTATGAACACGGCGAGTTCACGGTGCGTGGCGCGTTGATCGACCTGTTCCCGATGGGCAGCAAACTTCCCTATCGCATCGATCTGTTCGACGACGAAATCGAAACCCTGCGCACCTTCGACCCGGAAAACCAGCGTTCCATCGACAAGGTCGATTCGGTCAAGCTGCTGCCGGCCAAGGAGTTCCCGCTACAAAAGGATGCGGTGACCCGCTTCAAGGCGCGCTTTCGCGAGCGCTTCGACGTCGATTTCCGCCGCTGCCCGATCTTCCAGGACCTGAGCAGCGGCATCACGCCGGCCGGCATTGAGTACTACCTGCCGCTGTTCTTCGAAGAAACCTCGACCCTGTTCGATTACCTGCCCCAGGACACCCAGGTGTTCTCGTTGCCAGGCATCGAGCAAGCGGCGGAAAACTTCTGGAACGATGTGCGCAATCGTTATGAAGAACGCCGCGTCGATCCATCGCGTCCTTTACTGCCGCCGGCCGAACTGTTCTTGCCGGTGGAGGACTGTTTCGCCCGCCTGAAGAACTGGCCCCGAGTGGTCGCCAGTCAACAGGACGTGGAAACCGGTGCCGGCCGCGAACGCTTCCCGGCGCAGGCATTACCGAATCTGGCAATCGAAGCCAAGGCTACGCAACCGCTGGCCGCGCTTTCCGCCTTCCTCGACGAATTCCCGGGGCGCGTGCTGTTCACCGCCGAATCCGCCGGCCGTCGCGAAGTGCTGCTGGAATTGCTGGAACGCCTGAAGCTGCGGCCGAAAACCGTCGACAGTTGGCCTGACTTCGTCGCGAGCAAGGATCGCCTGGCGATTACCATCGCCCCGCTCGACGAAGGCTTGATGCTGGATGACCCGGCGCTGGCACTGGTCGCGGAAAGTCCGCTGTTCGGCCAACGGGTGATGCAGCGTCGCCGTCGCGAAAAACGCGCCGATGCCAACAACGATGCCGTGATCAAGAACCTCACCGAGCTGCGCGAAGGCGCGCCAGTGGTGCATATTGACCACGGCGTCGGTCGTTATCTTGGCCTGACGATTCTGGAAATCGACAATCAGGCTGCCGAATTCCTGACCCTCGAATACGCCGAGAACGCCAAGCTCTACGTGCCCGTAGCCAACCTGCACCTGATCGCCCGTTACACCGGTAGCGACGATGCGCTGGCCCCACTGCACCGCCTCGGCTCCGAAACCTGGCAGAAAGCCAAGCGCAAGGCTGCCGAACAGGTGCGCGACGTGGCTGCCGAACTGCTCGACATCTATGCCCGTCGCGCCGCCCGCGAAGGTTATGCGTTTGCCGATCCGAAGGCCGATTACGCAACGTTCAGCGCCGGCTTCCCGTTTGAGGAAACCCCGGATCAGCAATCCACCATCGAAGCCGTGCGCGAAGACATGCTCGCGCCGAAACCGATGGATCGCCTTGTCTGCGGCGACGTGGGTTTTGGCAAGACCGAGGTGGCCATGCGTGCCGCGTTCATTGCCGTGCACGGCGGCAAGCAAGTGGCGATCCTGGTGCCGACCACCCTGCTCGCCCAGCAGCACTACAACAGCTTCCGTGACCGCTTCGCCGACTGGCCGGTGACCGTGGAAGTGATGAGCCGCTTCAAGTCGGCCAAGGAAGTGAACGCTGCGGTGGCCGAACTGGCCGAAGGCAACATCGACATCGTAATCGGCACCCATAAACTGCTGCAGGACGACGTCAAAATCAAAAACCTCGGGCTGGTGATCATCGACGAAGAGCACCGTTTCGGTGTCCGTCAGAAGGAGCAGCTCAAGGCCCTGCGCAGCGAAGTCGACATTCTTACGCTGACTGCCACGCCGATTCCGCGCACGCTGAACATGGCGGTGTCGGGCATGCGCGATCTGTCGATCATCGCCACACCGCCGGCGCGACGCCTGTCGGTGCGCACTTTCGTCATGGAGCAGAACAAGAGCACGGTCAAAGAGGCCTTGCTGCGTGAGCTGCTGCGCGGAGGGCAGGTTTACTACCTGCACAACGATGTGAAGACCATCGAGAAGTGCGCCGCCGAACTGGCCGAACTGGTGCCGGAAGCGCGGATCGGCATCGGCCACGGGCAGATGCGCGAACGCGAACTCGAACAGGTGATGAGCGACTTCTACCACAAGCGTTTCAACGTGCTGATCGCCTCGACCATCATCGAGACCGGCATCGACGTGCCGAGCGCCAACACCATCATCATCGAGCGCGCCGACAAGTTTGGCCTGGCGCAGTTGCACCAGTTGCGCGGGCGCGTCGGACGTAGTCACCACCAGGCCTACGCCTACCTGCTGACTCCGCCACGCCAGCAGATTACCGGCGATGCGGAAAAACGTCTGGAAGCGATTGCCAATACTCAGGATCTGGGTGCGGGCTTCGTGCTGGCCACCAACGACCTGGAAATCCGTGGCGCCGGTGAATTGCTGGGCGATGGTCAGAGCGGACAGATCCAGGCAGTCGGCTTCACGCTGTACATGGAAATGCTCGAGCGCGCGGTGAAGTCGATCCGCAAGGGCGAACAACCGAACCTCGACCAGCCGCTCGGCGGTGGCCCGGAAGTCAATCTGCGAGTGCCGGCGCTGATTCCGGAAGATTATCTGCCGGACGTTCACGCACGCCTGATCCTGTACAAGCGCATCGCCTCGGCCACCGACGAGGAAGGCCTGAAGGATCTGCAGGTGGAGATGATCGACCGCTTCGGGCTGCTGCCGGAACCAACCAAGAATCTGGTGCGCATCACTGCGTTGAAATTGCAGGCCGAACAGCTGGGTATCAAGAAAGTCGATGGCGGCCCGCAAGGCGGACGCATCGAGTTCGCGGCGCAAACGCCGGTCGACCCGATGACTCTGATCAAACTGATCCAGAGTCAGCCAAAACGCTACAAATTCGAAGGCGCCACGATGTTCAAGTTCCAGGTGCCGATGGAGCGTCCGGAAGAACGCTTTAATACTGTAGAGGCGCTGTTCGAGCGCCTCCTCCCGAAAACTGTTTGAAGGACGCCGCATGCGCCTGTTTCGCTCATTGACCTTGCTACTGACTCTGGTAGCACCGACGGCGTTTGCCGACGACCTGTATCAGGTCGAAATGATTCTGGTACGCCAGAACGCCGTGCCGGCCATCGTCAGCCGCGCCGCGCCGGAAGACTGGGCCGCCGGTGCCCAACGCCTGGGCGATGACAGCAAGCGCACCACCGCGCTGAACGACGTCGCCACCAAACTCACCGCCAGCGGCGAGTACAGCGTGCTGATGCACAAGGCCTGGCAGCAGACACTTGGCGAGACGCCGGCGAAGGTCGCGGTCAGCGAAGGTCAGGAGCAGTTCGGCCAGTTCCCGATCGAGGGCACGATCGAAATGAAGCTCGGCCGCTTCACCGACGTGAACGCCGACTTCTGGGTCAACCAGATCGACGCCAACGGTATGGTCACCGCCAGCGAACGCCTGAAACAGGAAAGCCACACCAAGAACGGCCAGCTCAACTACCTGGACAACGGCCACTTGGCCCTGCTGATCAAGATCACTTCACTGACGGCGCCTGCGCCTCGGGAAGCGCCTGAAGTCGTACCGGACTGATTGAAGTCCTTATGTCCCCGCCTCTGAGTAAACCGCTGGCCTCTTCCTGGGTCAGCCGATTCAAGGAACAAAGCCTGGAGCGTGGCCGCCGCTACGCGCTGGAGAACCGGGTGCGGATCGTGCAGGTCGGCGATGCGACCATTACCGCCAGTTGCGAAGGCTCTGGCGGCAACATTTATCGTCAGACGATTCATCTGCGCGAGTCGGCCAAAGGCACACTGCTGATGGTCGACGCCACGTGCACCTGCCCGGTCCACAGCAACTGCAAACACTGTGCGGCGGTCTTGCTGCAGGTGCAGGAAACTCTCGAATACCCTGCCGCTGCCAAAGACGCCGAACTGCTGGAAAAACTCCAGGCTGCTCTGGAAAACCGCAGCCCCAAGGCGCCGCCACAAGTGCTGGTGGACAATGTGCAGCCGGTGCCGCGCCTGTGGCTGGCCAGCGTCGAGTTCAGCGCGTTCGAGCCGCGCAACGGCAAGATGCAGCGCTATATCCAGCATCGTGCGGCGCTGTCTTTCAGCTACCTCGACGAATACGTCAGCGGCCAGAAAAACAGCGACATCCTGATTCGCCAGGAAGCACAGACTCTGCGTGTCAAACGCCATCCTGACGTAGAGCAAAGCTACCGCGAACAATTGCGGATTCTCGGCTTCCGCATCGCCACGAGACAGAGTAAAGCCCTGCCGGAAAGCGCCGGTGAACTCTATGAGATGGTCAACGACAGCGCGTGGCTGACATTCACTCTCAACGATCTGCCAAAGCTGCGCACCCAAGGTTGGGAATTGCAGATCGACGAAGAATTCGGCTTCGATCTGACGGCCGTCGACGACTGGTACGCCACCGTCGAACAAACCCCGGAACGCGACTGGTTCGATCTTGAGTTGGGCATCATCGTCAATGGCGAGCGCCTGAGCCTGCTGCCGATCCTGCTCAACCTGATGCGCTCGCACACTGAAATCCTCAACCCCGAACGCCTTGCCCGGCGACGGGATGACGAGTTGATTCTGGTGAACATCCCGCAACGCAACAGCGAGCATGGCCCCTTGCAGGTCGCCCTACCCCTCGGCCGGTTGAAACCGGTGCTGGCAACGTTGGGCGAGTTCTATCTGCAAGAGCCGGGCGAAACCACCCTGCGCCTGAGCAAGGCTGACGCCACCCGTCTCAACACGCTGGAAGGCATCCCCCTGCTATGGGAGGGCGGCGAGCAGATTCGCAGTTTCGCCCAACGCCTGCGCGATATCCGCGACTACAGCGCCGAGGCGCCGGAAGGACTGAACGCGACACTGCGGCCTTATCAGCTCGAAGGCTTGAGCTGGATGCAGTCGCTGCGGCAACTTGAGGTCGGCGGGATTCTTGCGGACGACATGGGACTGGGCAAAACCCTACAGACCCTGGCGCACATTCTCAGCGAGAAAAACGCCGGACGCCTGGACCGGCCGTGCATGGTGGTGATGCCCACCAGCCTGATCCCCAATTGGCTGGACGAAGCGGCGCACTTCACGCCCCAGCTCAAAGTGATTGCTCTGTACGGTGCCAGCCGCAAAAAGCATTTTGAGCATCTGGCCGATTACGACCTGATCCTCACGACCTATGCGCTGCTACCCAAGGATGTCGAGCGCCTGGCAAAGCAGCCATTGCATGTATTGGTGCTGGATGAGGCACAGTACATCAAGAACCCGAACAGCAAAGCCGCCCAGGCGGCTCGTGAACTGAACGCCCGCCAACGTCTGTGCCTCAGCGGTACGCCGCTGGAAAACCACCTGGGCGAACTGTGGTCACTGTTTCACTTCCTGCTGCCCGGCTGGCTCGGCGACGTTAAAAGTTTCAACGCCGATTACCGTGTGCCGATCGAAAAACGCGCCAGCGAAGTCAGACTTCAGCACCTCAACGGTCGGATCAAACCGTTTCTGCTGCGCCGCACCAAGGAACAGGTCGCGACCGAGCTGCCGCCGAAAACCGAGATCATCCACTGGGTCGATCTCAACGAGGCCCAGCGCGACATGTACGAAACCATGCGCCTGGCCATGGACAAGAAGGTTCGCGACGAGATCACCCGCAAAGGCGTGGCACGCAGTCAGATCATCATTCTCGAAGCGCTGCTCAAGCTGCGTCAGGTCTGCTGCGATCTGCGTCTGGTCAATGACGCCACCCTGCCCGCGCGCGGCAGCACCTCGGGCAAACTCGACAGCCTGATGGAAATGCTCGAGGAGCTGTTTGAGGAGGGGCGACGGATCCTGCTGTTTTCGCAGTTCACTTCGATGCTGTCACTGATCGAGGATGAACTGAAAAAGCGCAATGTCCCCTATGCGTTGCTGACCGGGCAAACCCGGGATCGGCGCACACCGGTGAAGGAATTCCAGAGCGGCAAACGTCAGATCTTTCTCATCAGCCTGAAGGCCGGTGGCGTTGGTCTGAACCTGACGGAAGCGGATACCGTGATTCACTACGATCCATGGTGGAACCCGGCGACCGAAAATCAGGCAACCGACCGTGCGTATCGCATTGGTCAGGAGAAGCCGGTATTCGTCTACAAGATGATTGCCCGGGGCACGGTTGAAGAGAAAATTCAGCTTCTGCAACGGGAAAAATCCGACCTGGCGGCCGGTGTGCTAGATGGGCGCAAGGCCGGGGACTGGAAGTTGCAGAGTGATGATATCGAGGCGCTGTTTGCGCCGTTGCCGGACAAGTTTGAAAAGCGCTGAGATCCTCAGCGCTTATTCGTACGAGTCATTCGGAGCCAGACTCAGCCCTTGAGTACCCGCGCCAACGTCGATTTCACCTTGCCCATGCCGTCATGCAGCGCCTGCTCGATCTCGGCCATGGTGATCACCGCCGTGGTCTTGCCCGCCGCCGGGTTCACCACCAGCGACAGACAGGCGTAATCCAGATCCAGCTCGCGGGCCAGCGCCGCTTCCGGCATGCCGGTCATGCCGACGATGTCGCAGCCATCACGCTCCAGGCGCACGATCTCAGCCACGGTTTCCAGACGCGGGCCCTGGGTGCAAGCGTAAACGCCTTGATCGCTGTACTCGCAACCTTCGGCAGCCAGCGCAGCAATCAGTTGCTGACGCAGTGGCTCGCTGTAGGGAAAGCTGAAGTCGATGTGTGTGACATGCTCCAAGTCATCGGCGAAATAGGTGTGTTCGCGACCGCTGGTGTAGTCCACGATCTGATGCGGCACGCAGAAATGTCCGGTGCCCATTGCAGGATGAATCCCACCCACGGCGTTGACCGCGATGATCGCTTCGGCCCCAGCCTGCTTCAACGCCCACAGGTTGGCGCGGTAGTTGACCTTGTGTGGCGGAAAGCGATGCGGATGACCGTGACGAGCAAGAAACAGCACTTCCTTGCCGGCGTATTCGCCAATCTGTACTTCGGCCGATGGCGCACCGTAAGGCGTATCCACCGCCAGCGACTGACGAATGCTCAGGCCTTCCAGCTGAGTCAGACCGGTGCCACCGATGATTGCGTAAACCGTCATAGCGAAAAATCCTTAATCGATCAGTTGAGCGTCTTTGAGCGCGCCGACAGCGGTCAGCCAGCGCGGATCCTGACGGTATTCGGTGCTAGCGAACGCCTGACCGCGCATCCGCGCGATGCGCTGTGATGGCTTCACCTTCATGCGCTGCGCGGCGCTCAGGGCCAGCTCGGCGGCCGCCCGGTCGTTGCACACCAGGCCCATGTCGCAACCGGCGCTGAGTGCGGCTTCGATGCGGCTGGCGGCATCGCCTACGACATGCGCACCGGCCATCGACAGGTCATCACTGAAGATCACGCCGTCGAACTGCAACTCACCGCGCAGGATGTCCTGCAGCCAGCGGCGGGAGAACCCGGCTGGCTGCGCATCGACTTGCGGATAAATCACGTGGGCCGGCATGACGGCGGCCAATTGCTTACTCAGTTTGGCGAACGGCACCAAGTCGTTGGCGCGAATCTCCTCCAGGCTGCGCTCGTCGCTGGGGATTGCGACGTGAGAGTCGGCCTCCGCCCAGCCGTGGCCAGGGAAATGCTTGCCGGTGGCAGCCATGCCGGCGCTGTTCATACCTTTGATGAAAGCCCCGGCGAGCAGTGCTGCACGCTCCGGATCGCCTTCGAACGAACGAGTGCCAACCACGGCGCTGCGCTGGTAATCCAGGTCCAGCACCGGGGCAAAACTCAGATCGAGGCCGACAGCCAGCACTTCAGTGGCCATGATCCAGCCGCATTGCTCGGCCAGATACTCGGCATTCGGGTTGTCAGCGATGGCACGCATGGCCGGTAGACGCACAAAGCCCTGACGCAGGCGCTGGACGCGACCGCCTTCCTGATCCACCGCCAGCAGCAGGTCCGGGCGAATGGCACGGATCGCCGCGCTCAGCTCACGCACCTGGCGCGGATGCTCGATGTTGCGGGCAAAAATGATCAGGCCACCCACTTCGGGCTGGCGCAACAATTGGCGATCTTCGGCCGTCAGCCAGGTACCGGCGACGTCCACCATCAACGAGCCTTGCAGGCCAGCAGTCATAGAGATTCCTTGAAAACGAAAAACCCGTTGCTCACGAAACCACCACCGGGGGCATTTTCCGGCAGGTCGGTGATTTCAATGAGAAACGGGTTCAGAACGAGAGTCGGCATGGGCGGCTAGCTTAGCGGATGTCAGCTGCCGCGCCCACCCATGGACAGTTAAACCTTGGCCGGTGCCGGCGCTGATTTGCTGCGTGGTCGCAGCTGCGCGGTGGCCATCGCGGTATCGGTGACGCCGGTTTCGGCACGCATGCCGGCCGCGAGAAACGGCACCATCAGGCGCATCACCTGTTCGATGGAGGTGTTGACGCCGAAATCAGTCTCGGCAATCGCGCGCAACGCCTTGATACCCGACATGCTGAACGCCGCGGCTCCAAGCATGAAGTGCACACGCCAGAACAGTTCGATAGGAGGAATACGTGGTGCAGCTTCGTTCACCAGCAACATGTAGCGGCGGAACACCTTGCCGTACATGTCTTCCAGATAGCGCCGCAAGTGACCCTGACTCTGGCTGAATGCGAGACCCAGCAAGCGCATGAAAATCGACAGGTCGTTGCCACTACGTGGCTGTACCACCAGTGCTTGCTCGACAAGGATTTCCAGCAGCTCTTCGAGCGAAGGCTTGTTCTCTGGCTTGGCCTGGCGGCGCTCCAGCTCTTTGTCGAGGCTGATGCAGAACGGACCGAGGAAGCGCGAGAATACCGCCTGGATCAGCGCCTTCTTCGAACCGAAGTGATAGTTCACCGCAGCGAGGTTGACCCCTGCCTTGCTGGTGATCAGACGCAATGAGGTTTCAGCGAAACCTTTTTCCGCGAACAGCTGTTCTGCAGCATCAAGAATGCGTTCAACGGTTTCCGACTGGGCCATGGCTACTCCGCCTGACAAACACTTGTTTGAAACATACGTTTCAGCCTATGCCTTGTCAAGCCTGCCAGTTCGTTTTGGGAATGGTCGGTCAGATATTTAACCACAACAAGGACGCCACATTAATCAGCGTCGTCACTGACCGTCCGGCGGCATGGCAAAAAAGGATCATTGCCAAGCCCGCTTCACTGTATATAATCCCAGTCACTGTATAAAAAGACAGAGCGATCAATATGCTTAAGCTGACGCCACGCCAAGCCGAGATTCTGGCCTTTATCAAACGCTGCCTCGAAGACAACGGCTACCCGCCGACCCGCGCGGAAATCGCTCAGGAACTGGGGTTCAAATCCCCTAACGCCGCCGAAGAGCACCTCAAGGCGCTCGCCCGCAAAGGCGCGATCGAGATGACCCCGGGGGCCTCTCGCGGCATTCGAATCCCTGGCTTCGAAGCGAAGGTCGACGAGTCAACGCTTCCGATCATTGGTCGCGTGGCCGCCGGTGCACCGATTCTCGCCCAGCAGCACATCGAAGAGTCCTGCAACATCAACCCGGCCTTCTTCCACCCTCGCGCCGACTACCTTTTGCGCGTCCACGGGATGAGCATGAAGGACATCGGTATTTTCGACGGCGACCTGCTGGCCGTTCACACGACCCGAGAAGCCCGCAACGGTCAGATCGTGGTTGCCCGGATCGGCGACGAAGTGACTGTCAAACGCTTCAAGCGCGATGGCAGCAAGGTCTGGCTGATCGCCGAAAACCCTGAGTTCGCCCCTATCGAAGTCGACCTGAAAGATCAGGAACTGGTGATCGAAGGCTTGAGTGTCGGCGTCATCCGCCGCTAAAGGAGGCTTTATGCAGTTCCCACACGCACCTCAGCAAACACAACTGCCGTTGTTCGAGGCATTTCTGGCGCAACCACTGGCCCCCATCCTCAAGGATGTAGCCGAGCGACCATGGAATGTCGAACCCGAAGCGTTCAGTGAGCTGTCGCTGCGCGGCGCGGCCGGGAACTGCTTGAACCTGCTGGCGCCGATTCTTCGCGAATTGAGCGAGGATCAGGACGCGCGCTGGCTGACCCTGATCGCTCCACCTGCGAGCCTGACCCAAACCTGGTTGCGGGATGCTGGATTGAATCGTGAACGCATCCTGCTGTTGCAACCGCGCGGCACTCAGAGCGCTCAGCAATTGGCTTGCGAAGCCCTGCGCCTGGGTCGTAGTCATACGGTGGTGACATGGTTGAACCCGCTCGCCTCAGGTTCACGCCAACAACTGATCAACGCCGCCCGCACCGGGGACGCTCAAAGCCTGAATATTCGACTGGGCTGACTGCATGCGCGCTAATTCGAGCGCGGGGCTTCTCAAGGGATAGAGAAGCCGAACCGAAGCGATAATCGACGGGCGGTGCTCAATGAAGAACCCGCGGTCCCTCTTCCTTATCAAACTCGCCTTCAACCATACGACCGGCCATTTGCACGCCGACGCTCAGCATCGCCTTGGCAATTTCAACGTGTTGGCCCTGCAGAAATGCCTTGGCATCCTCGGAGAAATCAAGAGTCACCAGGGAACCCTCGTCCTCGGCCCTGCGCAGTTCGATTCGGCCGTCTGGTAGCTCGACAATTTCTAGAAAGGACGTTGGCATATAGGTCTGTTCTCCACGAAAGGCAGGGATTATATAGACATCATTCAGGATTCGCTCAGGATCTTGACCAGCAGCATGCATCTCGTCGCCACCAGCCAAGAAGCCATCAGCACTCGTTCAAGCCTTCACGGAAACGGATAGCCAGACCCTTCAGATTCTGCCGCCAGCTCTCCAGCTCTTCACGACTCAACTCTTCCGGGGCTTGCTCTTCATCCAGATTGACCGCCTGAATCAGCGGCTGGGTCACATCGCCTTTTGGCTTGTGTGGCACTCGCGGCGGCTGAAACAGCGCCGAATGCGCGGCCAGCAATTTAGCCAGCCAGGTTTCCGGATTACCCGCCAACTCAACCATCTCGGCCAACTCGGGGATCGCAATCGACTCAAGCACTTCGCGGGTCAACAGCGTTTCCGCCCGCGGCGCGTTAGCCTGTGGCAGCCTGTAGAACCCGGCAATTTCGTGACACAACCCCAGCAACGCACCATAGAGATGAAACAGTGCGGACTCGCGCCCGGCCTGAATCAGCGCCAGCGAATTCATCGCCCGCCCCTCTTCGGCCCTGGCCAGCGCTTCCAGCGACAAACCCGCGAAATAGATCTTCTGATTGGTACGGGTATAGAGTTCGTGGGCCATGTCGTCACTCTCCACAACGAAATAATTGCTTCACACAGGCCGGACAGTGTCATGGATCAGCCGATCCGACCGCAAGCATTAAACAAAAAGGCCGCATGAAAACCAGAAGGTTGTCATGCGGCCTTTTGTGTTGAAGATGCCTGATCAGCGCACCTTCAGTTCAGCGTTCGCTCAAGCCTTGGCTTTTGCCGGACGCTTGTCTTCGACCGTCCACTTGCCACCATCGAAGAACGCTTTCCAGCCTGTTGGCTTGCCGTCGACTTCGGTCTGAACATATTGCTCCTTGGTCTTGCGGCTGTAGCGGATCACTGCCGGCAGACCATCTGGATCCTTCTGCGGCGCTTCGCACAGGAAGTGGTACTTCGGATCGATCTCGTCCTTGTGCGGCAGAATCTCGACCACCAGCGGAGCACGGGTCTCGCGGTTTTTCGGGAACTGGCTGGCCGCCAGGAACAGGCCTGAAGCACCGTCGCGCAGGATATAGGTGTCGTTGACCTTTTCGCATTTCAGCTCAGGCATTTTCACCGGATCCATCTTCGGCGGCGCCGCGTCACCGCTCTTCAGCAGCTTGCGGGTGTTCTTGCAGGTCGGATTGGTACAACCGAAGAACTTGCCGAAACGACCGGTCTTGAGCTGCATCTCGCTGCCACACTTGTCGCATTCCAGGCTCGGACCTTCGTAACCCTTGATGCGGTAGCTGCCCTCTTCGATTTCGTAGCCGGCGCAATCCGGGTTGTTACCGCAGATATGCAGCTTGCGCTTTTCGTCGAGCAGGTAAGCGTCCATCGCCGTGCTGCAGATCGGGCAGCGATGCTTGCCGCGCAGCACCAGGGATTCCGATTCACCCTCGTCGTCCGCAGCGATTTCATCGCCCGGCACCAGGTTGACGGTGGCCTTGCAGCGCTCTTTCGGCGGCAGGCTGTAGCCCGAGCAACCGAGGAAGACGCCGGTCGAAGCAGTACGAATCTGCATCGGACGACCGCAAGTGGTGCACGGAATATCGGTCATCACCGGCTGGTTGGCACGCATGCCGGCTTCCGGATTCTCGGCTACTTCAAGTTTCTTTTTGAAGTCACCGTAGAACTCATCCAGCACGTTCTTCCAGTCGCGCTCGCCCTGGGCCACGTCATCGAGGTTCTCTTCCATGCCGGCGGTGAAGCCGTAGTCCATGAGGTTCGAGAAGCTCTCGGACAGACGTTCAGTGACGATGTCACCCATCTTTTCCGAATAGAAACGACGGTTGTGCAGGGTCACGTAACCGCGATCCTGAATGGTCGAAATGATCGCCGCGTAGGTCGAAGGACGGCCAATGCCGCGCTTTTCCATTTCCTTCACCAGGCTGGCTTCCGAGTAACGGGCCGGTGGCTTGGTGAAATGCTGGGTTGGATCAAGCTTGATCAGCTTCATCACGTCGCCCTGCGCCATGTCCGGCAGGACATCGTCATCGCCAGGCTTGGTGATTTGCGGCAGGACGCGGGTGTAGCCGTCGAACTTCAGAATACGGCCCTTGGCGCGCAGCTCGAAGTCGCCAGCGGCCACGCTGACGGTGGTCGACAAGTATTGCGCCGGCAGCATCTGGCAAGCCAGAAACTGGCGCCAGATGAGCTCGTAGAGGCGCTCAGCGTCACGCTCCATGCCAGCGAGCTTGCTTGGCGTGGTGTTCGCGTCGGAAGGACGAATCGCTTCGTGAGCCTCTTGTGCGCCTTCCTTGCTGCTGTAGACGTTCGGCGTTTCCGGCAGGTACTTCTTGCCGAACTCGTCTTCGATATAAGTACGCGCCATCGCCACGGCATCGACCGAGAGGTTGGTCGAGTCGGTACGCATATAAGTGATGTAGCCGGCTTCGTACAGACGCTGGGCCATCATCATGGTTTTCTTCACGCCGAAGCCCAGGCGGTTACTCGCGGCCTGCTGCAGCGTGGAGGTGATGAACGGCGCCGACGGTTTGCTGCTGGTCGGCTTGTCTTCACGCTTGACGATGCTGTAGCTGGAGGACTTCAGCTTCTCCAGGGCCGCCATGGCCTGCGCTTCATTGAGCGGCTTGAAAGCTTCACCCTTTTCACGGGCCACTTCGAAACGAACGGTCGAGCCCTTGGTGGTGCCGAGGTCGGCATGCACTTCCCAGTACTCTTCCGGGATGAACGCACGAATTTCACGCTCACGCTCAACCACCAGCTTCACGGCTACCGATTGCACACGACCGGCGGACAGACCGCGAGCGATCTTTGCCCACAGCAGCGGAGAAACCATGTAACCCACGACGCGGTCGAGGAAACGACGGGCCTGCTGCGCGTTCACTCGATCGATATCGAGCTCGCCCGGCTCCGAGAAGGCTTCCTGAATCGCCTTCTTGGTGATTTCGTTGAACACCACGCGCTTGTAGCGGCTGTCGTCACCACCGATGGCTTCGCGCAGGTGCCAGGCAATGGCTTCCCCCTCGCGATCCAAGTCGGTTGCGAGATAGATGGTGTCAGCATCCTTGGCGAGCCGGCGCAGCTCTTCGATGACCTTTTCCTTGCCCGGGAGGATCTCGTACTTGGCTTTCCAGCCATGATCCGGATCGACCCCCATGCGCGAGACCAGCTGCTTGCGCGCCTTCTCTTTAGGCGACAGCGCTGGCGCTTCGCCCGCAGCAGCCTTGCCGCGCTTGGCGGCAGGCTCCTTGCTGGCGCTAGCCGAACCGCTGGTGGGCAGGTCTCGGATATGGCCGATACTCGACTTCACCACGTATTGGTTGCCCAGATACTTGTTGATGGTCTTGGCCTTAGCCGGGGATTCCACAATGACCAGCGATTTGCCCATGGATCAGAAAATTCCTGAATTCTAGAAGTGAAAGGCGGTTGGCGCCTGACGCGGCACCGCTATATATAGTGGCTACAAGGTGAGGTCAAGCGCAGGGTTTTGCGCGCCCTCGCCTTATGGCTTCGAAAAAAGGCTTGGTTCGGCTTGCACCAAAGCAAAGCGCGGGACCTGCTCGCCGTCAACTTCGACGGACTCCAGGAACATGCTCAAGGGACGTACCCAAAAGCCGTAATCGCCATACAGGGCTTGGTAAAAGACCACTTCTTCTTCAGTCTCGGAATGCCGCGCAACACTGAATACGCGGTACTGCGGACCTTTGTAATGTTGGTAGAGCCCAGGTTGTATCGGCACGCTTCGGCCCTCACTCAAATTTTTTCATAATAAATACAAAAATAAATCCGCAAAAACAAAAACCGGGGCACTTGGCCCCGGCTTCCATCGACGAGACGCTTAAACGCGTTCGAAGACGGTGGAGATGCCTTGGCCAAGGCCAATGCACATGGTGGCCACCCCGAAGGTGCCGCCATTCTGCTTCATCACGTTCAGCAAGGTGCCGGAAATACGGGCACCGGAGCAACCGAACGGGTGACCCAGGGCGATCGCGCCGCCGTGCAGGTTAACCTTCTCGTTCATCTTGTCGAGCACTTTCAGATCTTTCAGCACAGGCAAGGCCTGCGCTGCGAACGCTTCGTTGAGCTCGAAGAAGTCGATATCGTTGATACCCAGGCCGGCACGCTTCAGTGCTTTCTGCGTAGCCGGTACCGGACCATAGCCCATGATCGCCGGATCCACACCTGCCACTGCCATCGAACGAATCACGGCCAGCGGCTGAATGCCCAGGTCCTGTGCACGCTGCGCCGACATCACGATCATGCACGAAGCACCATCGGTGATCTGCGACGACGTACCGGCAGTCACGGTGCCGCCCTTTGGATTGAACGCCGGCTTCAGAGCCGCCAGGCTTTCCAGGGTGGTTTCCGGACGAATGGTTTCGTCGTAGTCGAAGGTTTTCAGGAAACCATTCTCGTCATAGCCCTGCATCGGGATGATCTCGTCCTTGAACTTGCCTTCCACAGTCGCCTTGTGGGCGAGCTGGTGGGAACGCACGCCAAAGGCGTCCTGCTGTTCGCGAGTGATGCCGTGCATTTTGCCCAGCATTTCAGCGGTCAGGCCCATCATGCCCGAGGCTTTCGCCGCGTACAGGGACATGTGCGGGTTCGGATCGACACCGTGCATCATGCTCACATGACCCATATGCTCGACGCCGCCAACCACGAATACGTCACCGTTGCCGGTCATGATCGCTTGCGCAGCGGTGTGCAGCGCGCTCATCGACGAGCCGCACAGACGGCTGACGGTCTGGCCGGCCGAAGTGTGCGGGATCTGGGTCATCAGCGACGCCATGCGCGCGATGTTCCAGCCCTGCTCCAGGGTCTGGTTGACGCAGCCCCAGATCACATCCTCGACTTCGGCAGGATCGACCTTGGTATTGCGTTCCAGCAGTTTGCTGATCAGGTGCGCCGACATGTCTTCGGCGCGGGTGTTACGGTGCATGCCGCCCTTGGAGCGGCCCATCGGAGTACGACCGAAGTCGACAATCACGACGTCTCTAGGATTCAAGCTCATAAGTTCACTCTCACTCTAGTTGGGGGCGCTTAACCGAAGAAGCTCTGGCCGTTCTTGGCCATTTCGCGCAGCTTCGCGGTCGGGTGGTACAGCGCGCCCAAATCAGCGTACTGGTCGGCCAGGGCAACGAACTCGGCAACACCGATCGAATCGATGTAGCGCAGCGCACCGCCACGGAATGGAGGGAAACCAATACCGTAGACCAGACCCATGTCGGCTTCGGCGGCGGTTTCGACAATGCCGTCTTCCAGGCAACGCACGGTTTCCAGGCACAGCGGGATCATCATCCAGTTGATGATGTCTTCGTCAGTGACTTCACGCTGCTCGTAGACGATCGGCTTGAGCACTTCCAGTACCGACGGGTCGGCGACTTTCTTCTGCTTGCCTTTCTTGTCGGCCTCGTAGGCGTAGAAGCCCTTGCCGTTTTTCTGACCCAGACGCTTGGCTTCGTAAAGCACGTCGATGGCCGAACGACGGTCGTCCTTCATGCGGTCCGGGAAGCCTTCAGCCATCACGTCACGACCGTGGTGACCGGTGTCGATGCCGACCACGTCCATCAGGTATGCCGGGCCCATCGGCCAGCCGAATTTTTCCATGATCTTGTCGATACGGACGAAGTCCACACCCGCGCTGACCAGCTTGGCGAAGCCGCCGAAGTACGGGAACAGTACGCGGTTGACCAGGAAGCCCGGGCAATCGTTGACGACGATCGGGTTCTTGCCCATTTTCTTGGCGTAGGCAACGGTGGTGGCAATCGCCAGCTCGCTGGACTTCTCGCCACGGATCACTTCCACCAGCGGCATCATGTGCACCGGGTTGAAGAAGTGCATGCCGACGAAGTTTTCCGGCCGCTTGAGCGCTTTGGCCAGCAGGCTGATGGAAATGGTCGAGGTGTTGGACGCGAGGATGGTGTCTTCTTTGACCTTCTCTTCGACTTCCGCCAGAACGGCTTGCTTGACCTTCGGATTCTCGACCACGGCTTCAACAACCAGGTCGACGTGCCCGAAATCGCCGTAGGACAGGGTCGGACGAATGCCGTTGAGCACTTCAGCCATTTTCGCGGCGGTCATGCGGCCTTTATCAACGCGACCAACCAGCAGCTTGGCGGCTTCAGCCAGACCTTGCTCGATGCCGTGCTCGTTGATGTCCTTCATCAGGATCGGCGTACCTTTGGAAGCCGACTGATAGGCGATACCGCCACCCATGATGCCGGCGCCCAGTACGGCAGCCTGCTTCACGTCCTTGGCGATTTCGTCGTAGGCCTTGGCCTTTTTCTTCAGTTCCTGATCGTTCAGGAACAGACCGATCAAGCTCTGCGCGGCAGAGGTCTTGGCCAGTTTCACGAAACCTGCGGCTTCGACTTCCAGCGCCTTGTCACGGCCGAAGTTCGCGGCTTTCTGGATGGTCTTGATCGCTTCGACCGGGGCCGGGTAGTTCGGGCCGGCCTGGCCAGCCACGAAACCTTTGGCGGTTTCGAAAGCCATCATTTGTTCAATGGCGTTCAGCTTCAGCTTTTCCAGCTTCGGCTGACGCTTGGCCTTGTAGTCGAACTCGCCGGAGATGGCGCGCTTGATCAGCTCAAGGGCAGCATCCTGCAGCTTCTCGGGAGCAACCACTGCATCGACGGCGCCGACCTTCAGCGCGTCCTCAGGACGGTTTTCCTTGCCGGCGGCAATCCACTCGATGGCGTTGTCGGCACCGATCAGGCGCGGCAGACGCACGGTACCACCGAAGCCCGGGTAGATGCCCAGTTTGACTTCCGGCAGACCGATCTTGGCCTTGGTGGACATGACGCGGTAGTCCGCTGCCAGGCACATTTCCAGACCGCCACCCAGGGCGATGCCGTTGATCGCGGCGACGGTCGGAACGTTGAGGTCTTCGAAATCGCTGAAGATCTTGTTGGCTTCGAGATTGCCAGCAACCAGCTCGGCATCCGGCAGCTTGAAGTTGTCGACAAATTCGGTGATGTCGGCGCCGACGATGAACACGTCCTTGCCACTGCTGACGATCACGCCCTTGATCGAAGCATCTGCCTTGATGGTGTCTACGACCTGACGCAGTTCGTTCAGGGTAAGACGGTTGAACTTGTTGACGGACTCACCCTTGAGGTCGAATTTCAATTCGACGATGCCACTTTCAAGAGCTTTAACCGTGATGGCTTTACCTTCGTAAATCATCAACTGATCTCCACGATATGGAAGCTGAACAGTACACGTCGGACGCAGGCGAATGGCTCGGCAGGACGCTTTTTCGTCAATGCTGACACCAATCCACCCGGCACACCCGCCAACGCGATAGTCGGGATTCTGTAGGAGCAGTCTGCAATACAAACGCTCAATTCATACGCCCGTTTGATTTGGGTACGCCACCTTCACGGAATTTCCGACAATTGTCAATCGCCCTAAATACGGGTTGAAATGCGACTTTGCGGTCATTTCTGTAAGACGCAGCCCGTCCACACATGCTTGCATGTCAGGGCATTCATAAGATTAATAGTTAGAAAAGTCGCCCTAATTCACCGCAAGCCTTGTTTAACAGGCTACGCTGGCTGGACTACGAAGGAAAACAGGCGCACTTTTGCTGACCGAATCACTCCGGTTCAACGCCAAAAAGAATTTCCGGCCTGCCTGGCCAACCCCGCCCGATGAATCATGTCGGGCTTTTTATTGCTCGTCTGCCGGACGTTTCGCACCATTGCAGCGCGAAAAGTCCGAGAGTCATGCCAGCGCTTTCAGCGTGGCATCAATTTCCAGCAAAACCGTCGCTTCGCCCTTCTCGCCCCAATAGAGCGCGATCATCTGCTTGTCGGCTTCAACCTTGAAAACGTTGCCCGGCAATTTCTCGAAATGATTCAACAGAAGCGGATCCTCACAGGCTTCCTGCCACTGATTGACCCACACGCCCGGGGATTTCTGCCAGTACGTCCAGCACACAGGCTGCTTGCTGCGCCGTGGCCGATGGTATTGCGCACATGGGTTTGGCGGCTCCTGAGACAACCAGTGCGGCCACTCCTGAGGTGCCAACTGCATGGCCAGTCCGATGCGCCGGGCCTCGGTGCGCAAGGCTATGCGGCCACTCTGTGCACGGGACGGGCGCAGCCACGCCAGGGGGCTCAACACCACCAGCAGGATTGACACCACCAGCCAGACCGTCATATCTCTACTCCCGTTTTTAAATGCGCCCATTTTGAATAAGCCCATTGCGTCACTTTGGAACCAATGCGCTTGAAACCAGCCATACTTAACAATATTGATCCCTCACGAGGAGCACCTCATGCCCTACCACCATATCCTGGTCGCCGTAGATCTGACCGAAGAGTGCGACCCTGTGATCCACCGCGCCCGAGAGCTGTCGGTGAGCAATGGCGCCAAGCTGTCGCTGGTGCATATCGTCGAACCGATGGCCATGGCCTTCGGGGGTGACGTGCCGATGGATCTGTCACAACTGCAACAACAGCAGTTCGATCAGGCCAAGGAGCGCCTCGAGCGCCTGAAGCACAAATACACCGAACTGGAAGGCTCCAACTGCCACCTGACCTATGGTCAACCACGCCAGGAAATCCACCACTTCGCCAAGGATCAGGAATGCGACCTGATCGTGGTCGGCAGCCATGGCCGACATGGTCTGGCGCTGCTATTGGGCTCGACCGCCAACGATGTCCTGCATGGCGCACCTTGCGATGTGCTGGCGGTGCACTTGGTCAAACGCTGATTCCACCTGTGAAAAGCCCGGCGTCCATCACTGGACGCCGGGCTTTTTCATGACCGGAAGCTATCAGGCGTCCAGTTCGGCCCAACGCTCTACCAAGGTGTCCAGCTCAGCCTGCAATTGCTCCAGCGAAGCAATGACTTTGGCCGTCTCGGCCGGCGGACGCTGGTAGAAACCGGCCTCTGCCATTTCAGCCTCGACAGCAGCGATCTGCTGTTCCTTTGCGTCGATGTCGCCCGGCAACGCTTCCAGCTCGCGCTGAAGCTTGTAGCTCAGTTTCTTCTTCGCAGCCGGGGCCGCAGCAACAGGTGCGGCGACCGGAGCCGGCTCGGCAGTAACCACCGCCGAATTCAGGTCAGCCTTGCCGGATTTGCTTTCAGTCACGCCCAACAGACGTGGCGAACCGCCCTGGCGGATCCAGTCCTGATAGCCGCCGACGTATTCGCGAACCTTGCCTTCACCTTCGAAGACCAGGGTGCTGGTGACCACGTTGTCGAGGAATGCCCGGTCGTGGCTGACCATCAACACTGTGCCGTTGAAGGTCAACAGCACTTCTTCGAGCAGTTCGAGGGTTTCCACGTCGAGGTCGTTGGTCGGTTCGTCGAGCACCAGCAGGTTCGCAGGCTTGCTGAACAGTTTGGCCAGCAGCAGACGTGCACGCTCACCACCGGACAGCGCCTTAACCGGCGTGCGGGCACGCTGCGGGCTGAACAGGAAATCGCCGAGGTAGCTCAGCACGTGGCGGCTCTGGCCATTGATATCGATGAAATCGCGACCTTCGGCGACGTTGTCGACCACGGTCTTTTCCAGATCCAGCTGATGGCGCAACTGGTCGAAATAGGCCACGTCGATCTTGGTGCCCTCTTCCACCTTGCCGCTGGTCGGTTGTAGACCGCTGAGCATCAGTTTCAGCAGGGTCGTCTTGCCGGTACCGTTGGCGCCGAGCAGGCCGATACGATCGCCGCGCTGCAGCACCATGGAGAAATCGCGGATCAGGAACGGACCGCCCGGGTGCGCGAAACTCACGTTATCCAGCACCATTACCTGCTTGCCGGACTTCTCCGCTGTTTCCAGCTGGATGTTGGCCTTGCCGGTGCGCTCACGACGTTCGCTGCGCTCGACACGCAGGGCCTTCAAAGCACGCACGCGGCCTTCGTTACGGGTACGACGGGCCTTGATGCCCTGACGAATCCACACTTCTTCCTGAGCCAGACGCTTGTCGAACAGAGCGTTGGCGGTTTCTTCAGCGGCCAGCTCGGCTTCTTTGTGGACCAGGAAACTGGCGTAGTCGCCGTTCCAGTCGATCAGACCACCGCGATCCAGTTCGAGGATGCGGGTGGCGAGATTCTGCAGGAAGGAACGGTCGTGCGTGATGAACAGCACGGCGCCCTGGAAATCCTTCAGTGCTTCTTCGAGCCAGGCAATCGCACCGATGTCCAGATGGTTGGTCGGTTCGTCGAGCAGCAGCAGATCCGGCTCGGACACCAGCGCCTGCGCCAGCAACACACGACGACGCCAGCCGCCGGACAACTCGGCGAGGGTCTTGTCGGCCGGCAATTGCAGGCGGCTCAGGGTGCTGTCGACCAGGGTCTGCAAGCGCCAGCCATCACGAGCTTCAAGGTCGTGCTGAACGTGCATCAACTTGTCCAGATCGGCATCGGTGACGATGTTCTGGCTCAAGTGATGATACTCGGCGAGCAAGGCGCCAACGCCGTCGAGGCCTTCAGCCACCACGTCGAACACTGTCCGCTCGTCGGCCACCGGCAATTCCTGCGGCAATTCACCGATTTTCAGACCGGGGGCACGCCACACGGCGCCGTCGTCAGGCTTCTGGTCGCCCTTGACCAGTTTCATCATGCTGGACTTGCCAGTGCCGTTGCGGCCGATGATGCACACCCGCTCACCACGGGCGATCTGCCAGGACACCTTGTCCAACAACGGCATCGCGCCGAATGCAAGGGACACATCGCTGAATTTGAGCAGGGTCATGAGCTTCTCCAAAAACCGGGCGCGCATTCTACCTGAATCGGGACCCGAGCAGGCCGGCAATTTCACCGCTGACGCACTCTGCACAACAATTGTTGCGAACTTGTGCCGCAAGGCCCGCAAAGCTTTCGCCGGCTGCTGGCAAAAGGCTAAGCTACAGACAATTCAGTGCCGCCACTGTCGGCACTTGTCATGATTTCTCTGCCCGGATGTCTCATGCGCAGTCGCCTTTTCAGTGTTTTGTCCTGTTTGCTACTCACCGCCGCTGCTGCCCAATCCGCCCAGGCGGTGGATCTGTCCACCCAGCGCCAGTATTACGATGAGGCCAAACGTGCCCTGGCCAAGGGTGACACCGGCCCGTATTTTCGCTACAGCCAGGCCCTCGCCGATTATCCGCTGGAGCCGTATCTGGCCTACGACGAGTTGACCGCCCGCCTGAAGACTGCCAGCAACGCGGAAATCGAGAAATTCCTCGCCGAACACGGTGACCTGCCCCAGGCCAACTGGATGAAGCTGCGCTGGTTGCGTTGGCTGGCCGACCGTGGCGAATGGGCGACCTTCGTCAAGTATTACGACCCGAAACTCAACTTCACCGAACTGGACTGCCTGAATGCCCAGTACCAGATCAGCAGCGGCCACAAGGCCGAGGGTTACGCCAATGCCGACAAACTGTGGCTGACCGGCAAATCCCAACCGGCGGCGTGTGATGCGCTGTTCGGGATCTGGGCCGCCGACGGCCAGTTGACCGAGCAAAAACGCTGGGAGCGCACCAAGCTCGCCGCTCAGACACGCAACTATCCGCTGGCCAACAGTCTGGTCAACGGCCTGACCACCTTGGCCCCGCGCGGGCGTCTGCTGGTGGACGTGGCGCAGAAACCTGAACTGCTCAACCAGCCGTCGCGCTTCACCCCGGCCGACGAGCCAATGTCGGATATTGTCAGCCTCGGCCTGCGCCGTCTTGCCCGTCAGGATCCGGACAAGGCCATGGAGTTGCTCGACGGGTACGCCAGCAGCATGCATTTCTCCCGCGATGAAAAAGTCGCGATCGCCCGGGAAATCGGCCTGACCCTCGCCCGTCGCTTCGACAGCCGCGCGCTGGACGTGATGACCAAATATGACCCGGAACTGCGCGACAACACTGTGTCCGAATGGCGTCTGCGCCTGCTGCTGCGTCTGGCGCGCTGGGACGATGCCTATCAGTTGACCCGCCGCCTGCCGCAGGATCTGGCCACCACCAATCGCTGGCGTTACTGGCAGGCCCGCAGCCTGGAACTGGCACAACCGCAGAACCCTGAAGCACAGACGTTGTACAAGAGCCTCGCACGGGAGCGGGATTTCTACGGTTTCCTGGCTGCCGATCGTTCACAGCTGCCCTATTCGCTGGTCAACAAACCGCTGGTACTCAGCCAGGCCACCATCAACAAGGTGCGCAACACCCCCGGCGTTCGCCGCGCGCTGGAATTCCACGCCCGCGGGCAGATCGTCGATGGCCGCCGCGAGTGGTACCACGTCAGCCGTCACTTCAACCGCGACGAGATGGTCGCCCAGGCCAAACTGGCTTACGACCTGAAATGGTATTTCCCGGCAATCCGCACCATCAGCCAGGCGCAATACTGGGACGACCTGGACATCCGCTTCCCAATGGCCCACCGCGACACCCTCGTGCGTGAAGCCAAGGTCCGCGGCCTCCATTCGAGCTGGGTATTCGCCATCACCCGTCAGGAAAGTGCCTTCATGGACGACGCCCGCTCCGGCGTCGGCGCCAGCGGCCTTATGCAACTGATGCCCGGCACCGCCAAGGAAACAGCGCGCAAGTTCAGCATCCCTCTGGCCTCGCCGCAGCAGGTGCTCGATCCGGACAAGAACATCCAGCTCGGCGCCGCCTACCTGAGCCAGGTGCACAGCCAGTTCAACGGCAACCGCGTACTCGCCTCCGCCGCCTACAACGCCGGCCCCGGCCGCGTGCGCCAGTGGCTGCGCGGCGCCGATCACCTGAGCTTCGACGTGTGGGTTGAAAGCATTCCGTTCGACGAAACCCGTCAGTACGTGCAGAACGTGCTGTCCTACTCGGTGATCTACGGCCAGAAACTCAACTCGCCGCAACCGCTGGTGGACTGGCATGAGCGGTACTTTGACGATCAGTGATCGTACAAGGATCGACGTAAACAAAAATGCCCGCATCGAAAGATGCGGGCATTTTTTTGGCGTTCTACTAGGTCAGTTACTTAGTCGGTTACTTGGTCGGTCGAAGCCAGATGCCCATCACTGAACTGCAACGCCGCCAACCGCGCATACAGCGGATTGCTCGCGATCAGCTCCTGATGCGTACCGATCGCCACCAGTTTGCCCTGGTCCATCACCGCAATCCGGTCGGCGTTTTTCACCGTGGCCAAGCGGTGGGCGATTACCAGCGTGGTGCGGTTTTGCATCAGGCTGGGCAGGGCTTGCTGGATCAGGTGTTCGCTCTGGGCGTCGAGGGCGCTGGTGGCTTCGTCCAGCAGCAGGATCGGCGCGTCGACCAACAACGCCCGGGCGATGGCCAGACGCTGGCGTTGTCCGCCTGACAGGCCAAGACCGCCATCGCCCAGGTGGGTCTGGTAGCCGTCGGGCATTTGCTCGATGAAGTCGTGGGCGTGGGCGATTTTCGCGGCTTCCCGCACCTGCTCCAAGGTGGCGGTCGGGCAGCCGTAGCGAATGTTTTCTTCAACGCTGCCGAAGAACAGCGCCGGAGTCTGCGAAACCAGTGCAAAGCAGCGGCGCAGGTCAAGCGGATCAAGGCTTGTAAGCGGCACGCCATCAATCAGGATTTGCCCTTCGCGCGGATCGTAGAAGCGCAGCAGCAAGTCATACACCGTGGACTTGCCCGCACCGGACGGACCTACAAGCGCGAGGGTTTCGCCCGCGTTGACTGTCAGACTCAAGCCGTCAACGGCAAAGCTTTGGGGACGCGAAGGGTAGGAAAAGCGCACGTCCTGCAACGCCAGCTCGCCTTTGATCCGCTCCGGCAAGGTCACCAATCCGTCTTTCGGCGGCTGGATAATGTTCTCCGAACGCAGTAGTTCGGCGATGCGCTCGGCGGCACCGGCAGCACGCTGCAATTCTCCGATCACTTCGCTCAACGTGCCAAAGGCACTGCCGACGATCAGGCTGTAGAACACGAACGCCGCCAGCTCACCGGCAGAAATCCGCCCGGCAATCACGTCCATGCCGCCGACCCACAACATTACCGCGACAGCACCGAGCACCAGCACGATCACCAGCGTAATCAGCCAGGCCCGTTGGAAAATTCTTTTTCGCGCAGTCTCGAACGCCTGCTCGACCGTCGAGGCAAATCGCTGTTCGTCCTGCACCTGATGGTTATAGGCCTGAACGGTCTTGATCTGACCGAGGGTTTCCGAGACATAGCTGCCAATGTCGGCGATCCGGTCCTGACTCAGCCGCGAGAGATTACGCACGCGGCGTCCGAAAATCAGGATCGGCGCAATCACCAGTGGCAGCGCAATCACCACGATACTGGTGAGCTTGGCATTGGTGATGAACAGCAGCACGACGCCGCCGATGACCATCAGCAGATTGCGCAGGAACAGAGACAGCGACGAACCGATCACCGATTGCAGCAACGTCGTGTCAGCGGTCAGGCGCGACTGGATTTCCGAACTGCGATTGTCCTCGTAGAACCCGGGATGCAGGTACACCAGATGGTTGAACACCTGCCGACGGATGTCAGCCACCACCCGCTCGCCGATCCATGACACCAGATAGAACCGGGCAAAAGTGCCGACCGCGAGCCCCAGCACCAAGAGCATGAACAGGCCAATGGACTGGTTGAGCAGATGCGGCGACTGGGTCATGAAGCCCTGATCGACCAGCAGCTTGATGCCCTGCCCCATCGACAAGGTGATGCCGGCCGTGACGATCAGCGCGAGCAACGCACCGAAGGCCGGCCAGCGATAGGGCGCAAGAAAATGACTGGTCAGGCGCAGGGCCCGGCGATGTCGCGAGGAAAGCATCGGGATCATTCAGGTTCACGTCGTGTGCTGATTAATGGGGCCAGCCTGGACACTCAATGGGGTGGAACTCTGCAAATCACAATGAGTCAGGTTAATTATGACCGGCCAGACTACCCCCTAGATGCTATCGGTCTAATGTCCGGGTTGAGACGAACGGTCAATTCTGCTTGAGTGAAGATACCGTTCCGGAAAGATCGAAGGGAGTTGTCACAGCCTGGTCACCTGACGGTTTTATTGTGCTTACACAACCTGATGAGGAGACAGGCCATGTCCTTGCAACACAGCAGCGACGACAAGATTCAAGTGATCCGCACCAAGCCCGGCCAACCTCTGGGTTGCTCGATTATCGATAAGGATGGGCGCGAAGTGCCAATCACTGAAGACATGATCCAGGACGCTTGCCGCGAACTGGAGAAGCGATTGGTCAAGCCTGCCGAACAAAAGTGATGTAGCCACCGTCTTCCTGACCCGGCCCCTGTAGGCCGGGTTTTTTCTGCCCGCGGTTTATACGGCCAAAGCGCCCAGTGCCGTCACGATCTGCTGCAACGCTGGCGAATCACCGTCGATCCGCACTTTCAGCCCTTCGATCTCGCGACGTGCCGGATATTGTTTGCGCAATACATCGAAAGCCGCACGTTGCTCACCGACGCTACCCAACAGGGTGCGACGGAAATCTGCATCATCCCGGCGCGGGTCGTACACGCCACGGCACAACATCGCCAATACCCAGGCCGGATCGCTGTCGGCATGCAGCGAAACTTCCGACAACCACGGTGCGGGCAACAGATCGCCGAGCTGAATGCTGGCCGGTTGGCCGATGAAGTCACAGTACGCCTGATAGATCTGCGCCGTGCCGCGTTGCTTGCCATCGAGGCTGTAACCGGCGATATGCGGGGTCGCCAGCACACAGAGTTCGGCCAGCGCCACATCGACTTCAGGCTCGGCTTCCCACACATCGAGGACCGCTTGCAGGTCTTCACGCTCCAGCAGCACTTCGCGCAACGCGGCGTTATCCACCACCGGACCACGGGCGGCATTGATCAGCCAGGCGCCGGGCTTGAGTTGCTGCAAACGTTGCTCGTCGAACAAGTGCCAGGTCGCGCCTTCACCACTGCGGGTCAGCGGGGTGTGCAGACTGATCACGTCGCACTGCGCGATGATCTGCTCCAGGCTGACATAGTCGCCGCCCTCGGCCGCCTGACGCGGCGGATCGCAGACTTTCACGTTCCAGCCCAACCCTTTCAGCACCTTGATCAAGCGACCGCCCACTTCACCGGCGCCGATCACGCCATAGGTGCGTTCACTCAAATCGACACCTTCGATTTCAGCCAGGGTCATCAGGCTGCCCAGCACATAATCCACCACACCACGAGCATTGCAGCCCGGCGCGCTGGACCAGGTGATGCCGGCCTCGTTGAAGTATTCGAGATCCAGATGATCGGTGCCGATGGTGCAGGTGCCGACAAAACGCACCTTGCTGCCTTCGAGCAACGCGCGGTTGACGTTGGTCACCGAGCGCACCAGCAACACGTCGGCCTGTTCGACCGTGGCCCGGTCAATGGAACGGCCCGGCACCCGGCGGATCTCGCCGAAACCGGCAAAAAAGGCATCGAGCAGCGGGATATTTTCGTCGGCAACAATCAGCATGGCGGGGCTCCTTGGGCGGATCGGCAGTGTAGGCGCTGAGACTGCGATGAGCCAGCAGGCTGTTGATTACAAATCCACAACAGAGGATTTTTCCTGACCGTAACGTCAGCGGCGTAGAATGCCCGGCCTTGCGCATCAACCCCTGTGGACGCTTTGCCTGTGAACTCCGTAACCGAACGCCCTGACGCCGTTTCCCTCAACCGCCCTGCCCGGGTTCGCCTGGAGCTGAAAAATCTGCTCGGTCTGGCACTGCCGATCATGATCGCGCAGCTGGCAACCACCGCCATGGGCTTCGTCGATGCGGTGATGGCCGGGCGCGTCGGGCCAAAGGATCTGGCGGCCGTGGCACTGGGCAACTCGATCTGGGTACCGGTGTTTCTGCTGATGACCGGCACCCTGCTGGCCACCACGCCGAAAGTCGCCCAGCGCTTCGGCGCCGGCACCCACAGCGAGATCGGCCCGATCGTGCGTCAGGCCCTGTGGCTGGCGCTGGTGGTCGGACTGATGGCGACCACCCTGCTGTTCTGCGCTGAACCGATCCTGCACCTGATGAAAGTCGATCCGGAACTGATCGGCCCGTGCATGCAGTACCTGCACGGCATCGCCAGCGGTCTGCCAGCGGTGGCGTTCTACCATGTGCTGCGCTGCACCAGTGACGGCCTCGGCCGCACCCGGCCGGCGATGGTGCTGGGCCTGTGTGGCCTGGCGCTGAACATTCCGCTGAACTACGTGTTCATTTACGGTCACTTCGGCGTGCCGGCCATGGGCGGCGTCGGTTGCGGCTGGGCCACGGCGATCGTGATGTGGGTGATGGCGCTGGGCCTGGCCGGTTATGAGCGCTGGGCGCCAGCCTACAAGTCGAGCGAACTGTTCAGCCGTTTCGACTGGCCGCAATGGGCGGTGATCAAGCGTCTGCTGGCCATCGGTCTGCCGATTGGCATCGCGGTGTTTGCCGAGTCGAGCATTTTCGCGGTGATCGCGCTGCTGATCGGCAGCCTCGGCGCCACGGTGGTGGCCGGGCATCAGATCGCGCTGAACGTCAGCTCGCTGGTGTTCATGATTCCGTATTCATTGGGTATGGCCGTGACCGTACGGGTCGGCCAGGCTTTGGGCCGTGAAGAACCTCGCGAAGCGCGTTTTGCGGCAGGTGTCGGCATGGGCACCGCGCTGGCCTACGCCTGCCTGTCGGCGAGCATGATGTTGCTGATGCGCGAACACATTGCAGCGATCTACACCTCGGATCCGATGGTGATTCACATCGCCGCGATGCTGATCGTGTATTCGGCGCTGTTCCAGTTCTCCGACGCGATCCAGGTAACCGCCGCTGGCGCCCTGCGCGGTTATCAGGACACGCGGGTGACGATGATCCTGACCCTGTTCGCCTACTGGGGCATCGGCCTGCCGGTGGGTTACGCCCTCGGCCTGACCGACTGGTTCGGCGAGCCACGCGGCCCGAGCGGCTTGTGGGAAGGCCTGATCGTAGGCTTGAGCTGCGCGGCGCTGATGCTGTCGATCCGCCTGACACGCAGCGCACGCAAACGCATTCGCATCAGCCGCTCGATGGGGTGACCGGCCATAAAAAAAGACCTGCACATGCAGGTCTTTTTTTTGCCTTCCGATCAACCGGACTTCTTGCGAATCCAGTACAGATAGGTCCCGGCCTCTTCGTGCTGCCCCACCAGTTCATGGTCGAGAAACACACAGAACTTGGGGATGTCGCGGCGGGTCGACGGGTCGGTGGCGATCACCTTGAGCAGGCCGCCGGGCACCAGGTCACGGATGTGCTGGTGCAGCATCATCACCGGCTCCGGGCAGTTGAGGCCCGTAGCGTCGAGGGTACCGTCGACCGGCGTATTGATCATTTCACTCATGATTCACTCCTGAAACTGGCCGGCATTGTCGCCCAATGCCGGGTGTTCGGTCACCTGTCGCGCGCTCAGCGGGCCTTGGCTTTTTTCACGTCATGGCGGCGCAAATGGCAGGTCACTTCCTCACGGTCGTGGTACAGCTGCTTGCAGCCGATATCGACTTTGATCCCGCGGGCCTTGAAACCATCAGCGATGCGTTCGAGCAGACGCTTCACTTCGGCGTAACGCTGCTTCATCGGTAACTTGAGGTTGACCACCGCTTCCCGGCAATGCCCCTCGCCGATCCATTCTTCGAGCATCGCGGCGTTGCGCGCCGGTTTCTCGACGATGTCGCAGACCATCCAGTCCACCGGCTGCTTGGGCTTGAAGGTGAAACCGTCGGCCATCAAATGCTGCACCAGACCGGTGTCCATCAGGCTTTCGGCCATCGGGCCGTTATCGATGGCCGTCACCAGCATGCCGCGATTGACCAGTTGCCAGGTCCAGCCACCCGGCGCCGCACCGAGGTCGACACCGGTCATGTCGCTGTGCAGGCGCTCGTCCCACTGATCCCGGGGGATAAAGTGGTGCCAGGCTTCTTCCAGCTTCAACGTGGAACGGCTCGGCGCCTCACGCGGAAACTTCAAACGCGGAATACCCATGGGCCACATCGCCGAGTTTCCGGCATCGGCCAGACCGAGGAACACCTCACGGCCACTCTTGAAGGTCAGCAACAGGCGCGGTTTGCTGGCATCGTCCACCAGTTTGCCGGCGCCGGTCAGCGCCTTGCGCAGCGGGCCTTCGAACTTCTTGCAGAAATTCGACAGTTCCTTGCCGTCATTGGTGTCGACGACTTCCAGCCACAGGCTGCCGCACACCGGGAATTCGGCCATATGCGCGAGGATCACGCTGATGCGGTCGGTTTCCGGCAGATCGATGAAAACCCCGCGGGCCCATTGGCGCGGGAAGATCAGCTCAGCGAAACGCTGGCCACGCATCAGGCGCTCGGCGCCGTCTTCTTCGGTGCAGACGAACTCGGCGCAAGCGGTCGCCGGCTTGGCCTTGGCGTAGCCGGCCACGTTCAGTTGGGCGGCGAGGTCGGAAATTTCCGAACAGACTTCGCCTTCGAAGCCCGGCCGGCAATGCATGAATAGGGTGTTCATTCTTACTCCTGGGCAGAGGGCGATCATTCATCCCCTGCGCGATGTCCAGGCTTGCGTCAAAGCAAAGCCTGTCACGAAAACCGGCGCATGATAGCCGATGTCGGAACCTTGGTTCCTGTCATAGAGTCCAGTTATTAGCCAGCTACCTAAAACAGGGCTAAGTTTTAAGCTCTATTCGTCCCCTCAATCCGTAGCCGTGCGGATTCAAAGGAGTGATCGTAATGCCGTCCCTCGATAGCCTGCACACCCTTAAGACCCTGAAAGTCGATGACAAGACTTACCACTATTTCAGCCTGCCGGATGCCGCCAAAACCTTGGGCGATCTCGACAAGCTGCCGATGTCGTTGAAAGTCCTGCTGGAAAACCTGCTGCGCTGGGAAGATGAAAAAACTGTCACCGGCGCCGACCTCAAGGCGATTGCCGCGTGGCTCAAGGAGCGTCGCTCCGACCGGGAAATCCAGTACCGCCCTGCCCGCGTGCTGATGCAGGACTTTACCGGCGTCCCCGCCGTGGTCGATCTGGCCGCGATGCGCGCCGCCATGGCCAAGGCCGGCGGCGATCCGCAGCGAATCAACCCGCTTTCACCGGTGGATCTGGTGATCGACCACTCAGTGATGGTCGATAAATTCGCCAGCGCCAGTGCATTCGAACAGAACGTCGACATCGAAATGCAGCGCAACGGCGAACGCTACGCCTTCCTGCGCTGGGGCCAGAGCGCTTTCGACAACTTCAGCGTGGTGCCACCGGGCACCGGGATCTGCCACCAGGTCAACCTCGAATACCTCGGACGCACGGTGTGGACCAAGGACGAGGACGGCCGCACCTATGCCTTCCCCGACACGCTGGTCGGCACCGACTCCCACACCACCATGATCAACGGCCTCGGCGTACTCGGCTGGGGCGTCGGCGGGATCGAGGCGGAAGCCGCGATGCTCGGGCAACCGGTGTCGATGCTGATTCCCGAGGTGATCGGTTTCAAACTCACCGGCAAGCTCAAGGAAGGCATCACCGCCACCGACCTGGTGCTGACCGTGACCCAGATGCTGCGCAAGAAAGGCGTGGTCGGCAAATTCGTCGAGTTCTACGGCGACGGCCTCGCTGACCTGCCGCTGGCCGATCGCGCGACCATCGCCAACATGGCCCCGGAATATGGCGCGACCTGCGGCTTCTTCCCGGTCGATGACGTGACTCTCGAATACCTGCGCCTTTCCGGTCGCCCCACCGAAGTGGTGAAACTGGTCGAGGCCTATACCAAGGCCCAGGGCCTGTGGCGCCTGCCCGGTCAGGAACCGGTGTTCACCGACAGCCTGGCGCTGGACATGGGCAGCGTCGAAGCCAGCCTCGCCGGGCCGAAACGTCCGCAAGACCGGGTTTCCCTGCCGAATGTCGGTCAGGCGTTCAGCGACTTCCTCGACCTGCAATTCAAACCCACCAGCAAGGAAGAAGGACGTCTGGAAAGCGAAGGCGGCGGTGGCGTGGCGGTGGGCAATGCCGATCTGGTCGGCGAAACGGATTACGAGTACGACGGCCACACCTATCGCCTGAAAAACGGCGCGGTGGTGATTGCCGCGATCACCTCCTGCACCAACACCTCCAACCCGAGCGTGATGATGGCTGCCGGCCTGCTGGCGAAAAAAGCCGTGGAAAAAGGCCTGACCCGCAAGCCGTGGGTGAAGAGCTCGTTGGCACCGGGCTCAAAAGTGGTCACTGACTATTACAAGGCTGCAGGACTGACGCAGTACCTCGATCAGCTCGGTTTTTCATTGGTGGGCTACGGCTGCACCACCTGCATCGGTAACTCCGGGCCTCTGCCGGAACCGATCGAAAAAGCCATCCAGAAAGCTGACCTGACCGTGGCGTCGGTGCTGTCCGGCAACCGCAACTTCGAAGGCCGGGTGCATCCGCTGGTGAAAACCAACTGGCTGGCCTCGCCACCGCTGGTCGTCGCCTACGCCCTGGCCGGCACGGTGCGCACGGATATCAGCAGCGAACCGCTGGGAGAAGACAAGCAAGGCAATCCGGTTTACCTGCGCGATATCTGGCCGAGCAGCAAGGAAATCGCCGACGCGGTGAATCAGGTCAACACGGCGATGTTCCACAAGGAGTACGCCGAGGTGTTCGCCGGTGACGAACAGTGGCAAGCCATCGAAGTGCCGCAAGCCGCCACCTATGTCTGGCAGGATGACTCGACCTACATCCAGCACCCACCGTTTTTCGATGACATCGCAGGCCCCCTGCCGGTGATCACCGACGTGAAAGGTGCGCGGGTGCTGGCGTTGCTGGGCGATTCGGTGACCACTGACCACATCTCCCCCGCCGGCAACATCAAAGCCGAAAGTCCGGCCGGGCGTTATCTGCGGGAAAAAGGTGTGGAGCCGCGGGACTTCAACTCCTACGGTTCACGCCGGGGCAACCACGAAGTGATGATGCGCGGCACCTTTGCCAACATCCGTATCCGCAATGAAATGCTCGGCGGCGAAGAAGGTGGCAATACGATCTACATTCCGACCGGCGAAAAACTCGCGATCTATGACGCAGCCATGCGTTATCAGGCCTCGGGAACGCCGTTGGTGGTGATTGCCGGGCAAGAATACGGCACCGGCTCCAGCCGCGACTGGGCGGCCAAGGGCACCAATCTACTGGGCGTGAAAGCGGTAATCGCCGAAAGCTTCGAGCGAATCCACCGTTCCAACCTGGTAGGCATGGGCGTGCTGCCGTTGCAGTTCAAGCTGGACCAGAACCGCAAGAGCCTGAACCTCACCGGCAAGGAAACCCTGGAGATTCAGGGCCTGACCGGTGTCGAGCTGACGCCACGCATGAACCTGACGTTGGTAATCACCCGGGAAGACGGACGTCAGGAGAAGATCGAAGTGCTGTGCCGCATCGATACCCTGAATGAGGTGGAGTACTTCAAGTCCGGCGGGATCCTGCATTACGTGTTGCGACAGCTGATCGCCTCGTAAGACCTGCAGATGCAGAAACACCGCCAATCGGCGGTGTTTCTGCTTAGGGGCGACACTTTTCTACAGACGAAAAAAAACCCGCCGAAGCGGGTTTTTCCCAAGACCATTATCGACTCCCTGTCGGCAGCGATCCTTGCATATGGTCGATCATCCATGATCCTGAAACACTCCCTGTGCTTCAGTTGATGAGGTTAGATTACGCTGTGGATCCAATCGGCAATAGTCGAAAAAGCTACCAGCGCGTGTAAGACATTCGCCATAGCACCCCTTCCGAAAACCCTTAGGCATGTCGGGCATTGAGTGCAGCAGCCGCCAGATCCGCGACTTTCAGCTGTCCGGCGTACTTTTCCTCGTCGTCCATCGCGATTTTCAGCATCGCCGGTACGTCGCCCTGACGCACCGGCAACAGCTTGCTGCCCAGCGTGATGACCGGAACACCGTCGGGCACCAGTGCCCAACGCTTCAACCACGGATCAAACCACTCGCTGTCAGCCACCCTCACGCTCGCGTGCCCTGTCGGTTTCGGCGAGAAAGTGTTCGAGCCTGCTCAACTGCTCTTCCCAGCCACGGCTGTCCATGTAATACGCCTCTTTCTGACGCACATCGGGAATATGCGCGAAACCTGACTCGGAAACCTTCAGCAGCGTGCCGTTTTCATAGTCCTGCAGCTCGAATTTGACCAGCGTGGTCGGCTCCTGGGAGTAGTCGATATTCGGGTTCACCGCATACGGGTGCCAGCGGAAGGAAAACAACTGCTGGGGCTCGACCCGCTCCACCAGCACGTTCCAGAGCACATGTTCATAACCGGGATACGTGACCTGCCCTTGCGTCCACTCGCCTGCGATAAACCGCCGCCCTTCCAGAGCCACGCCAAACCACTGGCCAAACGCCTCGGCATCGACCAGCGCACGCCAGACATGAGAGCGCGGCGAGCGGAGCATGATTTTACGTTCAAAGCTGTTGGGTACTGGTTTCATACGTCACCTCCTGTTTTGAACAGTAGGCTTGTATGACCACATGTCCAATGCGAAGTTGTATCAATCCAGTGCAACTGTCTGAGCTGATGGAAATATCTGGCAGTATTTTGAGGCGCCGGTTTGTCAGAATACGGGCGGATCAACACTGTGGAACTGATAATGTTCCCAGCGAATTGAACGACACAAGGACGTCATCATGCAGCCCTCCCTCCCTGAACGTTACCGTGGCGCCCTCCTCGGCCTGGCCTGCGGCGATGCGGTGGGAACAACCGTCGAATTCCAGCCTCGAGGCAGCTTCCAGCCCCTGACGGACATGGTCGGTGGCGGGCCGTTCCAGCTGAAACCGGGCCAATGGACCGACGACACCTCGATGGCGCTGTGTCTGGCAGAAAGCCTTCTGAACAAGAACGCATTCGATGCCGCCGATCAGATGGGCCGCTATCTGAACTGGTGGCAATGGGGTTATCTGAGTTCAACCGGCGAATGTTTCGATATCGGCATGACCGTGAGTCAGGCGCTGGATCGCTATCAGCACACCGGAGAACCATTTGCCGGCTCCACTGATCCCTACAGCGCAGGCAATGGCTCGCTGATGCGTCTGGTGCCCGTTGTTCTGTTTTATTTCCCCGACACCCGACAAATCAGGCGATTCACTGCCGACAGTTCACGTACCACTCACGCGGCGCCCGAGGCCATCGAATGCTGCCAGTTGTTTGCCGAACTGCTCGGCAAAGCCCTGGAAGGCGCATCGAAAGCGGAACTGCGCAGCCTGTCGCAAACTGTCTTCAGCCAGCCCAGGGTGGCGGCGATTGCCCGGGGCGAGTATCTGAACAAGTCTGAAAGGGAGATTCGCGGCAGTGGCTACTGCATCGACTCTCTGGAAGCCGCGTTATGGTGCTTCCAGCACACCGACAGTTTTGCCGCGGCCGTCCTGCAGGCGGCGAATCTGGGCGATGATGCGGACACTACTGCCGCCATCGTCGGCCAGTTGGCTGGCGCCCATTACGGCGTGCAGGGAATCCCGTTCGGGTGGCTGGAGAAGCTGCATGACGGAGAGGAAATTGCCGCGACAGCGGAGCGTTTGCTCAACGCATCGAGACAGCACAAATCCTGATGGCGCCATGAAGTCGCTAAACTGCCCGGCACATTCACTCTTCAAAGCGAGATGCCCCATGTCCCCACGCCAGCTCCTGGCTCTGACGCCTTTTCTTTTCACTTCCGTTGCCCACGCTGCCGTCGACTGCGCCAATGCCAGCGATCAGGCGACGATGAATCAGTGTGCCGGGCAAGAGAACAAAGCGGCGGATAAAGAGCTGAACGCGGTGTATCAGCAAATTACCGCGCGCCTGAAAGGCGAGCCTGCCAGCAAAAAACTGCTGGTCAGTGCCCAGCGGGCGTGGATTGGATTTCGCGATGCCGAATGCGAATTTTCGGCATCCGGGGTAAAGGGCGGGAGTATGTACCCGATGATCTACAGCTCATGCATTACGCGCGTGACCAAGGATCGAACCGAGGCGCTCAAGCAGTATTTGAAGTGTGAAGAAGGGGATGTAGGTTGCCCGGTGCCAGGGGTCTGATTTTTGTAGCGGTTTAGAGAGTCCCTTCGTGAGCAAGCCCCCTCCCACATTTGAACCGCATTTCAAATGTGGGAGGGGGCTTGCTCACGAAGGCGTCATCCCTGACGCCGCTAGTTACCGGACAAATATCTGCGCCGTGGTGATCGCCATATCCCCCCCCGGCAACTTGATGCTGCCGGTCTGTTTCATGGTCTCGGCATCAAAAATCGCCACGTCATTGAACGTCCCGGCCAGGTAGATCTTGCTGCCATCCTTGTTGAACGAAATGCAGTAGTAGGAATGGTCCAGCGTGGCTGCCTGGATCAGTTTCTTCTGCTTGATGTCGTACTTGGCCAGACGGTTGAGCACACCGAACATCAGGTTCGGATCCTTCGGTGAGCGCATGCCGCTGAAGTAGATTTCGGTCAGCGGGCCGAAGTCGGTGGTTTCGGTCTTGCCGGTTTTCAGGTCGACGCTGAACAAGCCGTACAGGTATTCAGCGGTGGCCGGATCCTGTTTCTTGTCCTTGAACTTGGCTGCCGTGTACAGCAGCGAGAAGTCGTGGCGGTAGGTCTGCTGGTTCCACACGTAGAGCACGTCCGGCGCGCTGTAGTTCGGGCGCTTCCAGTGACGGCTGGGGATCAGCACGTCGAACTTGCCGCTCTTCACATCGACCTTGTACACATCGGCGCCAGCGACATACAGCGTGCCGTCATCGCCGCTCTGCATGATCGTCAACTGCCGTGGCGCCGGAAAGCTGCGCACCGGTTTGGCGTTCATTCCGGCGTCGGTGGCGTAGACGTCCAGACGCGGCTGCTTGACCTCGTAATGATCGTTGAGCATCAGCGTCGGGTTGGCGATGGTGTACAGCTCTTTGCCGTCATGGCTGACGGTGAACGCAAACATCGACCGTGCCTTCTCGCCCGGCTGCTGAGTGATGCTGGCGTGGAACACCTGCTTGCAGCTGTCCAGCTCGACACCGTAAACGTCGGCGTAATGGTTGTTCAGCACATAGGCAGTCTTGCGATCCGGCGACAGCTGCACGGTGCCGGGGCCGAAGGCATCGGGCATCTTGCAGGTCTTGTACAAGCTGTCGGTCGACAGGTCGATGACGTGCAGGTTGTTCGGGTAATTGGTGGTCAACATGTACTCGTGACCGTCTTGCAGCGCGGCGTTTTCATCGGCCAGAACCGGTAGCGAACAGACGCTCAGAACCGCGAGTGCGGCAAGGCCGCAGGCTTTGATGTTATGCATGCTGGAATCCTTCTTCTTATGGATCACTTGTCTTTCGGGAAGACAGTGCCGAGGTTGCGCCAGTTGTCGTTGGACGCCTGGGCATCCTTGTTCCAGTCCGGGTAGGTGCTCATCATGTCCGGCACCTGGGCCGGCCACCAGCACGGATCGGAGCAGCCATACAGGTCAGCTTCCATCGGCTGACACAGCGACGACACCCCGCCGAACGCATCGATTTCCCAGCCCGGGTCGGTGGTCGAGGCACAGCCGGCGACGGAACTCATCGCCACCACTTCCTCGATGCGGTTCTCGTCCGCAGCCTGATCCAGCTTCAACGCTTTGTTATTGATTGCCTTGAGATGTTTCATATCAGTGAGCCTTGCGCGGAGTGATGTAGCTGCTGATGAACGCAGGGTTGGCGGCCATGATCCGGGTGTAGACCTCGATGCCGAAGTCGACCCAGTCACGCATCAGTTCGCAGTAGTGATACGTCGGGTGTGCCGGATCGCCGTAGCGGGCGTAGCTCTCGTGGTAGCAACCGCCGGAGCACAGGTTGCGGATTTGACAGTCGTGGCAACCGGTGTTGGTGCGATCCAGGCGCTGGGACAGAAAGTCGTTCAGTTCGACCTGTTTAACGCCGCTGTGGACGTTGCCGAAAGTCGGCAGCGACGAGCCGGTGAAGCGATGGCACAGGTTCAGTTCGCCCTTGTGATCGACCGCCAGCATCTTCAGCCCGGCCCCGCATGGCAGGGCCTTTTTGTGGCCTTCGTGGATATCGGTGATCAACTGATGCAGGTTGGAGAAACCGATATTGCGGTGCTCCAGCGCAGCCTCCAGATAACGCCGGCCGAGGCGTTTCATGCTGGCGAACACTTCGATCAACTCGTCAGTAGTCAGGTTGAAACTGCTGATATCGCCGGAAGTCACCGGAGCAAACCCGACTTCGGCAAAACCAAGTTCGTTGAACAGGTGATCCCAGATGGTTTCAACGTCGGTGACGCCGGTGGTCAGGGTCACCCGCGCGCCGACCGGGCGACTGTTGTAGCGCGACAACAGCATTTCGGCCTTGCGCCGCACCACGTCGTAAGTACCCTGCCCGCCCACGGTGATGCGGTTGCGGTCGTGCACGGTTTTCGGCCCGTCGATGCTCACTGACAGCCCGAAGCGGTGGGCATTCAGGTAGTCCACGGTTTCTTCGGTGAGCAGCGTGGCGTTGGTGGTCATGACGAATTCGACGAACTTGCCGGCCTCGGCAAAACGCTTCTCGCAATAATCGACCATGTACTCGATCAGCTTGCGATTGCTCAGCGGCTCGCCGCCGAAAAACACCACGGTGAAGCGCTCTTCGTCAGGGGATTCACGCAGCAGCATTTCCACTGACGCGATGGCGGTTTCGACGTCCATCTTCTTGCCGGCGGACGGCTTGTCGAGGTCTTCCTTGTAGCAGTAGGTGCAGCTCAGGTTGCAGCCGGTATTGACGTTGAGCACCACGGTATTGATCGCCGTGCGCTCGACACGTTTTACGGCGATGTCCGGCGTCAGCGGCGAGCCGTCGCTGACCAGCTCCAGCGAGATCAGCTCGCGCAGGGTCTCGTTGATTTCCTCGCCGTTGAACCGCGCGCCGAGGCGCTGGATCAGGTCTTCCGAGGAGCAGCCGGGGCCGCGCAACGCATCGATGATGGTGCCAGTCAGTTCATCGCTGGCAAACAGCGAACTGCTGGGGATGTGAAACAGCATGCGGTCGGCGTCGACGTGCACTTCATGCAGATTACGTTCGACCAGATTCAAGATAGCGCCCATTGCAAACCTCCTGTGCAAGCCCCGCCTGGCGGGACTTGCGGTCATTCCGAAAAGTGTCTGTCGCTGGCGATCAGCTCAACTCACGTTTCAACATCAGGGAATGGGTGGATTGTTCCAGCGTTGCACGGTGACGATCAGGTGGCCTTCGCCGGTCAGGGATTTCCCTGCATCGTCGACGGCGGCGATCACCTTGAGGTTGCCGGCATTGTTGGTGGACATCTTGCGTGCCGGATTCGGCCCGGCATCGCCCGGGGTGAACACGCCTGCGTCGGCCTGCATGGTACCGGCGAACTTGACGTCTTCGTCCTCTTTGGCGCGCTCGTCGAAGGCTTCGACTTTCCATTGCGCCGGGAACACGCCGATGCGATACGGCTTGCCGTCGGCGCCCTTGCCCCAGGCTTCGGCGTCGAAGCGGCCCTGGACTTTCGGCGTCGAACCACCGCCCTCGCCGATCCGCGCCACCGAGAATTCCGGCACCACTTTGACCGAAGCGATCGTGCTGTACACCGACAGGCTCGGGCCTTTCAGCCTCCCGACGCTGACGGCGCGCAGGCCCGGCTGGGCATTGGCTACGGCTTTGACTTTGACCTTGATCCGCTCGGCGTTCTGCTCGACCACTTCGACTACATCCACACCTTTGCCGAAATTCGGCTTGCCGCTCAAACCGCTGCCGATCAGGGTCACTTCGGTTTCGCTGCCGGCCTTCACATAACCCGGCTGCACCGCCAGCAAGCGCTGCGAACCCTGTTTGGCGGCGACGAAGTCCAGGCCACGCTCATCGTGCTCGGCCTCGAACATCCGGCCTTGCATGGCGTTGCCTTGTGCGGCGAACACCTGGCGCATGGTCACGCCATCGACGGTCACGTTGCCGCGCCATTCGTAGCCGCTGTAGAGGATCGCACTGCCATCGCCGTTGAACGGGCTGCCATCGGCGTACTGGCCTTTGACGGCAACCTTGAAGGTGTCGCTGCCATCGGCGGCGACGGTCATGGTGCCGGCCAGTTCACCCTTGCCCGGCAGGTGGCCGCTGAAGCTCCAGTCGCCGACCAGCGCTTCGGCTTTCGGTGCGGTTTTGATCCAGGCCTGCCATGCAGGATTGTCCAGCGGATAACGCTTGGCCAGCAGCGGGACCATTTCCTTGCGGGCGATATCGAACCAGTCGCGATCACGGGCCAGCGCCTGATACTCCAGCGACGGCCATTGGCCGAGGTGGAAGTTCACAAGGCGCTCCCATTCCTGAGCCGGACGCCGTTGCAGGGCGATCCGCGCACCGGAGTGGCAGCGGCCGCACATTTGCGCGGTTTTCTCGTCGAACTGCTCGACGGTGTTCAGCCGTCGTTCCAGCGCGTAACGCACGCCATCGGTTTCGCTGGGTGCCAGGCCCTGGGTGTCGGCCAGGTATTTGACCAGCGTCCGACGGTCTTCATCGCTGATCTGCAAACCGTGCATGGTCTGCATGCGGGCAATGCTCATCAGCCAGCCTTCCGGGGTCTTGCGCTGGTGGCTGATGCGGCTCAACTGGTCGCCGGCTTCAGGGGTGTGACAACCCTGGCAGGTCTCCTTGAGGATGGTCTGGGCGTCGCGGGCTGCCAGGCTGTGGGGCGAATGCAGGGCCACACAAGCGGCCACGGCCAGCAAACTGGCGCTCATGCCTGATCGGAGTTTTCTCTTCATCAACGTCGAACCTCGCACGGTGCTTTCTTATTGTTGTGGCTTATCGTTTTTATGGTTTCTGCCGTTCGCGGCGATGCACGAACGGAGGCAAGCGAAACGTCTGTTGTGAGCAATACACGGAGCGTGCCAGCTTGCCGATAAGCTTTTCAATCAAGCAGTTACGTGAAGATCACTGCGTCGCGCCAGCGTCCGGGGTATGGCCCGGCGTCCAATTTCGCGACAGTTGTTGCAGTGTGAGACAAGCATAGCCACGGGCGACAGCAGCGGCTGTTGTGCCACAGCGCAGCTCATCGCCCGACGATTGACGACACCCGTGCCCAGGCGCGAAATGGTGGTTCACCGAATGCCGAAAAGGAGATCTGTAATGGCCAACATCACAGTCCTGGCGGGGGACTTTCTGCAGGGTGACGGAGAGTACAGGGACGGCAACTTTACGCTGAGAACATCGCTGCATCCCTGGCCGGGTCTTACCCTCCCGCTGTCATCGATCAAGACGCTGGAAGTAGCCAACGAAGAGTCGATCAACAACTTCAAGGATGTCATCGGCTATGGCGTGGCCGGTGCGATGCTGCTGGGGCCCATCGGTGCCATTGCCGGGTTCATGCTGGCCGGTCACGAAACCGAAGTGACGTTCCTGGCCACCCTCAAGGATCAGCGCCGGATGCTGATCGCCGCCGACAGCCACACCTTTCAGGAAATATCCCGCAAGGTCGCCTGTTGACGTTTTCGCCCCCCCCCGCCCGCCTCTCGCGGGCGGGTTGATTCAGATGTAGTACATGGGTTCCCGGCTCTTGTGCGCCTCGATTTCCAGGCGCATATCGGCAATCAGCGTGGCCAGCGCGTGGGTGCTGTCCAGCGTCCACAGCGGGACATGGCTGGCCAGCAATTCGACCTTGCCGGTCATGCAATCGCAGACACGGATCGTCAGCGACTGATCCGCTGCCACACTGCAGGTGCAGACCAGCGGTTGAAAACTGTGTTCGATAATGTTTTGGATTTCCAGGGTTGAAATCATCGTCGCCACCTCCCGGTCGGGTGATCCAGACCTGAATGCATGCATCCTCCCAACGGGAAAGTTTATCCGCACCCAGAGCAAGTGGCAGAACCTCCGACCGGTGGCACCACGTCTCACCGGTTGTCGCTTTTTGAGAATAAAACCTTGCCGCCGTGTTATCGCTGCACTGCCACAAGCCCGGCGCGGCGCGGCCCGCGCAGCAACTTCACGCCTTTGGCACAGCCGTTGCGAAGCCCTCCTCACGTCTACAAACAACAAGAGGTCTTCACCATGCCCCTGCCCTATCTGCTTCCTGCCACCTCGGCCTTCATCCAGCGCCCGCCGCGCATGCTGATCGGCGGCGACTGGGTCGAAGCCGCCGACGGCCAGACCATGCCGCTGCACAACCCAGCCACTGGCGAAGCGTTGTGTGTGGTGCCACGCGCCACACCGGAAGATGTCGACCGTGCGGTGCTCGCCGCCCGACAAGCCTTCGATGATTCAGCGTGGAGCCGCACCCGCCCGCGTGAACGGCAGAACCTGTTGTGGAAACTCGCCGACCTTATGCAGCGCGACGCCGAACTGCTGGCACAACTGGAATGCCTGAACAACGGCAAGAGCGCTGCCGTGGCGCAAGTGATGGACGTGCAACTGGCCATCGACTTCCTGCGTTACATGGCTGGCTGGGCCACCAAGATCGAAGGTTCCAGTGTCGACGTTTCACTGCCGTTGATGCCCGGCGATCAGTTCCACAGTTTCATCCGCCGCGAAGCCGTGGGCGTGGTCGGCGCCATCGTCGCCTGGAATTTTCCGCTGCTGCTGGCCTGCTGGAAACTCGGCCCGGCGCTGGCCACCGGTTGCACCGTGGTGCTCAAACCGGCCGACGAAACCCCGCTGACCGCGCTGAAACTGGCGGAACTGGTACTGGAGGCGGGTTATCCGGAAGGCGTGTTCAACGTGGTCACCGGCACCGGCATCACCGCCGGTTCCGCCCTGACCCACAACCCGCTGGTCGACAAACTGACCTTCACCGGCTCCACCGCCGTCGGCAAGCAGATCGGCAAGATTGCCATGGATTCGATGACCCGGGTCACCCTGGAACTGGGCGGTAAATCACCGACCATCGTCATGGCCGACGCCGACCTGAAAACCGCCGCAGCGGGTGCGGCCAGTGCGATATTTTTCAACCAGGGCCAGGTCTGCTGTGCAGGCTCCAGGCTGTATGTGCAGCGCAAGCATTTCGACAATGTGGTGGCCGACATCAGCGACATCGCCAATGCGATGAAACTCGGCAACGGCCTCGACCCGAGCGTGGAAATGGGCCCGCTGATTTCCGCGCGCCAGCAGGAGCGGGTCTACAACTACATCGAAATGGGCCGGGAAAGCGGCGCAACCATCGCCTGCGGCGGCGAGCAATTCGGGCCGGGGTTCTTCGTCAAACCGACGGTGATTGTCGATGTAGACCAGCAGCATTCGCTGGTGCAGGAAGAGATCTTCGGGCCGGTGCTGGTGGCGATTCCATTCGATGACGAGGCGGATGCACTGCGCATGGCCAACGACAGTCCTTACGGTCTGGGCGCCAGCATCTGGTCGAACGACCTGGCGGCAGTGCACCGGATGATTCCACGGATCAAGTCGGGATCGGTGTGGGTCAACTGCCACAGTGCGCTGGATCCGGCGCTGCCGTTTGGCGGCTACAAGATGTCCGGGGTCGGGCGCGAGATGGGGTATGCGGCGATCGAGCATTACACCGAGTTGAAGTCGGTGTTGATCAAATTGTAATAACTGGGCTCTTGGCTCAGGGTTTGAAACCCTGAGCCAACAGCCACCCGCGAACGGCTCGTCCCTGCTCACGCGTCAACCCCGCCAGCGCCCGATCCGCCGGCTCATCGCGCAAGCGCCTTACCAGCGGCGCCAGCTCCACGCCTTGCACATGCCAGATCCCCAGCGGCTGTTCCGCCGTAATCACCACCTCGGTTTCATCGACAAACCCGTCACGCAACACCGGCATCCGCTCGATGCGTAATGCGGCAAAATCCGCCGCTGCATGGGCTACTTCCGCGTCGGGCCAATGCCGCCGCGCCTGCCAGAATGGCTGATCAAGCCAACGCTGTTCATCGGCATAAAAGTCCCGGCCGATGCGCGCAAAGCGCAGGAACAATTGCTCCACCCGTTGCCGATGAAAACGTTGCGCCAAGGCTGCTCGTTCCGGTTTGCGCAGCAACGTATTGATCACCACCGGCGCCTGCAACGCCGAGGACAGCGACTGAAAAATCCCGTTGCCGGACAGCGGGTCCACTGCCATCGCCGCATCGCCGACACGAATCCAGTTTTCACCGCAGACCTGCGGCGCAAGAATCGCCGTGCTGCTGCGAGCGTGCAGTTGCAACTCCGACTCCACGCCACTAGCAAAGAACGCTTGAGCAAAATCCGAAGCCTGACGCCGCGTGCGGCAGTAATCGAGCAACTGCGCCTTGCCCGGCAACCCGGCGCTCGCCACGTCCATGGTCCATTGCCAATAACATTGGCCGTCATCCCGCCGCGCCATCCACGCCCAACCATCTTCAAGGCTTTCCACGGCACTGGCGGTCACACCCGGTGCCCCTTGCCAACGATTGAGCAGGCTGACCGTCTCCGGTCCGCGCAGGCCTTTGCCGGATGCCGGTGCCTGTCGCCCCCGGGCCTCCACCAGGAAATCCGCCGTCAGTGTCTCACCACGGTCGAGCTCGACTCGATGACCGTCCCCCGAGGACTGCACAGTCAGGATTCGCCCTTCAATCACCTCGACGCCGGCCAGCCGCAAGTCTTCACGCAAACCACGATCGAAGGTCGGACGATCCAGCAGAAACTCGATGTTCTGCGCATGCTGCTGGCCATTCCACGAAACCTGTCGCCGGGACGGCAACGTGGCGTCCGCCAGCGCATGATTCAACCCGGCACCGCGCAACGCCTCCAGCACCCGTTGCGACACGCCTTCGAGCGCCGCAAAGCGGCGCCATTCGCTGACCAGTGTCACCGTGTAACCCAAGCGTCGAAGCCCCAACGCAACCGCTGCACCAGCCGACCCGGCACCGAGAATCAGGATCGGCGTCATGGGCCGAAACGCCGTTCAGGGCCGCGATAACGAGCGTGCTGTTTCAGCCAATCAATGACCTCGGCATTGCTCGCCTGAGGATGCTCCAGCAAATAGCGGGCAATGTGACCGCTCAACGCGGCACACCCCAGACTGGCCCCGGACTGCCCCGGATAGGTGCCACGAACACACGCGGCAAAATCCGCCTGTGCACTGTCGAGCCAGGACCACTGTTCATCGGTGCAACGGGCGTCACCGGTCACCCGCAATACTTGCGGATAACTGGCCGGAAACACCGCCGCGCCCTGCGCCGGGCTCGATGCACACAGCAACACTCCACGAGCCACCGCCGCCGCGCAGGCTTGGCGCAACAGACTGCGATCCTGACGCAGGCCAAGGCTCAGATTGATCAGCCGCACGTCCTGCGCCACCAGCCAATCGATGGCCGCAGAAATCTGCAAGGCGCTGGTGACACCGCGTTGATCGAACACCTGAGCCACACAAATCTGCGCGGCCGGTGCGCGACGGCTGATCGCCTCGATCACCGCGCTGCCATGACCAAGCGGATCGTCGCGCAGATCCGATTCGGCCAGACCGTCCTCCAGCAATGAGAACCGTCGCCCGGCAACCACCTGCACCCGTTGCGCAGCCGAGTGTCCGCTGTCGACCACACCGATACGCAATTCAGGCTTCATGCAGCACCGTTTTCGAAATGAGTACACCGTCGAGCAACTCGAAACGCAGGTCAGCATCGGCCAGGGTCGAGGGGCGGTGGCTGATAAGGATTCGTGTGCGCCCGGCAAATAACCGGTCGATGGCTTCGATCACCTCGCGCTCGGTGGCTTCATCGACTGCCGATGTGGCTTCGTCGAGCACCAGAATCAGCGGATCCTGCAACAGCGCCCGGGCAATCGCGATGCGCTGTTTCTGCCCGCCGGACAACTGCTGACCGCGCTCGCCCAGCGGGCTGTCGAGGCCTTCGGGCAGCGACGCGATCAAGCTGTCGAGTTGCGCCAGCCGTGCGACCTCGGCGATGGCCTCGCGGCTGGCGTCCGGCACCGCGTAGGCCAGGTTGTCGGCGAGGCTGCCGCGAAACAGCACGATGTCCTGACTGACCACGGCAATGCGCCGGCGCAGTTCGAACAGTTCAAGTTCACGCAAATCCACCTCGCCGAGCAACACTCGCCCGGACTGCGGATCATGATGCCGTTGCAGCAGATCGATCAGCGTCGATTTGCCGACACCGGAGCCGCCGCTCAAGGCGACTTTCAGACCGTAGGGAATCGTCGCCTCGATGCCGCTCAATGTGCTTGGGCGACCCGGATGGCTGAAGTGCACCGTGTCGAAACGCAGCTCCCCCGAAGTCGGAAACGGTTTCGGCGTGACCGGTGAAAACACGGTGGGCTCTTCGCCGCGCAACTCCATGACTCGCCCCAGACTGACGGTCATGCGCTGGATTGCCACGTACAATCCCAACAGGCTCTGCACCGGCCCGACCGCCATCCCAAGATAGGTGGAAAACGCGATCAGCGCGCCGAGCTGCCAGGTGCCCTGTACCACCCAATAGCCACCGATCAAAAAAGCGCAGGCGCGGGACAGCGAGGTCAAGGTGCCAGGCACGGCCTGGGTGAAAAACTCGGTGACTTGCAGCCGCAGCAACTGGTTCATGTAGCCTTGCCCGAGGTTTTCCAGACGCCGTGCTTCACGCTGTTGCTGGCCGGCGGACTGGATGAATTTCATCACCGGAAGGGTCTCGACCATGAACGACGACATGTCCGCCGAACGCTCGCGCAACTGCCGCACGTCGCGCTCGACCTTGCGCCGCATCCAGCGCAGCCACAGCACGTCGAGCGGGATCAGCACCAGCGCCAGCAACGAGAGTTTCCACGACAGGGTGAACAACATCGCTATCGCCACTACCAGGCCAATCACACTCGACACCGCCGAGAACAACGAGTCCACGGCGAAGCGCTGAATCTCCGCCACATCGCCATCCAGCCGCGACATGAGATCACCGATCCGCCGATGGCCGTAGAAGCTCGGCGACAGCTTCTGCAAATGCCGGTAAAGATCATCGCGCAGAGCAAACAGAATCCGCCCGGACAGCCGCGTGTGCAGATAACGGTTGATCCCCGACAACGCCGTGCCGAGCAGTCCCGCGATGATCATCAGCACCGCGATCATTACCAGCATCGGGAAGTTGCGTGCCAGCAGGCCGTCGTCGATCAGCAGCTTGACCAGCCACGGCTGCACCAGCACCAGCAGCGACGCGCACACCGACAGACCGAGCAGTCCGGCAATCGCAAGCCGCTGCGGCCGCACGAACCCATACAACCAACGCAATGCCGCTTGCAGCGCGGCGGGGTTCTGGCTGTCGATCAGCCGCACGAACAGGCGCTGCATCACGAGCGCAACTGTTTGAGTTTGCGGTACAGGGTCGCGCGGCTGATGCCCAGAGCGTCGGCCGCAGCCGAGACATTGCCCTGATGGGTGTCGAGGGACTGGCGGATCATCTCCAGTTCGTTCTCGCGAATGCTGCCGGTCTGGGGTTTCTCGGTGGCAGAGAGTTCATCGAGCATGCTGTCGGGCAGGTGATCGAGGGTCAGCACCGTTTCACCGGGTTCGCGCATGGCCAGCGCGGTGCGCAAGACCATTTCCAGTTGGCGGATGTTACCCGGCCAGTGATAACCCGCGAGCAAGCGATTGAGGTCGTCGTGCAACACGGCGTTCGGTGCGTCGAGTTTGCCCAACAGACGAGTGACCAGCGCGGCGAAGTCATCGCGCTCACGCAGGGCCGGAAGCATCACGCTGATGCCGTTGACCCGGTAGAACAGGTCTTCCCGGAATAGCTTGTCCTCGACCTGACGCTTGAGGTCGCGGTGGGTGGCGCAGATCAGCGCGACGTCGATGTCCTGCTCTTCCCCGGCCCCCAGCGGCGCGACTTTGCGATCCTGCAGAACACGCAGCAGCCGCGCTTGCAGGGCCAGCGGCATGTCACCGATTTCATCGAGGAACAGCGTGCCGCCGTGTGCCTGCTGTAGACGCCCGATCATGCCGCCACGGCGCGATCCGGTGAACGCACCTTCGCGATAGCCGAACAGTTCCGACTCGATCAGGCCTTCGGGAATCGCCGCGCAGTTCACAGCCACAAAAGGTTTGTCGCTGCGGCTGCCGGCCAGGTGCAGGGCGCGGGCGATCACTTCTTTACCCGTGCCGGTTTCGCCGAGCAGCAACACCGGCAACGCATTGGCCAGTCCTTGTCGGGCCATGCGCAAGGCTCGGGCATAACGGTCGTTGTTGCCGGCCAGTGCTTCCAGATCAGGTTGCGCCTTGGCGGTTTTCGCCACGCTGCGCGGCGGGCCGCCGAGGTTGACCGAACGCGCCGGGGCTCGCAGGGTCTTGTAGAAAAATTCGCCCTTGGCGGTCTGCACACTGCCGACACCACCCTGTTGCAGACGGGTCAGCAACTGCACGCCATCGACCCCGAGGAATTCCTCGCAGCGCTTGCCGACCAATGCCGAACGCTCGGCTCGCAGCAACTGACAGGCCTGGGCGCTGACCGCCAGAATCTGCCCGCCAAGACTGACCGCCAGCAGGCCTTGCCACGGCGATTCCAGATACTGACGGCGACTGTGGAAGGCGAGGACGATCTGATCGGGAAAGCTGTTATTGAAGACCCGGCTCTCGATCTGACTGACCGCCATGCTCAGCAGCGCGGTGCTGTCGTGAACGCGGCCGAGAGGGCCTTCGCGGGTCAGGTCGAGGACGCCGAGAATCTCACCCTGGGGGCAATGGATCGGCACTGAGGTGCAGGAAAAATCGCTCAGGCGGTCGAGGTAATGCTCGCCGCAATCGATCAGAGTGGGCCGAGCTTCGACCAGCGCCGTGCCGAGGGCGTTGGTGCCACGGGCAGCTTCGCTCCAGCAGGCGCCGAGGGTGATGTCCTGCAGACCGCTACCCTTGAGCCGGTCGGCCCGTCCCTCGACGGCGAGGATGGTGGCGTCGGAATTGGCGAGGATGATCAGGCCTTCCTTGCCCTGACGTTCGGCCAGGTAATCGATGGCCGGTATTGCCGCATCGATCAGCAGGCGATTGCTTGCCAGCAATACATCGAGACTGGCGTTCGATTCCAGTGCCAGCTCATGCTTGCCATTGAAATGCACGCCGTGGCTCAGGCTGCGCCGCCACGAAGCATCGATCTCCGCACGCAACACGCCATCCGGGACTTGCCCTTCGAGATGGAGTTTTTCCCGGGCCAGCCGGGCTTCGTGGTGAGACTTGGGATCGGTTGTTTTTATTAGAGTCATCAAGCGCTCCGGAGCGGTCCGCTTTGCGCTTCTTTACTTCAGCGCCCTGACGCCAATGTTTACGTTAACGTCAGGGCGATGGCAAGCACCGCAGGGCGCTTCGTCAGGTGGATCGTCTCAGCGCTGCCACACCTCGGTATTCACGAAAAACGCCCGGGCGTTGTCTTCGAGACTTTCCAGGTGATAGCCGCCTTCCTGCACGATCAGGCATGGCAGGCCCAGGCTGCGGATTCGCTCACCCAATGCTGCAAAGCCGTCACGGGTCACGGCGACTTTGCTTTGTGGGTCCAGTTCATAGATATCGAAGCCCAGCGACAGCACCAGCACCTCGGCGCCGAACTCCCGCACCGCCGTCGATGCGACTTCAAGTTGCCCAAGGAAATCCGCTTCGCTTGATCCATGAGCCATCGGCAGGTTGAGGTTAAAGCCCTCCCCTGCGCCGCTGCCGCGTTCGTCGGCGAACCCGGCGACGCCCGGATAGAAGTTGGTCGGATCGCCATGCACCGAGACGTAAAGAACGTCATCGCGGTCGTAGAAAATTTCCTGGATGCCTTGGCCGTGGTGCATGTCGGTGTCGAGCACGGCGACTTTATCGAACTTGTCGCGCAACACCTGCGCCGCCACCGCCGCGTTGTTCACGTAGCAAAAACCGCCCGCCGCTGCGGCCCGTGCGTGATGTCCCGGTGGACGGCACAGCGCATAAGCCGCCGGCTCGCCATCGATCAATGCCTGAGCCCCCGCCACTGCGCTTTGCGCCGACCAGTAGGCCGAGCGCCAGGTCTGTTCGCCGACCGGGCAACTGCCGTCCGCCAGATAGCGCGCCGCCTGGGCGAGGATGCCGCGCAATGCGTTGGGCTCACGGACGAAAATGTTCGACATCACCTCGTCGCCCCAGTCTTCGGGGATTTCCTTCCAGCGTGCGTGGGCTTCCTGAAGAAAGGTCAAATACGGGGCGCCGTGTACCGCCAGCAACGGCGCAAGGCCTGCATCGGCAGGTTGCTCGACACTGAAGCCCAGACCGTGGGCGGCCTGCACCAGGCGTTGCGCACGCTCGGGGACTTCCTGCGGCGTACGCATCTGTCCGCGCGAGTAATAGCTACGTGGATGGTGGAGCAATTGTTCGGGGTGGAAAAAACTGCGCATGGTTCAGGCTCCCTGTTCGATTCGTCCGGCGCGGGCCAGCACGGCGTTGAGCAATACATCAGTGCCCTGCTTCACGTCTTCGGGCAACACATCTTCGGCTTCGTTGTGGCTCAGGCCACCCACGCACGGGATGAACACCATCGCCGTCGGGCAGTAGCGCGCCAGATGAATCGCGTCATGCCCGGCGCCGCTGACAATCGACTGCTGAGCGTAGCCCAGCGCATCCACCGCCTCCTGCACCGCCGCGACGCATTCGGCGTCGAACGGCGTGGCCGGGCTGATCCAGTGCGGGGTGATCGTCAGGTTCAGGCCACGGCCATCGGCGATGGCCTGCAGGCGGGCGCGGACTTGTTGCTCCATGGCGGCAATGGCGTCGTCGCGGTGATGACGCAGATCGACGGTGAAATTCACCAGCCCCGGAATGGTGTTGCGCGAGGACTTGTTGATGCTCAACTCACCGACGGTGGTCAGGCCCTCCGGCGCAAAATCCGTGGCCAGACCTTCGATTGCCTGGATCATCCGCGCCACGCCGTACAAGGCGTCTTTACGCAGCGGCATCGGCGTGGTGCCGGCATGGGCGGCCATGCCTTCCACGCGCACGTCGAGCCAGCGGATCGCCTGACCGCCCGTGACCACGCCGATACTCTTGGCGTTGTCTTCAAGGATCGGGCCCTGCTCGATGTGTGCTTCAAAATACGCATCCACCGCGCCGCCCAACGGACGCTCTCCGGCGTAACCGGTACGCTGCAAAGCCTCGGCAACGCTGATGCCATCGACATCGCGCACCGCCAGCGCGGCGTTCAGATCCATGATCCCGGTGAACACTGCCGAGCCGAACATGGCCGGGGTGAAGCGTGCGCCTTCTTCGTTGGTCCACACCGCCACTTCCAGCGGTTTGCGGGTCTGGATGTTGAGGTCGTTGAGGCAACGCACCACTTCCAGCCCGGCGAGCACGCCGTAGACACCGTCGAAACGCCCGCCTTCGGGCTGGGTGTCGAGGTGGCTGCCCATCATCACCGGGGCGGCATCCGGATCGGTGCCGGCGCGGCGGGCGAACAGGTTGCCGATGGCATCCACGCTCAAGGTCATGCCGGCTTCGCGGCACCAGTGGGCGAACAGTTCGCGGCCGGCCTTGTCTTCGTCGCTCAATGCCAGACGGCAGCTGCCGCCTCGGGCTGTCGCACCGATTTCGGCCATGGCCATCAGGCTCGCCCACAGGCGTTCGCCATTGATTTTCAACATGAGGTTCTCCTGAAATTCCGGGTCAGGCACGGGCCATTTCCGCGCGATGGGCACTGGCGTGACGACGGGCGAGGGACAGCACGCAGACCAGCGAGATACCGGCGATCAGGCTGTAGAACACTGCCATCGGCCACCACTGCCCGGTGAACTTGTGCGCCAGCATCGTGCCGATCAGCGGCGTCAGGCCGCCGGCCACCGCACCGCAAATCTGATAGGCCAGGGAGATCGCGGTGTAGCGCACGCGTGTCTCGAACATGCCGCTGACGTAACCGGCGATCACCGCATAGAACGACGCCATGCACACTACCGCCAGGGCGATGCCGAGGATGATCAGCGGCGCCTGGGCCGAGCTGACCAGCACGAACATCGGATACGGCGAGGCCATCGCCAACAGCGACACCAGGCACAGGAAACGCGTCGCGCCGATCTTCTCCGCCGTCCACGCGGCCAGCGGCTGAATGCAGAACTGGATGATCGCGACGAAGAACAGGCATTCGAGAATCAGCGAACGCGGCAGCGCCAGTTGCTGAGTGGTGTAGGCGATCATGAAGGTGTTGGTGAAATACACCCCCGCGATGCCCAGCGTGTTGGCGCCAATGCACAGCAGCAGCGGACGCCACGCGGTACGCAGGACTTCCATCACCGGCGCCTGTTCTTTCTTGATTTGCTTGCTGGCCTGCTCGCGGCTGGCGAGGAATTCCGGCGACTCGTTCACGCCCAGGCGAATTGCCAGGCCCACCAGCAGCAACAGCGCACTGGCGAGGAACGGCAGACGCCAGCCCCAGCTCATCAGGTCTTCTTCAGGCAAACGGGTCACCGCGCTGAAGGCCAGCAGCGACAGAATCAAACCCGCCGGGCTGCCCAGTTGCGCGAACGACGCGAAGAAGTTGCGCCGGCCTTTCGGCGCATGCTCGCCGGCCATCAACACCGCCCCGCCCCACTCGCCACCGACGGCGATGCCCTGGACGATGCGCAGCAGAATCAGCAGCACTGGTGCCGCCGCGCCGATCTGCGCGTAGGTCGGCAATAGACCGATGCACACCGTGACCACGCCCATCATCAGCAGCGTGATGATCAGGGATTTCTTGCGGCCGATGCGGTCGCCGATGTGGCCGAAAATGATCCCGCCCAATGGCCGGGCAAAGAAGCCCACGGCGAAGGTCCCGAACGCGGCCATGGTGCTGAACAGCGGATCGTCGGAGGGAAAGAACAGCGCACCGAACACCAGCGCGGCGGCGGTGGCGTAGATGTAAAAGTCATACCACTCGATCATGGTGCCGATAAAGGCTGCGGCCGCCGCACGGCGCGGCTGGTTCGAAGCATGGGGCTTCATGGGGTCGGGCTCCTTTGATTGTTTTTCTGGCAGGAGGGAAACGGCAAATCCGAGGTGCTCTGACGGCGCCTGTCTGGAGGTGATTTATCGTTCCGGGGCTATGATTAGTCAATTTTCTATTTATTATTCTGATTATTACCCAGCCTTATAATCGAGAAATCCCATGGCCGAACGCGATGTCCAGCGCCTGCTCAACGACCGCCTCGACTGGAACCTGCTGCGCACCTTCCGCGTGATCGGCCAGGAGCTGAGCATCAGCCGTGCCGCAGCGCGTCTGCACTTGACCCAACCGGCGGTGAGCCAGGCGCTCAAGCGTCTTGAGGAGCAACTGGGTCGCCAGTTGATTGCCCGGCGCGGTCCGCGCTTTGCCCTCACCGAAGTCGGCGAGCAGATCTTCGAGCTGGCCGGCGAGATCTACGGGCAGATGTCCCAGGTCAGCAGCCTGCTGGAGCAGCCGGCCGACGAAGTGATCGGCAAGGTGCGGCTGCTGATCATCAGCCGGATCTTTTCCGAGCGCTTCGATGACTTTCTCGCAGACTTTCATCGGCAGTACCCACGGGTGGATCTGGAGGTCGATGTGATGCGCAGTTCGGACATCGTCAGCGCCCTTCAGGAGAAAACCGCGACCCTCGGCCTGAGCCTTAATCGCCGCCCGCAACCGCGTCTGGAACAGCGTCTGTTCCTGCGTCAGCGTTATGCGTTTTTCTGCGGCAAACACCACGCGCTGTTCGGCCGACAGGACATCGGTGAAGGCGACTTGCAGCGGGAGAATTTCGTCAGTTTCACCAGTGACCAGATTGGCGGGATGCTTTCGCCGTTGACGATTTTTCGTGATCAGCAAGGCTTCAGCGGACGTATCGTTGCCTCATCGCCGAGCCTGGAGGAAGTGCGGCGACTGGTGATTGCCGGGTTCGGCATCGGCTGCCTGCCGGAGCACGTGGTGGCGGCGGACGTCGAGGCCGGATTGCTCTGGCGCCTGCCGCCCCACGAAGGGATTGCCGATGTCGACATTCATCTGCTGTGGAACCGCGATCAGCGCATGAGCCGCGCCGAGACGCTGTTCATCGAGCGCTTGCAGGCCTGTCTGGCGGATCAGTAACCGAGCAGTCGATCCGCGCTGTTGAGCAAAGGCTCGCCGGCATTCAGACGGCGGAAGTTCTCGGCGATCTGCTCGGCGATGCAGTCGTGAGACGCCGCCGAAGCCATGTGCGGTGTGATGGTCACTCCCGAGGTTTTCCACAGAGAATGGCTGGCGGGCAGCGGTTCCTGTTCGAAGACATCGAGCAGCGCCCCGCGCAGTTTTCCACGGGCCAGCGCCTGTTGCAGATCCTCGATGTTCAGATGCCCGCCGCGTCCGACGTTGATCAGTGCCGCGCCGTTGGCCAGTCGTTCGAAGGTCTGGCGATTGAGGATGCCGCGTGTCTCGTGAGTCAGCGGCAGCAGATTGATCAGCAATTCCACGCCGTCGAGAAATGGATTGAAGGCATCAGTGCCGGCGAAGGTCTGCACGCCCGGCAGATCCTTGCTGCTGCGCGCCCAGCCACGTACGCCGTAACCGGCGGTTGCCAGGTCTTGGGCGATTGCGCTCCCGAGCGAGCCGAGGCCCATCACGCCGATCCGAAACTCATGGGCCGGGCGTTGCAGCGGTCTCTCCCAATGCTGCTGGCGCTGTTGCTCCAGCACCTGATCGAAGCCACGATGAAAGTGGATCACCGCCCAGCGCACGTACTCGGTCATGCCCTGACGATGGCCGGGATCGACCACCCGGCACACCGGCAGGTCCGGGCACGACGGATCGTGCTCCAGATGATCGATGCCGGCAGCGACCGAGTGAATCACTTGCAGATTGGGTAACGCGGCAAGACTGCCTGGCAGCGGAAACCAGCACGCCGCGATCTGCGCATTCGCCGCCCGTGGATCATCGGCCAGCACCGCTGACAGCTGCGGCGCACGGCGGGCAAAGGCTTCCTGCAATTGTTTGAGCAACAGCGTGTCACGGGACATCAGTGCAACGGTGTTCATGACAGATAGGACTCGCGCTGGGATTCGATCAGGGTCAGTGCGGCCTCCCAGGCCAGGTCGATGATGTTGTCCTGTTCATCGCGGTCGAACTGTTCGGCGGTGTGGGCGCAGACTTCCGGCGACGGGAAATGCAGCTCGCAACCGCCGGCCAGCGCTTGGACCTGGGCCTGACAGGCACGCTCCAGGAAGTGGATTTCCTGGAATGCCTGGGCCACGCCGGAACCACCGACCAGCAAGCCGTGATTGCGCAGGATCATCGCGCGATGCGGGCCGAGATCGGCGATCAGCCGCTCGCGCTCATCCAGCGACAGCGCGATGCCTTCGTAGGTGTGGTAAGCCAGTTTTCCGTAGAACTTCAGCGCGTGCTGACTGATCGGCAGCAGGCCTTGCTTCTGCGCGGCGACGGCCATGCCCGCAGCGGTGTGGGTGTGAATCACGCAGTTCAGATCCGGCCGCGCCATGTGGATTGCCGAGTGGATCACGAAGCCGGCAGCGTTGACCCGATGCCCGGCGTATTCAGGGTCGACGATGCGCCCGTCCTGATCGATGCGCACCAGATCGGAAGCGCGCATGCGGTCAAAGATCACGCCGTAGCGGTTGATCAGGAAATGATGCTCCGGCCCCGGAATCCGCAGGGTGATATGAGTGTCGATCAGGTCGGTCATGCGAAAGTGCGCGATCAATCGGTACAGCGCGGCGAGCTCACAACGGGCTTGCCATTCGATCGGGTCGATGTGGGCGGGTTTACTCACGAATACACCTCTTTGTTTGTGTGAAGGACGGCCGGGTTGGCCCGCAGACGCGCGAGGCCGCAGACACCGATCAACGACAGGGCCGACAACAGCGTGAAGAACATCGCCAGCGGCAACCATTGCCCGGAAAACTTGCTGGCCAGCAGCGTGCCGATCAGCGGCGTGGTACCGCCGGCAACCGCACAGCTCAACTGGTAAGCGATGGAAATGCCCGAGTAGCGCAGGTGTACCGGGAAGGCCTGGGTCATGTACCCGGCGATCACCGCATATAGCGCCGAGAGGATCACCACCGCGATGGCGATGCCGAGGGTCATCAACAGAATGTTTTGAGTGCCGACGAGCAGGAACATCGGGTACGGCGTGACCATGCACAGCAATGCCACCAGCATCAGGAACCGCCCTTCGCCAATGCGTTCGGCCAGCAGCGCCGACAGCGGTTGCGAGAGCAATTGAATGACCGTCACCAGGAACAGGCAGTCGAGAATGGTCGCTCGTGGGATGCCCTGATACTGGGTGACGTAGGTGATCATGAAGGTATTGGTGAAGAAAAATCCGGCAGAGCCGATGGTCACGGCGGCGGCAGCGAACAGGATCTGCCGCCAGCACTGTCGGATAACGTCCTTCACTGGATACTGGGCGGTTTCGTTGTTGTCTTTGGCCTTGGCGAACTCCGGCGATTCATGCACACCGGAACGGATCATCAAGCCGACCATCATCAGTACGCCGCTGGCGAGGAACGGCAGACGCCAGCCCCAGGCGAGGAAGTCCTCCGGCGACAGCGACGTCACCAGACGGAACGCGATCAGTGCCAGCAGCAAACCCGCCGGGCTGCCGAGTTGCGCAAAGGAGGCGTAGAAGGTCTTGCGCTTGACCGGCGCATGTTCGCTGGCCATCAACACCGCCCCGCCCCACTCGCCCCCGACGGAGATGCCCTGAATCAAGCGCAGGATTATCAGACCGATTGGCGCCCAGATACCGACGCTGGCATAACTCGGCAACAGGCCGATGCCAGCAGTGGCCAGGCCCATCAACGCCATGGTCACCAGCAGCATTTTCTTGCGACCGAGGCGATCGCCCAGATGGCCGAACACCATGCCGGCCATCGGGCGGGCGATGAAACCAACGGCGAAACTGCCGAACGCGGCGAGCGTGCTGGTCACCGGGTCGCTGCTGGGAAAGAACACTTGCCCGAGCACAAGCGCGGCGGCGGTGGCGTAGATGTAGAAATCGTAGAATTCGATGGTCGTGCCAATGAAGGCAGCGGCCGCGGCGCGACGCGGCTGAGCGGTGGTGTGCATGCAAGAACCCTGTGTATTTATAGTTTTGGGCAGGTGTCGAGGCAGCTGACGGTCGCGCTCTGTGGCGCTTGTGGGCTTTATCGCTTCCGTGAAAGGATTAGTCAATTTTCAAAAACTTATCTTTACTATTAGCGTGGCTACTGCATGAGTTCTTCCTCGAATCCCTGGGTCGGACGGCGTTTTCTCAATGATCGGCTGGACTGGAACCTGCTTCGCACCTATCTGGTGATCGGGCAAGAAGGCAGCATGAGCCGCGCCGCCGCCCGATTGCACATCACCCAATCGGCGGTCAGTCAGGCATTGAAACGTCTCGAAGAACAACTGGATTGTGTGCTGATTGCGCGCAGCGGACGGCGCTTTGATCTGACGGAAACCGGGGAGGAAGTCCTGCGGATTGCGGCGGATATCTACGGCGACATTTCCCGATTGGGCACCGTTTTAGAGAACCGTCACGACGATGTGGTGGGCAAGATCCGCATCCTGACTGTCAGTGGCGTGCAGGCGCGGCATTACGACGAGTTTCTTGCGGATTTCCACGAAACTCACCCGAAAATCGAGCTGGAAGTCGAAGTGATGGGCAGCTCGAACATCATCAGTTCACTGCTGCAAAAGACCGCCACGGTCGGTGTCGGATTATGTCGTCTGCCTCAACCAAGGCTAGAGCAACGGGTGCTGTTTCGTGAGCGCTATGCGTACTTTTGCGGGCAGCGGCATCGACTGTTCGGGCAGCAGAATCTGACGCTTGAGCAGCTCGCTTCGGAGAACTTCGTCAGCTTTACCAGCGATCAGCTTGGCGGCAATCTTTCGCCGTTGACACTATTTCGTGACCAGCAGGGTTTTACCGGCAAGATCGTTGCTTCATCTACCAGTTTCGAAGAAATTTACCGCCTGATCTGTGCGGGGTTTGGTATTGGTTGTCTGCCGACGCACCTGGTGCGACGGGATGTCGAGCAGGGTCTGCTGTGGCGCTTGCCGCCGGAGGACGGGGTGGTGGATTTCGATATCCAGCTGCTGTGGAATCGCGAGCAGAAGATGACTCAGGCTGAAACGGTGTTCCTCGACAGCTTCCAGCACATGCTCAGCTTGCGTGAGCCTGTGCTGTGAAGCTGCAGTGAATTACACGTGTGGATCACCCGGCGCCTTGGTCGGCGCAGCGTATTGAGGTTTGAGGTGACCGTCCTGATCGAGTAGCCAGGCGTCCATGATCTGCCGCACCACGGGGCCTGCGACTCGGCCACCTGCCTCGCCGTTTTCGATCATCACCGAAATCGCGATTTTCGGATGCTCGGCCGGGGCAAAGCCGACGAACAAGGCGTTGTCACGATGACGCTCGAGGGTTTTCTCGCGGTTGTAGCGCTCACCTTGCTTGATCGCCACCACCTGCGCCGTACCACTCTTGCCGGCGATGCGGTATTGCGCACCGGCTGCAGCAGCGCGGGCGATACCTCGGGCGTCGTGCATCACCATCTGCATGCCGTGGTTGACCTGATCCCAGTCGCGCGGGTCCTTGAGCAGGATGTTCGGCATCGGGTGCTCATCCACCGGCGGTACACCGTCGACAGTCTTGGCCAGATGTGGACGATTCCATACGCCCTTGTTGGCAATCAGTGCAGTGGCCTGAGCCAGTTGCAGCGGCGTGACCTGCATGTAGCCCTGGCCGATGCCGAGGATCACCGTCTCACCGGGGAACCAGGCTTGCCGGCGCGTGGCGCGCTTCCAGGCCTGGGAAGGCATCAGGCCTGGAGACTCTTCGAACATGTCGAGCGAGACTTTCTCGCCGAGACCGAACATTGCCATGTAGTCGTGCAGGCGATCGATACCGAGCTTGTGCGCCAGGTCGTAGAAGTAGGTGTCGTTGGAGCGCATGATCGCTGCGTCCATGTCCACCCAGCCGTCACCGCTGTGGTTCCAGTTGCGGTACTTGTGGTCGAAATCCGGCAATTGGTAATAGCCAGGATCGAAGACGCGGGTCTGTGGCGTGACCACGCCAGCGTCGAGTCCGGCAATCGCCACCTCTGGTTTGATCGTCGAACCGGGCGCGTACAGGCCGCGCAGTACGCGGTTGAACAGCGGCCGGTCGATGGAGTCACGCAGCGCCGAGTATTCCTTGGAGCTGATACCGGTCACAAACAGATTGGGGTCGAAGCTCGGGTTGCTGACCATGGCCAGCACTTCTCCGGTCGATGGATCCAGTGCAACCACCGAACCACGACGATCACCCAATGCGGCTTCGGCGGCTTCCTGGAGCTTGATGTCGAGGCTCAGGACAATGTTTTTGCCGGGAATCGGATCGGTATGTTTCAGGACCCGCAATACGCGGCCCTGAGCGTTGGTTTCCACTTCCTCGTATCCGACGTGACCGTGCAGTTGCGGTTCGTAGAAGCGTTCGATGCCAGTCTTGCCGATGGACTGCGTGCCACGGTATTCGACCGAATCGAGGGTCTTGGATTCTTTTTCGTTGATGCGTCCGACGTAGCCGATCGAGTGTGCGAAGTGCGCACCGAGCGGGTAGTTACGGACGAACTGCGGTTCGACATCCAGGCCCGGCAGGCGAAACTCGTTGACGGCGAGTACAGCGATCTGTTCTTCGGTCAGCTCATAGAACAGGGTTACCGGAGTAAACGGATGGCGCGACTGCTTCATCGCCTTGTCGAAGACCGTGCGATCCTCGGCGGGCAGGTGCAGGAGGCTGATGACTTCGTTCAGCTCCTGGTTGACGTCAGTCGCACGTTCTCTTGTGATCGTCAGGTTATAGCTGGGACGGTTATCGGCCAGCAATACGCCATTACGATCGTAGATCAGGCCACGTGTCGGCGGGATCGGCAGGACATGGACGCGGTTGTTTTCGGAGATGGTCGAGTGATAGTCGAACTCGACGACTTGCAGGATGTACAGGCGCACAACCAAGGCGCAACTGACGGCGAAGACGAACAAGGCACAGGCGATCAGGCGTTTGTTGACCAGTCGTGTCTCTTTTTCGTGATCCTTGATAGGGATGGGTTCGGGCATTTCTGCAGCCACTCTTTGACAAAAAATGAGCGCCGATCCTTGGGCATGACATCAGTCCATTAAAAAACGAGCTGCACCATACCAAAAACCGGGCGGTCATTTCAGAGGGATTTCCCCAATGGTTGCTGTTACGACGGTCGAGTACTTTCCTGCGGGCAAAACAAAACCCCAATTGCTTTCGCAATTGGGGTTTCGGAATTTAATCTTGACGATGACCTACTCTCACATGGGGAAACCCCACACTACCATCGGCGATGCATCGTTTCACTTCTGAGTTCGGGATGGGATCAGGTGGTTCCAACGCTCTATGGTCGTCAAGAAATTCGGGTACTGACTCGTGGCCGGCTGGCCTCGCTTCAGCAAATTGGGTATGGGATAGTTTTCGGTGTTTTGTGAGCATCGAACTTTCGGTTCATTGCGTCTTCACACACCGCAATCTGATGCTCTTTCGAGTAGTCAAATTGCTTGGGTGTTATATGGTCAAGCCTCACGGGCAATTAGTATTGGTTAGCTCAACGCCTCACAGCGCTTACACACCCAACCTATCAACGTCGTAGTCTTCGACGGCCCTTCAGGGAACTCAAGGTTCCAGTGAGATCTCATCTTGAGGCAAGTTTCCCGCTTAGATGCTTTCAGCGGTTATCTTTTCCGAACATAGCTACCCGGCAATGCCACTGGCGTGACAACCGGAACACCAGAGGTTCGTCCACTCCGGTCCTCTCGTACTAGGAGCAGCCCCTCTCAAATCTCAAACGTCCACGGCAGATAGGGACCGAACTGTCTCACGACGTTCTAAACCCAGCTCGCGTACCACTTTAAATGGCGAACAGCCATACCCTTGGGACCGGCTTCAGCCCCAGGATGTGATGAGCCGACATCGAGGTGCCAAACACCGCCGTCGATATGAACTCTTGGGCGGTATCAGCCTGTTATCCCCGGAGTACCTTTTATCCGTTGAGCGATGGCCCTTCCATACAGAACCACCGGATCACTAAGACCTACTTTCGTACCTGCTCGACGTGTCTGTCTCGCAGTCAAGCGCGCTTTTGCCTTTATACTCTACGACCGATTTCCGACCGGTCTGAGCGCACCTTCGTACTCCTCCGTTACTCTTTAGGAGGAGACCGCCCCAGTCAAACTACCCACCATACACTGTCCTCGATCCGGATAACGGACCTGAGTTAGAACCTCAAAGTTGCCAGGGTGGTATTTCAAGGATGGCTCCACGCGAACTGGCGTCCACGCTTCAAAGCCTCCCACCTATCCTACACAAGCAAATTCAAAGTCCAGTGCAAAGCTATAGTAAAGGTTCACGGGGTCTTTCCGTCTAGCCGCGGATACACTGCATCTTCACAGCGATTTCAATTTCACTGAGTCTCGGGTGGAGACAGCGCCGCCATCGTTACGCCATTCGTGCAGGTCGGAACTTACCCGACAAGGAATTTCGCTACCTTAGGACCGTTATAGTTACGGCCGCCGTTTACCGGGGCTTCGATCAAGAGCTTCGCGTTAGCTAACCCCATCAATTAACCTTCCGGCACCGGGCAGGCGTCACACCCTATACGTCCACTTTCGTGTTTGCAGAGTGCTGTGTTTTTAATAAACAGTCGCAGCGGCCTGGTATCTTCGACCGGCATGGGCTTACGGAGCAAGTCCTTCACCCTCACCGGCGCACCTTCTCCCGAAGTTACGGTGCCATTTTGCCTAGTTCCTTCACCCGAGTTCTCTCAAGCGCCTTGGTATTCTCTACCCAACCACCTGTGTCGGTTTGGGGTACGGTTCCTGGTTATCTGAAGCTTAGAAGCTTTTCTTGGAAGCATGGCATCAACCACTTCGTCGCCTAAAGGCAACTCGTCATCAGCTCTCGGCCTTAAGATCCCGGATTTACCTAAGATCTCAGCCTACCACCTTAAACTTGGACAACCAACGCCAAGCTGGCCTAGCCTTCTCCGTCCCTCCATCGCAATAACCAGAAGTACAGGAATATTAACCTGTTTTCCATCGACTACGCTTTTCAGCCTCGCCTTAGGGACCGACTAACCCTGCGTCGATTAACGTTGCGCAGGAAACCTTGGTCTTTCGGCGTGGGTGTTTTTCACACCCATTGTCGTTACTCATGTCAGCATTCGCACTTCTGATACCTCCAGCAAGCTTCTCAACTCACCTTCACAGGCTTACAGAACGCTCCTCTACCGCATCACTTGCGTGATACCCGTAGCTTCGGTGTATGGTTTGAGCCCCGTTACATCTTCCGCGCAGGCCGACTCGACTAGTGAGCTATTACGCTTTCTTTAAAGGGTGGCTGCTTCTAAGCCAACCTCCTAGCTGTCTAAGCCTTCCCACATCGTTTCCCACTTAACCATAACTTTGGGACCTTAGCTGACGGTCTGGGTTGTTTCCCTTTTCACGACGGACGTTAGCACCCGCCGTGTGTCTCCCATGCTCGGCACTTGTAGGTATTCGGAGTTTGCATCGGTTTGGTAAGTCGGGATGACCCCCTAGCCGAAACAGTGCTCTACCCCCTACAGTGATACATGAGGCGCTACCTAAATAGCTTTCGAGGAGAACCAGCTATCTCCGAGCTTGATTAGCCTTTCACTCCGATCCACAGGTCATCCGCTAACTTTTCAACGGTAGTCGGTTCGGTCCTCCAGTCAGTGTTACCTAACCTTCAACCTGCCCATGGATAGATCGCCCGGTTTCGGGTCTATTCCCAGCGACTAGACGCCCTATTAAGACTCGCTTTCGCTACGCCTCCCCTATTCGGTTAAGCTCGCCACTGAAAATAAGTCGCTGACCCATTATACAAAAGGTACGCAGTCACAGAACAAAGTCTGCTCCCACTGCTTGTACGCATACGGTTTCAGGATCTATTTCACTCCCCTCTCCGGGGTTCTTTTCGCCTTTCCCTCACGGTACTAGTTCACTATCGGTCAGTCAGTAGTATTTAGCCTTGGAGGATGGTCCCCCCATATTCAGACAAAGTTTCTCGTGCTCCGTCCTACTCGATTTCATGACTAAGAGACTTTCGCGTACAGGGCTATCACCCACTATGGCCGCACTTTCCAGAGCGTTCCGCTAATCTCAAAGCCACTTAAGGGCTAGTCCCCGTTCGCTCGCCACTACTAAGGGAATCTCGGTTGATTTCTTTTCCTCAGGGTACTTAGATGTTTCAGTTCCCCTGGTTCGCCTCTTGCACCTATGTATTCAGTGCAAGATAACCATCTTGTGATGGCTGGGTTCCCCCATTCAGACATCTCCGGATCAAAGTCTGTTTGCCGACTCCCCGAAGCTTTTCGCAGGCTACCACGTCTTTCATCGCCTCTGACTGCCAAGGCATCCACCGTATGCGCTTCTTCACTTGACCATATAACCCCAAGCAATCTGGTTATACTGTGAAGACGACATTCGCCGAAAATTCGAATTTCTCAACTAAGAGAACTCACAAATTTTACCTTAGCCTGATCACCACCAGTGAAAGTGGATCTCAGTCTATCTTTCTATCACATACCCAAATTTTTAAAGAACGATCTAGTCAAAGACTAGAAATCAACATTCATCATCATCTGATGGAATGCTCATTTCTAAGCTTTCAAACTTCAGAAGCAGTAGTGGTGGAGCCAAGCGGGATCGAACCGCTGACCTCCTGCGTGCAAGGCAGGCGCTCTCCCAGCTGAGCTATGGCCCCGTATTTCTACAGGTGTTTCCCACACAAAATTGGTG